>CAMCDS010000004.1 GCA_945873625.1 uncultured Porphyromonadaceae bacterium | reverse complement strand
TATGAATCCCATACGGTCAGAAAGTCCACAGGCGCACGCACATCGGAAAAACGGCCGTATCAACAAGTACTACAAGGAGAACGTGCTCGTGGAGCAGGAATACCACCGCGACGCCAAGATCACTGTCGGACAGTATCTCGACCAGACCGAGAAGGGCATGACAGTAGTCGACTTCAAGCGCGTGAACCTCAATCAGGACTAATACATTCCTGTCAGGAAAACGAATGGCTGCGCATCCCGCCGATGCGCAGCCATTTTTTCAATCCCCCCGACGCATCAGCGCGGTGGGAGAGGAATCCGCCGCAAGGCCAGAATCCGCCGCAGAGGCGCTAAAGCCAAGCGTGCCCCGTGCCTCCCTCCCATAACTCCTATTAATTCCCATATCTCCCATTATCTCCTATCCCTGATTCCCGAGTCAAAATCAAGCCGGAGCCCTATCGACAGGGCCCCGGCTTCTTCAAACTACTTACTTTCTCCCTACTTGCAGGTTGGTGTTGGTGTTCTTACGGTATCACTATTTTGTGACATTCAGTTCTGCCGTCGGAGAATAGATGAGTGCGGATATAGACGCCTCTTTCGGGATTGCAGACGCGGCGGCCGAGGAGGTCGTGGTAGACGGTCGAGACGATTTCCGCCCGGCTGTCGGCCAGAGTGCCGTCCACTCCCGAAGCGTCTTTCACGCGGCACTTGGCGGCGTTGGCTATCTGTCCGCTCTTGCGGTCGACCAGAAGCGCCACGGCGTGGAGATTGCGCGGATTCTGGACAATAGGATTGCCGTCGAGGTTTCGGAGAGCGGATATGTCGTCAAACGTGTATTTCAGTTCCACGGTCCTGTCTGTTTCGATTGCTCCGAGGGGCGCGTCGTTGCCGTACAGGTCGGAGTGGCCTACAAGCACGTCGTCGAATTTGAGTCCGCCGACAAACGTGCCTCCCTCGGTGAATTTCTCCATTTCGGGTATCTCGGCAGGTCCGTTCGAGCCATTGGCATAATAGTTGCCCTGCATCCAGCCCATGTCGGTGCCGTGCATGCCGTTTTCAAGAAGCATGAAGGCCACGCCGTAGTCGCCGCCGTCTTCTTCCACGAAGGTGCAGCTGGCCGTCATGTCGACTTTTCCGGAGTCGCTGACCACGGAGGTTATCTCTACCGCGGCCTTACATTCCAGAGCCTTGCGGGCAAGCCACACCTGCTCGATGCCCATCGGGAACGAATATGTGCCGTAGTAAGGGTCGCAGCCTATTGCGCGGTCGATATAGCACAGGGGATAGCCGGTAACGACCGAGGGATAGTCTGATTTGCTCACTGTCGCCATCGGGTCATCGTTGTGGTAGGCTATGGCGATGAAGTCGTCGGGATAGAGCTTGTTCATGCGCTCCATGGCGGCGAATCCACGCACGCAGTATCCGCACCAGGTGCCGGTGTATTCCTCCATCACCGGACGGCGCACAGGCACCACGGCACGCATCTTCACCAGCCCTTCCTCACTGTTGTTGGCATTGGCGTTTGCGCGTCCGTTCACTTCGGTAACCGTAACCTTCACGGGGAAATCGCCCCTTTCGTCGATTACGCCGAGCGGGATGCGGAGCATCGCCTCTGTGCCGTAGACGGCTTCAAGCGCAGGCTCTACCTTCGTCTTGCCGCTGCCGCTTCGCCCCTGCACTTCGTAGGTATATCCGATTTCCGACACGCGGTCGGTGCCGTTGTTGGCTATCACCATGTCGACGGAGGCCTCCGAGCCGGTCTTGCACCATACGGGGAGCAACCCCGAGACGCACACCGAGTTCGCACTGAAGTCGCCGGTGAGGGTAACCTTCATGGCCGAGACCATCTGCCTGTTGGCCAGCGATTCCCAGCTGCGGTAGGAGCGCGAGGTATGGATGTAGAGCCCGTCGGGAATCATGCCGGTGCCGACGCATACAGGGCTGCAAGAGTTGCCCGAGGCAGATGCTCCTTCGGGAGCCAGTGTCTCCACGGAGAATGAGTATCCGACGTAGACGCCCTCGCGGTCCATCACGTAGGGCGTGGGGAATGATACCCTCAGCATGCCGTCGACTACCGTAGCGTCGACCGACACGATGTCGGGCACGTTCTGCTTCTTGCCGTCCACTCTTTGCAGAGTCAGCTCTTTCGAGAGCCAGCCTTTCACCTGCGCTATCCCCTCGGCCGGGAGAGGTACGCTCATCGAGGAGACTGCAAGCCCCTCGAATGAGCGTCCGGAGAGCCGGATGGCGATATCGTAGCTCTCCTTTTTTGCCGTGCCTGTGAATGAGGTCGTTTCCGTCCCGGGGAAGGCGTAGGTCATTTCGGCCGCGCCCGACTCCGCCGGAGCGAGGGCCATGGCCAGCGCGGCCATGGCTCCTGCGATAGTGCGGTTCATATTCAGAAAGTTCATTTCACGATCTGCTTTAAGGTTCTTACGGTGCCGTCGGTGTAGGTTACTTTGCGGATCGAGAGTCCTTTGGCGCCGGCTTCGATGCGGCGGCCGTCGATGGAGTACCATTCCTCGGATGCTGCTTCGGCATCTACGGGAGCCTCCTCAATGCTGTTGTCGCCTACGGGTATGGTTACGATTTCCGACTTATGGATCGTGTCGCCGTCTTTGTTGAAGAGCTGCACGCCGATGGTCTTGAGACCGCGGGCGTAGACCACTATTTCGTGGCGGCCGGGGTTGCCGCTTTTGTCGTACCAGAAGCTCTGGGTGCCGAAGCTGAAGGGGATGTCGGTTATCTCGTCTTCCACGTCGACGGGGTATTCGTCGTGGTAGAATGTCTCTACCTCGCCGTCGAAGAGTATGTTATAGTACATTGTGGAGGTGTCGAGCAGGTCGCCGTCGACGCTGACGATCGGGAGCACGAAGTCGAAGAAGGCCATGCCCGAGCTCTCGAAATAGTCATTGAATTCGAGTCCGCGCGGGTTGCGCACTTTCTTATCGGAGTCAGCACCCTGGAGATGAAGCGTGGGAGCCTGGATGTATTCGAGATAGGCCACCGTCTCCTTTCCGGCGTTGAATATCATTATGTCGCTTGCATTGCAGGGCGTCATGTATTTGCGGCCGGCGTCGTAATTGAACGTGATTTCGGGAAGGAGCGACACGAGACCCTGCTCGTTGAGGTTGCCGTTGATCAGATATACGAAGTATCCGCTGCTCGTTCCGAGATACTGAAGGGAGGGCACGACCACCGTGTCGCCTTTCACCTCACCCTTGAGCCATGCTTCGGGAAGCATACTGAAGAGACCCTGCATCCAGACGTCGTTGCCGTCGAAACCTACTTTGACGAAGCGGCCGGTGTCGCCGAGAGTCATGGCCCATTCCTCAGTCTTGAGGCCGGCGGGAGGGGTCAGTACGCTTTCGGTGAAGGGGGTGTAGACCTGACTTCCGTCGCCTACTCCCGACCAGTTGCCTTCGCTGTCGATGAGGGCGAAGATTACTTCGGGCGATTCGATGTAGCCCTCGGCGTCGGGCTGCGGGTCGTAGCCGAGGTCGAGGACGATGTTGCCGTCTTTCTCCACGAAGTTGACCACAGAGTCTCCCGTTGCTTCGTAGGTGATGTTGCCTTCCGGGGTGGTCTTCTTGCGAAGCATGGCGGCTGTGTAGCTGTATGTGAAGCCGTAGCTTTCCTCTTCATAGAGGAGCACGGGGAGTTTGGCGGAGTATTTGTTGCCGTTGCGCTCCGCCTTGAGGTAGGAGTTGGTTACGAACCCGAGAAACGGATTCTTGATATAGATGGCATCGTCGGTTTTCACTATCTCTTTTGCCGTGCCGCCCATATAGGAAAAGCTGATGCCCATCCATGTTAATGTATATCCGTAGCCGGAGCAGGAATAGATGGCGGTCTCGCCTTCCGGGGCGGTGGTGAGGATTCCGGAATTTTCTGAGGCGCGTTTTGCAGGCGCCGCATTCACGTCGGAGAGCGCGCGGCTGTGAGCTGCCTGTGCGAAAGGCGCGGCCGACATGGTCAGTCCGCCGTTGTGAGCTTTTGCCCGTGCGGGCACAGAGGGAGCTGCGTAGGCGGCCGACGAGAGCATCAGGGCCGCCAAGGCGAATGAAAGAAATAATCCTTTTTTCATGAGTATTGGTGTTTGGAATTATGAAAAATTCAGATGTACTGGTGTGAACCGGTGGCAAAGTTATGCAAATGTCTTAAAAAAGGCTTTGGTGAATGGATTGAAAATCTGCCAATTGCATATTTGAGAATATTATTTGCAGATATGGCAGACATAATCGCGCATTTTTTGAGTTAATACGAAAGTAAAAAAGTAGGGAATTCGCGCGTATGTGTGTCGTCTCTCCTGCCTGAGCTACTAAACCAACCGACTATGACCAACCGACACCTGCATCTGATACGAAGACAGATTCTGCTTTTGATTCTGTCGGCTCTCGCTTTCTGCGCATCCGCAACTGTGTCGCGCACCCTGACGCCTGTGGAGGAGGAACTCCTTGGGCTGTGTAAGGAAAGCGCTGAGCGGCGCGACTATCGCGCGTTGCACGACGCCGCCGTCAGGCTGCAGGCCGAGGCCGGCACTTCCGGCCACGGGGAAGCCGCCGACTACGGACTCGCCTCGCGTCTATATGCGATGGTGATGGGCTACCTTGCCGGGCCCACCGACGAGCTGTATGCCAGGGTGGCGCGGAGGGTCGAGAGCCGCCGCGAGGGGAAGGACGACATGGCCACCGGCTATCTCGTGCTCGCCATGGGCTTTTACGAAATGACGTGCGGACGCGATTTCAACAAGGCGGCCTCAAGCGCGTTCCGGGCCCTCCGCATAGCGAGGAGCAACGGATTCTGCGAGACCGAAACGCGCGCCCTCGGGCTGCTCGCCTCAATCTATTTCGACCGCGACGACAAGGAGGGGCTGCGCATGGCGCGCGAGTGCCTCAGGACGGCCGAGAAGTGCGGGTCGCTGGCGTCGCGCTATTCGGGATATAAGACCATGGCGGCCTATATGGCCCGTTTCAATAAGTTTGGCGAGGCGGAGAGATATGCCGACCTCGCCGATTCGGTGATTACCGTCGCCGGGATAGCCGGCGAACGCTACTACATCACCTCGCTTCGCGGCGACCTCTGTTTCCGCAAGGGTGATACGGGCGGAGCCGGACGCTATTATCAGAAAGCGCTGATGGAGAGCCGCGGGTCGGGTCCGGAGGCCGTATGGTATGCGGCCACTATCTACGGCAGCTGGCTCAACGACCAGGGACGGTATGCCGAGGCCATCGAGCGTCTCGACGAGGCGGAGAATGCCATGAAGGGGCATAAGGCCCCGCTCGTGTCGTGGTATGGCGACCTCGTCAAGTCGGAGGCTTACAGCGGCATGGGCCGTTACCGCGAGGCTTACGAGGCCCATCAGCGGTATGCCGGCAAGCGCATGGCTCTCATGGAGAATGAAAAGGAATTCAAGTCGCTTGAACTTAAATATAAGGTGGCCGAGCAGAAGATGGAGAACGACCGCCAGAAGATCGAAGTGATGGAGAAGAGCCGTCTGGCCACGGTGGTCTCGGCCATCTGCGCCGTGCTGCTGGTGGTGCTTGTGGCCGTGGCTGTGGTCTATCTCCGCTCTATCCGCCACTACCGGCGTCTGGTGAACGTCAATCTCACCGCCCTCTCGCGCGAGAAGCACCTGCGCCGGGAGCTTGCCAAAGCCATCGACGGCAACGGCGGAGGAAGCGGCGGCGCGGCCACCGACGACCGGCGAAGCAGCCGTGCCGATGAGATATACAGGCGTCTCGTCGGACTGATGGAGGAGAAGCGCGTCTATCTCGACCCCGCGCTTTCGCTCGACGCGCTCGCAGCCATGGCCGGCACCAACCGCACATATCTGCAGGAAGCTATAAGAATCAGTACCGGACTCACTTACAGCAGCTATATCAACGACCTGCGCATCAGCCACGCCATCGACCTGCTCACCCAGTCCGACTCGGCGGAGGTAATCAAGACTCTCGCCGCGGCTTCGGGATTCGAGAGCCCGTCGAATTTCTACCGCCGGTTCAAGAAGAAGACCGGCGTGAGCCCGGCCATGTTCCGCATGCAGGCCAAAGAGGGCGACGCGGAGCAGGAGGGATAAGATATTTCCTTTCAAGTGCCTCAGTCTCGGTTTTTTTTATTACCTTTGCGGAATTACTAACCTTTTGATTCCTAATTCATGAAGCAACCTCTTGCAGGCACGGCTCTGGCTGTGTCGACGATGATTGCGCTGACGGGATGTATCGACAACGGATACGACCTTTCAGACATCGACACCACGACTGAAATCAAGGTCAGGGACTTCACCCTGCCAATCAATCTCGAGACCGTGGTTCTCAGCGACATTATCACTGTCGGCGAGAACGACGACGACAAACTCCGGGAAGTTACAATCAACGGAAACACCTTCTACGCAGTGGAAGAGACGGGCACCTTCAGGTCCGACCCGCTGCGTATCAAGCCCTTCTCCATCGACCCTGACGCCATTACCCCTTTCGAGACGAGGTTTGCCCTCACCGGCGGCGGCGGCTCGCAGACCACCTACCGCCTCCAGAGCCCCGTGGTGAAGAAAATCGAATACCGCGCTCAGGACATAGACGAGGCAATATATGAAATCAACTATGTAACGACCGACAACCTGCGTCTGGTGATGACGTTCGAGATGGCGGCTATGCCCGGCGCCGGAGCACGCAAGCTTACCGACATCTCGATTGCCATGCCCAAGGGGCTGACTCTCGTGCCCGCCGACGGGCGCAGCTACGACCCGGCTACGGGACGCATGACGGTGGAAAGCCTCGCGTTCGACGCCTCGGGCCGCGCCTCGCTCGTGTTTGACGCCCGGGCCATCGATCTGACGGCCAACGGTGCAAGACTCGACTACGCCACCCACTCGCTGCTGCTCGACTCCGACTTCACGGTCAACAACGCCACCCTCGTGGTATCGCCGACCGGAGGAGCGCAGATGCCGGCCGACGTAGAATGTGGAATAACATATCAGCTCACCCCCTGCGACGCGCGCGAGCTGACAGGTACCATCGAATACAAGCTGCGCGGCGAGGAGCTCCACATCGACCCGATAGCCCTCGGCGAGCTCCCCGACTTCCTCTCTCAGGAGAAGACCAACCTAATACTCCACAATCCGCAGATTTATCTCTCGCTCAACAATCCCCTCGGCCCCGACCGCCTCTACTGCCAGTCGGGAATAGAGCTTTCGGCCATTCGCGACGACGCCCCGGTGCAGACGTTCCTCCTTCCCGGGTTCCGCATCGGCTACGACCGTGGCTTCGGCCCCTATCACTTCTGCCTCTCGCCCTATCGCCCCGACGAGGTGCCCGAGGCCTTCCGCGAAAACCTCAAATATGTGGAGTTTGCCTCGCTCGGCAACGTGCTCAGCGGCCGCGGTCTTCCCAAGTCGATAGGCGTGGAGCTGGTAGACCCGAAAGTGCCGATGCAGAAGGTGAGCGGTCTCGAACTGGGCCGCGACCTCCCCTGCATGGAGGGTGATTACAAGCTGCTCGCCCCCCTCGCCCTCGTGGGCGACGCCCAGAGCGGCTCCGTAATCTACTACACCGACCGCAAGGACGGCTGGAACGACGAGGACATCGACGGCATAGTCATCACTTCGATGAAGCTGACCACCGAGGTTACCTCCACTCTGCCCCTCAACGCCGTGCTCACCGCCCATCCCATCGACAAAGACGGCCATCTCGTGAGTGGCGTATCGGTGGAAGGGGGAGTGATTCCGGCCAACGCCGCCGGTGTGCCTGTAACGCTGACCGTAACCGGCGAGGTGCGCCATCTCGACGGCATCGAGTTTACCGCCGAGGTGAGGCCCGACGGAACGTCGACCGTGCTCCGCCCCTCGCAGACCATCAGGCTCGACAAAATCCGCGTAAACGTGAGCGGCTCATACACAAAAGAATTCTAACCTTTCCAATCTCTGAACCATGAAAGTAACCAACATCAAGATAAAGGCCTTAGCCGTATCGGCCTTAGTGGCGGCAGGATTGGCAGGCGCTCACGCCCAGGACACCTATTCGGGCTTCTTCGTAGACAACTACGACTATCGCTTCCAGATGAACCCCGCCTTCGGCAACGAACGCAACTTCGTGTCGTTTCCCGTATTAGGCAACCTCAATTTCGCCATGCGCGGCAACCTCAACGTCTCCGACATATTCTATAAGCTCGACGGGCGCACCGTGCTCTTCACCAATCCGGGCATCGGCACCGACGAGGCCATGAGCAAGTTCGGCGACAAAAACCGCCTCGACGCCAATATAAAGGTCAACATCCTTTCGGCCGGATTCAGGGCATTCGGCGGCTACAACACCGTGAACCTCAGCGCGTCGGCCAACCTCTACGCCACGCTCCCCGGAGCCTTCTTCTCGCTGGCCAAGGAGGGAATCACCAACACCACCTACGACATCCACCATCTGGCCGGATATTCTGACGCCTACGCCCAGCTCGCCTTAGGCCATTCGCACGAGATAAGACAGGTGCCCGGCCTGCGCATCGGAGCGGCAGTCAAGTTCCTGATCGGAGCCGGAAGCATCGACTTCCGCCTCGACCGCGCCGACCTCACGCTCGGCCAGGACTCGTGGCGCGCCGTTACCAACGCCAACATCTACGCCTCGCTCAAGGGGATGAAGTTCGAGACCGACGTCAACGACAAGACCGGCCACCGCTACGTCTCCGGGGCGTCGCTCGACGATGTCAGCGCCCCCAACGGCTTCGGCGTGGGCTTCGACCTCGGCGCGCAGTATAAATGGCGCGACTTCACGTTCTCGGCAGCCGTGCTCGACCTCGGATTCATCAAATGGGGAAAGACAGCGTGGGCCTCGACCGACGGCGACCAGACCATCGACACCGACGCATATATCTTCAACGCCAACGGCGACGCCGACAATTCGTTCAGCGACGAGTGGGACCGCCTCACCGACGACCTCTCGCGCCTCTACGAGCTCAACGACAAGGGTGAGCTCTCGTCGCGCACGCGCTCTCTGGCAGCTACGCTCAACTTCGGCGTCGACTATGCGTTTCCCTACTACCGCAACCTCCATTTCGGCCTCGTCAACTCGACGCGCATCAACGGCCCCTACACCTGGACGCAGTTCCGCCTGTCGGCCAACGTGGCTCCGGTGAAGTGGGTGTCGGGCGGCATCAACATGGTGGCCGGCACCTACGGCGTGGGATTCGGATGGCTCCTCAACATCCATACCACCGGCTTCAACCTCTTCGTGGGCATGGACCATACCATCGGCCGCCTCTCGAAGCAGCTGATTCCGCTTAAATCGAACGCAGACTTCAACCTCGGCATCAATTTCCCGTTCTAAAGAAGGAGATTCTGTAAGTTATGATTATCGACATCCTGCTTCTCATCGTCGGGCTCCTGCTGATACTTGCCGGAGCCAACTATCTGACCGACGGCGCTTCGGCCGTGGCCAGGAAAATGCACGTGTCCGACCTCGTGATCGGCCTCACCATCGTGGCTTTCGGCACCTCGGCTCCGGAGCTGGTGATCAGCATAGTCTCGGCGCTGCAGGGAAGCTCGGAGATAGCCCTCGGCAACGTGGTCGGCTCCAACATCTTCAATATCCTGATGATAGTGGGGTGTACGGCTCTTGTGATGCCAATATCCGTGGGACGCTCCACAATGGAGAAGGAGATTCCGCTTGTGGTGCTCTCCTCGTGTGTGCTCTATTTCTGCGCCCAGGACATGCTCATCGACGGGGCCGGCGACAACGTCATCTCGCGCGCCGACGGCCTCATACTGCTCGCCTTCTTCCTCATCTTCATGGCCTACACCTTCTCCCTGGCCCGCAACGGCGGCGCCGAAGCCGTGCCGGAAGCAACCGCGCCGGTGAAGCAGATGAAGACCTGGCTCGCCATAGTGTGCATACTCGGAGGCCTGGCCGGACTCATCTTCGGCGGACGTTGGTTTGTAGACGGAGCCTCCGGGCTTGCCAATAGTCTCGGCGTGTCGGAGTCGGTGATCGGACTGACGATAGTGGCTGCCGGCACCTCTCTGCCCGAGCTGGCCACCTCGATAGTTGCCGCCCTGAAGAAGAATCCCGACATTGCCATAGGCAACGTGGTGGGCTCGTGCCTCTTCAACGTCTTCTTCATCCTCGGCACGTCGGCCGCCATCTCGCCGCTGAAGGTAGGCTCGATTGCCCCGCTCGACTTCTACATGCTGATCGGCGCGTCGATACTCCTCTTCATCTTCTCGCTCACGATAGGGCGCCGGCGCATCACGCGCCCCGAAGGCGCCGTGATGGCAGCCATCTACGTGGCCTATACCGTCTATCTCGTAGCCGGAGCATAACAGCTATACTGAAACAAACAAGGCCGGGAGCCAGCTCGAAAGCTGACTCCCGGTCTTGTCGGTAAGTGAGGGTGGTGGCGTTCAGACCTCCTCCATGTTGGCGCGGACAGCCTCGGCTATCTGCTTCATCTTTTCGGGGTCGGGATCGCTGATTTTCTTCGAGAAGTTCATGTCGCCCTCGTTTTTGAGGGGCACGAGGTGGATGTGGGCGTGGGGCACTTCGAGACCGAGCACCGTAACGCCGATCTTGCGGCAGGGGATAGTCTCCCTGAGGGCCTTTGCCACACGCTTGGCGAAGATCATCATGCGGGCAAGCTCGTCGTCGGCGATGTCGAAAATATAGTCGGTCTCACGCTTGGGCACCACGAGAGTGTGGCCCCAGTTGACGGGGTTGATGTCGAGGAAGGCGAAAAATTCCTCGTTTTCGGCTATCTTGTAGCAGGGAATCTCGCCGTTTATGATTTTCGAGAAGATAGTCATCCGATTTCGATTTTAATGATTTCGAAGTTCATGGTTCCTGCGGGAGCCTTGATGGGGACGATGTCGCCCACCTTGTGTCCGAGCAGGCCCTGGGCTATGGGGGTGTTGGATGCGATTTTGTGTTCGCGCAGGTTGGCCTCGTTTTCGGTTACGATGGTGTAGGTCATGGTCATGCCGTTGGCCGTGTTCTTGATCGTAACCTTGTTGAGTAGCTGCACTTCGTCAGTGTTTAGGTTCGAGTCGTCGATGATTCTGGCGGTGGCGACGAGCTCCTTTATTTTTGCGATTTTCATTTCGAGCATGCCCTGCGCCTCTTTAGCGGCGTCGTATTCGGCATTCTCCGAGAGGTCGCCTTTGTCGCGGGCTTCGGCGATGGCGTGTTTGATAGCGGGGCGCTGGGCCTCGAGCTCTGCGAGCTCCGCCATCTTCTTGTCGTAGCCTTCTTTGGTGAGATAAGTAGCCATATTTTAAGTGAGTTGTTTTCGGGTTAAGGCTATCGGGCCGGAAACGGGACAGCAAAAAAGAATGAATCCATCAGCCGCTTCGTGCGGGGGAAGGATTCTCTTCTGCGTCTGCCGGGGATGTCGGCCCCCGGCCCGGTAAGCATTATGTATATAATAATTGGCGAAGCGACGCGGCAATGATATGAGGTCATTGCCGCGCCAGCGTCCGCTAATGTTCTTTCGACGGTGCAAAGATAGGCAAATAGTCTGTAACGGCCAAATTTTCGGCGTTAAAAACCTTTAAGATGCTTCTAAGATGCTCCGGGCCTTTGCGTAGCCGTCGGTCATTTCCTGATAATCAGCATGGCGTCGCCATAGCAGCCGAAGCGGTACTTTTCCTTGATGGCCTCCTGATATGCGCGCATGATAAGGTCGTAGCCTCCGAAGGCGGCCACCATCATGAGCATCGTGGAGTAGGGGAGGTGGAAGTTCGAGATCATCGAGGTGCACACCTGGAAGTCGTAGGGGGGGAAGATGAACTTGTTGGTCCAGCCGGTATAAGGCATGATGTGGCCGTTCATGCATACGGAGCTTGCCAGGGCACGCATCACGCTGGTGCCTACGGCACAGACGCGGGCCTCGCGGTCTTTGGCGTCGTTGACGAGGTCTACGAGGTCGCCGCTGACGGTCATGTCTTCGGAGTCCATGCGGTGTTTGGTGAGGTCTTCGACGTCGATTTCCTTGAAGTTGCCCCAGCCGCTGTGGATGGTTACGAATCCTTTGTTGATACCCTTGATTTCAAGGCGCTTGAGTAGCTCGCGGCTGAAGTGCATGCCGGCTGCCGGAGCCATCACGGCGCCCTCTTCGGAGGCGAAGATACACTGGTAGCGCTCTGCGTCTTCCGGCTCGGGGTCGCGCTTGATGTAGAAGGGGAGCGGCGTCTGGCCGAGGGCGTAGAGCGCCTCCTTGAATTCGTCGTGTCCGCCGTCGTAGAGGAAGCGGAGCGTGCGTCCGCGGGCGGTGGTGTTGTCGATCACCTCGGCCACCATCGTGTCGCCGCCGAAGTAGAGCTTGTTGCCGATGCGGATCTTGCGCGCCGGCTCCACCAGCACGTCCCAGAATTTGTTTTCGGCGTTGAGCTCACGCATGAGAAACACCTCTATTCCGGCGCCGGTCTTCTCTTTGTTGCCTTGCAGGCGGGCGGGGAAGACGCGCGTGTTGTTGAAGATCATCACGTCGCCGTCGTCGAAATAGTCGATTACTTCTTTGAAGATCTTATGCTCGATGCTCCCGTCCTTGACGTTGACCACCATCAGGCGGCATTCGTCGCGGTTTTCGCTCGGATACTGGGCGATAAGCTCTTCGGGGAGCTTGAACTTGAAGTGAGATAGTTTCATATATGGTGATGGGATAGTATTCGGATTTACGGAATGGTCGGGGTCATTCCCCTTCGGGGGCGTCGCCGCCGGGGAGGCGGTAGTCGGCCGGGAACTCGAGGGTGCAGGTGTCGATGGCACGCAGGGCCTCGTCGATCTGCATGGCGCGGTCGAGGGTATAGGCTCCGACGCGGGTGCGCCGCAGGTCGGTCAGATGGGCGCCGCTGCCGAGGGCTTCGCCTATGTCGCGGGCCAGGGCGCGGATGTAGGTGCCTTTGCTGCACACCACTCTGATTACGATCTCCTCGGGGCTGAACTCCATCAGCTCTATTTCATCGATTTGCAGGGGCTTGGCCTTCAGCTCCACCTCGCGCCCCTTGCGGGCGAGCTTATAGGCGCGCTTGCCGTCGACCTTCACGGCCGAGAACACCGGGGGCACCTGCATGATGCGTCCGGTGAAGCGGGGCAGGGCCTCCTCCACCATCTCGCGGGTGATGTGGTCGGTGGGATAGGTGGCGTCGACGGCTGTCTCGAGGTCGAAGCTGGGGGTGGTGGCGCCGAGGCGCAGGGTGGCGATATATTCCTTGGTGGAGTTCTGCAGGGCGTCGATGCCGCGCGTGGCCCGTCCGGTGCATACGATGAGCACTCCGGTGGCCAGAGGGTCGAGCGTGCCGGCATGGCCCACCTTGAAGCGCTTGAGGCGCAGTCGCCGCTGGATGGCTCCGCGCAGACGCTTCACGGCGTCGAACGACGTCCATCCCTTGGGCTTGTCGACGCAGATTGTCTCTCCGCTGATAAAGTCCATTTATTCTCTTGACGTTCTTGTTTCTGTACGGGTTATGTTCACTGCCAGAGGAGGCATACGACGGCCATCACGAGGCAATAGACGGCAAACCATATAAGCTTCCCTTTCCTCACCAGGGCGAGCATCCACTTGCAGGCGCAGCAGCCCACGATGAAGGCGCTGGCGAAGCCGATGACGAGAGCCATGGCGCCTACCGACGATTCGGCCTCCGCGCCGCCCCCGATGAGCTTGACGGTGTCGAGCAGGGCCTCGCCCAGAATAGGGATGATGACCATCAGGAAGGAGAAGGAGGCCACTTTGTCGCGCTTGTCGCCGATGATGATGCCGGTGGCTATGGTGGTGCCGGAGCGCGAGAGACCCGGGAGCACGGCCACAGCCTGGGCGCAGCCGATCACGAAGGCGTCGAGCCAGCCGATGTCGCGTCCGCGCTCGCCGCTCACCATGCGGCCCGTGCGGCGGTCGCGCCCGGTGAACCAGGCGAAGGCCAGCAGCACGGAAGTGGCTATCAGACACCATCCTACTATGTGGAGGCCGTTGCCGAAAAACGACTCTACGGTGTCTTTGAAGCAGAAGCCGACGATGCCGACCGGGATGCAGCTGACGAGCAGCTTGCACACATAGTAGAAGTCGGCGTCGCGCCTGAACGTGAAGAAGCTGGCGCAGAGCCTCGAGAACATGGGCCAGAGCACCACTATCGTCGAGCAGACGGTGGCGGCGTGGACCATTATGTCGAACTGGAGAGTCTGGTCGGAGGGGAGATCGATACCGAGAATCTCACGAAATATCTGCAGGTGTCCGCTTGAGCTGACGGGGAGATATTCGGCCAGTCCCTGCACTATGCCCAGGATGAGGGCGTCGAGCCATTCCATCAGTCTTCGGCGTTATTGTCGGCCTCGGCGCTTTTCTTGCGTCGCGAGCCGGGTGTGTAGATTATGGCGAAGGCCATGAGCAGGAATCCGAGGAAGGCCACTGTCGGGCCAACCACGATGCGTCGGGTGCTGAAGATGTCGGGGTTGAATCCCTCTTCGATGCTGCTTCCGCCGCCTCCCATGAGCAGGAAGCCGACGATGATGAGGCCGACGCATGCGGCCATTATCAGAAAGTTGGTCTTGGTAAACGGGCGCTGGCGCGAATCCGACAGCTCCAGTCCGGCTTTGGCGCTTTTGTTGCCGCTGCGCCCTGCGGCGGGTCTTGATATCGACATTTCTTTACTTTGAGGGAGTTACGAAGGTTGAGGCGTGAGGCCGACGGCTAACCGAAGAGCTCGTCGTAGTCTTTGCGCAGATAGCGGTTGGTGGCTCCGACGGCGGCTATGGTGCATATCACCGCACCGATGACCACCAGCCCGGCGGCCACGGCGCCTAACTGCCACCAGGGCACTATGCGGTCGAGGTAGCCGAATCCGAGTTCGGGGGCTCCGGCCATACCTATGGCCAGCACGCCCGACGCCAGCACACCGGCGAGCACGCCCGAAAGGAGGTTGGCGCCCACTATCGGACGGCGTATGAAGCCGTTGGTGGCGCCTACGAGCTGCATCGTGTGGATGGTGAAGCGGCGGGAGTAGATGGTGAGGTGTACGGTGTTGTTGATAAGCACGAATGAGATTACGAGCAGGATGATGCCGATGCACCCGAGCACGTAGGTGGCGCGCTCGATGTTGCGGTTCATGGCGTCGACCATCTCGCCGTCGGGCGTAGCCACACTCTCGACCCCGGCCATGCGTCCCACCTCTTTCTTTATGCCGGCGATGCGGCTTTCGGAGGCATAGTCGGCCTTGATGGTGAACGTTACCTCGGGCGAGAGGGGATTGGCGCCGAAGAGCTCGCTGAGGTCTTCGCCGGTCTCGGCCTTCCATGTGGCCAGAGCCTGGTCGCGCGTTATGGTCTTCACGTTGAGCGCGTAAGGCTTCGAGGCAATGACGCGGGCCAGCGAGTCGGCCGTCCGGTCGCCCACCGAGTCGGCCATCACGGCGCTCAGCTCGAGCCGCTCCTTGAGGCGGCGCGTCTCGGAGGCGGCTCCGAGGGTAATGAGTGCTATCACGCCCACGATAATCAACACAAGCGACACGCTGACTATTGTGGTCAGATGTGCCGCCCAGTATGATATGCGGGTCTCTTTCTGCTGCTTCATCTATCTGATGGCGGCCACGCCGCGGCGAGGCCTTATTTTGTTTACAATCAATACAATACCCGCATCCGGGGTCCGGACGCGGCTATCGTCGGCGCATGAGCGCGTGGCTCTGCGGATGCAAAGTTACAACATTTGGAAGCCGTTGTCAAGCGTTCTGGCACTTTTTTCGCCTCAGAGGCACACTTTTAGTGTCTTCCCGGCCGCATGGAGCAGATAGACGCCCGAGGGGAGGCGCGAGGCGTCGATGCTGTTGTCGCCCTCGGCGAGGACGCCTTCGAGGGTCTTGGCGCCGCCGGAGGTGAAGAGGGCGAACGGGGCGGATGAACCCGACCTTACGGTGAGCGTCCCTTCGCGGGCGGCTATCAGCCCGATGCCGAACGAGGCTGCCTCGATGCCCTCCACGCCGAGCGCGTCGGGGTGCAGGTCTTCGCCGCCGCATATCTCGGTCGATGTCTCGCCTATCCATCCGCATGTCTGGCTTACGGCCGTATATACCTTGATGAAGTCTATCTTGCCGAGCTTCACGGGGTTGCCGTCGGCGTCTACCGCCCAGTCGATCTTGAATCCCGGCTCGACGTCGTTCGAGAGGTTGTCGACGTAGCCGTAGTCGTAGAAGCCGAGCACCCAGTAGGTGCCGTTGCCGCTCGTGTCGGTGCTGTTGTCGGCCAGACGCGAGCCCTCGAACTCCAGGGTCTCGGCATCGGTCCATTCGGGCCAGTAGTTCTGGCGGTGGTATACGTTCTGCTGCAGCCATCCGCTCTCGTATCCGGGCTGGTTGGTGGTGAAGCGGATATACTCCGTGTCGGTAATCTGCCTGTTGGCCGGGTCGGCCACGGGCTGATGGTCGGCGGGAGTCTTGTGATACGTGATTCTGAACCCTTTGAAGGTGCTGTCTTTATGGTATTCGCTTCCGGCCAGCTCATACCAGGGGTCGTTGGGGAGGCCGTCGCCGTTGATGTCTTCGCTCACCATCACGATGCCCGGCTCGCAGCTGCCGCCGTTGGTGGCCGAAGCCGACATGAAAGCGTTGCCGTAGATCTTGAAGTCGTAGGCACCCTCGACGTTGACCACGGGATGGTCGAAGCCGAACACCACATATCCGCCGAAGGCGCCGAGCGAAATCATGCCGGTGTTCTTCTCGTGGCCTATCTGCTCGAGCACCAGCGCATTGACCTCGTCGGCCGAGGCTTCGGCCGGAATCTCGGGCAGCACGTTGATGAACTGTCCCGGCGCCGGGCGATATTCATATACCTTGCTGATATAAGGGGATACGGCCACAGCTTGAGAGGCTGCGGCGAGGGCGAGTAGGAAGAAAGTGTTTCTCATTGTTTAAGAGTATGTTTGAAGCGTTCTAAAGTAGTTCAGGGTGCAAAGGTAATGAAAAAAATGGAAATGGGAGTGGTGAGGGAAATAAGAATTATAGGATGGATGGGAATAATAGGAATTATAGGAGGGAGGCGGGATATAGGCTCTCGGCTATCTTATCATAAGCTCGGCAGAATCATGTCATTATCGCTCTGATATTCTCAATTCCTGTTAAATAATTTGCATGGAGACGCGGATTTTAGTATCTTTGCATCGTCTTTGTGGCCCGGCCTGAGAAGGCAAGGGTATTCGTTCATTACAACTGCTTGACTGTCAGTGGCCGCAAGCCGCGCTGAAGGCAGCGGTGCGGATGCCCGGCGAAAGAACTAACGCAACTTTCGCGCCCCGAGGGACGGACCGAAGATGTTAAAAAAGAGCCTTTGCCTCCATACTTTGCAACTGCTTACAATAAAGAGTGTATAAATCAGACACTTACGTTTGTGGGCAGGATTAGAAGATTTTGCCCTTATCGGATTATGGAGACAATCGGAACAGCCTGCGGATGACTCTCCGACACCTTATTGTTCAGGCGACGCCCTGCCCGTCCGCACCCATCAAGATAGAGACACACTGCCATGTGGTTCGTGATGCGCGACCTCAAGCGTTCCAACGCCAGAATACCGGCACGCAAGCTCCTCGCAGAGAAGGGGTTTGAAGTGTTCACACCCATGTGCGAGCGCCTTGTGGAGAAAGGCGGAAAGACCGAACGACAGGTGGTGCCCGCTGTCGCCGACATGCTCTTTGTCAATTCGGAGCGTGAGATGCTCGACCCTGTGGTCGACATTGTGGCGACGCTTCAATACCGTTACCTCAAAGGGGCCCCTTACCGCACGCCGATGACCGTCTCCGACGCGGAGATGACGCGCTTCATAAAAGCGGTAAACGCCTCGGTGTCGGCGCCCACATATTTCCTCCCCGAGGAGATAACCTCTGAGATGGAGGGGCGCCGGGTGATGGTGAAAGACGGCCCCCTCAGCGGCTACGAAGGCAAGCTGCTGAAAGTGAAGGGCTCGCGCAAGCGCCGTCTGCTGGTGAAGCTCGAGGGATACCTCGTGGCCGCCGTCGAGATCGAGGCGACCTACGTGGAGTTCGTCTGAGCACTTACGCAACGCCACATAAGCGACGGAAACGTTGGCACAAAGCGGTTTTACGCTTATACATAGAATAATTTACTTTTAACGTTATCATAACACTCTCTAACAATGCACAAATTTAAAAAAAACTATGAGGCTCCCGACCTCAACGTCAGTCGCGTTGAGGTAGAATCCTCAATCTGCGGCGGTTCTGTCGACTTCGGCGACAGAGAGAAGCCGATCGTCATCGACGATCAGGCTTTCAACCCCGGAACAGAAAACGATTTCTCGGGCCAGGCCTGGGACATGGACAACAATTCAAACCTATAATCCTACAACTCAAGCAAATCATGAAAGGAATTTACAAAGCAGCGTTTCTGCTTCCTCTCGTGCTTGCCACAGGTTGCAAGGACGAGGGTTTTGACGGTCCCCGTCTCGAAAAGGGGGACGAAGTGGTGTTCACGTTCGTAGGCGATGTAGCCGATACGCGCACCATGTACGAAGACAACTGGGACTATTCCAACGACAAGCAGTCGCAAAAAGTGTTCTGGGGCAATTATGTCCAGGAACTTGGCGACGACCAGGTGAAAGTCTACTGCTGGAACGGCGCCCGCAAGGTTGGTACCTACGAAATCAAGGCTGATGACATCAACAATGCCGACCAGTCGGCTGCCAGCAAGCTCACCCGCCTTGGCGATGCAGGAGTGCAGTGGGGCGATGCCAACACCACCCACCAGTTCTTCGCTTTCTATCCCGCAAAGGCTGCCGGCAACGAGATGCTCAGCGCTACCACAATCCGCGCTAATGTCGATCCCGGTCAGTCGCCCGTGAGCTGGCGTGCCGTGATGAATGGAAAAGAAGTCACCGATCAGAACAACATCCTCGAGTGGGCTCAGAGCAATGCCCAAAGGGGCGATCAATTCGTTACGACACTTTATGGCAATCCCGACATGGACGCTGCCCTGATGGTTGCGAAAACTACGGTCGATGCTGCCGGTTACGGACGCCCGGTAGGTCTGAACTTCAAAGTGGTGGCCGATGTGCTCGACTTGACAATCAATGGTCCGGTTGTCCCCAACACACTCGGCGGCAATGCTGCCGGGGGCGGCGAGCGCAACTACATTCGTATCCAATCAGTGACCGTGGAGCATAAAAACTCCAATCAAGCCATCGCCGGCGACTTCGACTTTAATATGTCGACCAATGAGTCAAGCAACTTCTCAGGCTCCAACACGATTCAGATGCAGTTTCCTGCCGCAAATCTCCCGCAGCTTAACGTTCGTGTTTCTAAGACATCCGGCGTGACGGCTGCCGACATCGACCATCTGCGTCTGCGTGCATTCCTGATTCCCGGTGCGGTCAAGAATCTCAACGAACTTCAGGTCCGTATCTCCACCGACTGCGGCGAGTATATCCAGCCGCTGAACACCCAGTCAATGGTCAGCGGCGAGATTCATCGCGTTAGCCTCAAATACTTCAATCAGCGCGGTCAGGACTTCGACTTCTCCAACTGGATGGCTCAGCTTGATCCGAACATCTACATCACAGAGCTCTCCATCCCCGGCACCTGGCACTCTACCGACCCGAATTATCATGCTACTACCGACCTTGTGTCGCAGTATGGAGCCGGCATCCGAGCCTTCGAAACCCACGCTAAAGTAACAGCTGCCGCACCCGAAATTGAGTATTCCGGCGGCACACCGACATACAACAATAATACAACCCGGAGTAACGGCGACCTTCAGTCAGACCACACTGCGGATCCCACTGCATCTGGTCAGACACGTGAGGTCTATCGAACCGTTACCTACACTCGCACCTATTCGGGTAACGTGACCGGAGTGGTTCGCAATGCGGCCTTCAATGTCGTAAACTCGGCAGGCGCAAATCTTCTCAACGGTATCAAGAATCTTGGCAATGCCATCAAATCAGGTGAATTTGCTTTTCTTGAAATCGGCGACCCCAACTCTTCAGACATCTCCGTACCTGCTAAGGGCGCTACCGTAAATGGCACAAAAACGATTACTAAGATAATCACCAAGACTCAGACCGGTACGCAGACTTCAAGAGGTTTTATTATCTATTCATGGGGCAACCCGTCCTGGAACTCGATCACCGATCCTACTGATGCTGAATGGGATGCTGCTCCTATTGAAAAATCGGAGATGACAAACGTTACCTACAGCAAAGTGGTTTCCGGCAATTCCTTTGTTCTCGGTATCGACTGGCTGCTGCAGGAGCTCAAAGCTCAGGGCTCGAACATCTACACGGCAGGTATCACTCCCACCACCAAAATCGCCGACGTTTTAGGTCATTATATCATCAAGGTCAATACCAACAATAACAGTAATGAAAGCGGATGGACAGCAAATGCTCCCGCCCTCTTCTCGCGTTGGCAGGACAATGCCGAGAACAATATCGGCAACATAGCCCTACAGTGGGGCGCTCCGATTGCGCCTGATGGCGCTTCCACACTTCGTTGGATATATTCCGAAAAGGATAACGTACGCAGTACGCCCAATCGTAAGACTGCAGTGGAGGCCTATATCAGCGGCAGCTACAATGCTTACAGTCAGGGAGATCTCGGCTATTGGTTCGAACTCTCGGTGGGCGGATATATCGGTGGTGAGGGTACCTATGCATCTCTTGAAAGATGCCAAAATCTTGCGAAGGTGATGAACCCCTATCTGCTTGATGAGCTGACCGCGCCTACCCGTAAGGCCTGCCCGATGGGTCTGGTGTATTTCAATACCTATAGCGGTGATGAATACAAGGTCACGGATCTCATCCGCACAATCATTAACAACAATGCTGCGTTCACGCTCCGAAAGGCCAGAGCGAAAAACGCCTCTGACAAAACCAACTCGTCGTTTAAGCAGAACCCCGGCAATCCCCTCAAAGTGCGCCGTCGCTGAACGACCCCGATCAATGAACCGTAAATTCTAAGATAAAGACCGCGTCCGGCGGCGGACCAGATCCCCGACCGCCGGGCGCGCACCTCTCCTGCCGTCTTCTCCTCCTTAAAGACAATCTCATTCCTCAGACCTAAACCTATAATTGTGCGTTCGTATCTTGCTTTTGCCCACATATCCCATTTTACACCAGCTCATGAAAGCAAAATTCATCTACGTGGCGGCTGCTGCCGTCATCGCAGCGGGATGCTCCCAGGAACAGGAGAATGCACCTACCCCGCAATTCAGCTCGATCATCAGCGCGTCGCTCGGCGGCCCGCAGACCAGATCGGCAATCGACGACACCGAATATGCCGACGGCAGAACCGGAGTGCTATGGACTCCCGGCGATGAAATCGGAGTCTTCGGACAATCGTCAAAAAATTTCAGATTCGTAAACCTCTCCACCGCTAACGCCGGCCGAACAAAGTTTGGCGGCGACATCCCCTCCTCCGAATCTCTCCTCTACGCCTACTATCCTTATTCGGCCGAGGCCGGAACCGACCCCGCCGCCCTGCGCGGAATGCTGCCCCTCAGACAGACCTACGACCCCCAGACAGGGCTGATAGAAGGCGACTACAAGACGGGCCGTCCCCGAAAGGGAGCCGACGACGAGTTTGACTTCACGCATCTCTTCTCGCTCTTCCGCATCACCGTCGACGCCTCGGGCATCGACGCCCTCGAAGGCGACAGACTCCGCTCGGTGAGCATCCAGGCGCCCGACGGACGCGCCCTCGGCGGCAACTTCACGTTCAGCGCCCTCGACGGCACCTATACCCTCGACGGGGGAACGGCCTCCTCGAGCATCACCCTCGAATGGGCATCCGGGCAGCCTCTCGCCGACGGTGCCCGCCACGAAGGCTTCCTCTCCTGCGCCCCCTCGATAAAGGCCGGCGACAAGCTGACTATAACCGTGGCCACCGACCGCCACACGGCGACCTTCACTCGCGAAGCCGCCTACGACTTCGCCCCGGATGCCATCTACGTCTTCGACCTCACTCTAAGCCGCTATGCTCCTGCCATAGAGGAGCTTCCTGAAGAGCCCGAGGAGGAGACCGCCAACTGCTACATGATAACCTCGGCCGGAGAACACGACTTCAAGGCCACCGTGATAGGCAACGGCGAGAAGGGAATCATCAAGGGCGCCGGCTTCCATACGGAAAACCCCTACATCAATCCCTCGTCGGCCAGGCTGCTTTGGGAAGACACCAAAGGCTTCATCAGCAAAGTGGAGCTGCGCGACGGCCGCGTGCATTACACCACCACCGGCCACACCGGCAACGCACTCATAGCCGTCTGCAACGACGCCGGCGAGATACTCTGGAGCTGGCACATCTGGGGCGTAGGCCCGACCCTCCCGCAAGACGAAGAGCTGACTAACTTCAGCGGACACTCCTTTACGGTGATGGACCGGAATCTCGGAGCTTTCCCCTCGACGGAGGCTCAGCGACTTGAGACGACCAAGACGGAAGAAAACGAGGCCAGAGTGCTCCACTGCATGCTCTACCAGTGGGGCAGAAAGGATCCTTTCCCCAACTCCGCGACATATTACGTAGGAGGCAAGGCTGTCGACATCAGCTCCTCTTATCCGCTATGGAATCCGCCGACAGCCGCCGAGGCGACAATTCTTGCATCGATTCGCCGACCTGACATGATGATCGGAAAGAATCTTGAAGACAATGAATGGAGATGGCTCGCCGTTCCCGTCGAGCTGCTCTGGGGCAACTCAAAGTTTTACGGCCAGAATGAGAGAGACGCTTCTCATTCACACGGAAAAACGATCTACGACCCCTCGCCCGTAGGCTACCGTGTAGCCAATCCCTGGACGTTCACCGGTTTTTCAGGAACCGGAACGGCGCAGAGCGTAAATGGCGGCCTCAGCTTCCGCGACGATGGCACGCCGACCATACTCGAGCAAATCCGCTGTGTGCTCGACTATTGGACCGAGGGTTCCAACAATGTAAAACGCTGGACCATGAAGGGCTTTCATAAAGACCGCATCGGCTATGCCTCCGACGGCAAGACCAAAATCTTCGGCTATGGCGGATATTATCTTAAAAATGTCCTCGATACCGAAGGGTCGTATATCCCCAGAAGCGGCTCGAGGGTCGCTTCCAGCGGATCAAGAAGCTACCACGGCGTAAACAGTTACATCTGGGCTGACGGTCAGGGAGTAAGCAATACCGATGCAGGCTATTATGCCTTATTCGGCCATACCTATTACCTTGTCGGCTCAGGAAACTATAAGGAGCCCGACAAAGGACTCGGAAGCGGAGGCAGCGGAACGCATACATCTATCAACCCGACCAATACGGCCTATCCCTGGATGGCCCATGCCGTCCGCTGCGTGCGCGAATAGGCGTCGGACGGTGCCGTCGGGTGAAGCGGCATTCATGCCGCGCCCCTGTGCCCCGGGCCCGCTGACTGCCTCCTCCTCATTCTGACATCTGAAATATGGTAATAGCAGTAGACTTCGACGGAACTATCGTCGAACATGAATATCCCGCCATTGGACGCGAACGGCCCGGCGCCGTCCGCGTCCTAAGGCGGCTCCAGGACGAGATTCCCGACCTCCGCCTCATCCTCTGGACTGTGCGCGAAGGCGACCTGCTCGACCAGGCCCTGCACTGGTGTGAGCAGCGCGACCTCCACTTCTACGCCGTCAACTCAAACTACACCGACGAGACGGCTGCCACGGGCGTCGGCGGAGGACGCAAGGTAACCGCCGACATCTATATCGACGACCGCTCGCTCGGCGGAATCCCCGACTGGAACGCCATCTACGCCATGGTGAAAAACGGCTGGACCTGGCCGCAATACATCGCCGCCACTACCCGTCCCGCCCCCGACGACGCCCCCGGGCGCCGCTCCCTCCTCTCCCGCCTCCTCGGCCGCTGAACCCGGTAATACTTCGACTGGTTTCTCGGTTATTATAGAAACTGACAATTATGCAAGCCATCATACTCGCGGCCGGAATGGGCCGACGTCTCGGCGCTCTCACCAAAGACAACACCAAATGCATGGTGGAGGTGAACGGCGTGAAGCTCATAGACCGCATCATCGGTCAGCTCGACCGGCACCGACTCTCGCGCATCGTCATCGTGACGGGCTATAAGGGCGATGAGCTCGAAGCTTATCTCAGAGAGCGTTACGGCGAGTCGAAACGGATTGAGTTTATACGCAATCCGGTGTTTGACAAGACCAACAACATCTATTCGCTCTATCTTGCCAAAGACGCTCTGGCCGAGGAAGACACGCTGCTGCTGGAGTCGGACCTGATAGTGGAAGACGCCGTGCTCGACCGCATCATAGAAGCCCCCGGCAGAGACCTCGCTCTCGTCGACAAGTATCAGACCTGGATGGACGGCACGATGCTCACCATAGACGCCGACTGCAACATCATGAGCTTCGTGCCCAAGCAGGCCTTCAGGTATGAAGACCGCGGCCACTACTATAAGACGGTGAACATCTATAAGTTCAGCCGCGACTTCGCCGTGCGCCAGTATATCCCCTTCCTTGAGGCCTACAGCCGCGTGATGGGCAATAACGAATACTACGAGCAGGTGCTCCGCGTGCTGACGCTCATCGACCGCTCTACGCTCAAGGCCCTCCCGCTCGACGGCGAGAAATGGTATGAGATCGACGACATCCAGGACCTCGACATAGCTTCGACGCTCTTCAGCTCGGGCGAGACGAAATATCACGAATACCACAAGCGATACGGCGGATTCTGGCGCTTCCCGCAGCTGCTCGACTACTGCTATCTCGTCAACCCCTTCTTCCCGCCCCGCAAGATGCGCGAGGAGCTGAAGGCCAACTTCGACGTGCTCCTCGAGAACTACCCCTCGGGCATGGGCGTGAACTCGATGCTCGCCGGACGCTATTTCGGCATCAAGCCCGAATACGTGGTGGTGGGCAACGGAGCCGCAGAGCTAATCAAGACCTTCACCGAACGCCACTGCTCAGGAAAGGTAGGCGTGATATTCCCCACATTCGACGAATATCCCAACCGCCTGCCGGCCGAGAGGCTCGTGCAGTTTGTCGTGTCGACGCCCGACTTCTCGTATACGGCCGACGAGCTGATTGCCTTCTTCACGGGGAAGCAGATCGAGACGCTTCTCCTCGTGAACCCCGACAACCCCTCGGGACACTTCATGCCCCTGGCCGACGTGATGCGCCTGGCCGACTGGTGTAAGGAAAACGGGGTGCGCTTCCTCGTAGACGAAAGCTTCGTCGACTTCACCGAAGGATTCGAGCGCAATTCGCTGCTGCGCGACGAGACGCTCGAACGCTATCCCGGCATGTTTGTCATGAAATCCATCTCCAAAAGCTACGGCGTGCCCGGACTCCGCCTCGGCATCCTCGCCGGAGCCGACCGCGAACTCATAGCCCGCTTCAAGAAAGAGGTAAGCATCTGGAACATAAACTCATTCGGAGAGTTCTACATGCAGATATTCGGCAAATATCAGGACAGCTACACCGAGGCCTGCCGCCGCTTCATAGCCGAGCGCGAACGCTTTGGCCGCATGATGGACTCCATCCCCTGGCTGCGCGTCATCCCCTCGCAGGCCAACTACTTCCTCTGCGAGGTAACCGACCGCTTCACCTCGGCCGAGCTCACACGCCGGCTGATAGCACACGACGTGCTGATCAGCAACTGCGGCCTCAAACGCAACATGCAGGGGCGCCAGCTCGTGCGCTTCGCCGTGCGCTCGCCCCGCGACAACGACCGCCTCGTCGCCATCCTCAAATCCCTCTGACAAAGTCATGACCCATAACGGACTGCCTGAAAAAATATGCGTCTGCGGAGGCGGAAGCCTCGGCATAGTCTGCGCCTCCGTCTTTCTCGCGCAAGGTATATCTGTCAGCCTTCTGACAGGCCATCCCGGCAGCTGGCACAAAGACATAAGCGTAAGCGACCCCGACGGCAAGATATATGCCGGCCGCCTCTCATGCATATCGTCCGACCCCGAAGTGGCACTCCGCGGGGCCGAAATGGTGCTCCTCTGCCTCCCCGGCTATCTGATTGAAGACACCCTCCGCAGCATCAAACCCTGGCTTGCAGCCGATACCCTCGTAGGAGCAATCGTCTCAAGCACCGGCTTCTTCTTCGCCGCTCACCGCACGCTCGACCCCGGCACGCCACTCTTCGGCTTCCAGCGCGTCCCCTACATAGCCCGCTACGACAAATATGGCTCTACCGGACGCCTGCTCGGCTACAAGCCCCTGCTGAAAGTAGCCGTGGAAAACGCCGACCGCGAAAGCGTGCGCCTCATGCTGCAACGCCTCTTCTCCACCCCCGTAGAGCTCCTCAACAACTTCTACGAGGCATCGCTCACCAACAGCAACCCCATACTCCACACGTCGCGCCTCTACTCGATGTGGGGCACTTACGACGGAGAAATCTGCCCCCGGCAGACACTCTTCTACGCCGACTGGACCGACGACGCCTCGGAACTGCTGACCGCCATGGACAGCGAGTTCATGGCCCTCACCGCCGACCTCGGCATATCGCGCGAGGCCATACCCTCGATACTTGAATACTACGGTCAGCCCGACGCACAGGCCCTCACACGCAAGATAAGGTCGATACCCGCCTTCGCCACCATACTCTCCCCCATGAAGCCCTGCGGCGACGGCTGGGTGCCCGACTTCGGCAGCCGCTACTTCACCGAAGACTTCCCCTTCGGCCTGCGCCTCATCGCCGACCTCGCCCGCAGCCGCTCCCTGCCGACCCCCGTCATCGACCGCGTCCTCGCCTGGGGCCTCACCCGATCATCTTGTTGACTTAGACTGTTAGAATGGAATGCGAAAATATTAAACATGAATTTTATATTCCTGTTGAGCCTGAAATTGAGAAGTTTATTAATCATCTTCGCGCTCATGATAGAACTATACTTTCAGCAAAGTTCGGAGATGGGAAAAGTTTTTTTATCGACAGGCTTACGCAAAACGAAGAATTTAACTCAGAGTTCATCCCAATAAAAATATATCCTGTAAACTATCAAGTAGAGGATAATGAGGATATTTTTGAATTGGTCAAACGGGATGTTCTACTCCAGATGATTCTCAACGGGATGATTAAGGATGACTACGAAATCTCTGATTCCGTGGCTTTGGCATATTGGCTACAAAGGAATGGTGAAAATATTGTAGATAGTGCCTTACCGTTTATTGCACAATTTTTTGAAGGACTTACGTCAACTACAGCTGTTACCGTATATAAAGCAACTAAAATATTCAATCAATTAAGAGAGAAAGTTCAAAAATTTAAAAATGAATACTCTGAAAGCGAAGAAGTAAACAAGTTTTTATCTGAGACTAAAGGTATCCCCTCCATTGAGTGTGATGCCGTAACTATGATAATCCGAGAGAATATAGAGTCTTTTAGACTGAATAAGAAAAAGAAGGTAGTTCTATTTGTTGAAGATATGGATAGAATGGATCCAGCACACCTGTTCCGCATTCTCAACATCCTTTCTGCACATATAGACTACAGCTATTCAATCGGTGTAAGACCAGATGAATCGCTTGTTGGTAATAAATTCGGACTTGATCACATTGTTTTGGTTTTGGATTATGATAATTTAAAAAGTATTTTTCATCATATTTACGGTCCTGATACTGATTTTAATGGTTATATCTATAAATTTAGTCCGACGGCGTATTTCAGATACTCATTTCCCGAATCGCGTAATAATTTGATTAGGGAAGCAATCTCTCGACAGACAGGAATGGAAATGCTCTATATGGAAACGTTGTTTGATGATAGTCTGCTGAACAAATTCTCAATACGTGTAGTGTCCAAAGCAATCAGAGATGCACATCGACATGTATCTGATAAAGCTTGTAGAAGTAAAAGCAGAAATGGAGAGAACTATATCGCGAGCAAGCCTGTCCTTATGGTAATGGCAATATTGAGACAACTTAAAGTAAACGATGATAGTATAATGAATAGTTTGATAGAGCTTGTACGAGAAAGTGCAAGTTTTTTTAAATACC
The DNA here is from genome assembly GCA_945873625.1 of uncultured Porphyromonadaceae bacterium. Classification (GTDB taxonomy): domain Bacteria; phylum Bacteroidota; class Bacteroidia; order Bacteroidales; family Muribaculaceae; genus Lepagella. The sequence continues at coordinate 98,270 of CAMCDS010000004.1, read as the reverse complement.
TTACTCTATCCTATTTAATGCAAAATAGGTCAATACCCGGTTCTATTGTCTTATCATTGAGCAATCATGAAATTTATTCCGTTGATTATACTGACGTTGATAATAATGGAGTTGCTATAATTAGGGTTTCGGCCTTTTCGTATTATGGGGGTAACTCCAAGGAGTTACCTCTGTTTTTAGAACCATTGTTTGAATATATAGCTGAATAAGTTGTCAATCATATATAGAGACGATGATTTGGAGAAGAGTAGATTAGCAGGTCGTTGAATTATGGGATACTACTAGAAAATATAGACTCTTTTTTTACGTTAGAGAAGGAGACAGCTAAATTTTGGGTGTGAACCTACAAATGCTGATTATTCTTTAACTTTACAATTTATGGGAGAAATACGTCAACAGACAATGCGCGGAATGAAATGGACGGCTATCGAGAAATTCTCGATACAAGGCGTCAATTTCCTGTTGGGAATCGTTGTAGCGCGTCTGCTCACTCCTGCCGATTATGGTCTTATCGGTATGTTGGGAATCTTTTTCGCTATTTCCCAAACGCTTATAGACAGTGGTTTCTCCAATGCGCTCATCCGCAAGCTTGACTGTACAGAAAAAGACTATTGCACAGTATTCTATTTCAATATAGTAGTCAGCGCATTCTGTTCGTTTGCGCTGTTTTTTGCATCTCCATTGATTGCGCTGTTTTTCAAGCAGCCGGTGCTCGAACCGATTACGCGAGTTTATTGTGTCAATCTTTTTCTTGGTTCGCTCTGTGGCGTGCAATATGCAAAGCTTACGCGAGATGTCAATTTCAAGCCTCAGGCACAGGTCAATTTCATCTCCGCTTTGTTATCCGGTCTGATTGGTCTACTTCTTGCATATCTCGGTTATGGAGTGTGGGCACTTGTGTGGCAGTCAATCGCTGCTAATGTTATCAGGACAGTTACTATGTTTGCCATCGTGAGATGGTGGCCGTCTCTTATTTTCTCAAAAGAGTCTTTCAAAGAGCTTTTCGGTTACGGAAGCAAGCTCATGGCTTCCGGCCTTCTGCATACAATATACAATGAACTATCAACTATCCTTATAGGTAGTTTCTATACACCTGCGGCTTTAGGTAACTATTCTCGCGGAACAAGTATTGCAAACATGCCGTGCTCTACTTTCTCCGGGATGGTTCAGCGAGTTACCTTTCCCATTTTTGCTAAACTACAGAACGATGACGAGCGTCTCATAGCAGTTTATCGAAAATACATGAGACTCACTGGCATGATTCTATGCTTTATGTGTGTCCTGCTCGCATTCATTGCAAAGCCTCTTGTGCTTATTTTACTTACCCATAAATGGATTGGAGCTGTTATCTTCCTCCAAGTATTCAGCTTTGCAGTTATGTTTGATCCCTTATGTACTCTTAATCTCAACCTCTTGCAAATCAAGGGCCGATCGGACTTATTTTTGCGTTTGGAAGTGATAAAGAAAACCATCTCAATTGCCATGCTGCTTTGTGCAGTGCCCTTTGGCGTTCTCGCTATCTGCATTATGAAAGTTATCTATACCCAGATAGCAGTGGCTATAAACACATATTACACCGGCAAACTCTTCGGAATCGGATATTTGAAACAACTAAGAGACTTTCTGCCATATTTATTTTACTCGGTATTAGCTTGTTCGATTTGTCCTGTCATAAGACTGTTATGTCATAATAATTGGATAGCCCTTGTATCCGGTGTGATGATATCTACGGCTTTATATATTGTAGTATTGAGGTTTCGTAAAGATAATGTCTATATGGAATATATTTCACCTATTATTTTACGTTTGAGGTCATCGATGAAATTAGCTTGTCAAAAGTCCTAAACATGATATTATGTGTAAATTTCTTATATGAGTTTAATCATGAGACAGTATAAGCGTAAATTTAGAGAGAGTATAAAGAATTTAATATTGTTCGGCTATGAGAAAATATACAAGCCGTATAAAATATGTCGTCTTCGACAGAAGAAATCCATCAGAGTGGTGTTTGTCTTATCGAGTTTCTCATGTTGGAAGTCGGAATTGTTATATAGGGCAATGCTAAATCACTCACGTTTTGAACCAATACTATTGACAATTCCATCCAATCAAGAAGATAACCGTCTTGCATTTCATAAATACTGCGAAGAAAAAGGATATCCTTTGATTGAGATTGGACCTGGCAAAACTATCTGTGAAGAGCTACACCCGGATATAATATTATATTCGAAACCTTATGACTCAGACATTGAACTAAGAAAGTTCATAATGCATAATCTAAGATCATTATTTTGTTATATAAATTACGGTTTTCATGGAGTCGACGAAAAATGGTCAAGGAATACGCGATTGCTATTGAGTTGTTGGCAAATATATTATGAAAATATAAATGCGTGGCGTGGCTCTGCAAGAATAATGGATAACCATTGTAGGAATGGATTTATCACCGGATTGCCTGTCATGGACGAGTTCCTGAACGCCAAAGAGAAGTGTGAAGACCCATGGAAAGAGCATAAAAATCCCAAAAAGAGGATTATATGGGCTCCTCATCATTCAATCACCGATAATGAGTGGTTACACTATTCCAGTTTTGAAAGGTATTATTCATTCATGCTTGAATTGGCGGAGAAATACCAGGATAAGGTACAATGGGCTTTTAAACCCCACCCGCTTTTAAGGGCAAAATTAGAGGGAAAATGGGGAAAACAAAAAACGGATGAATACTATGGCCGCTGGGAAACCCTTTCAAATGCCCAATACGTCGATGGGAAGTATCTTGGACTTTTCATGCATTCAGATGCTATGATTCACGATTGCGGATCATTCACCGTAGAATACCACTACACAGGCAACCCCGTGATGTACCTGATGAGTGATAACGATCTGACACATGGGTTCAATCAGTTTCAGCAACAAGCCTTTGATCTTCACTATAAAGGTTGGTGTAAAGAGGAAATTGAAAATTTCGTTAATGATGTGATAGAAGGCATTGATCCAATGAAGCAGAAGCGTACTGATTTTATATCAAAATTCCTGACTCCTCCTGACGGTAAAACAGCGTCCGAGAATATCATCGACTGCATATTGGATAAATCCACAGAAAGAAAATTCCAAGGATTTATAATTCATTTAAATGCAGGCGAATTCTGATGTTATGATACTATCGTCGGGAACAAATATCGTAGGGTTACAGACAATCCATGATTTGTAAATATAGTGCAAATGCCGCGATTGTAAGCCTGTCGTTTATAAAAACGTAGTCTTGTTATTAATAAATGCAACCATTGTCAAGAGTAGAACGGGACAAGTTGAACCAACGCGAATCTAACATAGAATTGCTTAGATTGATTGCAATGGTAATGGTATTGATTTGTCATTTGGATTTTCATATAAATGGTATTCCTGATTTAAATGACATAGTCAATAATCCTGTCGGAAATGTAGCGAGAGTGGTGTTTTCTTCATTATCTAAATGCTGCGTCATAGTTTTTGTTTTCATATCCGGATGGTTTGGTATCAGATTTTCCATTAAGACCATATCAGGTTTCCTGTTCCAATGTCTATATTTTTCCTTAGGGGCATTCTTATTCCTATTTATTATAGGAATAAATGATTTCCCGCCCATGGGATTGCTGCGTTGTTTTGGTTTTGGAGATTCATGCTGGTTTGAAAAGGCTTATCTGGCATTAATTATTTTGAGTCCGGTTCTGAATATATTTGCAGATTCTGTCAGCAGAAGACAATTCCGACAGACTATTGTGCTGATTTTGCTTTTCCAGACAGTTTACGGACTTACCGGAAGCACGGAGTATATCAATCAGGGATATTCGGTATTTACATTTTGCTCAATCTATTTATTGGCAAGGTATTTAAGCATATATCATCGGGACGGTGTCAAGCGCCCGGCAATGATATATTTCGGATGCTCGGTGATTAATGTCTTAATTTATGTAGGATTGGGCTATGTGAATTATCAAGGGCTTTCTAGAGCTATGTTAATCCCTTCGTGATCATACAAGGCATAGCCCTTTTCTATTGGTTTAGATCTCTGAATATCGGGACAAGTCCTAATCTTAACAAAATTGCAAAATCAAGTTTTGCAATTTACCTGATTCACTCAACTCCTCCGGTGTGGGGGCCTATCGTATTTCCGTTAGGAGTCTATATTTTTAACGGGTACTCGGGAATAGCGTATATCGGTGTTATCTCGATATTAATCGTATGCATAATGGCGATTGCAATCCTGCTTGACCAACCGCGACAGATACTTTATAAATTCTTAAGCCGACAGGAGATAAGACTCTCGAGATTTCATACCATTAAAAGATTCGCATACTCAAAAACGCAAGATCAATGAATGTAATTCCCATTGTATTTGCATTTGACAATAATCTGATAGAAGCAGCCGGCGTCTGCTTCACCTCGTTGCTGGTCAATGCAAATTCAGATACTTTCTATGATATCAGGGTGCTTCACTCTCCTTCTGTGCATCTTGATGAAGATACCTTGAGAAAAGTCACGGGGAACTTCAAGAACTGTAGATTATCGTTCTACCCGGTAGATGAAACTTATGAGAACGCCTTTGAAATAAGACATGTGACTAAAGCCACATACTACAGGCTTCTTATACCGGATCTCTTCACAGACATAGATAAAGCCATTTATTCTGATGTTGATATAATCTTCCGTCAGGATTTGTGGGAGGTGTTTAACACTGATTTGGGCGATAACTATGTGGCTGCCTCCCTTGATATAGGCATGAATGCTTATGAGAAGCAACACATCGATTCGCTTAAAGGAGTGAATTTGTGGAATTATGTGCAGGCGGGTTTCATGATATTCAATCTGAAGCTGATGCGACAGGATAACCTTACGGCAGAGTTCAAGAAGGAGGCAGCAAACAATTATCGATATCAGGATCAGGATACTGTGAATATCGTGTGCGCCGGCCGCATAAAATTACTGCCCCCATGCTGGAATGTCAACGATTGCGCATATATCCAGTTTTACCAGCCGAGCCTGAAACTTCCGGAATGGATAAAACCCTCTGACATAGAACGAGCCAGAAAAGAAGGCACAATCCATTATAGCGGATATAAGCCGTGGCAAAGATATAGTGTGGCTTTTGACATCTGGTGGGAATATTACAGGAAGTCGCCAATATTTGATGAGAAGCGATATTTCAAGTTCTTTTTCGACAAGACAATGCTTCTTGATTCTTTGCCCCTATGGAAACGAGTTAAAAATCTTGCCCGGTATTTTTTATATGGAAGATATAAAGGTTAGTGTCATCGTGCCCGTCTATGGTGTCGAAAAGTTTATCGCCAGATGCATTGAGTCGATACTGAATCAGACTCTCAGAGGGATAGAACTCATCATCGTAGACGATGCCACTAAAGACCGTTCGATGCAAATCGCCGATTCTGTTATCCGAAATCACAAAGGTATACTTCCGGACATCAGGATAGTCAGGCATGAAGCGAACAAGGGCCTTCCCGATGCGCGAAACACCGGGCTTTCTGCAGCCCGCGGAGAATATGTTTTTCACTTCGACAGCGATGACTATGCAGACCCAGGAATGCTTGCGATGCTGTATGACACTGCAAAATGTGAGGATGCGGATATTGTGTGGTGCGATTGGTTTCTGACTACTGAAAACGGAGACAGATACATGAAACAGCCATCATACAGCAGTCCCGATGAAGCCGTCAGAGGAATGCTTGGTGGTGCGATGAAATTCAATGTATGGAATAAGTTAGTGCGCCGGCATTTATATGAATCTTCATCTGTGGAATTCCCCTCCGGGCTTGGAATGGGTGAGGATCTGACAATGATTCGACTTTTTGCTAATGCAACAAGAGCTGTCTATGTCCCTATGGCGTTTTATCATTACGTAAAAACCAATACGGGAGCTTTCAGCAATACGTATTCTGAAAAACATCTTCGACAGCTGCGGAAGAATGTGCATTCCCTTTCCTGCTATTTGAAAGAAAAATTCGGAAACGCTTATGATACAGAGATAGAATTTCTGAAGCTTGAGGTTAAATTCCCATTCCTTCTGATGAAAGACCATAAAAGATTTCATAAGTTATGGAGAGAATGGTATCCAGAATCGAATAGGTTTATAAAGCGCAACAGGTATATATCGTCAAGATCCCGGTATATACAACTGTTTGCGAAATCGGGATGGTTCGGAGTAATTCGCTTTTATTCGTTTTTGCTTGACAAAGTCGCATACAAGTTGATATTTAATAAAAGTAACTGAGAATGCCTAATATAATAGCCATAGTTGTGGGGGTGATATTGACTAGTTTCTATATTTTCCCGCCTCATATAACGGGTTATCCGGGGGTAAATACAAAACTCGTTATGGCAGTTGTGGCTTTACCGCTGTTGCTATACCGGAAGAGTAAAACCACAGGTGCCGGAATAGATTCAAATCTCGTAGTCCTGGTCTTGTTCGGACTCGCGGTCTCGGCTGCTTGTCTGCTTTCTGTGGTTATAAACAATACTCACGACTATACTTATGTCAGTTATATATTCTCGGCGCTTGTTTGGCTTGCAGGTGCTTATACATTAGTGATTTATCTAAGATGGATTCATTCGTCTCCTGATGTATTGGTTCTGACATATTATCTTGCGGCGACGTGTGTGGCACAATGTATAATTGCAATCCTGATCAATCGCTACCCCGCGTTTAAAGATTTCTTTATCCAGGTGCGCCTGCTTGATCCCGCCGACATCGACTATGCGGAAAACGCATCCAGACTTTATGGAATAGGATGCTCCTATGATCCTGCCGGAATAAGATTTGCTGCAGTATTAACTCTTATGGGCGGAATATTCTACAACTTCATAAGACTCTATTGGCACAAAAAGTTTTACGTTTTTTCGTATCTAATGGCATTTTTCACAATAACGGTTATTGGTAATATGCTTTCCCGAACCACAATCTTTGGCTTCGGTATCGGTATAGTGCTTATTATAGGAAATGCCTTTTATTTTCGTTTCAGAGGAGATTATGCTATAGGAAAATCGATTAAGTGGTTAAGCGGTTTTGTAATGGTTGCGGTTATAGTTGTGGCATTTCTCTATAAAAGTGATACTAATTTCAGAAAAGACTTCAGATATGGTTTTGAGGGATTCGTAAGTCTTGTGGAGACGGGAGAATGGAATGTGAGATCAAATGAAATCTTAAAAACAATGTACAGATGGCCCGATAGTCTGCATACGTGGATTATCGGAGACGGATTCATTGAAACAACCGATAATGAGGAATATTATGTGGGCCCCAGATGGAGAGGTTACTATCAGGCTTCTGATGTGGGCTATGTGCGCTTTATCTATTATGGAGGTGTGTTTTTTTTGATTGTCTTCGCGCTGTTTATCCTGAAATCTGCCATGATGTGTGCCAAATATTTCCCGGAGTATAAAATCACGTTTTATCTGCTATATGTACTACAGTTAATAATATGGATGAAGGTGGCAACGGATATATTTTGCGTTTATGCAATATTTTTGGCCATCGGAATGTCTCGCACGCAGGAAGAGCAGCAGAAATTCATAGAGGAATATGAGGCATACAGCATCTGATAGAATGGGAGAACTCCGATTTGATTGGATAGATATCGTGAAGGGTGTATGCATGATGTCTATATTATTGATACATCTCGACCCAGTCGATATAGAGAAGGTTTTTGTGGATCCGTATGTTCTGAGCGGATTCTTTTTTGTAAGCGGATACACGTTTACAGAACGTTTGACGGCTAAAGAGTTTTTTATAAAGAAAATTAAAACACTTGTTGTGCCCGTTCTGTGTTTCGGAATAATCAATATGTTGCTATCCGTGGTTGCCAGAAATATTGATTGGAAAAGTCGTCTAATCGGTATATTTGCGCAATTTCCGGGTCATGGTGACGATATGTGGTTTGTCGCTTGCCTTTTCATAATGCAGATACAGCTTTTTTATATTCTGAAGCTGACAAATCGTAGAGTAACTCAATTTGTAGTATGCATAGCTTTTTCTGCTTTAGGCCTCCTATGGGCTAATTTCATTAGGATACCATTGCCATGGCATATAGTAAACGCATGCGTATTCCTGCCTATGTTGTTCGGAGGATACGCATATCGTCTTCTCGACAGGGAAATCCGGAAAGCCAATCGAGGAAAACCAATTATTAAAAGCTATGGATGGCATGCTATAATATGGGGCGTTTTATATTTCACTTCAATCTATGGGTATAAGAATCTTCCTTTTGATGCCCATCTTTTGATTTATGGCAATATATCTGCGTTCATGTTTAATCTTATTACGGGAACAGGTTTTATAGTTTCGTTCTGTAGATGGATAGAACGCTGGAATTCTAATATAGGAGTGCGTTTCCTTGTATTCATTGGTGTAAACTCATTGGCGTATTATGGAATGCAATCAAAAATTATAAGTATAATGTATATGATTGCGCGAAAATTCGGTTTGTTCTCAGATTGGGGTATTTGGGCTCTGGTATTGATGCTGGTTGCTTCTGTTTTGCTTGCTCCAATCGCAATCATTGTGAATAAGTATTTCCCCTTTCTATTGGGAAAAGCGTATAAGAAAAGTTGAAATGATATTCAATTAAAAATGGATAAGAACTTTTGTGTTTGCTGCGATGACAACTATGCGCCATTCGCCTGCATCACTATACAATCCATTATTGACAATATGTCTGAAAAAGACAATGTCAGGATTCATATAATCAGTGATGGCATTAGCAGAGATATGGAGCGCATATTTCTCGGTATGCATGCAAATATCGAGATCCATATTGTGAATGCCGATGATTTCAAGAATGTTCTTCCGTCTAATTCCGAATGGTCTATTGCTACATGGTATAGAATATTGTTGCCGGAAATTTTACCCGACGTAGACAAAGTCCTTTATTTGGACTGTGATGTCATTGTAAATGGCTGTCTTGACGACCTGTTTGGAATGGATATGGAAGAAGCTCTTGTAGCTGGAGCTGTAGATACTCAGAATTATAACGATGAAGTCTTTAATCGTTTGAATCTGGATAAATCCGGTGTTTATATATGTGCAGGCGTATTGCTGATGAATCTAAAGCTTTGGCGAGAAGAGAAGACATCTGAAAAGATTATTTCATACGCTCGCGAGAATAAGGAAAAACTGCATTTCTTTGATCAAGATTGTATAAATAAAGTATGCAGTTCCAAGAAAATTGCTCTTCATCCGAAATATGGCGTTCTTGTGTCTTATTTTCGGAATCATGAGTTCATGTCGGAGAATCCGGATATTGTGATAGAGTTGTTTGAGCACCCCGTAATTGTCCATTATGCAGGGTATCAACCATGGATATATGCTAAAAATAAGTCTCCACATGCCGGATTATGGTGGTCTGTTTTTAATAGATATGGTGACTATGACATTTTTAAGAGAATAAAAATCAATTACAGGAAGACGATGGTCAAATGGATTGCCCGAATTTTGCTTAGCAGATTGCATATAATTTCAAAGCAAAGCAAATTCCATATAGACCAATATTATAATCATCCAAGAATTTCCAAAAAGATAGTGGAGTCGGAACTTAAGAAAATAAAAAATGAAGGCATACGTAACGCTTCTTTCCAATAGGAGATACTTACTGGGAGTCATCGGGCTGTTTCGCTCTCTTCAGTCAGTCGGGAGTAAATATCCGTTATATTGTATGTTGTCTGCGAATGCAGAACAAGGGCTGGACGATGAACTCATTTCACGTGGTATTAATGTAATAAGGTTAAGTGGCAATCTGAATGACGTATCGGCCAATGAGAGCTGCGAATCATACACGCACTGGTCTTTTACATTTGATAAACTGAAAATGTGGGGACTGACTCAGTTTGAGAAAATTGTGTTTCTGGATTCAGATATGCTTGTTCGGGCAAATATCGATAGCTTGTTTGACGCACCTGAATGGTCAGCCGCAGTTGCCGGAGCTTCGATGTTTGGATGGACTAAGCTTAACTCCGGTTTAATGGTTGTCCGCCCTGATAAAGAAACAGAAACGCAGTTAATAGAGATGGCACCACTGGTAATTGATGAATTCCAGAGGAAAAGAATCTCTGTGGGTGATCAAGATATAATACAACATTATTTTAAAGATTGGGAGAATCATAGAGAACTGTTGCTGCCTGAGGGATATAATATGGTTGCGGATTGGATAAACGTTTATTGCACTCGTTATGGATTTTGCTGGAATGGCAAAAGAGGAAAGCCTATAAAGGTGGTGCATTTCATCGGCCATACAAAGCCATGGACATCCAAAACAATGAGAGAGAAAATATGGGTTATTAAGACATCCATACGCAATCCATATTATCTCCTCGCATTTCTCAAATTTAAGAAATTTATCAGGAAAGATAAAAGGTCTTTAAAATTATGAGATTTGTTTATTGCATACTTGGGGTTTATAACCCCGGAGGTATGGAACGGGTACTGCTTAACAAAGTTAAGTGGTTGGTGAGACACGGACATGATGTGAAGATTGTTACGACTGATCAGCAAGGCAGACCTCCCTTTTATGATTTCCCGAAAGAAGTTGAATTCATAGATTTAAATATAAATTATACTTCTGACAATGATAAAAGTCCTGTCGGGAAGACTATTGGATATTTAAAAAAAAGAAGGTTGCATAAAAGTAGGCTGACCAACTATTTAAAAAAGGTCAATGCAGACTTTACCATTAGCCTGTACCCATGCGAGTCTGGGTTTATTCCCGATATAGCGGACGGAAGTAAGAAAATTCTTGAGTTGCACTTTTCAAAGTATTTCAGGCTTCAGTATAACAGACGGGGACTGCTTGGAGTAGCTGATAAATTGCGTACAAGGAAAGATGATGCATTAGTTAGAAAATTCGATGCATTTATCGTACTGTCAGAAGAAGATAGTTTGAACTGGAAATATTCTGATAATATTAGCGTTATCCCTAATTCCATTCATTCAATACCAAGCAATGTATCTGATTTAAAACACAAAAGGGTAATTGCTGTAGGCCGGTTGGATTATCAGAAGGGTTTTGACCGACTGATTGATGCCTGGGGCATAGTGATGAAGAAGCACCCGGAATTGAGAGATTGGCGTCTTGACATTTTCGGACAGGGTGAATGGCACGATATGCTTGTAGGGAAGATAGCCGATTTGGGATTGGAAGACAATGCAGCGATTAATCCTCCTACAAACGAGATTGTAGAGGAGTATCTTAAGAGTTCGCTGCTTGTAATGAGTTCTAACTATGAGGGATTTGGAATGGTTCTTGTGGAGGCTATGACGTGTGGAGTGCCCTGTGTGTCGTTCGCATGTCCGTGTGGGCCGAGGGATATTATTGAGGATGGGGTGAACGGGTTGCTTGTCGGCAATGGCGATGTGGAGGGGCTCGCCGAGGCTATGGCTAAGGTGATGACCGACGGGGAGTTGCGCCGCCGCATGGGTCTGGAGGCCCGCAAGGTTACGGAGCGTTTCTCGGAGGAGGCGGTGATGAAAATGTGGATGGACCTGTTTGAGGGATTAAGGTGAGGATTGGAAGTCGGAGCGTTTGTTCCGGATACGTTCTTTTTGCAATCTTGTTATAATTGTGTATCAATATGGATAAGAGGCGGTTGCTGCAGATTAACCCTGTGCTGAGGCAGTCTACGTCGACGGGTCGCATCATGCGCGAGATCGGCGAGGTGGCCATGGATGCGGGTTGGGAGAGTTATTTGGCATTCAGCCGTGGTCGCGACGGCGATATGGCGTCTACGTCGCAGACGGTGCCTGTGGGGACGCGCCTCGATGTGGCCGTGCATGGCCTTTCGACGCGTCTTCTGGACCGTCATGGCCTCGGTTCGCGCCGGGCTACGCGCCGGTTTATCGCCGACATCGAGCGCATAGACCCCGACATCATCCATATCCACAACATTCATGGATATTTCCTTAATTATCCGATGCTTTTCCGTTATCTGGCAGAGTGTGGCAAACCGGTGATATGGACCGTGCACGACTGCTGGCTCTACACGGGGCATTGCTATTACTATTCGTTCATCGGATGCGACCGGTGGGAGCGGGGTTGCGGACATTGTCCTCAGCGCGGTTCGTTTCCGCGGAGCTGGGTACGCGACCGTTCGGCCAAGAACTTCCGGCAGAAGCGCGATGCCTTCCTGTCGGTGCCGGCCGATAAGTTTGTGATTGTGCCGGTGTCGGACTGGATCCGGGGCGAGATGAGCCGTTCGTTCCTCAAGGGGTATCGCTATGAGGTGATACACAACGGTATCGACCTTGAGGCCTTTTCGCCGCGCGAGGGTTCGGGAGTGCGTGCCAAGTATGGCATCGGCGCCGACGATACTTTAATCTTAGGCCTCGCGAGCATCTGGATTAAGGAAAAGGGTTTCGACGATCTTATGAAGATGTCGGAGATGCTTCGCGGGGGTGAGCGTCTGGTGATGGTCGGGAAGATGACTCCCGAGCAGGAGAAGAGTCTCCCCAAGAGCATCACGTATATAAGGCGCACCGACAATGTGGCCGAGCTCGCCGAACTTTATTCGGCCGCCACGGCGTTTGTCAATCCTACGTGGCAGGACAATTATCCTACGGTGAATCTTGAGGCGCAGGCGTGTGGCACTCCGGTGGTAACGTATCGCACCGGCGGCAGCCCGGAGTCGCTTACTCCGGCCACGGGGCGCATCGTGGAGCAGGGAGACGTGGCCGGGATGCTTTCGGCCGTGCGTGAGCTGCGGAACCTCGACCGGGAAGAGCTCAGGGCGCTGTGCCGCTCCCATGCGGAGGCGAATTTCAGCAAACACGACCGCTACAAAGACTACCTGCGGCTTTATGAAAGCCTGCTCGGCAGATGATTATTTTTGGGTGTAACGATAAAGACATGTGAGTATGAGGGTATTGCAGCTGGGTAAGTTTTACCCGATAAAGGGGGGCGTGGAGAAGGTGATGCTCGACATCATGCAGGGGATGGCGGCCCGCGGCGTGGACTGCGACATGATGTGCGCGGCAAGCGAGGGGCGCGGCAAGACGGTGAGTCTGTCAGACCATTCGCGCCTGCTGACGAGCCGCACGTGGGTGAAGGTGGCGTCGACCACTATCTCGCCTTCGATGATCTCGACGCTGAGGCGCTTGGCCAATGGCTACGACATCATCCATGTGCATCATCCCGACCCTATGGCGGCGCTGGCGCTGCGTCTGTCGGGCTTCAAGGGGCGCGTGGTGCTTCACTGGCACAGCGACATAGTGAAGCAGAAGCGGCTGTTCCGCTATTACGCGCCGCTGCAGAACTGGCTCATCCGCCGGGCCGACGTGGTGGTGGGCACTTCGGCTGAATACGTGGCCCATTCGCCTCACCTTGAGGCTGCCCGCGATAAACTGGCGGCCATCCCTATCGGGGTGCGCGGCTTCGAGCCCGACGAGGAGGTGGCCGAGCGCGTGCGCTCGCGCTGGCCGGGGCGTAAGATAGTGTTCTTCCTCGGCCGCCTGATTGCCTACAAGGGGTTGGAGTATCTTGTGGCTGCGGCGGTCCATCTGCCTGACGACTACGTGATAGCTGTCGGCGGCGAAGGTCCGCTTCGTGCGTCGCTCGAGGAGCAGATTCATGCCCAGGGCCTCGACGGCAAGGTGTATCTGATGGGTGAGATTCCGCAGGAGGATCTTGCCGGCTGGTATACGGCCTGCGAGCTTTTCTGTCTGCCGTCGGTTATGAAGACCGAGGCTTTCGGCATCGTGCAGATCGAGGCCATGTCGGTGGGGCGTCCGGTGGTGGCCACCAATATAGAGGGCTCCGGTACCGGCTGGGTGAACAAGCACGGGTATTCGGGGCTAAACGTGCCGGTGCGCGACGCCCGTGCGCTGGCTAAGGCCATTACCGACGTGACGGCCGACGCCAAGACGTATGCCCGGTATTGCCGTCAGGCGCGGCAGCGGTTTGAAGAGCGCTTCGTGATGGAGCGTATGATTGACGACTGCGAGGCGCTTTATAGAAAATTACTGTCCGAAAAGTAATAATCGGCGCCGGAGGCGCGTTATTGACTAAGGCCGGGTGTCTCCGGCCTCATGCGGCGCCGGAGGCGACGTGCAGGCAGCGGCGGTTACTGCCGTCAACAATCCAATTCTAATCGGCGCTTCGCGCCGTAACTTTCCAACCAGTGTAGCAACATCATGAACAATGAGACCCGGGTTCTGACCCATACATACGAGGACGACGGCGGCTCTTATCAGGAATGGAGCCGGGCCGCGGGCCTTGCGGCGAAGAGGGCGTTCGACATTCTGTTTTCGCTCCTTGCCATAGTCATCTTTTTTATACCGTGCATCTTCATCTCGCTGTTTATCTGGCTTGAAGACCGCCATTCCCCGCTGTTTCGCCAGGAGCGCATAGGGCTTGGCGGGCGTCCGTTCATGCTCTATAAGTTCCGCTCGATGCGCATCGACGCGGAGAAGGACAACAGCCCGGCTCTCTGCCAGGGGAGCGACTCGCGCCTGACGAAAGTCGGCGCCTTCATCCGCGCCCACCATCTCGACGAGTTTCCGCAGCTCTGGAATGTGCTTCGCGGCGACATGAGCTTTGTGGGCCACCGTCCGGAACGCCGTTATTTCATCGAGCGTATCTCGGAGCGTGCCGACGGCTACGAGCGGCTGTATGCCCTCCGCCCCGGGCTTTTCTCGAACGCCACGCTCTACAACGGATACACCGACACTATCGAGAAGATGATCACACGCCTTGAGATGGACCTCGACTATCTTGAGAACCGTTCGCTGGCTCTCGATGTCAAGATTATCTTCAAGACTACCGTAACGATACTTACAGGTAAGAAATTTTAGGTTTCAACTGATTGACTCAAAGTTATGATGCGATTGAATCCGGAGCACAGACTCATAAAGATAGGCAGCCACTACATGATAGTCGACGCGTGTGCCGAGGGAGCCAACCTCACGAATGTCTACGAACTGAATCCGTCGGCCGCGTGGCTGTGGGAACAGCTCGGCCACCGGGAGTTCAGCCGCGAGAGCCTCATCGGGATGCTCTGCGGGGAGTATGATGTCTCGGAAGAGCAGGCCGGCGAGGATGTGGACCGTCTGCTCAGCGTGTGGAAACGCTATGCCCTGATAATAGGCGGATGAGCGTCCGCGTTCTCTCCCGTTTACCCATCCGCTCACCCCTTCCTTATAGCATTTCCCGTCCGGCCTGCGAGGCCGTCGGGAGAAAATCCAAAAATATATTCCCTTAAAAGGCTTCTGTTTCGGGAAAAATAGTTACTTTTGCAAGATGAACGTGTTGCTGACACTTCTGCGGGCCGGAATGTATGATGACCCCGGGTTGCTGAAAGGGCTCCGCCCCTTGACCGCCGCCCAGTGGGACGAGGTATATTCCGAGTCGAAAAGGCAGACGGTGTCCGGTATTGTGTTTCATGCCCTTTCGTTCCTGCCCGACGACCAGCTGCCGCCTTACGCGCTGCTGCTCAGATGGGTGGCGAGAGTGCACCGCATAGCCCGTTCCCATGCCCGGATGGGGGAGACGCTCGCCGACCTCTATTCGCGCTTTGCGGAGCGGGGTCTCACGCCGGTGCTTCAGAAAGGACACGATGTGGCGCGGTTCTACCCCGATCCGGCTCTGCGCGTATGCGGCGACATAGATCTCTACTGGCACGACGACATGCGCCGCATGGCCGACAGTGCCGTGGAAGACTTCGGAGTCAGGCTCCACCGTGCCGCCGACGGCAGCGGATGCTACCTCTGGAATGGAATCGAGGTGGAACACCATTCGTCGCTCATCGAGCTGCATAGCCCGCTGTCGCGCAAGGCGTTGCGCAGGCTGATGGCTACGCAGCCGTTTCAGTCGCTGACGCTTGACAGCGGCGTGACGGTGAAGGCTCCGTCGGCACTGGCCGACCTCCTGATGATCAACGTCCATATCATGAAGCATTGCCTCGGAGTAGGCATTGGACTTCGCCATTTCTGCGACTACGCGCTGGCCTACCGGGCTTTGATTCCCCTCATCGGAGAGAAGGAATACCTTGATGCCTGCCGGTCGCTGAACATAATGCGCTGGACCCGCTCCCTGCATAGCTTCATCGACATGTATCTGCCTCGGGAAGAAGGAGTAAGGCTTTGCCCCTCGTTGAAGCCGTCTGCCTCGGGCGAGCGCCACGCGCGCCGGCTGATGCGGATGGTGGAGGAAGGCGGCAATTTCGGCCTTTTCCGCCAGCAGGCTCCGGTGCGTCAGCAGGGCGGTCTGCGCCGCAAGCTGGCCACGTTCGGGTCGTTTGTCCGCCACAGCGGGCTCTCGCTCCGTCTCGCCCCCTCCGAGGCGTTCTGGATCATACTCGACCTTGCCTCAGGCCAGCTGAAGCACTGACCGCGACGCATGATTCCCGCCCGCGGGAACTGATATAACCCGATCCGCGCGGAGCCTCACCGCGAAGCCCCGGCGGATTGACAACAAAGGATACAACTTTCTAAACATATCAATGTAATGAAAAAACAACTACTTCTGGCAACGGCGCTTCTCGCAGCCGCTTCCGTGTCGGCCCAGGACATCGAGGAGGTCATCATCGACCAGCCCGTCGCAGCAGGCACGAGCCTTAATTCCAACTTTAAGAACAACTGGTTCATCAGCGTTGGCGCAGGCCCGCAGGTGTTCTTCGGCGACCACGACCGTCAGCGTAAGTTCGGCCAGCGCATCTCGCCGGCCCTCGACGTGGCTGTCGGCAAATGGGTTACCCCCGTGGTCGGCGTCCGCCTGATGTACAGCGGCCTCTACGCAAAGGGCGCTACCCAGAACGGAGTTTTCTCCAACGGCAAGCCCATCGAAGGCAAGCCCTGGCACGGATACTGGCTCGAAGAGTCGAAGTTCGACTTCATGAACCTCCACGGCGACGTGCTCTTCGACCTCACCAACTGGATCGGCGGCTACAACCCCAAGCGCGTATACGGCATCGCACTCTATGTAGGTGTAGGCTACGGACGCACATGGTCCACTCCGCATAACGACGCAGTCAGCGGCAACGTCGGCCTCTTCAACATGTTCCACCTCCCCAAGGGATTCGACCTCAATCTCGATATCCGCGGCACAGCCTTCCACGACGGCTTCGACGGCCAGAACGGCAACCGCGTGTTCGACGGACTCGTATCCGTAACCGCCGGTCTCACCTATAACTTCGCTCCCCGCGGATGGAAAGGCAAATACCAGACCGTTAACGTCTACGACAACGACGCTGTCAACAACCTCCGCGCCGAAGTGCAGGGTCTCGTGGCCCAGAACGAGAAGCTCGAGCGTGAGATCAAGGAGGGTAAGGACGTGAAGCGCGTTGTTGTGGAGAAAGTGGCCGGCAACTATATCGTTTACTTCCCCATCAACGTCAGCGAACTCTCGCGCGCTGACCGTGCCCAGCTCGATATGTGCTCGCAGGCAATCAAGGAGAGCGACGGCCAGAAGTTCATGATTACCGGCTATGCCGACAAGGCTACCGGCAACGCCGAAATCAACGAAATCCTCAGCCGCGCCCGCGCCGAGTCCGTACGCTCCTGCCTCGTCAACGAGTTTGGTATTCCCGCCAACCGTCTTGAAATCAGCTGGAAGGGTGGCGTAGGCAATATGTTCTACAACGATCCCGCCCTCAGCCGCGTCGTGATTATCAGCCCCGTCAAGAAATAACTGACCAATCTGACGGAGTGTCGGGCCCCGGCCCGGCACTCCGACTGAACTTCTTTATAATCAACCATTCAGGAGATGGAAGGCGGAAGCCTTCCATCTTCACCAGTTTGACGCTCGGATGCGGATAACCGCCCCTCAAGGCAATACTGCCGGGATTCTTCCGTTATCTGATAGTCAATCTCTTTCCTCGTGGCCGGCGAAACCGCTTGCGTTTCTCCCAAACGACAATAATAACATAAGATCTTATATGAAACAATGTTGCTTTTGCCTGCTTCTGTTGGCCGTGATGCTGACAGGCTGCGCTAAGAAAGACTATCTGTATCTGGCCGATATGTCGGAGGATATGGGCTACGTGGTGACCAACCGCCATCAGACCAGCATCCAGGACGACGACCGTCTGCGTATCAAGGTCAGCTGCAAGAATCCCGAGCTTGCCGCACCGTTCAACGTCAGCTCGGCATCGGTGAGCGTCGGTTCCGACGGCACTGTTACCAAATCGTCGGCCGACGACAACGTGTATCGCGTCAACGCCGAGGGCGACATCAATTTCCCCGTGCTCGGCAAGCTCCACCTGGCAGGCCTCTCGCTCATCTCGGCAGCCGACCTTATCCGCCAGCGCATCGTGGACGGCAATTACATCAAGGACCCCATCGTCAGCATCGATTTCGTCAACTTCCACTACACCGTGCTCGGCGCAGTGGGCGGCAACGGCACGTATCGGGCCGAGAGCGACAAGGTAACCATTCTTGAAGCTATCGCGAAGGCCGGCGACCTCTCTGAGAATGCCGACATGGAACGCATCGCCGTAATCCGCGAGCAGGACGGCAAGCGTCAGGTCTACAATCTCGACATCCGCAAGAGCGACATCTTCAATTCCCCCGCCTTCTATCTCGCGCAGAACGACATCATCTACGCGCGTCCCAGGAAGCCGAAGTCGGGCGCCAAGACCGAAGCCCTCTCGTGGGTGACAGTCGCGCTTTCCGCCGTAACGGCTGCCACTTCCATCATCTGGGCTACGAAGAAATAAAAGTTAAAACATCCCGATTCATCAGATAATGACTCAGACTACACAGACCGCCAAGGCTCCGCAAGGCGTCAATCTGCTCGACCTGCTCAAATACCTGTTGTCGAAGTGGCCGTGGTTTCTCATCTCCCTTGCCGTATGCTGCACGTTCGCATGGTACAAGGGAGCTACCGCACCGCTGGTCTATCATTCTTCGGCAAAGGTGATCATCAAAGACCCGTCGAACAAGACTTCGTCGGCAGGCCTCGACCGCTACGACCGCTCGATCAACAAGGTGAACGTGGCCAACGAGATTCTGCAGTTCCGCTCGAAACGCCTCATGCAGGAGACCGTGGGACGCATCCACGCCGACGTCAGCTATACCACCCGCCGCGGACTCCGCGACGTCAACATCTACGGCGAGACCCCCTTCACCGTAACTTTCCTCGACATGGAGCCCAAGGAAAGCTTCTCGCTCGACATCACCCCCATATCCGAGAAGAAAGTGCTCCTTTCGAACATCGGAGGCAAGGGCGGTCAGGAAATATCGGTAGAGGTGGGCAAGCCCTACAAGGCCGGAGGCCACCGCTTCATGATTACCTCGTCGGGCACATATTCCCCCTCCTGGGCCGGAACTGAAATCAACGTCGTTAAGCGTCCGCTCGACGCCGTCGTGGCCGGATGGCTCGCCAACCTCGGTATCCGTCAGGAAGACGAGGAGGCCACCATCCTCAACCTTGCCGTCAAGTCGCCCAACGCAAAGCTCGGCAGCGACATTATCTCCACCCTCATCGAGGTCTACAACGAGGAGTCGATCAACGACAAGAACCGTGTGGCAGTCAACACCGCCAACTTCATCGACGAGCGTCTCCGCATCATCGAGCGCGAGCTGGGCGGAGTGGAGAGCAGCCTCGAGAACTATAAGAGCAGCAAGCAGATCGTCGACATCGGCTCCACGGCGAGCCGCTACATGGGCGAGTCGCAGCGCTACAACAACGAGGCGCTCAACTACGACACCCAGATGCGAATCGCCCTCTACATGAAGGAATACCTCACCGACCCCGCACGCTACAACGACCTCATACCGACCAACATCGGCATCAACGACGCCTCGATTGAGTCGCAGATCAGCCAATTCAACTCGCTGAAGCTGCAGCGCGACAAGCTTATCGACGAAAGCTCGGAAAACAACCCCGTGGTGGCCGAGCTGGGCAACACGCTTCAGGTGCTCCGCAGCAATATCCTCCGCGCCATCGAGAACATCATCGTGTCGATACGCGTGAAGCGCACCGACGCGCGCACCTACGAGATGAGCGCCGAGAGCCGCGTGGCCTCTGTGCCCCGCATGGAGCGCGAGATGCTTTCCATCGAGCGTCAGCAGAAAATCAAGGAGCAGCTCTACCTCTTCCTGCTCAACCGCCGCGAGGAGAACGCCCTCACCCAGGCGATGGCCGACAACAACGCCCGCATCATCGACGATCCGCAGAGCGGTGCCGTGCTCATTTCGCCCGACCGTCCGCGCATCATGCTTCTCGGTGTGGCCGCCGGCCTGCTCATCCCCGCCGTCATCCTCCTCTTCATGCGCTTCATGGACACGAAGGTGCGTGGCCGCCGCGATATCAAGGATGCCGTCTCGGTGCCCTTCCTCGGCGAGATTCCCATCGACAAGGATCTGGTGAAAGCTCAGAAGAAGGGTGAGAAGCCGTCGACCGACATATATGAACCCGGCTCGCTGATAGGCGAGGCCTTCCGTGTGCTGCGCACGGGCATCGACTTCATGACCCGTCGCGACGGCGAGAAGTCGCAGGTGCTCATGCTCACGTCGTTCAACGAAGGAGCCGGCAAGACCTTCACCGTAATCAACCTCGCCGAAGTGCTCCGCGCCAACAACAAGCGCGTGGCCGTCGTTGACCTCGACATCCGCAAGGCTACCCTCACCACGCGCTACGGCGTCGACCATCATCACGCCGGCGTTACCGACTTCATCTCGCAGCCCGACATGACGCCGCAGGAGGTAGTGGTTACGCTCGAAAACGGTCTCGACGTGGTTCCCGCCGGCTCGCTCCCGCCCAACCCCGTGGAGCTGCTGATGGACAAGCGCCTCGACGAGCTGGTTGCATACCTCCGCGACAACTACGACTACGTGATTCTCGACTCCGTGCCCGTCGGCATCGTGGCCGACGCCTCGGTGGTGTGCCGTGTGGCCGACCTCACGATGTTCATCGTGCGCGCCGGCAAGCTCGACCGCCGTCAGCTCCCCGACCTCGAAGCCCTCTACGCCGAGAAGAAGCTCGGCAGCATGGGCCTCGTGCTCAACGGCGTCTCGCTCCACAGCGGAGGCTACGGATATGGCTACGGATATGGTTACGGTTACGGCTACGGATATGGCTACGGATATGGCTACGGCTATGTGCGTGGCAAAAAAGGAAAGAAGAAAAGCGGACACCGCCGCTGACCCTCTGACAGATTTTGATATTCAATCTTGACATAGCAGGTTTCGGAGTCCGCGTCGATGTCGACGCGGCCTTCGGCTCCTTTCGCCTTCCCGCGTCGTATGCCCCTTTCAGGGCCGACGCGCCCGACACTGCCGCCGGGGCGCACCTTCTCACTCTGAAGGTGCGCCCCGGCGTCGCTTCAAGTCCGGAGCTCATCGAGGGGATGACGCCTGTGGCCACAGGCATCAACGACCTCGGCGAGGCCCGTCTCTTTGCCGACGGCGACCGCTACTCGGTGGCCCTCTCTCCCATGCCCGGCGCCGGCTTCCGCTTCATGAAGATGGAGCCGGGATTTGCCTCGGCCGAGCTGCGCCTGCATCCCGCCGACCGCTTCGCCGCCTTCACCGTCGACTCGATGCTCCGCATCCTCTTCTCGCAGGCGGTGGTAGACCGTGGCGCCTTCATGCTCCATGCCTCGGCGGTGGTGGCCGACGGACGCGCCTACCTCTTCATGGGAAAGAGCGGCACAGGCAAGAGCACCCACGCCCGCCAGTGGATGAAGGCTTTTCCCGGCGCCGAACTGCTCAACGACGACAATCCCATCGTCAGACTGCTCCCCGACGGCGCGCTGCGCGTCTACGGCTCTCCCTGGAGCGGCAAGACGCGATGCTACCGCAACGAATCGGCCCCCGTGGCCGGATTCGTAAGGCTCAGGCAGGCCCCGCTCAACAGCTACCATGCCGCCGCCGACATCGAGGCCTTCGTGGCTATTCTCCCCGGGGTCTCGGTAATCACCCACAGCAGGCCGCTCTACCAGCGCGTCTGCTCTACGCTCACGGCTGCCGCGGCTCTCGTGCCCGTCGGCATCCTCGACTGCCGTCCCGACGAGGACGCCGCGCGCACCTGCCGCGCCGCCCTTGCGGACTCCTGCGGCAGCTACGCTTCAATCTGAAAGTCCTACGCCCGGTTTCGCACAGTAGACCGCGGCCCTGAATGAATACCGTTCCTAATCATTCTGACATGAAAACTTACATAAAGACTTGCCGCCTGCAGTCTTCCGCTCAATGCACTGAGGCAGATACGGGATCTGCCATAAGCGGAGCTTCGGCCGGCAAAACCCCGGAAGGCGCATTTTCTGGCGCATCCGGCAGCCGCGCGGAGCGCTCTCGCTCCGTCTGCGCCCTCTCCTCTGCGGCATCCCCCCTCGCGGGAGATGCGTATACCGGGTTTCCGGTATCTCCCGACGGCAGTCGCGGATCAGCCCCTGCGGGAATCCCGTCCCGCAGCAAGGCCCTCCGTAAGGCTGTCAGCGCGAACTATAAGTTCGGTTTCGTGGAAATCGGTGGCCGCCCGCGGTCAGCCTCGTCCGGGAAGCTGAATGTGGCGTGTCAGCGGGTCTGAAGACCCCTGCATACATCCGTTCATGTTTCCGGGAGCCGTTGATTCGGCTCTCAGGCACACTGTAAGGCAAAAGGTCGACCGGTTTCAGACAGTATCATCTTATTGAAGGAAACTAAAATTTGGTATTTTTCCAGCTATGAATCGAATTAAACCTTTTGCCGCCATCGTCCCGGCACTCGCCTTGCTGGCCTCGTGCTCGCAGGAGACAGACCTTGTCCCCTCGCTCTCGGAACGCAACCGCATCATCGCCACAATCACTGACCCGGCTGCCACCCGCACCTGCATCGCAGGTAATCCTGAAGATGTAAATTCCGCCATCGGCGTGTCGTGGACCAAGGGCGATCAGCTCGGAGTATTCAGCAGCCTCTCCGACACCCAGACCCGCTACTATAAGGCGAACGACAAGATCGAGGCCAAAGAAGCCGTATTCGCAAGCGAATCCGGCGACAAGACGCCCGTCTACGCCTACTATCCCTACGACGAAGCCAATGAAGGCAAATCAGTTACGGAGCTTGTAGGAGAAGTCCCGGAGCACCAGATTATGAACGGCACTCTCCAGGGCGACTGGAAGGTGGGCCGCGCGGCAGGCACCGGAAACGCCACCAATGGCTACACCTTCGAGTTCAAGCATCTCTTCTCCCTTGCGAGGGTGAGTGTGGATGCTGCAGGCACCGACCTGAAAGACGACAAAATCGTCTCGGTAGAGATTAAGGTGCCCGACAGGGCTCTCTGCGGCAGCTTCCGGTTTAATGCTGTCAACGCATCGTGGTCCCTTACCAGAGAAGGTGTCGACAGATTAATCTGCAAATGGGAGACGGCTCCGGCCCTCAGTTCGCCGGTGAGCGGCTACATCTCCCTCATCCCGACCATCAAGAGCGGCGACACGCTCCAATTCACCATCATCACCGACAGACACACCGCAAAGCTTGAGGTAACCTCGAAGGTCAGCTTCGAAGGCGAGACCCTCTACAACTTCCCGCTGACGCTCTCCAACTACGTCGGCAAAGGCCTCACCATCGAAGACAACCCCGGCACCACCCCCGACCCCGGCACCCTCACCGGCACCTTCACCTGCGCGACCTACAACGTCGACGGCCTACCGTCTCTGATAAACGAAAATGGTCCCGGTAGCAGTGGTACAACCGCAATAGGAAAACGGATCAATTCCGATAATTCCTGGGATTTCTTCGGAGTAAGTGAGGATTTTGAGTATAATTCGGAGCTTGTTAGTGCCCTCAAAAACTATAATCACGGTACATATCGTGAAGGTGTAGGTTTGGGAACTATATTCTCAAAGGCAGATACGGACGGTCTCAATATATTCTTCAAAAAGGGTGTAACAGTCTCCGAGGAAAAATTCATCGAATTTAGAGATAGTTATGGCGATTTATTCCATGGCGCTAATACCTGCATTAGTAAGGGCTTCCGCTATTATCTTGTAACCCTTGCCGATGGAACCGAGATCGATGTCTACATCACCCACATGAATACTTTTAGTGGTAATGATATTTCTGAAAACAATGATTATGTCAAGGCTGTTCATAGTCAAACTCGCCAGATCGTTGAGTTCATAAAGAATAATAAACATCCACGGCCGATTATCTTCATGGGAGATACAAATATGCGTTACACCCGTCATAGAATAGAAGAGCTGCTAATCAATGGAGTGAATGCTGATTCCGATCTTGAAATTGTCGACCCGTGGGTTGACCTTGCCTGGAACAATGACTTCTCTTCTGTCGGTGGCGACAGATTCCCTCAATACGGCGGTAAGTCGCTGATGACTTCCGATGCTACCGGGACCAAACCCAGCACCGACATCATCATCAGTGAGGCCGACGGCGGACTGCAGAAGGGCGAGGTGGTTGATAAGGTGTTCTATATCAACTGTAAAAACGCAAAGACTCAGCTTAAGGCGAAGTCTTACCTGCGCGACATCAGCTTCAAGGATGCAAAAGGAAAGGCTTTGGCCGACCATTACCCGGTAGTGGTTGAATTTAGCTATACTACCAAGAAGTAAATCGGAGCTGATTTACGAATGAAAGGCGGGCTCCGGGGGTTGACTCCGGAGTCCGCACTATTTATAAGGGATGGTAAAATGTGGATTACGGGTGTGTCCGGGAGGTGCGTCAATACTATTGGAGGGAAGAATGTCGTTTTAGAGGTAGATACTACCACGGACGATGAATGCGTCTCGCGCGATTAAGATGAGATTATGACTGCGGAAGAGCTTTTTGAATATGTGGAGGGGCGGATGGCCGACGGTGCCGGGGATGTGGTGATTCCGATCTCCGGGCGGTCGATGTGGCCGTTTCTGAACCCCGGGGCCGACAGGGTGAGGCTGCGCCGTTGCGGCGCGTTGCGGCGCGGAGACATTGTGCTCGCAAGGGCTTACAGCCCGGAGGGTATCTTTCTCCACAGGGTGGAGGCGGTGGAGGCCGGATGTGTCCGCCTCAAAGGAGACAACAACCTGCGGCAGCGTGAGCTGTGCCGCCCCTGCGACGTGGTGGCCGTGGCTGTGGCCGCGATAAGCCGCGGCAAGGAGCGGAGCCTCGTCTCGCCGCTCAGGCGGAGAGTGCTTCCGGCGCTATGGCGGCTCGTGCTTCCGCTGAAAAGTATAGTAGCAAAATCATTGAGATAGAACCATGTTGAAGTCATTGCGTTGGCTCTGGGGTGAGTCGAAAGGCGTCAGGGGGCGTATCGCGGCCACCGCGCTGCTGGGGTGCGCCACCACCGGCGCGGCCCTCCTCTTCGTGTGGGTAACCAAGACTATCGTCGACACGGCCGTGCGCTCTCCCGAGAGTCCGTTGGGATGGCTCATCGCCTTGCTCGTCGGCTCCCTGCTGTTGCAGCTCGGCAGCACCACGCTTGCCGGGCGGCTCGAAGCGGAGTGCATCACCCGCTTCTCCAACACTTTGCGCGGCCGCCTCTTCTCGCGGCTGATGCGTGCCCGCCGGGGCGGACGGAGCCAGATGCACACGGGCGACGCCGTAAGCCGTCTGACGGGCGACGTAGGCACCGCCTCGACGACGCTTGCCTCCACGCTGCCCGGCATGGCCTCCACGGCAGTGAAGCTGATTGCCGCCTTCATCTTTATGGCCACGCTCGACGTGCGTATGGCCCTCTGCCTGGTGGTGATCATGCCCCTCGCCCTCCTCGCAAGCAAGATATATCTGAAAAAGACGCGTCGCCTCACCCGCGAGATTCGCGAGGCCGAGAGCCGCCTGCAGCAGCAGATGCAGGAAGACCTGCAGCACCGCCTCATGATGTCGACCATGGGGCGCACCGACGCCTCGGTCGAGTCTTTCCGCGAGAGGCAGCGCCGATTCTTCACCCTCACCATGAGGCGCAACGACATCTCGCTCTTCTCCGGAGGGATGGTGTCGGCCGGCTTCATGGCCGGATACGCCGTGGCCTTCCTCTGGTGTGCCTTCGGCCTGCGCAGCGGAGCAGTCAGCTTCGGCATGATGACCGCCTTTCTGCAACTGGTGTCGCAGGTGCAGCGCCCGGTGGTCGACCTCGCCCGGCGCGTCCCGGCCCTTGTGGCCGCCTCGGTGTCGGTAGAGCGGTTGCAGACGCTTTTCGCCCTCCCCGTGGAGGCCGACGAGGCTCCCCGCCGCCTCAAAGGGGGGGTGGGCGTGCGGTTTGAGGGTGTATGCTTCGCGTATCCCGACGACACGGAAGGGAGGAGCGTGGTCTCGGATATGACACGCGATTTCGCTCCCGGCTCGCTCACCTCTATCGGAGGCCCGACCGGAGCCGGAAAGACCACCTTGCTGATGCTGATGACCGGTCTGCTCACGCCCGACAAGGGGCGGGTAACGCTTTATTCCACCGAAGGTGAGGAGGCCGTGCCTTCGCCTGCCACGCGCTGCAATTTCGCCTACGTGCCCCAGGGTAACTCTCTGATGAGCGGCACTGTGAGGGAGAATCTGCTCATGGCCGCTCCCGGCGCCTCCGATGCCGAGATGGAGAAAGCCCTCAGGCTGGCCTGCGCCGACTTCGTGCTCGCGCTTCCGGAGGGACTCGACAGCCCATGCGGCGAACGGGGCGCAGGGTTCAGCGAAGGGGAGGCCCAGCGCATAGCCATAGCCCGCGGACTCCTCGCCCCCGGGCAGGTGCTCCTGCTCGACGAGCCGACATCGGCCCTCGACAGCGCCACCGAGACGCGGCTGCTCGCCAACCTCAGCGAGTCGTCCGGCGGGAAGACCGTAGTCATGGTTACCCACCGCTCGGGACTCGGCCAGACACTGAGAGTCGGTTCTTAGAGTATGTTTGAAGTTAACTTCTCAACGGGCAGCTCGTCATCTGGCAATAAACAGCAACGGTAAAAAATTCAGGCGATCAATGACTGGCCGCCCGATAATTCATGCCTAACTGTAATGTCGCCGAGTTGGATATCGTTATCCCGAACTCGCGTTCGTAAAATAATGATGCATAAAAATAGTGAATTGATGTGCCCGGTCAGTCCGGGATAAAGTCTCCAAAAAGGTAGTGCAAAAATCGCTTATCTGCAATATACGCGAGGAAAATGGCTTGATAAAACCGACGGTAACTGAAAAATCACTAACTTCGCGCCATGGAAAAGAATCAGCACCCCCCGGTGTTTCTCGTCGGCCTCCCGGCCAGCGGCAAGACCACCTTCGGCCGCGCGCTGGCGCGCCGGCTCGGCATGGACTTCATCGACCTCGATTTCTACATCAGCCAGCGCTTCAGGGCGAGCGTGGCGGAGATATTCGCGCGCGACGGCGAGGAGGCTTTCCGCCGCCGCGAGTCGGCCATGCTCCGCGAGGTGGGCGAGATGCAGGGGGTGGTGGTGGCCTGCGGAGGGGGCACACCCTGCTTCTCGGGCAATATGGACTATATGAACTCCCGCGGCCTTACGGTGCGCCTCACGGCTTCGCCCGAGGCCCTGAAGAGGCGTCTGCTGCTCGGCGGCGACCGGCGCCCGCTGGTGAAGGGGAAGAGCGCGGAGGAACTCGAGGGATATATCCTGAAGGTGCAGGCCGAGCGGGAGCCGTACTACAGCCGGGCGCAGGTGTCGGTCGAGAGCTCGCAGCTCGAGAGCCGCGCCGAGATAGCCGGTACGGTCGACCGGTTTGTGGCCGCCAACAGCAGTTTTTTGAACGCCGCCGGTATCGGCGAGGCGAAAAATTGAGTAATTTTGCACCGCAAAATCCAAACATCCTCTAAGCCATGGATAGAATCGAAGGAATAAGAAATGTGGTGTTCGACCTCGGAGGCGTGATCATCGACCTGCGCCGCGAAAACGCTGTGGAAGAGCTTGAGCGGCTCGGCATCGCCGACGCCGGCGAGCTGCTGGGACTTTACCGGCAGGAAGGGCCTTTCCTCGAGCTGGAAGTGGGACGCATATCTCCGGCGGAGTTTTTCGACTCGCTGCGGAGCCGTTGCCGTCCGGGCGTGGCCGACACCGACATAGAGCGTGCGTTCAACGCCTTCCTCATCGGGCTGCCGGTGGAGCGGCTCGCCATGCTGCGCCGCCTGCGCGCGCGGGGCAAGAGGGTGTACGCGCTCAGCAACACCAATGCCGTGATGTTCAATTCCTGGATTAAGGAGGCGTTCAAGGCCGAGGGGATGAAGGTCGACGATTATTTCGACGGCATCATAGCCTCGTTTCGCGAAGGGGTGTGCAAGCCCGACGAAGAGATTTTCCGCATAGCCCTCTCGCGCTATGGCCTCAAAGGGGATGAGACGCTGATGCTCGACGACTCGGCCGCCAACTGCGAGGCGGCGCGCCGGGCGGGGATGCGCGCCCTTGAAGTGGGTCTGCCGGGAAGCGGACGCGACGCCCTCGCGATAGAGAAACTCATTGACTGACCGAATGAATCACGCAGAGCAGAATACCGCAGGCAGAGTGGCTACCGTGGGCACCTTCGACGGCGTCCACAGAGGGCACCGCGCAGTGTTGCAGACCGTGAAGCGGATAGCCGACGCCGAGGGACTGCGGCCGGCCGTAATCACGTTCGACCGCCATCCTCTCGAAGTGGTGGCTCCCGAGCGCGCCCCGAAGCGGCTGATGACACCCGCCGACGAGGCCGCGACGCTCGCCTCCCTCGGGCTGGAGGTGGAGGTGATACCCTTCACGCGAGAACTGATGGGGCTCTCGGCAGGGGAATGGATGGAGCGCATGGCTCGCGACATGGGCGTAAGGACGCTCGTAGTGGGCTACGACAACACGTTCGGGCGCGACGGCATCGACATGTCGGTGGCCGACTATATCCGCCTCGGCCGTCTCCACGGCATAGAGGTGGTAAAGGCCCCGATAGTGCCCGCAATAAGCTCCTCGGCCATTCGCAGGGCTGTGGGCGAGGGCCGCGTGGAGAAAGCTGCCGGGATGCTCGGACGACCATACAGCCTTGAAGGGACGGTGGAGCAGGGCAACCGTCTGGGTCGCACAATCGGATTCCCGACGGCCAATCTCAGGCCGGAAGCCGGACGACTCGTGCCTGCCAACGGCGTATATTCGGCCGACGCCATCCTTCCCGGCGGGGAGAGACGGCGCGCCGTGGTCAACATCGGCGTGCGCCCGACGGTAGGCGACAACCTCCGTCCCACGGTCGAGGCCCATATAATCGGTTGGCACGGCGACCTCTACGGCAAGGAGCTGACACTTGAGTTCCTCCGCCATCTGCGCGACGAGCGCCGTTTCGACTCGCTCGACTCGCTGAAGCGGCAGATAGAGGCCGATACGGCCGAAGCCTCACGATAACCGCTTGCCATAGAAAAAAGAAAAAAAGGCGTCCCGACCCGAAGGTCAGGGCGCCTTTGAAGCATTGGCGTTGATAGGAGTTGAAGTTTTTCTGGATATACTCCGGATTCTTGATGACGAGGGGGAACAGGCGGTGGTTGTCGACGAGCGAATACGACGAGTATCCCTTGGGCACGAAGGCGAGGTTGATGTTGCCGATGCGGTCTTACTTACGGCGGCGCCGCCGGGGGAGGTAGCGGTCGAGGAGTATGCGTCGGTCGGCGCCGGGGAGGGCGGCGAGCACGTCGTGGTCGGGGAAGTCGGTGTAGCGTTTCGACATGGCCGGGAAATCGCGGTGGGCCTTCCATACTGCTTTGGCGTTGGCGAAATCGCCTTTGACGGCAAACATCAGCAGGGCGGCCGTGTCGACCAGACGTCGCACGAAAGTGCGCCGGCGTCCGAGGCCGCGCGGGAGGTTTTTGTGGATGAGGAGCAGGTTGTTGCGGAAGTTGAGGTATGTCTTCTGCGGATGCCCCTGTGCCAGCGAGGCGCCGCCTACATGAAACACCTTTGAGCCGGGCACGAAGCAGACGCGACGGCCGGCGGCGTGGATGCGGCAGCAGAGGTCGATTTCCTCCATGTGGGCGAAGAAATATGTATCGAGTCCTCCGAGGTGGAGGTAGAGCGAGGTGCGGGTCATGAGCGCGGCTCCCGACGCCCATGCTATGTCGGCCGGGGCGCCGTCATACTGCCCTTCGTCTTTCTCCACGATGTCGAAGAGGCGCCCGCGGCAGTAGGGGAAGGCCAGCCTGTCGAGCAGACCTCCGGCGGCTCCGGCATATTCAAAGTATTCCGGACGGTTGAAGCTGCGTATCTTTGGCTGGCAGGCCCCGACGTCGGGATTGGCCTCCATGAAGTCGAGGAGCGGCTTCCACCATCCTTCGGTAACGGCTACATCGGAGTTGAGCAGCAGCGTGTAGGGGTAGTCGCTGAAATGGCTGATGGCCCGGTTGTAGCCCTCGGCAAAGCCGTAGTTCCTGCCGAGCGGGAGGCGAACCACTTCGGGATGGCTGGCGGCGAGCCATTCCATCGAGCCGTCGGTGCTGCCGTTGTCGGCCACTATGAGGTCCGCCTCCGGGCTGATGGTGAACCGGGCAGCGTCGGGGATGAACTGCTTGAGGAGGTTGAGTCCGTTCCAGTTGAGGATTATTACCGCTAATTTCTTCATGATGCGAGGGTTATATCTCCGTGCCGAGCAGGCTTTCGGGTTCGGTGGGGTGGATGGATTCGAGTCTGACGCGCGTCAGCGTGTTGATTGCTTCGGGGCGGAAGGGGGCGACGACGCGCAGATAGTTGCGCGTGAAGCCGTGCATGGGCTGTCCGGGCGCCATGGGCGATTCCCAGAGCACTTCCGCCTCCCGGCCGAGGTGGCGCGTCATGAAGGCCTCGAGCCTTGAGGCCGAGAGGGCGTTGAGCTCCCCTGTGCGCCTGTGGCGTTCGCCCGGCTCTACGGAGTCGCCGAGGCGCAGGGCGAGGGTGCCGGGGCGCTCGGAATAGGGGAAGGCGTGCAGGCGCGTTACGTCGAGCGAGGAGATGAACGAGAGCGACTCCTGCCACCGCTCCGGGGTCTCGCCGCGCGCTCCGGCTATGACGTCGACGCCGATGAAGGCGTCGGGCAACTCGCTTCTGACCAGCTCTATGCGCGAGCGGAAGAGCCGGGTGTCGTAGCGGCGGCGCATCAGGCTGAGCACCTCGTCGGAGCCCGACTGCAGCGGGATGTGGAAATGGGGCATGAAGGCGCGCGATTCGCGGGCCACCCAGCGTATGATTTCGGGGGTGAGCAGGTTTGGCTCGATTGATGATATTCTGTAGCGGGCTATACCCTCCACTTCGTCGAGAGTCCGGATGAGGTCGAAGAAGGTCTCGCCGGTGTCTTTGCCGAAGTCGCCGATGTTGACGCCTGTGAGCACTATCTCGCGCCCCCCTTCGGCGGCCACGCGCCGCGCCTGCTCCACGAGCGAGTCGATGCGGGGCGAGCGGGAGCGTCCGCGGGCGAACGGGATGGTGCAGTAAGAGCAGAAATAGTCGCACCCGTCCTGCACCTTCAGGAAATAGCGAGTGCGGTCGCCCCGCTCGCACGAGGGGAGAAACTCGCGTATGTCGGCATAAGGGCTGACGGCCACTCGCTTCTGCCTGTCGGCTATCCAGCCGTCGATATAGCTTTCGATGCGCAGCTTCTCGTTGGAGCCGAGCACGATGTCGACGCCCGGGATGGCGGCCACCTCTTCGGGCTTGAGCTGGGCGTAGCAGCCGGTTACGATGATGGTGGCGTCGGGATAGCTCTTGGCGAGGCGGCGTATGAGCGAACGCCCCTTCTTGTCGGCCATCTGAGTTACGGAGCAGGTGTTGACCACGCAGAGGTCGGGCGTGCCCCCCTCGGGGCAGCGCGTGATGCCTCGCGCCTCCAGCGTCTTGTAGATGGTGGAGGTCTCCGAGAAATTGAGCTTGCAGCCGAGTGTGAAGTAGGCTGCCGTCTGAGGCATGGCGTTTCCCATCAGCTTTCTGCTCCGGCATTGAGTTCGTCGAGACACCGGCGTATCTCCTCGTCGGTGCGGGTCAGCTTCTGCTTGCAGTATTTCAGCAGTTCGAGGGCACGCATCGTGTATTTCGAGAGGAGGTCGATGTCGCAGTCGGGAGCCTGCATCCGGGCTACGATGGTCTCGAGCTCCTGCAAGGCCTGGGTATATGTCATTGGTTCGTTTTCCATACGGTTGATTGTCATTGGGTTGTTACTTCTGATGTAACCGTTCCGTCGGCGAGGGTGGTTTCTATTCTTGCGCCGGGGAGAAGCTGCGCCGCCGAGCGCACGGTCTTGCCTCCGCAGCGGGTGATGGAGTATCCGCGGCCCAGTGTGGCCGAGGGGCTGAGGGCGTCGGTGAGGGAGGCGAGGGCATCGAGCCGCGAGGCCGCGTCGCGCAGCCTTGCCCCGGCTGCGTCGGCGAGTGTGTCGGCCAAGCGGTCGAGGGCGGTGCGTTCGGTCGATGTGCGGTTGGCGGCGGCCGTCTCCATCATGCGCGCCAGAGCGTCGAGCGATGCCAGCGAACGGGCTATCCTCCCCGACGACACGGCCGGCAGCCCCGTGGCTATGCGCGAGAGGCGCAGCCTCGCGTCGGCTATGCGCGCCTTTGCCAGCATCGGCACGGAGGCGCCGAGGTGGGAGAGGACGATGTGTTCCCCCTTGATACGGTCGGCGGCGAAGGAGGCTATGCGGTTGGTAAGCGTCAGCGCGGCTTCCCATGCCTGGGTGAGCCTGTCGACGAGGAAGGCTCCGACGGCGGTGGGAGTCTTCAGCCGGGTGTTGGCTATCTCGTCGAGCACGGTGCGGTCGCGTTCATGTCCTATGCCGACAAGCACCGGCAGGGGGAAGAGGGCAACGGCACGCGCCAGCTCGTAGTCGTCGAATCCGTTGAGGTCAGAGGTAGCTCCGCCGCCGCGCACTATCACCACGCAGTCCCATAGGTGCGCGGTCTTCCGCACCTCGGCGAGCGCCGCCCTGACGGACGACGACGTGCGGTCGCCCTGCATCACGGCCTCAAACAGGTGCGTATAGAAGCGGAAGCCACGGGCGTTCATGTCGAGCTGCTTCATGAAGTCGCCGTAGCCGGCGGCGCCTCCGGCCGAAATCACGGCTATGCGCTGAAGGTCGGCGGGGAGCGGAATGTCCTTGTTGGCGTTGATGATTCCCTCCTTCTCGAGGCGGAGCAGAATCTCGCGGCGCAGGCGCTCCATGTCGCCGAGGGTGTATGACGGGTCGATGTCGGAGATGTTGACGGCCAGGCCGTATACGTTATGGAACGTGGCCGAGCCGCGCACCATCACCTTCATGCCGCTGCCTATCTCGCGCCCGGTGGCGGCCATGAACTTCGCGCGCAGCTGATAGAACGACGAAGCCCATATCATGCCGCGCATCTTGGCCACTGTGGCTCCACGCGCGTCTTTCTCGATCAGCTCCATATAGCAGTGGCCGCCCGAGACGCGCACGTCGGAAAGCTCGGCCACAATCCATGCCCCCTGCGTGGCCGGACAGCGGCGTATGCTGTCGCCTACGGCAAGGGCGAATTGCGAAAGGGTAAGGTAGCTCTCCATCTGCAGTCGGTTCGGGTGGTGGTTATTCCTTCACCTCGCCTATCTCGCGCAGGGCGCCGGTGGCGGGGTCGAAAGTGGCATACGAAGGCTCCTTCTTCGAGGTGAAGAGCGAGGGAGCGAGGCCGAATACGGTGCCGAACTGGGCCATCGGCATCTCTTCGGAGAAGAGTTTGCGCCCTGAGGCCGAAAGCGTTACGGTGGCGGTGCCGGGAAGAGCATACATCACGGCGTCTTTAGGCAGCTTCTTTTCGGCTCCGTCGGCGTCGGTAGGCAGTGACGCCTCGCGGATACCCCCGATTTCGATATAGACGGGCGCGCCGCTATAGTCGTCGGCGTCGGTGAAGCCTCCGAAGTCGCTCAGGCGGAAGAGCACCTCTTTCCCCTTCTTCTCGGGGCGGTAGGTGAAGGTGCGCTGCACGGTGGCTACGGTCTCCGACCCGGCGAAGGCGGCCGTGAGAGCCGCTTCCTGCTCTGAAAGGGATGCGAGCATCAGCTCGAGCTGGCGGCCGTCGGTAGGCATCGATTCAGCCGTGCCCCGCGTGAGCGACACTTTGGCGTCGCGCACCTCCATCAGGCTCTCTGCCAGAAGCTGCGCCTGCTTGGCCGACGACTGCGAGGCGATGAAGTCTTCACCCACATACTGCAGGTATTCCTTCCCTGTGAAGGCTTTGGGAGCCTTGGCCGGGGCTTTGGCCTTGGCGGGCGCTGGAGCCTGCGCCTCGGCATTGATGGCGAGGAGCATGCCGTCGTCGGCCACACAGATATACGTTGTGGCTCCCGGCTTGAGCTGCATGAGCCAGCGGCTCTCGGGGTCGGCCACTCCGTAAGGCGTAACGCTCACGCGGTCGATGGTCCATTCCTCGCCGTCGTCGCGCACCACCTTGTCTGTGCCGATGTATTTCTTGGCATACTTCCAGTAGGGGCCTGCCTTGCGCACTGTCTTCGTGGCAGTTACCTCGATGCGGAGTTCCGTTACGGGAAGGGAGTAGACGAGGCCGTATTCATTGTGTTTGTCGGCCGTAAGTGTTCTGGTCTGCTGGGCCGGGGCCGACGCGAAGAAAGCGAGCGCCGCGACCAGTACCGGTATGTTGCGTGTAAGTCTCATTTCTTATTGTTCTGAATATGTTGTGGTCATGCTTCTTCAGCCGACGTTCCCATCCATCACGTCTTTCACCGCCATTCCGACGCGCTCGGCTATGTCGGAGGCCACCATGCCGAGTTCCCCCTTCTCGCGGGCGGCCATGTCGCCGGCCATGCCGTGGAAGAACACCCCGAGCAGCGAGGCGTGTTCCGGCTTGTAGCCCTGGGCGAGGAAGGCGGCAATCACTCCGGTGAGCACGTCGCCCGATCCGGCCGTGGCCATGCCGGCGTTGCCGGTGGAGTTGAAGAACACTCGTCCCGTGGGACGCGCGATGGCCGTGAAATGCCCTTTGAGCACGATGATGATGTTGTAGCGCTTGGCGGCCTCGATGGCGCGGGTGAGCCTCTGCTCCGACGACTGGTTTTCGCCGAAGATGCGGTCGAACTCGCCTGCGTGGGGCGTGATGATTGTGGCTGCCGGCAGCATCGAGAGTATGGCCGGACGCTTGGCTATGCAGTTGAGCGCGTCGGCGTCGAGCACGAGCGGAGCGTTGGCCGTCTTCACCAGCGCCTCGAGAGCGCTGACGGTCTCGTCGCGGGTGCCGATGCCGGGGCCTACGGCTATCGCCTGATGCGTGTGGTGGGGCGTCATGTCGGTGATGAAATGCTCCCTGCGGTCAGGCTCGAACATCGCCTCGGGCACAGCCGTCTGCACCACCGGCATGCCGCATGAGGCGCTGTGTACGGTTACGAGCCCCGCGCCGCTCTTGATGGCTCCGCGGGCCGCCAGAATGGCCGCCCCCATCATCCCCATGCTTCCTGCCATCAGCAGCGCCGAGCCGTAGTCGCGTTTGGCGCTGAAAGGGTTGCGAGGACGCAGCAGCGGACGGATGTTGCGCGGTTCGAGCAGCATGAAGTCGGATGGAAGCTCGCGCATCTTGTCGCGGTCGAGGTCTATGTCGAGCAGTTTCCATTCCCCCACCACCTCGGCGTTCTCCTCAAAGAAGAAGGCGAGGCGCGGCAGCTGCATGGCCAGCGTGAGGTTGGCATGCACCATGTCGCGGCGCACCGACCCCGAGTTCCATTCGCCGAAGAGGCCCGAAGGCACGTCGATCGAAATCACGTATGCCCCCGACTCGTTGATGCGCTGGGCCACAGACTTGAATCCCCCCTTCAGCGGCATCCGCAGCCCGGAGCCGAAGAGGCCGTCGACCACCACATCGTTGCTGTCGAGATAGGGCGGGGTAAACTCGCGCCTCACCTCCGTGAAGTCTACGCCCTCGATCACGATCAGCTTCTTGCGCTCCTCGTCGCAGTCGTGGCTCAGTTTGCCGCTGACATTGAAGAGAAACACCTCCACCCGTTTGTAGCCCTGCTCCATGAGCATGCGGGCCACCGCCAGAGCGTCGCCGCCGTTGTTGCCCGGGCCGGCGATCACCACGATGCGCTGGCTGGGGAGGAAACGGGAGATAATCTCATAGCTGATGGCCTCGGCAGCACGCTCCATGAGCTGAATGCTGTCGATACCCTGCGTCTCGCAGGTGGCGCGGTCGAGGCTCTGAAGAGCCTGGGCATTAAAAATCTTCATAAATAAAAGCGCGATGGTTTTGAATTGACAAAGGTAATAAAAAAAATCGAAACAAGCGAGCCGTCCTGCCCGATCGCCCCGCAAAGCCTTCGGAATACCTGTCAGAACAACCCTCCAAAGCCTCCCGAATACCTTGGTGTCCGTCTTGCGCCGACTACCGCCGAAGGAGGTTGCTTCTACCGGCCGGACATGTCATTTGCTGACGGATGCAACCCACCTTCGGGGGTTGTAGGTGAGGGTATATGTGTAACCCCACGTAGACTCGCTATCCGCTCGTCAACGTGGGGCTATTGAAGATGTAACCTCCTCCGGAGGTATCGCCAGCGTCCGCCCAACCTCCTCCTGCCTGCGTCCCCCACCCAGCCTCCGGGGACTACCGCCTGTGTCCGCCCACCCAACCTCCAGGGCTATCACCTGCCTCAGCCAACTTTCGAAGAAGCTCCTGCGTCAGCCCAACCTCCGGAGGAGGTTGCCTTTTCAATTGCCCCATGTTAACGAACGCAGTGAGGTACATGGGGTATACCCCCACGCCGCGTCAAAACAACCCCCGGAGGGCTGTTGCCTCTACCCGCCTACGCCCGATTATCCCCCCGGATTAGAGGAATCAAAAGAGTCCGCTGATTCCGCACGCATGGATTACCGGTTTAACTAATCGCGATTTTGGACAATAATGGTTTATATCCGCCCGTAGGGACGCACCCTCGGTGCGTCCAAAAACGAAACGCATCCCGATACGTCCGAAAATGTATTCGCGAACACGAAGACGCACAGAGGGTGCGTCCCTACGCAGCCGACACGATTCTAAAGAATCCGCCTATAAATTCATCCCAAATCTCCCCTCGGATTAGGATTGATTTTATGCACACGGATAGTTTTTGTCTGCTGGCGCAGCCCTCACGAATGGGTACGGATCAGCACGGATACATTTTTCCGCGTCTTACCTCTGCACTTTCTTGCGGCCGTCCTGGATGTAGACGGTGCCGCGCTGCGGCTCGCGTATCTCGCGGCCCATCAGGTCGTACATCCGCCCGTCTGAGTTATTGTCGACGATGTTACTCTCTATCCCGTTATACTTTTGGTAATCGTAAAGCAGGGTACCGTCCTTATCTTTTACCGTATACAAATATGGGAAATAAACCTGCCCCGTGGGATATGGATCTATGTATATTGTTTCAAGAGTGGCGTGGTCAAGGCACCCAAGACGTTCTACAAATGTAAGGGGTACGCCGTAGTTCCCGGCTCCGAAGTCATATATTCTTGCAACTGTCTTGACTATTGACGCACAGTCTGAGACGACTTTTGTCTCGGACTTCAATACAGTCAATTGATAGTCGCCCAGACCTCCGTCATATTCGCTTATTCCCTGAATGGTAAACGTTGAGTCCACCGGTATGCTGAAGTCATATAGCAACGTCTCATTTCCGAAATCCGTGGTGCCGTCCTCATTGAATTTCAGTCTGTAAACTTTCTCTGCTTCCTCACGCATATACGCCTTTACCGCCCCATTTTCTGCGTCGACCAGCCGCCGGTAGGTCTTTCCGTCGACTACAGTATCCCCCTCGATACACCTTACATATTCGACAAGGCCGGGAGCATGGCTGTGTTGTACATAAGTCCATGTGCGGCCTTCGACAAGCATCGGCTCGTAGGCAGAGACGGAGGCCGCCAGTCCGGCGATAAGGCCGACCAGCATCAATATTCTGTGTATAAACTGTTTCATTGTGTGAGTGTGTTTAGCCGGCAGCGGCAACCACGGCCGCTGCCGGCGGATGTTGATTATTTCCTTTTCTGAATCTTAAGGGTGCCGCCTTTCGCAACCTTGAATCCTGCGCCAAGCTTTGTGCTTTCGGCCTCGACGCTCATCTCGCCGCCCTCTTCAACCGCACAGTTATCAAGGCTGACAGTCCTGTTGCACTTGAGAGCTACCTTTCCATCTTTCTTGATCTCAAGCATTCCGACAGACTTTATTTCGTCGATTGCCTTTACTTTCAGGCTGGCGTTTTCTCCAACTGTAAAAGCCTTCGAAGAACCGCCAAGCCGGGCATCCCTGACAACATATGATTTTGACATGTTGGTCAATCCTATTCCCTGTCCATAGTATGTGATGGTCGGGAGATAACCGGTCTTCCATGTGGAAATCGCCATGTCGTAGATGTACTTCGGGTAAGGATAAGGCTCTCCTCCGATAATCTTAGTTGAAGTTCCGGATGAGGGGTAGAACGATTCCGAGTTACCGAGGCCATCGTAAACCACAACCTTTGTGCTGTCCGGAAGGGTTTCCATAAACGATATGGATGAACTGGTGATAATCGGGGTTGCAGTATACCTTTTGGGCTTACCAAGCCACATCTCTATCTCAGGATCGCCAATAACATGGTGGGTTAATGATAAATATTGGAAATTGTATTTAATCTTGGATAGAACTTCTGAAATTCCAATCTTTCGATAATCATTCAAATAATTTAGGAACTGTTTTTCAAGCTGTTCTGAAAACCAAACATAGCCTTTCCTAGAGTTGCCTAAGAACGCAACACCACCAGCTTTCGATCCTACTGTATA
The DNA here is from genome assembly GCA_945873625.1 of uncultured Porphyromonadaceae bacterium. Taxonomy (GTDB): domain Bacteria; phylum Bacteroidota; class Bacteroidia; order Bacteroidales; family Muribaculaceae; genus Lepagella. The sequence goes on along the minus strand of CAMCDS010000004.1, from coordinate 59,689 downwards.
GGATTCGCCTAAATTATAACATCTGTTAAAAGACCATTTTCCGCCAGGTAACGAGTTTGATAATTCAATAAGCTCGTCGAATGGGTTGTTATCACATGATATTGAATACACAACACCCGGACTATTGTAATTAGTCAGATTGTCTATACCATTGCCGCTTTCATTTACGCACCAACTATATGTCCTTATTGCGTCATCAGGAGCGTCCCTATTCATAACAGCGTCAATAGCAGATATATTATGGCTTTGGTATCCGATTGTGTCTTTTCCGATAATTGCCGTAGATTGCTCGGAACATGTTACGCCATAAGGAGATCCATGACCATGCCAACTGCTAAATCCAGCTCTATTCATGCTTTTAATAACATCTGATCCCTTTGGGAAGGTACTATTTCCTGTATCTACGAGCGTATCTAGGAGAAATCGATCATTAAGAATTGGATGTATGTCTCGATATTCACCTAAGAAATCTGGATTTGCTGCAAAAACCATGGCGTTGTCTAAATACTGAGAATTGCCGAGTCCCGGATTAGACTCATATATTATGAGCTTTTCGAAATAATTATCGATTTCGCTTAATTCAGAACAGAGCAAACGACCTATGTATATGTCTGGGAAAAAAGAGACATTTGAGTCTTTGCAAGTATACATTCCTCCCTCAAATTCACGCTTTAAACTATATGATTGAGTGCAATCTGAAAAGTATGCGTCTGATGGTAGAACTGAACTTCCATTATCCAATCTATCACTATAGTAGGATGAAGAAATGATAAATTTTCTTATTGGCATCGAGGTTTTCGAGTTGCCGACAAGGAGACAGAAATATGAGCCGTTCTTGTTGAATTCGTCGCGGAGATATTCGCGCAGTGAAGCAGCCTCGTCTACAAGCTCAGCCTTCGAGTTGACGGCATACTCCGGTGTGGCAAGTATGTCCTCTATAGTCTTGACTACCACATTATAGCCTTTCTGGCGCTTCCATGTGGCAAGGTCGCCGACAGCGCTCTGCAGGTTTCTCGGAACGATGATGTAATACCAGTCGCTGTATCCTCCGGTCGCCGCAGCGCCGTCCGAAGCCCTTTTTACGCTCTGAGGCACGAACCGGGGTACGTCCACGGAGTTGACACACAGCTCGTCAAGGTTGAAATACCTCGACGCCTTAGGCGGAAACAGCGGCTTAGATCCCGTAAGTTCCGATTCGGAGCAGACGTCGTAGCTGAGCCGCACGGTGATGTCGCCGTATGCCCTGGCCGTGAGAGTTGAATCGTCATACCTTACGGGACGCACGGCCACCGTCACCAGATGGTTGCAGCCGTCAACAAAACCGTCGCCGTCCACCCATGCCTCCACTTCCGCGGGGGAGGAGTAGGCATCCTCGAGGGGATAGGTGAAGTCGGGCGCGGGACTGCCGTCGGCCTTCTGCGGAATCTGTCCGGGATAGACGCGCGATGTCAGCGGAAGCGTCGTGGACGAGCCGAACGAGATGGCCGTGGCCTTGAAATTCTTTGAATACACGGGTACGAGAAAGCGGAAATACTCCACCGGGAGCTCAGGCTCGCCAACCTCCGAGGAATTGTATATCCCCGGCCATTCTATCTTCTGATACTCCGTGCCGTCGGGAGCCGTGGCCGTGGTGAGCGTGATCGCCGACGTGTCGTAGGTGCGCGTCGTGGTCAGCTCCCCGGCGTCGGCACGCGTCGGAGCCAGCAGCGCCGCGGCAAGGGCGACGGCTGAAAGCGCGTATCTTCGGGGGATGATGTTACGTTTCATGGCTTAGGATGTTAGTCGGTGAGAATCATGCGTTTGGAGTCGATTTCCTCTCCGTCGGCGATAAGCGCGTAGATATACATGCCGGGCTGCAGCGACGAGCCGTCGATGCCTACCGAAGTCTTGCCGCGTCCCTCGATGCCGAATTTCATGAGCTGCTTACCCTGAAGGTCGTAGACGCGCAGCTCGGCCGAGGCCACTGTCTCGGGAAGGGTACACTCGATTACGGTGGATACGCTGAACGGGTTGGGTCTGTTCTGCGAGAGCGAGGCCTTCACCTCTGCGGGACCCTCCACGCCGGAGTTGCGGCGCGTCCTCTGCACGGCGGGAGCCGAGAGCTCGGCGATGGTCTCCTCCTGTTCCTCCACTTTTGCCGAAAGGTTTCTCACGGCGTCGACAAGCAGGGGTATGAAGCCTATATAGTCCACGCTCAGATATCCGTCGGCGTCCTCATGCACGAGAGCCGGCAGCACCTCCCTGACCTCCTGGGCCACGAAACCGTAGCGCAGACGGCTGTCGGGGACAGAGCCTTTTATTTCCCCCGCTGCCTCCGCCGACGCCTTTGCGGCGCGTCCGGCATCCGACAGACGGTAGCTTACCGGAGTTATGCTTCTGAGGTCGGATGTAACGTCGGCAATCTCCTCGACGTCGGTCTTGAGGCGCGAGTCCGACGAGAGCAGCACGCCGTTTGCCCTCACGTCGCAGTTGAAATTGAACGATGCTCCGGCATCCTTGCCGATTTCAAACACTATGCCGTTATTATTCTTGTATTTGAGACCGTATTCACCAATCAGGTAGAGGATGTCGCTGTCATACTCCCCGTATTCGCCGATGCTGACCTGCCTCTTGTCGCCGAAGGTGATGTAGCCGCCCGAGTTGTTGGCCTTTGGGCCGAGAACGTTGATGGACGCGAGGGTGTCGGGCTGCACTTTTGTCAAACCTATGACAAGACCTGTATCGGCACCCGCAACGCCGGCACTTTTCTGCCCCAGGGAGGTGGAATTGCCGAGTTCGCCGACCAGGATTCGTCCGGTCGGAGCAACCTCGATCTGGGCCGAGGCAGAAGCCGCTGTGATTAGTGCGGCGATTAGTAAAGCGGTTTTCTTCATATCATGATGGTTTTAGTTGATATTAGATTCTTGGTTCAGCACAGATATATAGTGGAATAAATGAGCTTGATTTAGAATCTGCCGCAAATATAAACAGATATTTTCAATCGTGCAAATAAAAATGAGAAAAATCGTGTTTTTTGTCGAAAAAAGTGATTTCGGCCTCGCGTTCCGTTGCAGAAACAGGTGGATTGCTGACGGATGCAACCCTCGGAGGGCGGTTGCCTCTACCCGGCTTCGCCCGATTATCCCCCCGGATTAGAGGAATCAAAAGAGTCCGCTGATTCCGCACGCATGGATTACCGGTTTAACTAATCGCGATTTTGGACAATAATGGTTTATATCCGCCCGTAGGGACGCACCCTCGGTGCGTCCAAAAACGAAACGCATCCCGATACGTCCGAAAATGTATTCGCGAACACGAGGACGCACCGAGGGTGCGTCCCTACGCAGCCGACACGATTCTAAAGAATCCGCCTATAAATTCCTCCCAAATCCACCTCGGATATGGATTGTTTTCAGTACACGCGGATAGTTTTGCCTGCAGGCGCAGCCCCACGGTTATTTTTTGGCTGTTTCGGTGTGTCGTCGGTAGTTGCGCGCGTGGGTGGGGGCGTTCAGCGGGGGGTGATGACGAAGGTGATGGTGCCGGGGGTGTCGCCGGCGCCGCGCTTCTTGCTCCATCGGGCCTGGCGGGCGGCCTGCTCGCATTTGCGGCGTATGGAGGCACTGGCGCTTCCGCGCGCCGAGGCGGAAATCACGCCTCCCTCTTCGTTGACCACAATGTCGACCACGACGGTTACCTTGTTGGTGAGCTCCACCACTGGCTTCGGGCATCCGAGGAACGAGCGTCCGCGCGCTTTGCCGGTTACACCTACTCCGGTGGATCCGGCTCCGGCCGACGATGCGAATTTGCCGTCGGTTACGCCGCTCTTGCCGGAAAACTTGTCGGCTACCGTAGAGCTGGCCTTGCGTCGCTCCTCTTTGGTGTGCTGCGGCTCGGTGGCCTTGACGGGGCTTTCTTTCTTTTGGGTGATCTTTTTCTCTACAGGGGGTGCCGGGTCGGGGTTCTCTCCGCGCTCCACGGGCTGGCGAGCGTCGACATCGGCTTTCACGGGTTCGCCGATTTCGGCCGGTGTGGCCTCATCGATTTCCGGGGTCGACATCTCGCCGAGGTCGATGAGCTCGGGGTCGATGAACAGCTCCTCGTCGGCCGTCGGCTCGGGCACTGACGCGGCCGAGAGGGCGGCCCTGTCCCACCTGATGGAGCAGGTGAAGAGCACGAGCAGCAGGAGGGCTACGACGGCAAAGGTGATTGCCGCGGCTATGGCGGATGCTTTTTTCTCCCCGGGTGTCATCATTTCCGTTCAGATGATTTGTCGGCTCCGGCGGGCGCTTCCGACGCACGGGTGGCGAGCACCATCTTCAGTCCGCTCCGGGCGGCCATGTCGAGGATGCTGACCACGTTGCCGTATTCCACCTTCTCGTCGGCGTAGAGGGCTATGGCGCGCAGCGAGTCGAGGCTCTGTATCTGCTGTAGCGATGCGCGGAGCTCCTCGGCCTCCACCTTGCGCGGATGCGAGTTGGCCGGTATTGAGTCGTTGCGGTCGGCCACGAGGTAGAGGTTGTTGAGCGAGTCGATGTAAACTTCCGTTACCGGCTTGAGCTGTGTGGTCTCGCCGCTCTGGGGCAGGTTGACCTCTACGGCAGCCGGGAATATCAGAGTGCTGGTTACCATGAAGAAAATCAGCAGCAGGAAGATGACGTCGGTCATCGACGACATCGAGAAAGTGGCGAGCGAGGGGAATTGCTTTCTGAGAGCCATGGCAGGGAGACGGGGTTAGAGCGCGGGTTCGTTGAGGAGGTCCATGAATTCCATGGTCTTCCCTTCGAGGTCGCGCATCACGCGGTTGACGCGCGAGGTGAGATAGTTGTAGGCGAAGAGGGCTATGATGCCGACCACGAGGCCGGCCACGGTGGTGACGAGCGCCTGGTAGATGCCCGACGAGAGCACGGTGATGTTGGCGCTCACTCCGGCGGCGGCGAGGGCGTAGAAAGCCTGGATCATGCCGGTTACGGTGCCGAGGAATCCGATCATCGGTGCTCCGGCGGCAGTGGTCGAGAGCCAGGTGAATCCCTTTCCGAGGGCTGCGACCTCCATGTTGCCTGTATTCTCGATGGCGATGAGCACGTCGTTCATCGGGCGACCAATGCGGCTGATACCCTTGAGGATCAGACGCGAATAGGGTGAGTCGGTCTTCTTGCAGAGAGCGATGGCGCTCTCAATGTCGCCTTCATGGATATAGTCGCGGATGCGGTTCATGAAAGTGCCGTCTTCGCGCGAGGCCTTGTTGATGACTATGCAGCGCTCCACGAAGATGTAGATGCTGACAATGAGCAGGAGCGCGATGGGAATCATCAGATAGCCGCCGTCCATGACGAGCGACCAAAGCGAGAGCTGGTTCATATCGTTTGTGGTTGAGATGGTTGATTTTATTTTTCCGGGCGCAGGCAGTCGAGGTATTCGTGGATGGTGCGCTCGATGCCGAGATATAGAGCGTCGGAGATTATGGCGTGGCCGATGCTCACTTCGTCGAGCCAGGGGATGTTTTCGGCGAAGTAGCGGAGGTTGAGCAGGTTGAGGTCATGGCCGGCGTTGAGGCCGAGTCCGGCCTCGCGTGCTGCTTCGGCGGCGCGCACGAAGGGGATCACGGCCAGCCCGCGGTTGGTGGAGTAGTTGTCGGCGTAAGGCTTCGTGTAAAGCTCCACGCGGTCGGCGCCGACCTCCCTGGCGGCGCGTATCTGCTCCGGGTCGGCGGCCACGAATATCGAGACGCGGATGCCGGCCTTGCGCAGGCGTGCGCATACTTCGGTGAGGAAGGGGGCGTTGGCCTTCACGTCCCATCCGGCCGACGAGGTCAGCGCGTCGGGGCTGTCGGGCACGAGGGTGCACTGCGCGGGGCGCACCTCTTCGACGAGCTGAAGGAAGTCGGGCGCGGGGTAGCCCTCGATGTTGAACTCCGTGTCGACCACGGCGCTGAGCGCGTAGACGTCGGCACGGCGTATGTGGCGCTCGTCGGGACGGGGATGCACCGTGATACCCTGAGCGCCGAAGCGCTCGCAGTCAATTGCGAACCGCACCACGTCGGGCACGTTCTCGCCACGCGCGTTGCGCAGCGTGGCCACCTTGTTGATGTTGACACTAAGACGCGTCATATATGCTATAAATCCTTGAATGTTGAAACTATAAAAATAATTGCGCGGAAGCCTCCGCCGGCCGGCGAAACCCGGGCGGGATTTTCTGGCACACTTTTTGCATACCTCTTTCCCGTTCGGGGCAACATACACACGCCTAAAGACGTTCTAACAGTAGATTCGAGGCCTTTGGCAGTGCGGTCGGAGCCGGCTCCGGACTTTCCCGACTGCAAAAGTAGAAAAAAATATCGTATCTGAGCCAAGGCTTGCGGATTTTTATGTACCTTTGACCTGCAAATACCCTTCCGGATCTCCCGGAAGAGCTAAAAAACAATAAAACGATGACTGCGAAAGACGCCATATCGCCCATCCGCCTCACGGCTCCCCTCAGGGAGTCGCAGCTGCCGCTCACCCCGGTGGTTGCCGCCGACGAGCCGCTGACCGATGTGCTCCCCAAGCTTCTCGAAGCTCCGGAGCGCGAGCTCAGTGTGGTCGGCGAGCACGGTGTGGTGGGGGTCATCGACTCCTCGTCGCTTCTCGAAGCCTTCGCCCGCATGATTCCCTCGCGCGACGACTGCTCGGTAATCACCGTTGAATGTCGTCCGGCCGACTACAGCGCCTCGGCCATAGCCCGCGCCGTGGAAGACGCCGACGCCCACCTCGTCGACCTCTGGTCGTCGCCCGGGCCCGACGACTCCATCCGCGTTACGCTCCGTGTGCGCCTCGACAATCCCGACGCCGCCGTGCGAAGCCTGCGCCGCTACGGCTATGAGGTGGCGGAGGTGGCAGTCCATCATCCCGATGCCCTCCCGACGCTGAGCGAAGAGCGGCTGTCGGCCCTGCAGGTATTCCTGAACGTCTGACCAATAAATCGAACTATGTCTCTTAAAGTAGCCGTCTGCGGAAGCCGCCACCAGGACTCGTATCTTGAGCCTCTCCGCAGTTTCTTCGCGCGTCTGGCCGATGCCGGCTTCACGGCCTGCGTCAACCGTCGGTTCTTCAACTATCTCTCCGACAAAGGTATGCGGCTCCCCGCAGGGTTTCTGCCCGCCGACACGCCCGACCCCTCGGCCATAGCCGCCGTCAGCATCGGAGGCGACGGCACTTTCCTGCGCACCGCCCAGTGGGTGGGACGCGCGTCGATTCCCATTCTCGGCGTCAACACCGGCCACCTCGGCTTCCTCGCCCACTATTCGCCCGACGACGCCGACAGCATAGCCGACGCGCTCAGGCAGCGCTCTTTTGTGGTTGAGAAGAGGATGATGCTCGAAGTGGAGTCGCCGCTTATTCCGGCCCACTTCTGGCCCTACGCGCTCAACGAGGTGGCCATCCTCAAGGAAGACACCTCGTCGATGATCAACGTGCATACGGAAATCGGCGACCGCTTCCTGGCCGACTATCTTGCCGACGGTCTCATAATAGCCACTCCGACAGGCTCTACGGGCTACAACCTCTCGGTAGGCGGTCCCATCATGCAGCCTACGCTCGACTGCCGCGTGATTTCCCCCATAGCCCCCCACAGCCTGACGATGCGCCCGCTCGTGGTGGATGCCGACACTGTGATAAAGGCCACCACCACCTCGCGTGCCCACACCTACCGCGTCAGCCTCGACGGCCGGTCGTTTGTCATGACGTGCGGCACCGACATCAGCATCCGGCGCGCGCCCTTCTCCATCTCCGTGCTCCGCTTCCCCGCCGACCTCTTTGCCGACACCCTCCGCCAGAAGCTCCACTGGGCCGTGCGCTGACCTGCGGGGGAGGGAAGTTTTTTGGGGGCGGAAACCGCCAAATGCGGGAGAAAATTGTTATCTTTGTAGCCGGGGAAGGCGCGCAGACGCCTGTCCCGGCCTGATTCCACCTTGCGGATTTCTTCCGTACAGATACGTAAGTTTCTACATTATAAGTTTCTACACCAGCTATGAGCAACATCAAGTCAATCGGAATCCTTACCTCCGGCGGCGACGCCCCGGGCATGAACGCCGCCATACGCGCCGTGACGCGCGCAGCCATCTTCGCGGGGTTCAGGGTCTACGGCATCTATCGCGGCTACCGCGGCCTCATCACCGACGAAATCGAGGAGTTCTCCACCCAGAACGTCAGCAACATAATCCAGCGCGGCGGCACCATCCTCAAGACGGCGCGCTGCAAGGAGTTCGGCACTCCGGAAGGCCGCCAGTGCGCCTACGACGTGCTGCGCCGGCATGAGATCGACGCCCTCGTGGTGATAGGCGGCGACGGCTCTCTCACCGGAGCGCGTATCTTCGGCAATGAGTTCTCGTTCCCGATAATCGGCCTGCCGGGCACCATCGACAACGACCTCTACGGCACCGACTCCACCATAGGCTACGACACGGCCCTCAACACCATAATGGAATGTGTCGACAAGATACGCGACACGGCAACGAGCCACGAGCGCCTCTTCTTCATCGAGGTGATGGGTCGCGACGCAGGCTTCCTGGCCCTCAACGGAGCCATCGCCTCCGGCGCCGAAGCGGCCATCATACCTGAGATATCGACGCAGACCGACCAGCTCTCGGAGCTGATCAAAAACGGATTCCGCAAGTCGAAAAACTCTTCGATCGTGCTTGTGGCCGAGTCGCCCATCACGGGCGGCGCCATGGGGCTGGCGCAGAGGGTGAAGGAAGAGTATCCGGAATACGACGTGCGCGTAACCATCCTCGGCCATCTGCAGCGCGGCGGATCGCCCACGGCCTACGACCGCATCCTGGCCTCGCGTCTCGGCGCCGCAGCCGTCGACGCCCTGCTCGACGACCAGCGCAACGTGATGATAGGCGTCAAGAACGACGAGGTGGTCTACGTCCCCTTCTCGAAGGCCATCAAGAACGACAAGCCTATCAACCAGGAGCTGCTCTCCACGCTCCGGCGCCTCTCGATCTGACGCCGCAGCCGCTTCCCGACCGTTTCCCGGCATTGATTTATCCACACTTTAATCTTCATACTATGGCAGACACTTTCACCACCGATCTCGTAAAGAGAATGCGGGACTCGCAGGCTATCATCCGCACGGTCGGCAGCACCATCGTGCTCGTCCTCTCGCTCGCCCTGATAGTGTTCATCTCCTACGACACGTTCAAGGGCATCAATTTTCTGGAAAGCCGTCTCTATATGGACTTCCAGTTCTGGGCGTGCATGGTGTTTCTGCTCGATTTCTTCGTGCAGCTCATCATCGCTCCCGACCGCCGCAACTATATGGCGCGACGCTGGTTCTTTCTGCTGATTTCGATTCCTTATCTCAACATAATCAATCAGTTCGACATCCAGTTCAGCACTCAGGCGCTCTACTACATACGGTTTATCCCGCTCATACGCGGCGCCTACACGTTCATGCTCGTGATCGGCTACATCTCAACCAACCGGGCATTTTCGTTGTTGACCCAATATGCAGTGCTGCTGATAAGCCTGGTCTACTTCATGTCGCTTATCTTCTATTTCGAGGAGAAAGACGTGAATTCGAGCATCAACAGCTATTGGGACGCGCTCTACTGGGCCTGTATGGACTGCTCGACCGTAGGGTCGTACATCAACGCCGTAACGGTGATAGGGAAGGTGCTGAGCGTGATTCTTCCGGTGCTGGGAATGATGATGCTGCCGCTCTTCACGGTGTTCGTAACCTCGAAGGTGAAGGAATACAACGACCGCAAGGAGATGCAGGAGCAGCGTTTCCACGCCGAGCTGAAGCGCGATTTCTCGCATCCGGCCAGCACCGGAACGTCTGCGCCCGCACCCTCGGCCGGCACGGAATCGGGCGACACCGAGAAATAATCGCCCGGGAATTTGGCCGGATGAGGAATAATTGCTATTTTTGCATTTATTAATCCGAAAGCGCCCGGGCAGCTCCGGCGAAGGCCTGGCGGCCGACGGCTGCTTTTGATACACAAATAACCCAGACAATAAAGAAATTCATCAATCCAAATAATAGTATTATGGTAGATTACAAATCCCTGGGTCTTGTCAACTCCCGCGAGATGTTTGCCAAGGCTGTCCACGGAGGCTATGCCATCCCGGCATTCAATTTCAACAACATGGAACAGCTGCAGGCCATCATCAAGGCTGCGGCCGAGACCAAGTCGCCCGTCATCCTTCAGGTGTCGAAGGGTGCCCGCAACTATGCCAACCCCATCCTGCTCCGCTACATGGCTCAGGGTGCCGTAGAATATGCAAAGTCGCTCGGCTGGGAACACCCCCAGATTGTGCTTCACCTCGACCACGGCGACTCTTTCGAGCTCTGCAAGGACTGTGTAGACAACGGCTTCTCGTCGGTGATGATCGACGGCAGCCATCTCCCCTACGAGGAGAACGTGGCCCTCACCAAGAAGGTGGTGGAATACGCCCACAAATACGATGTTACCGTCGAGGGTGAGCTCGGCGTCCTCGCCGGCGTGGAAGACGAGGTGAGCGCTGACCACCACACCTACACCGACCCCGAAGAGGTGATCGACTTCGTTACCCGCACAGGTGTCGACTCCCTCGCCATCTCGATCGGCACCAGCCACGGCGCCTACAAGTTCACTCCCGAGCAGTGCACTCGCGACCCCAAGACCGGTCTGCTCGTTCCGCCGCCGCTGGCCTTCAACGTGCTTGAGGCTGTCGAGGCCAAGCTGCCCGACTTCCCCATCGTGCTCCACGGCTCTTCGTCCGTGCCCCAGGAGTATGTGAAGATGATTGACGAATACGGAGGCAACTTGCCCGACGCCATCGGTATCCCCGAAGACGAGCTGCGCAAGGCCGCCAAGATGGACGTCTGCAAGATCAACATCGACTCCGACTCTCGTCTGGCCATGACTGCCGCCATCCGCAAGGAGCTTCACGACCACCCCGAGGTGTTCGACCCCCGCAAGTATCTCGGCCCCGCCCGCGACGAGATGGAGAAGCTCTACAAGCACAAGATCGTCAACGTGCTCGGTTCCGAAGGCAAGGCTCAGTAAATGAAACGCCGGTGTCCTCCGCTCAGTGAGGGCATCCCGCATACCGATACCCGGGAGGGTGCGTCAGGCTGAAAGGCCGGTCGCACCCTCCCTCTCGTTTTCGGGCGTGCCGCGTCCGCCAGTCCGGCTGATTTGTGGATAGAACACTAATGCGCGGGTTAAATATAGTTAAATACGGGGGTGAAATATCGGGCTTAAAGTTAAAAATCGGGTATAAGGGTCAAAAAAGATGCAAAAAATATGGTATTATCGGAAAATATGACCTAACTTTGCTCCGTTTTTGATAGCAGATAAATTGTTTTATTATTTACATTCAAACGAAAATGAAGAAGATTGTTCTTTCTCTCGCAGTGCTCGCCACTGTAGCTCTCGTTTCTTGCGGCAGCAAGAACGCTGAAACTGCCGACACCGACACAATGGCTATCGACTCGACTGTAGAAATGCTCGAGGACACTATCAAGGCTGACTCGGCTGACACCGCCAAGATCGACGCCGCTATGGCCGAGGCCGAAGCAGAAGTTAAGGCTGACACTGCAAAATAAGTCGACCCCAGACTTACGCAAAGTATTAGCCGGGAGGCGATGACAAGGTCATCGCCTCCCGGCTCCGCATTTATAGCGCGACGTAACGGAAGAAATGTCTGAATTTTAAAATTCAGTAAATCAGCGCATTGTTAAATTTTTGATAATTTTGTTGCTGAAATTTTTGGTGGATAGGAATTTTCGCCCTAACTTTGCAGCGTTTTTGATAGCAAAGAAAACATTGTTTTATTATTTTATACTCACAAAAACGACTATGAAGAAGATTGTTCTTTCGCTCGCAGTTCTCGCAACTGTAGCTCTCGTATCCTGCGGCAACAAGAATGCCGAGGCTACTGACACTGACACTATGGCTATGGACACTATGCTCACTGAGGAAGTAGCCGAGGTAGTTGACACTGACTCCGCCAACGGCACTGTTGACACTACTATCGCCGCTGAGGCTGCCGTAGAAGAGGTTCCCGCTGAGACTCCCGCAAAATAATTTGCGACCCCAACGAAGCAAATCAAAAAATCACACTGACGCTTTCTCCCGCAAGGGGGAAGGCGTCAGCCTCGTTTAAGGGGGTGTGCTTATACCCCGATATAATTCAAGACCTTCATAATCAATTTCCACAGCCATGAATTTCAACTGGGCCGAAGACATCGACTGCGCCGTAACTATCTGCGACGCCGACTGCAAGATACTCTACATGAACCGCCGTTCGCGCGAGACGTTTGCCCGCCACGGCGACATCATCGGACACGACCTCATGCAGTATCACCCCGCCCACGCTCAGGCCAAAATCAGAGAGATGCTGAGCGAAGGAACCTCCAACTCATATACGATTGAGAAAAACGGACTGCGCAAGCTCATCCATCAGACTCCCTGGCGCGACGCGGAGGGACGCATTGCCGGACTCGTGGAGTTCTCAATAATCCTCCCCGCCGACATGCCCCACTACGTGAGGGGCTGACGCATCTCCCCGGATGTCCGGGGACTTACGGCTGTATCCCCTTCTCGGCCACGTATTTCGTAAATTCGGCATAGTCGCCCATGAAGATGTCGAGGTCGGTCGGGGCGTTGATACCGCCTACGTTACCCTTCTCCGAATACTGCCAGATTTCAAGATGCGGCACGCGCGGCATTGTCTCGGGGTTGTAGCGGGCTATGAAGAAATCGTATTTCTCAAACCCTTTCCCTTTGAGGTAGGAGTTGTAGTAGCTGTCGTAGGTGTAGAGCATCGGTCGGACGCCATAGTGTTTCTCCATGGCATCAAGCCATTTGTGTGCATACTCCACGGCCTTTGCCGTCTCGCGTGCCATCACGCGGTTGTCAAGCTCCATGTCGAGCACCGGCGGAAGGTCGCCCGGCAGCAGCGGAGTGTTCTTGATGAAATTCTTTATTTGGCCGTCGATGTCTGATAGGCGCAGGAAGTGGTAGGCGCCGCGCACCACGCCGCAACGACGAGCCTCGGCGAAGTTGCGCTCGAACGTATGGGCACGGAAGTCAACTCCCTCGGTCGATTTTATAAGCACGAATAGCACAGGCTGCAGGTAGGGCGAACTCTTCAGGTTGCCGGTTACCTTGCCGTTGGCGTCGGCATAGAGCACCAGGTCTTCCCACTCTATGTCTTTCTGATGGTTGGAGACGTCCATGCCGTAGATATGCTGACCCGGACGGTATTTCTGCCCCTTGGGATAGACGAGTTTGCCGTTGTCCCAGCGTCCGAACTCCATCTTGTCGTTGGCATAGTCGAGGCGTCCGATTCCGTTCTTCACCCCTTTCGAGAAGTCGCCGTAGTATACGTTTCCGTTCTTATAGCGACATTCGCCGAATCCGTCGGGCAGATAATCCTTCAGGGCGCCGGAATAAGTGTAATGGCGCGTTATCATCACTCCGTGGGTGAGCACACCGTTGTCATCCCATTTGCCGTCGTAGAGGCGGCCGTTGGGCGTGGCCAGAAATCCCTTTCCGTAAGGTTCGCCCCATCGCCAGTAGCCGGAATAGACCGAGCCGTTGTCGAGCTCGCGGGTTACGCGAACGCTTCCCGTCTCCAACATCACGAAATAAGCGAGTGCCGCAGCCGCAATCAGGGCGCTGAGAACCAGAAATGCTGTTACCGACTTCTTATGCATGGCTTCTTGAATTAAAGGCTCCCATAGCCGGAGAGCCTGACATTTCTGTAAAAACGCCTTGCGTCTGATTAAAGATTAAGTCTAAAACATTAATTAACTCAAACATACTCTAAGACGTCGTCCCCCAATGTTTGTTAACGCTGAGGGTAAAAAATTAAGGCTCATGTTCATGAGCCTTAAATCGGTTGGTCGATGCTGACGCGGGCACTCTGCTTCAAGCGGTTCACTTGCAGCAGCTTCCTTCGCCGCAGCCTCCGCCACATCCGTTGTCGCCGCAGCTTCCCTCGCCGCAACCGCCACCGCAGCCGCCGCAGCCGTGGGTGGGCTTGATTTCTTCGGGAGTGGCCTCGCGCACCTGCTCGATGCGTCCGTCGAAGCGGACTGTCATCCCGGCAAAGGGATGGTTGAAGTCCATCTTCACGTGAGTGTCGCCGATTTCGAGCACGCGGCCGAGTATGCGGTAGCCTTCGGCGGTCATCATCGGCAGCTCGGCGCCCGGCTTCACCTCTTCGGCGAGCTCGCCGTCGCGCTCGAAAGTCTCTTTTTCGAGGCTAACCACGTTTTCCTCGAAGCGCTCGCCGAAAGCGGCGGCGGGGGGAAGGGTAACGTCGAACTTGTCGCCTTCGCCGAGGTCTTTGATAGCGGCTATGAGTCCGGGCACTATCTCCTGGCTCACACCGTAGACCATCACGTCGGGCGCATCGGCCTTGGCCTCGAAGAGGAGGGTCGAGTCGGCGGCGTTGTAAAGCTTATAGGAATAGGCCACGAACATGCCGGGACCTACTTTCTCTTTCTTTTCCATATAGATATGTTGATGAGTGTGTTTTTGATTTCTTAGAGTATGTTCAAAGCAATTCGTGTTAAATTCAAACATACTCTTAAGTCGGCTGCCGGCCGGCGGGGTCATTCGGCCGGTATGTCGTCGGGGTCGATCTCTTCGCCGGCGGGTATGACGTCGGTCTCCACTGCCTCCTCCACAGCCTCGACGTCGCCGTCGGGATGCTTGAGCTCATACTGCTCGCCGGGGATGGTAACGTCGAAGTAGAACCCCTTGGCCACCTTGTCGCGCAGGCGTTTGGCCGTTTCGGGCTCGGCGCTCACCGAGAGATAGTCGAATCCCGGGTCGATGAACTTCACGTCGGTGGCCTCGTAACCGAGAAGCTGCACCATGTCGTATTCATGCGCCGGATAGATAACGTACCAGGCGTTGTCGGTGTCTTCGCCCGTGCCGGTGCTCTTGATTGCTCCGAGCAGGTGTTCCAGACGGTATTCCCATATCTTGGCGCTCATGTTCTTCTCCTTCTCCTTGAGCACGTGGACCAGAAACGACATCTGTCGCAGGTCGAAGGGGTTGTCGTGGAGCGACAGCTCGGCATATTTGCGTATGGTGTCGATTTCCTCCTTGGTGTGTTTCGCCTTTCTCCTCAGCGCGTCGGTTACGCCCGAATAGGGCGACGTGCGGTAAGGGTCGTAGTCTTCCTGAAACATGTATCCGAGGTAAAGATGGCGGTATTCGTCGTTGGTCATCGTCGTGTCGTTGCGCCAGTACTGCCGCAGTAGCTTCGGATAGTAGTATTTGCTTTTGGGGTTCAGGGTCTCGGCCTTGATTTTCTCGAGGTCGGGCTTCTCCACCTTTATCTTGCGTTTGTTTTCGGCCGCCTTGGCCTGCGCGGCCCGTTCGGCGGCGGTAATGTCGCGGCGCTGCTGCGCGCCGGCGCAGGGCGCGAGAGATGAGAGTGAGGCGAGGATGAGAAGTATGCTGACGAATAAGCGGTTCATAAGTCGGGGGTATGGTATGTAAGGTTGAATCGTGAAGGGGAGGGAGGTCATTGCAGCAGCCTGTAGAGGGCCACTGTGAGCACCAGGGCCACGCCCATCTGCATTACGGTGATCGCCGTCGGGAATCCTTTGGCCAGCAGATAGCGCGTGAAGCGCGTGGAGCCGGTCGCGAAGGGGCGTCCGTTGGGGGTGCGGGTGTAGAGGAGATAGCCGAAGAAGACTCCGGCGGCCACAGCCACCACCATGATTCCGTAGAGGATGCGGATGCTGTTGCTGACCGTGAAGCCGAGCAGGCCGACAGCCAGGCCGGTGATTCCTCCGCAGAGCATGTAGCCGGCTCCGAGGGTGTCGTCCCTGACGTTGATGGGCTGCAGAATCACTGCCACCATCACCACGATGGTGATGGCCAGCCATCCCCACATCATGGCGGGCGAGATGGGGAGGAGCGGCATCCCGCCCGAGGAGGCGAAGCTCATCGAGAGCAGGGCCAGGAAAGAGAGTCCCGGCGCAAGCACCTGCTTGCGGTAGAGACAGACCACCGAGGCGAGCCAGAGGATTATGCTTAGTATTATAAAGATCATAGCAGTGGCGTGGTTTGGAAGAACTGCGGCTTCCGACCGCAAGGGTACGGAACCGGGGGCGCGGAGAGGTCGCCCTGCATAGTTTTAACGCCGGGAACGATGAAAATATTGGAATCCCGCGTTAAAAATCGTTTACTTGGCCTCGGCCGTGGTCTCGGCCTTTTTCAGTTCGGGATAGGCCACGCGTCCGTGGTAGATGGTGCCCAGGCGGTTTTTGAACGTCTGCTTCACTGTCTCTATGTCTTTGAACGAGATGGGCGAGTCGCGGTAGAGACCGTCGGCCTCCTGCGAGTTGATGATGCGGTCCACCAGCTCGTCGACCGACTGCGGCGAATAGTCTTTCAGGCTTCGCGAGGCGGCTTCCACGGCGTCGGCCATCATGAGGATGGTGGTCTCCCTGGTGCGCGGATTCGGTCCGGGATAGGTGAACTTCTCCTTGTCGACCGGCTTGCCGCCGTTTTCGTTGACCGCCGTGTTGTAGAAATAGCGGGTGATGCCCTTGCCGTGGTGCTCGGCGATGAAGTCGCGGATTACGGCCGGGAGCTTCTCCTTCTGCGCGAGCTGCAGGCCGTAGGTTACGTGGGAGATTATCTTGCGGGCGCTGGTGGCCGGGTCGAGCCCGGCGTGGGGGTTGACGCCATGCTGGTTCTCGGTGAAGAAGATGGGGCTTTCGAGCTTGCCGATGTCGTGGTAGAGGGCACCGGTGCGCACGAGCTGCGTGTTGGCGCCGATGGCCCTTGCCGCCTCGGCTCCGAGCGTCGACACCTGCATCGAATGCTGGAAGGTGCCCGGCGCCTCTTCGGCCAGGCGGCGCAGCAGCTTGTTGTTGATGTCGCTCAGCTCCACGAGCGTTACCGTCGAGGTGAAGCCAAAGGTCTTCTCGATGATGACGATGAGGATATAGGCGAAGGAGAGGATGATGGAGTTGATGCCGAAGGCTCCGATCACGCGCCACTGGAAGTTGTGAAGGTCGCCCTCGTTGATGAGCAGTATCGAGAAATAGCAGAGCGAATAGACGAAGAAGGTGATGACGCCCGTGCGCAGCAGCTGCGAGCGTTTGCTGAGCTGGCGGATGCTGAGCGTGGCTGAGATGCCGGCCATGAGCTCGTAGAAGATGAACTCAAACTGGAACGTGGCCACCATCGCTGTGGCCATCACGCAGGCCAGCAGCGAGAAGATGGCCGTGCGTGAGTCGAAAAACACCATTATTATCACCGGCACGGCGGCGAAGGGGACGAGGTAGAGGCCGTTGTGGAAACACTCGAACATGATGACGGCGAAGACCTCGAAGAGAGTGATGAACGTCATCAGAAACGTCATCTTGCGCACGTCGGAGAAGAACGTCGAGCGGTAAGACATCAGGTAGATGTAGAGCAGCGCGAGCACGGTCAGCAGGTATAGTCCCTGGCCGATGGTGAAGAAGGTGCGCTTCTCGCGGTCGCCCTGCGTCTCCTTCACTATCTCCTGATAGGTATTGAGGTTGGTGAATATCTGCGGAGTGATGATTTCGCCGCGGTCCACTATGCGCTGCCCCTTCTTTATGATGCCGAGGGCGCCGTTGACCGAGATCAGCTCCTGAGCCAGCATCTTCTCGTTGAAGGCCGAGTCGAGCACCACGTTGGGATGGAGGCTGATGTTGAGCGCGCGCTGCACGTCCTGGTCGAGACGCGCCTCCTTGCCTCCCGCCGATGCCACGTAGGCCGAGTCGATATACTGGAACGCTTTGGCTGGCGAGAGCATCTCCGAGGCGTCGATGGTCTGCACCGTGTTGTCGCCGTCGGAGTTTCCGGCCACGCGCAGCGTGTGCTCCGGACGCTCCTGGATGCCGGTATACATCCCCGGGTCGACTATTCCCCGGGCGTAGACCTCGGCGAGGCGCGCTGAGAGAAAATGCTTCTCGGCCGGGCTTATGCCGCCTGCCGACACGGAGAAGCGCTGAAGATTGAGCGTGGCAACGTCTTTCTCCATCCTCACGACGGGCACGAACGCCGTGTTGATGCTGTCGCGCATCTCGCGCAGCGAGGTTGAGTCGCGCAGTATGGGCATGTCGGCCGGGGCCGTCAGCAGCGGATATTTCCAGGGCTGGTTGAGCTCGTAGGAGAACGACTGATGGTCGGTGCGGGGCATGACCAGAAGCATCGCGGCCACAGCCCCGAATAGAAGCGCAAGCCGGATGAGGGCGTCGCGCGAGAGGAATTTAAGTTTACGCATATCAGGATGTCGATTCGGGGATATCCGGTCAGGATATTCTCTTGGCAAACTTTATGTCTTTGATTTTCTTGAGTTCGCGGCATATCGTCTCCACGGTCTCGGTGGAGTCGGTCTGCACGGTGAGGTCGCAGTGGAAGAGCTCCTGGCGGGCGGCGATGTTGAGGCCGCGGATATTGACGCCGAGCTGGTCCGAGACCGTCTTGGTTATCTCCTCGAGGATTCCCCTGCGGTCGATGCCGTCGATCGAGATGGTAACGATGAATTTCTCGGCCTTCCCTCCCCAGCGCGTGGCCACCAGGCGCGACCCGAAGGCGCTCTTGAGCCTCATGGCGTTGGGGCAGCTCACCTTGTGGAGCACCACGTTCTCGTCGTCGTCGACGAATCCGAGCACGTCGTCGCCCGGGATGGGGGAGCAGCAGGTGTCGAACCGGTAGTTGGGTTCGGCGTCGTCGGGATGAAGCACATATACCTCCTTGCGGTTGATTGGCTCCTTCTTCACGCTGTCGGCCTCCTCCTTTCTTGAAGCGAAGGGGTTGCGCAGTATCTTGGCCATTATCGACGAGCGGTTTTTACCCAACTCCTTGAGCTTCTTGGCCGAGATGTTGATTTCGTCGTTGGCAAGCATCACGAAGAAGTCGGTGTCCGACGTCAGATGATAGTTGCCGAGTATCTTCTGCATTATCTCCTTCGTGGGTTTGACGCCCTCCTTGTCCATGAAGTCGAGATACACCTTGCGTCCGCGCTCCACAAGGGCCTTCCGGTCTTTGCGCAGTATGTTGCGCAGGCGGTTCTGTGCCTTGGCCGTGTGGCAGAACTCCATCCATTCCGGCTGCGGCGTCTGCGAGTCGGAGGTGATGATCTCCACCTGGTCGCCCGAGTCGAGCTTGTATGAGAGGGGCACGAGGCGGTGGTTGATTTTGCCCGCTATGCAGTGTATACCCAGCTCGGTGTGGATGGCGAAGGCGAGGTCGAGCACGGTGGAGCCGGCCGGTAGCCTCTGCAGGTCGCCCTTGGGTGTGAACACGTAGATTTCCGAGGCGAAGAGGTTGAGCTTGATGGTGTCGAGGAAATCGACGGCGTTGGGCTCGGGGTTGGCGAGGATGTCCTTGATGGTATTCATCCATTTGTCGAGCTCCTGGTCGTCGTCGTAGACGCCGGTCTTGTATTTCCAGTGGGCGGCGTAGCCCAGCTCGGCCACAATGTCCATCTTCCGCGAACGTATCTGCACCTCTATCCAGCGCCCTTCGGGGCCCATGGCCGTCAGGTGGAGTGCGCGGTATCCGTTGGCCTTCGGGGTGCTCGTCCAGTCGCGCAGGCGGTCGGGATGCACGGTGTGGCCGTCGGTGAAGAAGGTGTAGATCTGCCAGCAGCGTATCTTCTCCATGGCGTCGTCGTCGTTCTCGAATATGACGCGCACGGCGTAGACGTCGTAGATTTCCTCGAAGGGCACCTGCTTGGTCTCCATCTTGTTGTAGATGCTGTAGGCGCTCTTCACGCGGGCCTTTATCTCATATTTGAATCCGGCCGCGTCGAGCTTCTCGCGCACCGGCCGCACGAACTCCTCCACAATCTCCTCGCGGTGCTTCTCCCCTTGCTCCACCTTGGCCATTATCTCGGCATACTTCTGCGGATGCTCGTATTTGAAGGCGAGGTCTTCCAGCTCCTGCTTTATATTGAAGAGGCCGAGTCGGTGGGCCAGCGGGGCGTAGACGTAGAGCGTCTCGCCGGCTATCTTGTATTGCTTCTCGGGGCGCATTGAGCCGAGGGTGCGCATGTTGTGCAGGCGGTCGGCCATCTTGATGAGCACCACGCGTATGTCGGTCGACATCGAGAGGAGCAGCTTGCGGAAGTTCTCGGCCTGAAGCGAAGCTTTGTCGCCGAATATTCCCCCCGAGATTTTGGTCAGCCCCTCCACTATGGAAGCAATCTTGGGTCCGAAGGCGGCCTCGATGTCCTCGCGGGTATACTCCGTGTCTTCCACCACATCGTGGAGGAAAGCGGCGCAGATTGAGGTGGAGCCGAGTCCCAGCTCTGAAATCACGATCTTTGCCACGGCAATGGGGTGGAGGATATAAGGCTCGCCGCTGCGGCGGCGCACACCCTTGTGGGCCTCCTTGGCAAACCTGAAAGCCTTTTCGATGATTTCCACCTTCTTGCGATGGTTGCTCTGGAGGTAGGCCTGCAGCACTTCGCCGTAGGCTTCTTCAATCATTTTGTCTTCCTCTTCGGGGGTATAATGTGGATATTCAGCCATTTGCAGATTAAAATCAGTGAAAGTTGGCGTCGGCTCGGGATTGCGGTGCGGATGCATCCCGCCAATAAGTTGCGAATTTAACGAAAAATCCGCATATCTCCAAACATTTGTCTGCCGCCGTGCCGGCGTCAGGGCGCGCTGAAGCACGCCCCCGGCGACAAGCGCATCAGCCGGAAGCCCCCGCCGGCCGCTTTGCTTTTCTTGTGTCGGATGCTGCCGGGAAGATTGTGGAGGCAACAGGGATTGTAGGTGGATGTATCATTATGTCATGTCGTTTATTGTTTTGGTTTAAGAATTTAAATAGAAACGCACGGAATGAGTGATGGGTTGGAATGTGAATAAATGCAAACGAAAATGAAATATGTGGCTTGTATTGCAATTTAATATGATAAATCATTAATTGGGGGATTTTGTCTTTTGGGCGGCGGGAGGGCAGTTACTTTGGGATAAGAAACGTGCCGGAAATGACACGCGGGTTTGTCTTTAACCTTTTTTTGACTAACTTTGCCGCCGAATCACTTCTGTACTATTCACTTTATTAACATAATGCTTATGACACCCAAGTATCTATTCGCCGCTGCCGCGATCGCTCTCGCCTTCTCGGCGCAGGCCAAAGACAAACTCGTGGTGTCGGAGAAAGGGGGAACAAAGACCCAGATTGAAATTTCCCAGATCTCCGAAATCACCTTCGACGGGAACACGATGGTAGTGAAGACACCTGACAGACCGCTGGAGTTTCCGACAGACAACATCGAGGAAGTTACCTTCGACCTTACCGTAACGGGAGTTGAAGACATAACCGCCGACCTTGACGGGCTCACCGTAGCTGCCACCGGTGGCACCGTGCGCGTCGATGCCGCGCCCGATGCGCCGCTGACCCTCGACGTGTTCGACATGACGGGACGCCGGGTAATCTCGCTCAACGGTGTCGGCTCGCTCTCCGCCGACATGACGCCACTCCCCGCCGGAATCTATATCATCAAAGCCAACGACAAAACAATCAAATATATACGCTGACTCTTACCATGAAAAAGATATTTTCCCTTTCTCTCGCCCTCTGCGCCCTCTTCCCCCTCGCGGCCAACGCCCAGAAGGAGGAATCAAACTCCATGATTATCAACCTCAAGACGGGTGAATCCGTGGAGTATGTGCTTTCCGACATACAGAACATCGTCTTCCGTCCGACCGGGCAGGCTCCTCAGGGCGACAACATCACTATCGCAATCCCCACCAATTTCTCCACCGGATGGGTGCAGAAGGTGATGGTCGACGGCAAGCAGGTGGCCGAGGTGTGCCGTGAATACATCAACGCCATCAAGGCGCAGCGCGACGTGGTCTACCTCTGTGGCGAAGACGGACGCGCCGACCTCTCGAAGGGTCTCACCACCCTCGGCGAGACCGTGGAATGGAACCTCGAGACCAACGTAGCTACCGTAACGGGCACCAAGGGTGAGACTGCCGCCTCAAGCGTCTACATCAACAACGGCGAGCTCTCGCTCACGGCCGGGACAGAGTCGAAAGACGCCTCCGTGCAGCCCGACGTGATAAGCGACCGCCGCGGCACCGAACTCAACACTTATCTCATCGTCAAGATCGGCACACAGTACTGGATGGCCGAGAACCTCCGCGCCACCAAGTATGCCGACGGATCGGCAATCACCGCCTTCTCGGAGTCGCAGGCCGACGAATGGAAGGCCAACACCACCGGCGCTTACCTCACCGACGCCGAGGCCGATTGGGTGAAGATAGCAGGCTATCTCTACAACGGATATTGCGTTACGAATGAAAAGGGTATCGCTCCCGCAGGATGGGCCGTGCCTACCCGCGACGACCTCGTGAAGCTCCGCACTGCCGGCGGCATCCTCGCAACCAACTTCAAGGACTCGGCTCCCGGCACATGGTCCACAGGCACCGAAGGCATCAACCTCAACGGATTCATGGCTGTCGCCACAGGCTACTATTCGACGGCCACCAACCTCACGGCCATGTTCTCCGACGCATACTTCTGGAGCTCGACGCTCTACACCGACTGGCTCAAGAAGACCGCTCTCGAGACCTTCCGCATCAACGGCGCCGCCAAGAATGTGGTGGTCAGCAACGAGGCCGGCCACGACCTTCTCTTCGGCCACAGCATCCGCTGCATCCGAAAGTAAATCAGTCAGCCATACATACCTCCCCTTCTCCACACAGCAAGGGCCGCGTCCATGCCGGATGCGGTCCTTCGTCATGATGGGGTGTGCGATGTTATTCTTATTCGGGGAGGAGGAAGAGGTAGGGGCTGGTGTCGAACTCGCGGTAGGGACGGAGGTCGGAGGCCTTGCCGCCGCAGTCGCGGTAGCGGCGGTAGAGGTTCATCTCCGCGCTGTCGGCCATCGGGTAGCGGGCGGCGTGGAGCATGTCTCGCAGCAGGGCGTTTTTCTCCCATTTGGCCGACTCCTTTTCAAGGTCTATGCCCCGTATGGCCGGTATGGCCAGCAGCGAGTCGCGGCTGCCGCCTGCCTCGAGCCACAGTTTCACGGGGGCGTAGAGCTGTGCGCTTTCAAGCCCCGGACGCGACGAGAGCACTCCGCGCCGCCATGCCGGAAGCGAGCCAACATAGCGCCGCCATGAGGCCAGACGCTCTATCTCCTTGCGCAGCAACCGGAAGCCGTGGCGGCGCAGGTCGTCGCGGCCGGACTTTTCGCCTGCGCTCAGGTAGATGCGTGCCAGCTCGGTGGCTTCGGAATAGATGCGGTAGTGGGAGGTGAACACGTGATATTCAAAGGTGGAGTCCGGTATCTCCGTCTCCGTGAGCCGGGCTATGCGCAGGGCGTCGGCCGTGCGTCCCTCGCCCAGGAGCTGACGCGCGAGGAGTATCATCGAATGGCGGAGCGTGCCGAGGTTGTTGGCGCTCGTCGGATCGACATAGCACCCCTTGGCATTGCCGAAGCGGAAGCGTGGCATCCCTCCCTCGCCGTCGGAGGTCAGCATCCTGAAGAAGCGGCTGCTGTCGAGCGAGTCGGCACGTTGCTCCGTTCCTGTGTAGCGGCGTGCCGTGCCCTGATCGAGCGTATAGTTATAGAGACCGGCGAAATGGTTGGGTCTGAGGGGATTTATCCAGTAGACGGGTCGCGGCCGGGGGGAGACGGCGTTGGTGGCCACGATGTCGAGCATCGCGAGCTGACCGAGCGAGAGGAACCGCTTGCCCGAGGCTACGGCCTTCAGCGCCAGAGCAGGGCCGCCGGACGGTCCTATCAGGAGCGTGTCGGCGTCGAGACGGGGTGTAGAAGCCCCTTTCCGGGCATATAGGTCTCTGAGGGCTTCGGTTGCCTTGCGTGTGCGCGGCGAGCCTTCGCGTGCGCCGTAGAGCGAAATGAGCACGTTGTCGTAGGCAAGGTCGGCCCGCGTGGCCGTCATCGGAAGCGGCGCCGATTCCCGGTCGGGGAGGAGCAGCCGCTCCACATAGCTCGTGGAGCCGAGGTAGGCGATGTTGACGACCCTTACGTCGGGGCGCGCGCGCTCCACCTCGCGGATGTACCACGCAGGGAACGTGTAGTTGTCGCCGTTCACAAACAGGATGGCGTCGCGCTCAAGGAAGGCGAGGGCGTCGAAGGCAAGGTCGGAGGTGATGCGGCGTCCCGACCGGTCGTGGTCCTTGAGGTTGGAGGCGCACATCCATGCCGGAACGGCAAGCGCGAGCAGGGCGGCGCACCACCCGGAGGCGCGGCGCAGGCGTGAGTCGCCCTTGCCGGCGGCGAGGCGTATGAGCGCGGCGGCTCCGGCCGCACCCCATAGGGCAAAGGCGTAGAACGAGCCGATGTAGGAGTAGTCGCGTTCGCGCGGTTCACCCGGGGCCTGGTTAACGTAAATCACTATCACCACTCCTGTCATCACGAAGAGGGAACCTATAATGGCGGCCGCGCGGCGGCTCCGTCGCCCTCCGGCAAGCTGGAAGCCGAGCCCGGCGAGGCAGAGGAGGAAGGGGATGAGGTAAAACTCATGACGGCCGGGGTTGTCGCGTCCGAGGCGGCGGGGCATGGTGTCTTGCCGTCCGAGCATGGCGTCGTCGACCGCCGGTATTCCGGTTATGAAATTGCCGTCGTTGGCCTGTCCGGTGGAGTGGCGGTCGTTCTGCCTGCCCGAGAAGTTCCACATCAGATAGCGCATATACATATATCCTATCTGATACTGAAGCATGTATCTGATGTTCTGGAGATAAGTGGGGCGCTTCTTCCATTCCTTCTCGCGCGAGCCGTCGGGGAGGAGCCGGCCTACGGCGTTGCCGGCCGAGTCGACGGCTGTCGAGGCCCGCACGCTGTCGAGGTCGGCGGGAGTGATGCCGCACCAGGGGGTGTAGTCGGAAATCTCCGAGAGGTCGGAGGCCGTGATTCTCGGCAGCCACATATTCAGCTCCGGCGCGTGGCGGTAACGCTTCCTTGCGTCGGCGGCCACGTAGGCGTCGTGTCCTTCGGCGGCGCGGGCGAGTGCCTCCTCGTTACCCTTGATTTCAGCCGAGTCGAGCGTCGACTGCGCCCTCAGCAGCGAGGCCCCGGCAAGAGCCCGCCTGAATTTCGGGGCACGGGCCTCGCTCCATGTCTCATTGTAGGAGGCGTGATACTCCTTGCCGTCGAACGAGGCACGTTCACGTTTCAGCGGATGTGAGAAGGCGGCCGGTCCGCGCAGCAGCGGTTTCGACCCGTATTGCTCGCGGCCGAGGTACGATTTCAGGGCGAAGATGTCGGTCGGGGCTCCTTCGTTGATCGGAGGTTCGGCGGCTCCGCGTATCAGTATCACCCCGTAGCTCGTGAATCCGAGCCACAGCATGCCGAGGCACCACACCGTGAGCGACATGTGCCGGCGCAGTATCGGAAACAGGCGGAAAGCAATGGCGGCTATTATCGCGAGGGCGGCCGAGCCTGCCGCTCCGCAGAAACTGAAGATGCCGGTGAGCCATACGGCGAGAGCGAAGACCGCCGAAGCGGCGCCGTCGGCGCCCCGCCGCAGCAGGGCTATGGCGGAGATGAAGGCAAGGAGGGTGGCGGCGGCGTAGACTATCACGCCGGAATGGAACGGCAGCCGGAACGCATTGACCGCCGTAAGCTCGAAGAGCGCGGCCACGTCGATGCTTCCGGGCATGAGACCGTAGAGAATCAGCCCGATGGCCACAAGCGAGACGATGCAGGCCGCAGCGCAGCGCGGAAACCCGGCTCCGCCGGGATAGCGGCGGAAGGCATAGACGAGGGCGAGAGTAGGGAGGCAGAGGAGGTTGAGCTGATGCACTCCGATTGAAAGCCCCGTGATGTAGGCTATGAGAATCAGCAGCCGGTCGCCCCGCGCCGTGAAGGCATGGTCGCTCCATTTAAGCGCGAGCCATACGCACAGGGCCGTGCAGAATATTGAGGAGGCGTAGACCTCGGCCTCGACGGCCGAGAACCATGCCGTGTCGCACCATGCGAACATCCATGCCCCGGCGGCCGACCCGACGAGGCGGGCCGCAAAGGCCATCCGGCTCTCGCTCCCGCGTGCCGGCCTCAGCAGCCGCATGGCGGTGAGATAGAGCAGCATGGCCGCAAGGGCGGTGAAGAGTCCGCTGGTGAGATTGATTGCCAGTGCCGTCTTTTCGGGCGAGGGGGCGAAGAGGGTGGCCGTCTTGGCCATTAGCATCCACACCGGGTTGCCCGGCGGATGCCCCACCTGCATCCCGTCGGCCACGAGTATGTATTCCGGGCAGTCCCAGTAGGAGGCGGTGGGCTCGACCGTGAGGATATAGACTATGAGCGAGGCGACCAGCACCGCGAGGGCGCCGAGACGGGAGGCCATGACGCGACGGCACGCGGCAACAGCGTTGTCGCGGCCTGACAAGGGAGTGGTACGGGTAAGCGTGTCGCTCGCTGTCATCGTCAGTGTCAGCTGAGGGAGCGGAGCCAGCGCAGCGACGGGGCGTCGGGCGAGGTGCGGTCGACCATTGTCGGCACCACCGACACGATGCCGTGGGCCAGACACCATTCGTCGGTGTCTTTCGCTTCCGGCTCCTCATTGAGGAAACGTCCCTGCAGCCAGTAGAAGGGGCGTCCGTGCGGGTCGATGTATTCCTTGAACTCGTCGCTCCATTTCCCTCGGGCGGCCCTCACCACACGCATCTGCGACGGCATGGCCGGCTCCTTGGGGAAGTTGACGTTGAGACATACCCCCTCGGGGAGGCCGTTGGCGAGGGTGGCGGCCGTAATCTTCTCGATCCATTCGCGGCAGTGGCTGAAATCGGCGTTCGGGTCGTGGTCGCAGAGTGAGAAGCCGACCGACGGGATGCCGAAGATGCATCCCTCCATGGTGGCGCCCATAGTGCCGGAGTAGACCACGTTGACGGCGGCGTTTGAGCCGTGGTTGATGCCGGCCACTATCATGTCGGGGCGGCGGTCAAGGAGACGGTGCATCGAGAGCTTGATGCAATCCACGGGGGTGCCGTTCACTTTGAACATTTGCGCTCCGTGCAGGTCGGGGAGCCGCTCGGCGCGCAGCGGCGTGTTGACGGTGATTGCCATCGACTGTGCCGAGCGCGGCCCGTCGGGGCACACGCATACTATGTCGGCCATCGGCGACAGCCATTCCACGAGGCGGCGCACTCCGGCGGCCTCGATGCCGTCGTCGTTGCTGATCAGTATAAGAGGTTTCATCTGTGTCGGTCAGGATTATCTTCTTCTCTTCTTTCCTTTCTTTGAAGAGCCTTTCTTTTTAGATTTCTTCGAACCCTTGGAGGCCTTCGATGGAATCTTTATCGATTTTCCGGCGCGGAGGTCGTCCCCCTTCATGCCGTTGGCTTTGCGCAGATCATCTACGCTGACGCCGTATTTCTTGGCGATTACGGTCAGGTTCTCGCCGTTTTTGATGGTGTGGGAGGTAGGTTTGGCCTCCTGCTTCTTAGCGGCTTTGGTTTTCTTCGACTTCGTGCGTTCGGGAGCGGCGGCGCGTTCCGAGCGGTGGACGGGGGTGCGGGCCGCCATCTCCTCGGCCGGCTCGTTGTCGGTGCCTGTGATGCGGAGCTTCTGCCCTACCCTGAGCGAGTTGCGGCGCAGGTTGTTCCAGCGCTTTATGTCGGCAGCCGCCACGCCGTATTTGCCGGCTATCGAGGCGAGGGTCTCGCCCGGGGCCACCTTATGCACCGTGGAGCGTCCGCGCGCTGCCGAACCGGGACGGCTCTCCGCGCGTGCGGCCGAGAGTGTCTCCTCGGCGGGAGCGTTGTCGGCGGCAGTGAGCAGGTCGGCGGCGGGAGTGGCCGTCAGTTCCGAAGCGGCCGTTACGGCCTCTGAGGGGAGGTCGCCCGGCTCTACGGTCTCGCGGCGTGCGTATTTCTCAGCCTCGAAGCCCTTTATCTGGTCTTCGCTCACGATATAGGCGTGCACCTGCTGCGAGGGGAGGATAAGCATATAGGGCTTTTCGACCGAGCCGGGGATGATGTCGGCGCGGAACTGCGGGTTGAGCAGACGGAGCTCGTCGACGGGGATGTCGAGCACGCTCGATATCTGGTTGAAGTGTATGCGGTCGATGATTCCCACCGTGTCGGTAACGAGCGGCTTGGTGGGGAGCACGGGATTGATGCCGTGTTTGGGATAATAGTTCATCACGTAGTTGGCTGCGATGAAGGCCGGCACATATCCGCGGGTCTCGGGTGAGAGGTATTCGTAGATCGACCAGAAGTCTTGCTTCCCGTCGCCTGCGCGGCGTATTGCCTTGTTGACGGCGCCCGGTCCGCAGTTGTAGGCTGCGATGGCGAGGTTCCAGTCGCCGTAGCTCGAATGGAGGTCCTTGAGGTAGCGTGCGGCTTTTCTCGACGACACGTAGGGGTCGCGCCTCTCGTCGACGAGCGAGTTGATTTCCATGTCGAGCCCCTTGCCTGTGGCGAGCATGAACTGCCAGAGGCCCGTGGCTCCGTGGCGCGATATGGCGTTGGGGTTGAGGGCCGACTCCACCACCGGCAGGTATTTGAGTTCGAGGGGCAGACCGGCCTCTTCGAGTGCCTGCTCGAAGATGGGCATATAGTAGAGCGAGAGTCCGAGCATCGCGGCCACCTGCGCGCGTCCCTGCTGCGTATATCGGTCGATGTAGGAGCGCACCACGCTGTTGAAGGGCATCTCGATGACGGTAGGCAGCTTGGCCAGGCGTTCGCGAATCTCGTCGTCGGAGGTCTTGACGTCTGAGCCGAGATAGCGGTCGTCGGTGGCCGTATAGTTCTTCATATACCAGCTTTCGAGCAGCTTTCGGGTGTCGGTTTCGAAGCTTTCGGGGAATACTATTTCACTGTCGGTGATGCTCTCCTTGATGTCGAGCACGTTCCCTTTCTTCGACTGCGGCGCCGCCGAGGCCAGAAGCGCCATTGCGGCGAGGGATGTTGTGAGTACTGATTTTAACGTCATGGTGTGAGGCGGTTTAGAAGGTAAAGGCCCAGTTCAGCCCGAGCGCGGGGCGCCGGGAGGAGGGGGAGACTATCATCGCCGGGGCGACATCCATCGAGAGGTCGGGCGAGATGTCGAAGTGGGCCATCGAAGCGTCGACGTATGCGTCGACCATGCAGAGGAGATAGAGGGCGACGATGCAGATGATGCAGAGGTCGCGGTTGCGCCGGTAGAAGTTGCGCCGGCTGCGCAGGGTAGACTGGAGCCAGCTCTTGTCGAGCGAGCTCTCGTCGGTATTTGGGGGAAAGAAATTCATGTAGGAGCGGGTGCTCGGGTCGTTGTCGAGCAGGTCGCGGTAGCCCTGCACGTAGTCCTGGAGCTGCGAGTTGTTCCACGACGTGGCGTAGCCGAGGCCCATGAATCCGCCGACTATGATCGGGAGTTTCCAGTAGCGGCGGTTGTAGATCTGTCCGAGTCCGGGGAAGAGGGCCGACATCCATACGGCACGCTCCGGACTGGGGTTGAACTTTATCTTGCCGTCGAGTCCGTAAGGAGAGTTCGGGTCGGCGACTATGGTCTTCGTGGTGTCGACTGGAGCCTCCTCGCGCACGAGCAGCTCGGCGTCGGCGTAGGCGGTTGAGTCGGGAGAGAGCGGCATCTCGGCTGCGGGCTCCTGCGGCATCTGCATCGGCGCGGACATGGGCGTCGCGCTCCGCTCGGGCAGGGAGCGGGAGGCGGCCACGGCGGCCTGAAGCGCCTCGGGCGGGAGGAGCATCAGCAGCGCGAGCCCGACTATCAGGATGGCGGTCAGGCGGTCGGGGCGTGAGGAGCGGGCTGAGGTATGTCGCTTTTCTGTCATTTGTCGGCTTATGGATGTCTCATTTCAGACGCTCGAAGAGCTCCACGAGGCGTTGCAGCTGGTCGTCGTTGTCAAACCGGAGTGTGATCGAGCCTTTGCCCGAGGCGTTGCGCGAGAATTTCACCGGGGTGGGGAAATAGTTGGAGAGCTGACGCTGGAAGGCGTCGTTGCCGGTCGAGGCCGAGGCTTTCGGTTCCTTTTCGGTCTCCCCTTTGGCAATCTGCTGGGCCAGCTGCTCCACGCGGCGCACGCTGAGACCCTGCTCGAGGATGCGGTTGTAGATTTTGAGGCGCATCTTGGTGTCGTCGATGGCCAGGAGGGCGCGTGCGTGACCCATGTCTATCTTGCGGTCGCGCAGTCCGAGCTGTATCTCGGCGGGGAGCTTGAGCAGGCGGAGGTGGTTGGCGATAGTGGCGCGTTTCTTTCCGAGGCGTTCCGACAGGCGGTCCTGGGTGAGGTTGTAGGTGTCGATGAGTTTCCGGAAGGCGAGGGCCACCTCGATGGCGTTGAGGTCTTCGCGCTGAATGTTCTCGATGAGCGCCATTTCGGTAACCTCCGAGTCGCTTGCCGTGCGCACGTAGGCTGGCACGGTGATGAGCCCGGCCATTCGCGCGGCCCGCCAGCGGCGTTCGCCGGCTATTATCTGGTAGGTGCCGTCGGGGGTGGT
Organism: uncultured Porphyromonadaceae bacterium; assembly: GCA_945873625.1. Classification (GTDB taxonomy): domain Bacteria; phylum Bacteroidota; class Bacteroidia; order Bacteroidales; family Muribaculaceae; genus Lepagella. The sequence continues at coordinate 29,301 of CAMCDS010000004.1, read as the reverse complement.
GCGGAGCGAGAGGGGCTGTATGACGCCCAGCTCGCGGATTGATGCCGCGAGCTCCTCGAGGGCCTCGGCGTCGAAGTTCGAGCGGGGCTGGTCGGGGTTGGGGTGTATGAGCGAAACCTCTATTTCGTTGATGGCCGAAGATCCGTCGGTCTGCACGTCGCCCATGGGGATGAGCGAGTCGAGTCCGCGGCCCAGGGCGTTGCGTCGTATGTTCATGTCAGTCAGTGTCAGGGTGTAAGTCGGGGGTTATGCACCCCGCATACGTTGGTGTCATTTGGCCGTCGGAGCCGACTTGCGCCTGTTCTGGGCTATCAGTTCGCGGGCGAGCTGGGTGTAGGCTATCGAGCCGCGCGAGTCGGGGTCGTAGAGGATTACGGGGAGACCGTGGCTCGGCGATTCGGAGAGCTTGATGTTGCGCGGAATCACCGTCGAGAACACCATGTCGCCGAAATGGCCTGTGAGCTCCTCGTAGATGCGGTTGGCCAGACGCAGGCGTGCGTCGTACATCGTCAGCAGGAATCCTTCGATTTCGAGCGAGGGCTTGAGGCGGTTTTTGATTATTCTTATGGTGTTGAGCAGCTGGGAGATTCCTTCGAGTGCGAAATACTCCGACTGCACGGGTATTATCACCGAGTCGGCGGCCGTCAGGGCGTTGACGGTGATTATTCCGAGCGAGGGAGAGCAGTCGATGAGTATGTAGTCGTAGGCGTCGCGCACCGGGGCGAGCACTGCCGTCAGGGCACGCTCGCGGTCGCGGCGGTTGGTGAGCTCCAGTTCGGCGCCCACCAGGTCGATTCGGGAGGTGATCATGTCGAGACCCTCGATGCAGGTGTGCTGCACGGAGGCGTCGGCAGGGTAACCGTCTACGAGACATTCATATATCGACGGTTGGTCGCCGCGCGGATCAAGACCCATGCCCGAGGTGGCGTTGGCCTGCGGGTCGGCGTCGACGAGGAGCACTTTCTTCCCTTCAAGAGCCAGACATGAGCCCAGGTTGAAGGCAGTTGTCGTCTTTCCGACTCCACCCTTTTGGTTGGCGATTGCAATTATTTTACCCATTTCTATATGTTGAGGCGGCGGTTGCTTTCGCTTGCCGCGTGATTTCGGGGTGCAAAGTAACAATTTTTTGGCGAGATTTCACAATTTTTTATCTTAAAGTGTCTTAAACTGTCGATAAATCGTGGAATCTGCTGCAAGTCAGATGTTTCTGAAACGGCCGGCTCGGCTTTACCCTTCGCGGAGGCTTTCGCTGCGCGCCACGGCACGCCTGAACGACAGCCAGAGGAGCACCGAGGCCACTATCAGGGCGGCCGAGAAACTATAGTAGACGCGTACTCCCTCAAGGCCGAGCGTGTCGGCCAGGAAGAGCATCGAGGGCACGCCGACGACGATATAGGCCGCTATCGCCACCCACAGCAGCGGCTGCACGAAGCCGGTGCCGCGCAGGGCGTTGGCGTAGGTGAGCTGCACGGCGTCGCCATACTGGTAGAGCACCAGCGGCACTATCAGCGTGTGGGCCACGGCTATCACGAGCGTGTCGGGCGTGAAGAGGCCGATGATTCCCTTGCCGAAGAAGATGAAGATGGCCGAGGCGAGGGTGGCCAGCAGCAGGGTGATGTGGAGACCGGCCGAGGCGCTGCGGCGGATGCCCGCATAGTTGCCGACACCCATGAAGTTGGCCACGCGTATCGAGGTGGCCACTCCGAAGCTGATGTAGGTCATGAAGCCGAGCTGCGACATGGTGTTGACCACCTGATAGGCCGCAAGCTGAATCTTGCCGAACCATCCGCACACCACGGCTCCGAGCGTCCAGAGCGCACATTCGATGCCGTTCTGGATCATGACGGGATAGGATGTGGTCCATATCTTGCGTCGGTCGCTGCGCAGATAGCAGGCTCCGCGGAAGGCCTCCATGTAGGGGGCATAGCGGCGTCCGCGGCTGAACACGACGGAGATGGCCGCGGCTCCCGATAAGCGGGCCGCGAGCGTCGAGACGCCGGCTCCGGTGAGTCCCATCTCCGGAAGTCCGAAGTGGCCGAATATCAGCACGTAGTTGCCGCAGATGTTCATCACGTTGGCGCCGAGTATTATCCACATCGGCATCTTGGTGGAGTTGAGGGCGTTGGAGGTCTGCTGGAAGGTGTTGAACACCGACATGGGCAGCAGCGTCGAGAGCACGGTTAGATAGTAGGGGCGCACGAGCGGCATTATCTCCTCGGGCTGACCGAACTTGTCGAGGTGGAAGTAGAGACCCGCCATGAGCAGGGTGAAGACGGCGGCCACGAGCACGTTGACCTGCAGGCCGGCGCGGAGCATGCGTCCGAGTCCGCGGCTGTCGCCGCGTCCGAACAGGGCGCCGACCAGCGGTATCATGCCGGCGGCGAAGCCTATCATCATCACGGTCGCCACCACGAAGAGGGAGTTGACGAAAGCGGCGGCGGCCAGCTCGTCGGTGGAGTGCGCGCCGACCATCATGGTGTCGGCGAAGCTCACCACTATGATGCCCGCCTGCGTTACCAGCACGGGGGCGCCGAGGCTCAGAAGCTGCCTGTATTCGCTCTTGTATGTGTCGGGAATGGCTTTAATGGCTTTCATGTGTGGTTACTAAATCCTGCAAAGTTACGAAAAATAGCCGAGGTGGGCAAATAGGGGTTCTGTTTTTGACAATCGTGTCGGAAAAAGCACAATTTGTTTTGTGCGTATCTTGCTTTTTTACTACTTTTGTGAGCCGAAGCAAGCCACTCCGGCTTGCCGACAGGCCGCTTATGGTAATGGAACGAATTTTCGACCCCGTGATTTATTGGAGCATTGTCGGTGCGATGTCGGTGCTTGCCGTCATCGTCTTCATCGCATTGCAGCGTCTGACCGCCGGCTACGGCATGATGTACAACCGCCGGTGGGGGCCCGCCGTCGGCAACCGCCCCGGATGGGTGCTCATGGAGGCGCCGGTCTTCTTCGCCATGCTCATGCTCTGGCTGCTGAGTCCGCGCAGGGCCGAGGCGGCTCCGGCCGTCATGGTCTCGCTCTTCCTGCTCCATTATTTCCAGCGCTCGTTCATTTTCCCCGCCCTCATCCGCGGCAAGGGGAAGATGCCGCTGGCCATCATAGCCATGGGGGTGGTGTTCAATCTCCTCAACGCCTATATGATAGGGGGATGGATATTCTATCTCGCCCCGGAAGGACGCTATCCCGCCTCCTGGCTGGCGAGTCCGCTCTTCATCCTCGGCACGGCTGTGTTCTTCCTCGGGATGTGGATCAATATCCAGAGCGACGGCATAGTGCGCCGCCTCCGCAAGCCAGGCGACACGCGCCACTACATACCGCGCGGAGGGATGTACCGCTACGTAACCTCGGCCAACTATTTCGGCGAGTTTACCGAATGGGTGGGCTTCGCCATACTGACGTGGAGCGTGCCCGGCGCCGTCTTCGCCCTCTGGACATTCGCCAACCTCGCGCCCCGCGCGATGCGCATCCACGAGCGATACATCGAAGAGTTCGGAAGCGAATACGCCTCGCTCCGCCGCAAATACATAATACCTTATATCTATTGAACGATGATGAAACTTTTTACTCCCGCCAGAATAGGACCGGTGGAGCTGCGCAACCGGTCGATCCGCTCTGCGGCCTTCGAGGGAATGGGGAAGAACAACGGCCCCACCCCGATGCTGCGCGACTATCACCTCTCCGTGGCACGCGGCGGCGTAGGCATGACCACTCTCGCATACGCCGGGATATGCCGGTCGGCACTCTCGTTCGATACCCAGATATGGCTAAGGCCTGAAATCACGAAGCCTCTGCTCGAGATTACCGACGGCATACACGCCGCCGGAGCCAAGGCCTCAATACAGATAGGCCATTGCGGCAACATGACCCACCGCTCCACTGCCGGGTGCATGCCCGTAGGCGCGTGCACGGGCTTCAACCTCTATTCCCCGACGTTCGTCAGGGGGCTGCGCGAGGACGAACTCAAAGACATAGCGCAAGCCTTCGGCGATGCCGTCCGCACCGCCCGCGACGCCGGATTCGACTGCGTGGAGGTGCATGCCGGCCACGGATACCTCATCTCGCAGTTTCTCTCGCCCTACACCAACCACCGCCGCGACCGCTTCGGAGGTACGCTCGACAGGAGGATGACTCTCATGCGCATGTGTATGGAAGAGGTGATGAAGGCGGCCGGGTCCGACATGGGCGTGCTCGTGAAGACCAACATGCGCGACGGCTTCAAGGGCGGACTCGAGATAGAGGAGTGTCTTGAGGTGGCACGCGAGCTCGAACGCCTCGGCGCCCACGCGCTCGTGCTTTCGGGCGGCTTCGTGAGCAAAGCCCCGATGTACGTGATGCGTGGCGAGATGCCCATCTACACCATGACATACTACATGAAGAAGCTCTGGCTCAAATACGGCGTGCGCCTGGCCGGACACATGATGATCAGGAACGAGCCTTATTCCGACCTCTACTTCCTCCCCGACGCCCGTCTGTTCCGCCGGGAGCTGAAGCTGCCGCTGGTATATGTCGGCGGTGCCGTCGACGGCGAGGGTATCGAGAAGGTGCTCGACGAAGGGTTTGAGTTCGTGCAGATGGGGCGCGCGCTGCTCCGCGAGCCCGACTTCATCAACCGCCTGCGCGAAGACCCTCGCCACAGATGCGACTGCGACCACGTCAACTATTGCATCGCGCGCATGTATTCCAAAGAGATGCGATGCCATAAGGACTGCCCGGGCCTGCCTCGCAGGATTCAGAAGGAAATAGCCGACATAAAGCGAAGGAATGGCATCGAAGACTGACCTGAACGGACTCACCGCCCTCGTTACGGGAGGATCGTCGGGCATAGGGCTGGAGTTCTGCCGCGCGCTGGCCGCCCGTGGAGCCGATATAATTATGGTGAGTATCCAGAAGCGCGAGCTTCGCGAGGAGTGTGCCCGGCTGCGCGACGCCTACGGGGTAGAGACCTGCGGAATGCTCCTCGACCTCACGGCCGAGGATGCCGCCGACAGCATCGAAGCCTTCCTCGCCGAAAAGGGACTCGACCCCGACATCCTTGTCAACAACGCCGGAATCTTCTCGTTCGACAAGCTGCTCGACACCGACCCGGCCAAAATCAGCCGCTTCATCATGCTCCACGTGCGGGCCGTAACCGACCTGAGCCTGCGCTTTGCCTCGCGCATGGAGCGCAAGGGGCGCGGATGGATACTCAACATGAGCTCCATGTCGTGCTGGATGCCCATGCCCGGCATAGCCATGTATTCCTCCACTAAGGCCTACATACGCGTGTTCACGCGCGCGCTGCATTATGAGATGCGCGATTCCGGAGTCGGCGTTACCGTTGCCTGCCCCGGCGGCATCGCCACCGACCTCTTCGGCCTTCCCGAGCCGCTCAAGAAGCTTGCCGTGCGAATCGGAGTGCTCCAGACGCCCGACCGCTTCGCGCGCAAGGCCGTAGACCGCATGCTCCGCCGGAAGAAGCAATACATCAACGGCCTTCTCAACCGCTTCTCCATCCTCTTCATCGGCATGACGCCCACGGTGGTCCGCATGCAGGTGAAGCGTCTCATGCTCGACCGCGGCATCCGCCGCCCCTGATTGCATAAATTCATCCAGATTCAGTATAAATAGAAAAATCTTGAAAGAGAAGGATGTGCTGAAATGTTGCTTAACGGTGGTCTGTGAGGTGTGTCCGATGCTTGCCGACGTGGCTGAGGCAGCGACATCCGGAGAGTGGGCGCTGATGCGGCTAATGCGGATATAACCAAAATAACATTTGCATAAAATTCGGTTTTTTGTTTAAAAAGGGGATGAGGGAATAAAATTTGGTCTAAACCGATGTACGGTTTAGACCAAAAATGGGGGGGGGTAAACGGATAATTAGACCAATTTAACGAATATTAACAATAAAATATCGAAAAATCGATCAGTTTTTTTGACCAATATTTGCATGATTATGAAATTATACCTAATTTTGTGCGATTAATGAAAGTTAATCTGGAATTTAAGGAATTGTTGTTACATAGGCTTATACCGGCAGAGGTCGGTTTCAGCCAGAAGAAGACAGATTGAATTCTTCTAAAAAGTTAATCGTTTCATTGACACATGTTTTTATTGTTGCATTAGTAAAGTTATGGATTAATAATTAATTAGGATTAGGACATTCTGAAAGTACCGAAGTAACCTCGATGCTTTCGGAGAAAAACAGGAGACGCAGTGATGCGGCTCCTGTTTTTTCTTGCGGGAATCCGCATCCGTACGGCGTGCAGATGCAACCTCCTCCGGAGGTAGGCGGTCTCGTGCTATGGACTGTGTCCCCGCGTAGGCTCGCCGTGCCGGCTCACCAACACGGGGTTATCGAAAATGCAACCTCCTCCGGAGGTTGGCGACGTGAGTGGGTCAACAAGGCATACAATGCAAAATTTTAGAAGGGTGTATCTGGTTTACCTCAGCGTATTCGTGAGGAATCGGGGTGCGGGCGGTACCTCCTCCGGAGGTTGGCGACGCGCTGAGGTAGCCTCACTCGCTCTCGAAATTGTAAGTAACGGGGTCTAAGAGTATGTTCAAATCAATTCGTGTTAAATTCAAACTTACTCTAAATGCCGGCGGTATAAAATATTTCATCTCTGATGCGTTTATTAATTGAACCCAAAACATCTCATATATATGAATAGAATAAGTCCGGTGGCCAAGGCGGCCGCCTCGCGCCTCGCGCTGATGGCGCTTATCCTGACGGTGGTTCTCGCCGGATGTAAGAAAGACTCGAAGGCCGACCTCGACGACCTTCTGAAAACCGTGCCTGCCGAAGCCGGCATGGTGGCGGCCTACAACCTCGCCGACATAGCCGAAAAGGCTGGCTGCAAGGTGGATGGAGACAAGATAGATCTCCCTGCCGAGCTGACTCAGGCCGTGGCTTCGATCAAAGACCCCGAGACGAAGCGGCGCGTGCAGGCCCTGCTCGGAGGCGAGGCCGGCATGGCGCTGACCGACCAGGTGGTGTTTGCCAGCGGCTACCACGTCTATATCACCGGACTCCTTTCCGACCCCGCAAAGTTCGAGGCCTTCCTCTCGGCCGACGGAAAACCTGTCAGCATGAAGGAGAAGGACGGCGTGCGTTTCAGCCGCGACGCGGCCGTAATAGGTAATCAGTTCTGGCTTCTCACCGAGGGTGAGATCGATCCGCTCGACGTGAAGTCGATGTCGGAGCTGGCCGAAAACAAATCGTTCCTCTCCACCGGTTTCGCCCAGCGCCTCACCGACGGCGACTATACCCTCCGGGGCATGATAGCCACCTCCTCGCCGCTGCTCGGCGGAGGCAGCTTCTCGAAGCAGGCTTCGCAGATGATGGTGCTCCAGACGCTCTTCTCCGACGCGGCCTATATCGATTTCTCCGTAGAGTTCAGGAAGGATAAGGCCGAGCTGGTGGCATCGGTGCTCAACAGCAAGTTCAAGGCGGCGGGCTATAACTTCCCCGTGGCCAAGGTGAAATCCGACATCGTGAAGAGCGTGGCCGGAAGCGGCTCTTTCGGCTTCGCGGTCGGTGCCGACGGCAAGTTTGTCGAGAAGGTGAAGGCCATGCTCTCGCAGCTCGGCGCCATGGGTCAGCTTTATGCCAACACCATCTCGTCGATCGACGGCACAGTGGCTTTCATCGGCGACAGAGACCCTGCCGGAGAGGCCGACATGAAGCTCAGCGGAGTGATAAAGACCACAGGCGTCAACCTCAACGCGCTTACCTCGACGCTCGACATGTTCAGCCTCAATTGGCGCAAGGAGGCTGACCGCCTCATCGTCAGCTCCGCCTCGGCACCTTCGGGCACCCTGACCGGCGAGGCTTTCGCCAAGGAGGCCGACGGCTGCATCCTCTGCGTGGCGTTCTCCGGCAAATCGCTTCCCGCCGGCTATCCCTTCAGGGAGGTGGTGGTAAGGCTTAAACCCTCCGACGGCGGAGTGGCGCTAAAGGCTACGGCCTCGGTCGCCGACACTGACACCCCCGTATTGCTGCAGATCATCAAAGACAGACTATGAGCGAAACCAACCGTATAGGGAGCATCCGCCTCTCGGGGATGCTCCCCAAAGTATTTGTCAACGAGCCTGCGGGCGACTCGCAGGTCTGGAAGTCGGATGTCGAGTTCCGCCGCGGCGAGCACTGGCTCATCGAGGCGGCCAGCGGCGCCGGCAAGTCGTCGCTGTGCGCATATATATATGGTACGCGTACCGACTACGTGGGCCATCTCATGTTCGACTCGCGCGACGCCGCCTCGCTCAGCGTCGACGAATGGCAGTCGCTCCGGCGCACTAACATCGCCTATCTTCCCCAGGAGCTTGCCCTCTTTCCCGAGCTTACGGCCCTCGAGAACGTCCGCCTCAAAGCCTGCCTCGCCGACGGCCGGGGCGACGACGCCATCCTCGCGATGATGCGCGAACTGGGCATTGATTCCCGGGCCGACTATCCCGTAGGGCGCATGTCGATAGGGCAGCAGCAGCGCGTGGCCATAATCCGCACCCTCTGCCAGCCTTTCGACTTCATACTGCTCGACGAGCCCGTGAGCCATCTCGACGAGACCAACAACCGTATTGCCGCCTCGATGATACTGCGCGAGGCGGAGAGGCAGGGAGCCGGCATCATCACCACCTCGGTCGGCAACCCCCTTCTTATCGATAACCTCCGACGTGTGAGACTATGAGCCTGATAAACCGATTGCTGCGTAAAAACATGAGCCCGGCTCGCATAGCCGGCTTCGTGCTCTCAAATTTCATCGGCCTCGCCATCGTGGTGGCCGGACTCCAGTTTTTCCAGGACGTGCGCTCCATCTATACTGATGAAGACAGCTTCATCCGCAAAGACTTCCTTGTGGTCAACAAGAAGGTAACCTCGGCCAACACCGTCGACGGCCGCCCCGCGCTCTTCACCCCCGGGGAGATAGCCGGGCTTGAAAGCCAGCCGTGGGTGCGCAAGGTGGGGCGTTTCTCCACCGTCGACTATCGCGTGTCGGCCTCGGTGGAGGCCGGCGGGCGCGGAATGTCGACCTCGATGTTTTTCGAGTCGATACCCTCCGAGTTCATCGACGTGGCCGGGTCGGGATGGGAATACAGGCCCGGATCCTTGGAGGTGCCCGTCATAATGTCGAAAGACTATCTGACGCTCTATAACTTCGGCTTTGCCTCCTCGGCCGGGCTTCCGCAGCTCTCCGAGCAGTTTATGGGCGGCATACCGCTCAGGCTCAGGATTACGAGCGACGACGGGATGCGCCGGGGTGAGTTTGCCGGCCGTGTGGTAGGTTTCTCCAACCGTCTGAACACCATCCTCGTGCCCGAGGAATTCATGGAATGGAGCAACCGCGAGTTCGGCTCCGGCGGCAGCCGGCCGGGTCCGTCGCGCCTCATCGTCGACGTCAGCAGCCCCGGCGACGTGGCCATCGCCCCCTATCTCGAGGAGCACGGCATGGAGGCCGCCGGCGACAAGCGTGCCTCGCAGGCCTCGTTTCTCCTCAATGTGGTTACAGGCGTGATTCTGGCCGTCGGAGTGGTAATCACGGTGTTGTCGTTTTTCATTCTGCTCCTCTCGGTCAGCATCCTGATGGAGAAGAACCGCGACAAGATCCATACGCTGCTGATGCTCGGCTATCCCCTCGGTCGCGTGGCTTCCCCTTACCGGAAGATGATACTCTGGTCGTGCCTCGGAGCCTACGTGCTCGCCGTGGCTGTGGTCTATTGCTTCCGCCTTTCGTATCTGCATGAGCTCGAGGGCCTCGGCGGAGGAGGGGAGTGGTGGCTCGCCCCGACGGTCGGGCTTCTGCTTACTCTGGCCGTCGTTGCGCTCAACGTGGTAGCCGTCGGCCGCCGCGTCCGCGCCGCCTGGCGCGTGTCGCGCTGACCTCTGTTTCAGTCAATTGGCATATCCGCCGTCCGGACCTTCTCCATAAGGTCCGGACGGCGGAGCTTCATTTGGCCGCTGTTCCGATTGTTAACTTATCAGAAATCTTTTAAGAAAATTTAGTTAAAATCATTAATGGCGCCGATTTTTTTTGAGTTTTTTGGCGTTTGTTCGGATTTTTTTACGTACATTTGCCGATTATGAAGCAGTGTGTCGTGCCGAGCAAGTGCCCCCGCATACTGGTTATATATGTAAATGCGTGAGAATAAACTGATTATCAACCCTTATGTAAAACTAAATCACATTCTTGCATGAAGAACTTTTGTTTTCATCTGAATCGGAAGACGTGGCTTCCGGCATTGCTGATGCTGGTGTGCGCGCTTCCTGCCTTGGCGCAGAAGATTACCGTCCACGGTACGGTGGTCGACGCCCAGGGAGAGGCTCTGATCGGAGCGACTGTCATGGAGAAAGGCACATCCAATGGCACCGCCACCGATATCGATGGCAATTTCCAGCTCAGTGTCGACCCGAAGGGCACACTCGTGGTCAGTTACATCGGCTACGACCCTCAGGAAATAGCGGTCAACGGCCAGACCAACCTTAACATCGTCATGAAAGAGAACGCCACGATGCTGCAGGAGACTGTGGTGATCGGCTATGGCTCGGTGAAGAAATCCGACGCCACCGGTTCGGTGGCCATGGTGATCCCTGACGAGGTAGACGCCAACATCGCCACTTCGGCCCAGGATCTGCTCACCGGAGCAAGCCCCGGCGTGGTCGTTACCTCCTCGGGCGGTAGCCCCGAAGGCGGCGCCACCATCCGCATCCGCGGCGGTGCCTCGCTCAACGCATCCAACGACCCCCTCATCGTGCTCGACGGTGTGCCTCTGAGCAACGACGGTGTCAACGGTATGGCCAACCCCCTCGCCATGATTGCCCCCGACAACATCGAGTCGATGACAATCCTCAAAGACGCTTCCGCTACCGCTATCTACGGTTCGCGCGCATCGAACGGCGTCATCATCATCACCACCAAGAAGGGTAAGAGCGGACGTCCGCAGGTCAACTTCTCGGCCAACGTCAGCGTCAACACCGCACGCAAGACCTGGACTCCCCTCAACGCCGGAGAATACCGCAGCCTCATCAACAGCTACTGGGGCGAAGGCTCAGCTGCCTCGCAGGCTCTCGGCGACGCCGACACCGACTGGCAGAAGGAAATCCTCCGCACAAGCGTAAGCCACGAGTACAACCTCTCGGTAGGCGGCAAGGCCGGTTTCCTCCCCTATCGCGTCAGTGGCTCCTACACCATGAACAACGGTATCCTCAAGAACTCGCAGATGCAGCGCGTTACCGCCGGATTCAACCTTACCCCCGAATTCTTCGACGGTCTCCTCAAGGTGCAGGCCAACGTGAAGGGTTACTACATGCGCAACCGCTTCACCGACGAGAGCTGCACGAGCACCGCGCTCCAGGCCGCTCCGACACGCCCAATCTACAGCTACTGGAAGAACGAGAACCCCGAGACAATGGGCAAGTTCCCCTATCTCTACAACGGATACTCGATCTCGGCTTCCGACCGCAACATCAACCAGCAGGGTATCATGAACCCCGTGGCCCAGAACCTTGACCCGGACAACACCGCCGACATCTATCGTTCGAACGGTAACCTCCAGATCGACTATGCTCTCCACTTCCTCCCCGAGCTTCACTTCAATCTCAACCTCGGCTACGACGTCAGCAAGTCGAACAACCACATCTACACTCCGGAGAACTCTCCCACGGCGTGGAACAACAAGAACGTGCGCGGTGGCGCAGGACTCTACTACCACAGCTATGAGCTCCGTCGCAACACCCTGCTCGACTTCTACATCAACTATAAGAAGGAATTTGAGGCCATCTACTCTAACCTCGACGTGATGGCCGGTTACTCCTGGCAGCGTTTCGACAGCCACGGCAACAACAACGGCACCGTGTTCACTTCGGAAGGCTTCATCGCCCCCAACAATGTCGGCGGCAACCAGCTCGTCTACTACGTGCCCGAAGGTCCCGAAGACGCAATCACCGGCAAGTCGATCAAGCCGACCTACTACTGGAGCTCGGGCCGTCTGCAGCTCATCTCCTTCTTCGGCCGTCTCAACTACACCTTCAAGGACACCTACCTGCTGACCTTCACCCTCCGCGACGACGGCACCTCGCGCTTCTCGAAAGACAACCGCTGGGGTCTCTTCCCCTCGGTGGCCCTCGGATGGAAGATCAACAACATGGCCTTCATGGAAGACTACCGCGCAAACATGAACGAGTTTAAGCTCCGTCTCGGATGGGGCCAGACCGGCCAGCAGGCCGTAGGCGGTCTCTTCGACTATATGGGCACCTACAGCCAGTCGCTCACCGGCTCGTGGTATCCCAACATGTACAACGGCTTCTACGGCTACTACGACAACGAAGGCAAGTTCGTGCAGGGCGCATCTCCCGTCTACTATCCCAACGCCTACAATCCCGACCTGAAGTGGGAGACCACCACTACCTGGAACGTAGGTCTCGACATGGCATGGTGGAACAACCGCCTCACCGTGGCCCTCGACTGGTATCTGCGTAAGTCGACCGACCTCCTCGCCGAGGTGCCCGTGGCTCCCGGATCGGTAACCACCAACCAGATGGTACGCAACATCGGCGACCTCGAGAACATCGGTCTCGAAGCCACCATCGGCGCACGCATCATCGACACCAACGACTTCCAGTGGAACTCGAGCCTCAACGTAGCCTGGAACAAGAACAAGATCACCAAGCTCAACGACTCGGCCGACGAAGACTTCATCATCCCCGTGGGCGGCATCTCGATGGGTACGGGCAACAACATCCAGGCCCACAAGGTAGGCTATCCCGCATATACCTTCCGCGTATACGAGCAGATCTACGACCAGGACGGCTTCCCCATCGAAGGCGCCTACGTAGACCAGAATGGCGACGGCATCATCAACGAGGCCGACCTCGTGATGAAGCACAACCCCAACCCCACGGTTACCATGTCGTGGACCAACACCCTCTCGTATAAGAACTGGGACTTCTCGATCGCCCTGCGCGCAAGCATCGGCAACTACATCTACAACGACGTACGCGCCAACCGCACTTACCGCAACGGCACATGGCAGAACTCCGAGCTCCGCAACCTTATCAAGAACGACTGGTACTTCAACGGCCAGCAGCCCTTCTCCGACGCATTCCTCGAGAACGCCGGCTTCGTGCGCTGCGACAACATCACCGTCGGCTACACCTGGCCCAACCTCCTCAAGGACCAGCTCCGCCTGCGTCTCTACGGTGCGGTGCAGAATCCGTTTGTAATCACCAAGTATAAAGGCATCGACCCGGAAATCTACGGCGGTATCGACCGTTCGACCTATCCGCGTCCGGTTACCTTCACTCTCGGTGTAATCGCCACCTTCTAATCAAAGACAAGACTTTAAAAGGAATTATCAAATGAAATCCATCATAAATAAATTTCTTATCGGAGCTGCCCTGCTGGCCACTACCGGAATGACGTCGTGTGTCGGCGACCTCGACCAGCTCCCCGATGATCCCAGCACCATCATGGACCCCTCCTTCAAGGAGAATCCCCGCCAGGCCATCGGCCGCGTGATCGCTTCGTGCTATCGCTGTCTGGCCGTCAGCGGACAGGGCGGCCCCGACGGCGACTGCGACATCAAGGGTATCGACGGCGGTACGTCGCAGTACACCCGCGGCCTCTTCATGATGAACGAGTTTCCCACCGACGAGGTGATGTGGGTCTACGACGATGCCGGCGTGCCTGAGCTCGTGCAGGGTCTTTGGGGCAGCGACAACGTGGTCAACTACGGTATCTACTCGCGCTTCTACGCCCATATCGCTGTCTGCAACAGCTTCATCAAGCTCACCCGCGACCTTGGCTCCGTAGGTGTGCCCGTAGGCGGCGACGGCCCGACTGCCATCTCGCAGGAGGAAGTGGACCAGTTTGCCCGCGAGGCCCGCGCTCTGCGCGCCCTCTCATATTACAACGTCATCGACCTCTGGGGCCGCGGAGTAGTGGCATGGGACGACATGGCCTTCGGCGAGCGTCCGAAGCAGGCCGAGAGCCGCGCCGCCCTCTTCAAGAAGGTGGTCGACGACCTTGAGGACGTGCTCAAGACATGGCCCGACGCCATCAACGGCTCAGGTGTGGTCTACGGCCGCATCGGCAAAGACGCCGTAGAGGCTCTTCTCTGCCGCTTCTACCTCAACCAGGAGGTATGGACCGGCGAGCAGAGCGGATGGGCAAAGTGCTGGGATCACGCCCAGAACATCATCCGTCGCCATCAGAACGGCGGCTACATGCACCATGGCGAGCCCACCGGTCTGGCTGTGGAATATCTGTCGCTCTTCGCCGGCAACAACGATATGTTCATGCCCGGCGGATCGCTTGCCGCTCAGAACGAGATTCTCTGGGGTATCCCCTACGACGAGACCTACACCCAGCCCTACGGCGGCACCACGTTCCTCTGCAACGCAGGTGTGAAGGATGCCGGCACCGCAGCCCTCGACGAGGGATTCTGCAACCTCAGCTGGTATGGCCTCGGCAACGGCTGGGGATGTATGCACGCCCGTCAGCAGTTCTGCGAGAAGTTTGACTTCCAGAACGGAGTATGCAGCGACGGCCGCACATACCTCTGGCTCACCGAAAACGCCGGCTGCGACGTTACCAACGCCGTCTATGCCGACTTCTTCGGCGGCTACCTCCCCATCAAGTTCACCAACCTGCTGGCCAACGCCGACGGCACGATGAACAAGTTTGTCGACGCCAACGGCCTCAACCGCGCCGGTCTTGAGGAGAACGTATGCACCAAGTATTATCCCAACACCGATCTTCCCCTCATCCGCCTCGCCGACGTCTATCTGATGGCCGCAGAGTGTGCCCTCCACGGAGCCGGCAACATGGCCGACGGCGTGAAATACGTCAACTTCGTGCGCGGACGTGCGGGTGCTTCGGAATGGACCACCGGCGACCTCAACAAGACGAGCCTCCTCGACGAGCGCGCCCGTGAGCTCTATTGGGAATGTGTGCGCCGCACCGACCTCGTGCGCAACGACATGTTTGTCAACAACTACACCTGGAACTGGAAGAACGGATCCTACAACGGAGGTATCCTCGAACCCCACCGCAACGTCTTCCCCCTGCCCGCGAACGTAACCGCTATCTACGGCAAGGATATGGTGCAGAACCCCGGCTATTAATCACCAACTCAAAACTGAAACCAACGCAATGAAAAATAAATTGATAATCGCTTCGATGGCACTCCTCGGCACCGCCGGCCTCACCTCGTGTGTGGCCGACACCGAGCCGCGCCTCGACAAGCCCACGGAGTTCGTGCTCAATATGCCCGCGCTGGGCAACCAGCTCTACGTGTTTGACGCCGACGCCTCGGGCAAAAGCATCAACGACATCACGTTTACCGTCAGCCAGCCCAACTATGGCGTGGCCGCGACGCCGGTATATTCGGTGCAGGTGGCCCGCTCGGAGGCCGACTTCGCGAAATGGGACGAGGAGCAGAAGCTCCCCGCCGACCCCGATACCCCCGACGCTCCTGAGGGCGACGGCACGCGTGCCGAGGGCGACTACACCGGTCTGCCCCTGACCGCCATGGTCGACCAGACCACCACCAACGCTGTAATCACGCTCGACGGCGAGAAATTCTGCAACGCTGTCAATGCGGTCTATGGCCTCACGATGGAAAACGTTAAAGACCAGCCCCATCCCGTGGCAGTGCGCGTTTACGCCGAGGTGGAAAACGCTCCCTACAGCGGAATCTGGTCCAACCCCATAACCATCAAAGTGCGCTCCTACATCAAGCCCGTGCCCGACAAGATCTATATCATAGGCGCATGCCAGGGCTGGGACATCTCGAAAGACGCCATGTATCTTGAAGAGACCGAAATCGGCAACAGGATTTACGTCGGCGACTACACGATTCCCGCCGGCCAGTTCATGTTCCGCTTCTACGACGAGCTCGGCAGCTGGGATCACTTCTCGATTGGCTCGCAGGTTAACGACAACCCCATCGACATCACTGTAAACGGCGAGGCTATCACCGAACTCCCCGAAGACGGCATCACTCTCCCCTGTCTGCAGGAAGTGAACGGCGTTAACCCGAAAGGCTCGTGGAACATCCCCGACTGGAAGGGTGGCAAGGTTCACATCGAGGTCAACCTCAATACCAACGAGGTAACCTTCGCAGCCGGACAGGCCAAGAAGATTTATGTGGTCGGCGCGTTCACCGGCTGGGATATCAACTCCAACAAGTTCGCTCTTCGCGAGACCGAAGAGGGAAGCGACGTCTACACCGGCACATTCACAATCGCTGCCGGCGACTTCAACTTCCGCTTCTACCGCAGCCTTGGCGACTGGGAGACCGGTTCGATCGGCTCGCAGGAACCCGACGCACCGCTGCCCATCAGCGTTACCTCTGCCGGAACTACCGTGCCTGCCGTCAACGGCAAGGGCAACTGGCAGGACGAAGGCTGGGCCGGAGGCGACTGCAGCGTCTCGCTCGACCTCAACACCATGCAGGTTACATTCGTGAAACTCTAAATCCTTATGGCGCGGCCGTCGCCCCGGCGGCCGCGTCAAAACATACTCTAAAAATTTTCCAACAAAGAGATGAAACAATACAAGATATTTCTCGCAGCCCTCGCCGTTGTCGGCCTGGCATCCTGTCAGCAGGATGTAGGCGACCTCGGCATAGAGCAGAAGAATCCGAAGGAGACCGTGATTGAAGGCGGATCCGCCGTTACGGTAAATATCGCCGAAGCCATCGACGGCAAGACCATCGACCTCCCCTACTATATGTCGATCAACACTGTCGGCTTCATGGTGCCTGTGGTGAACGTCGTTCCTTCGGAAAACTGCCCTGCGGACGCCGAACTCTCCTGCGTCATGGAGATGGCCAAGGACGCAGCCTACACCAATGCCGTGCAGGTGGCGCTCGCCGACAACTCGGCCGAAGGCCAGACCGGCTATCAGTTCGCAGCCAGCCCTTCGGAGCTCAACGATGCCTTCAAGGCGCTTTTCTCTCAGTATGTGGTTAGCGCCACCCCCGTCTATGTGCGTTTCGCCGTCTATGCCGACATCCCGACCGAGGGTCTCGCCACCGGCACCAACGTGCGCTTCGGAGGTGCCGACTACTGGTATCTCAGCGACCGTCAGCTTCAGGTGCTTCCCGTCGCTATCCCCGGCCTCATGATGGGCACTCCCGGTGCCGACGGCAAGGATGCCGCCAACTCCATGAAGCTCGTCCGCAACGAGGGCAACACCAGCATTAAGGAGTATAACGGCCTTGTCTATATCACGGCTCCCTTCACCTTCGAGGCTATCGGTTCCGACCTCCGTCTCGGCATGGAGAGCGAAGGCGTGGCAAGCGCTGCTTCCACCACTCCCATCACCGCTCCCTCCGGCGCAGGTCTCTACTACATCAACCTTAAGGAGGACGGCGACAACTGGGCTTACAGCCTTACCCGTGTAGACGCTATCGGCTGCATCGGCGACTTCAACAACTGGGCCGGCGACGCAGCTCTGACTCCCAACGCCGACTTCACCGTATGGACGGGCAACGTCGACTTCGCGAAAGAAGGCGGCTGGAAGTTCCGCATGAACGGCGGCTGGGACATCAACCTCGGCGGCGACACAATGAGCAACCTCAGCTTCAACGGTCCGAACCTTCCCATCGAGGCAACCGGCACCTACAAAGTGACGCTCGACATCTCGTCGCTCCCCTACCACTGCACTCTGGAGGCTCTCTAAGCCACCGCGTTGCAAGCGTGCGCCGATATCGGCGCATGGCTTGACAAACCCATATATGCAATCCCGCCCCGGCTCGTCCGCAGGCGGGATTGCTGCATTCTGGCCGCATGGTCGGCTCAATACGATAAAATAAACCGTAAACCCCGATATGTGAAATAATTGTTGTAACTTTGTGAAAATAATACCCTATGGAGAATCGTCCGTCCAATAGACTGAAAGTGGTACTCGCAGAGCGTCGGCTGACCAACAAATGGTTCGTCGCACAACTTGGCGTAGACCAGACTACCGTCTCAAAATGGTGTACCAACTCCAGTCAACCTGATATTTTTACCTTCTCACGGATCTGTCGTATTCTAAATACAAGTATGGAAAATATGATTCGAGAGATAACAGTTGAAATGACAGATGGCAATTGATAAGAACATAATACAGAGCCTACTCAATGATATAGAAAGCGACCGTGCTGAAAGAACTATCTCAGTGAACAATACGGATAAGTTCGGTCAAGCGATATGTGCTTTCGCAAATGACCTTCCAAACCACGGCAAACCCGGTTATTTGATTATCGGTGCCGATGATAAGACAGGGAAAGTCATAGGTTTAAATATCACAGACGAGCTGCTGAAGAATCTATCTGCAATACGTACAGACGGCAATATTCAACCGCAGCCGTCAATGATTGTTCAAAAGGTTGAGCTTGCAGACGGGGATGTGGCTGTTGTCGAAGTACAGCCGTCACAGTTTCCCCCGATAAGATATAAGGGCCAGATATGGGTTCGTGTTGGGCCGCGCAAAGGTGTTGCCAACGAGCAGGATGAAAAGATACTTATTGAAAAGCGCAACAGTCAGGCTTTGACTTTTGATGCGCTTCCCTGCCACCGGGAAACAATAGATGATATAGATACCCAGATGTTTCTATCAAGCTATCTTCCGAAGGCAATGCCGACAGAGGCTCTTGGCAATGACAAAAGAGACATCAGGCACCAGTTACAGGCACTTGGATTTTACGATACCCGTTTTGACTCTCCTACCAATGCCGGAATAATCATGTTCGGCAATAATGTTGAGCGGTTCCTGCCTGGAGCGTATATCCAGTATGTTAAATTCAAGGGCAAAGGCAAAGGTGGCGACATTGAGCGAGAGTATAAGTTTTCAGGTAATCTGATGAAAGTGCTTTATCAGCTCGACACTTTTGTTGATACTACTATTACAAATAGACGTCCTGTTCCTGTATCTGTACTCCGTGAGGAAACTATCGTTGACTATCCTCATTGGGCTACAAGAGAGCTGCTTATGAACGCTATTTGCCACCGAACATACGACTCGAATGGCCCGATACAGTTCTATCAGTACGATGACCGTATAGAAATCCAGAATCATGGAGGGCTTTATGGCAAGGCAAACGTGGATAACTTCCCGAATGTGAATGACTACCGCAATACAGTCATAGCCGAGGCTTTGCGTGTTCTTGGGTTTGTAAACCGATTTAGCCGTGGAGTCCAAAGGGTCGAGAACGACCTCATGGAAAATGGGAACGGTCAGCCGGAGTTTGACCTGTCCTTGGGTACAGCCTTTAAGGTGATTGAGCATAAGGCTCACATGAATGAGACTGTAAATGAGACTGTAAATGAGACTGTAAAACAAACAGAAAAATTCTCATTATCAGACATTCATAAAAAGGTTTTCCATCTAATCTGTATGAATGGTCTCATTACATATGCTGAACTGATGAAAGTAACGGATTTGTCGAGAAGTCATATCGCAAGAATCATATCAGATCTTAAGGAATCTGGTTACATAGTCAGAAAAGGAAGCGATAAATCCGGCAGTTGGGAAGTTCGCAAGTCTTTGACGGATTGAAATTCGATGAAGTTAATAGCGGGATGAAAATTATTCATGGTAATTGCATCGGCTATGCAGATTAGTCGTGGGTAAAAGTCCGAATCCTCGATTATTTTTTGTAACTTTGTAGGTTGAATACATTTAATCGACGCATAATGAGCAATCGTTGCCCCGAATGCGTTTATAAGGAGGCGTGCGGCACCTTCAACAAGCCTCTCCGCCTCAGAATTTTTTATGACAGATAAAGAGATTACTCAAGAGACAGACAATGATTCCGTAGGCCGGACGACGGCGCCGGAAACAACTCCGGAAACAGGCGGCGACGGAAACGGACAGCATATCGACGCCGGCGAGGCTGCCGCCGTGGCCGATGTGGAGGCCGACGTGTATGGCGGCCGCAACGCCACCGTGATGGTGGCCGAGGCCGGGGATGCGGCGGCCGACGACGGCTTCGACGGACTCGGCATCGACGACCGCATCATGAAGGCCGTCAGAGAACTCGGCTTCTCCTCGCCCATGCCCATACAGCGCATGGTGATTCCTCATCTCCTCCACAAGGACAGCGACGTGGTGGGCCTTGCCCAGACAGGCACCGGAAAGACGGCAGCCTTCGGCATACCCGTGCTGCAGCGCACCGACGCATCGCGCGTGGCTCCGCAGTCGCTCGTCATCGCGCCCACGCGCGAGCTGTGTCTCCAGATAATGGGCGACATGGCCGACTTCGCCAAGTATATCGACGGGCTGAAGATAATCCCCGTCTACGGCGGGTCGAGCATCGAGAGCCAGATACGCGCCCTGCGCCGGGGCGTGCAGGTGGTGGTGGCCACGCCCGGCCGCCTCATCGACCTCATCAAGAGGGGAGAGGTGAAGCTCGACAAGGTCAACACCGTGATTCTCGACGAGGCCGACGAAATGCTCAACATGGGCTTCGTAGACGACATCAAGGAGATTCTCACCCACGTGCCCGAGGAGCGCAAGATGCTCATGTTCTCGGCCACCATGCCCCCCGAGATAGCCCAGATAGCCCGCACGTTCATGCACGACCCCGTGGAGTTTGTGGCCGGCACGAAAAACGAGGGCGCCAAAAACGTAAGGCACATCTACTATATGGTGAAGGCCCACGACAAGTATCTCGCACTCAAGCGTGTGGCCGACAATAATCCCAACATCTACGGCATCGTCTTCTGCCGCACCCGCAAGGAGACGCAGGAGGTGGCCGACAAGCTCATCAACGACGGCTACAACGCCGACTGCCTGCACGGCGACCTCTCGCAGCAGCAGCGCGACCTGGCCATGCGCAAGTTCCGCGACCACGTAACGCAGCTCCTGGTGGCTACCGACGTGGCTGCCCGGGGCCTTGACGTGGACGACCTCACCCACGTGGTGAACTACGGCCTGCCCGACGACGTGGCCGTCTATACCCACCGCTCGGGCCGCACCGGCCGCGCCAACAAGACGGGTGTATCGGTGGCTATCATCCATTCGCGCGAGAAAGGGAAGTTGCGCCTCATCGAGAAGAAGATAGGCAAGACGTTCGAGTACAAGAAAGTGCCCACGCCCGAGCATATCATCGAGAAGCAGCTCTATAACCTCGCCGACCGCCTGGAGCGCGTCGAGGTCAACGAAGAGGAGATTGCCAAGTATCTCCCCGGCGTGCGCAAGAAGCTCGAATGGCTCTCCGGCGTCGACCTGCTGAAACGCGTGCTCTCGCTCGAATTCAACCGCCTGCTCGCCTACTACCGCGACATGCCCGACATCGACCTCAACGAGGACGATTCGCGCAAGAAGAAGAAAAAGGAGGGCGATGCCCCGCGCGAGAAGAAAGACAAAGACCGCCGCACGGCCGAGACCGGCTATGAGCGCGTGATGCTCAACGTAGGCAAGGCCGACGGATTCTTCCCCGGCAACCTCATGGAGATGGTGAACCGCAACTACGGCGGCCCCGACAAGCCCGAGATAGGACGCATCGACCTGCTTCCGGGCTACACGCTCTTCGACGTTAAGAAAGAAGACGTGCAGAAGGTGCTGTCGGCCCTGCGCAACGCCGACTTCTTCGGCGTGCGACTGCGCCCCGAGATAGCCTCCGACCGCGCTCTTGCTCCTGCACCCTCGCCGCAGAATGATATCCGCGCGTCATCTACAGGTCTCTGTCAACCTCTTTGGGGCTGATGCCTGAAAAAAGCCACTCGACCCGGATTTTCCCGGGTCGAGTGTTGCGTATATGTGCATATATTTGTACCTTTGCATTTTACGATATGATTATGTTGAGCCTAAATAATGAAACAAGCCTACGCACATTGGTCAGAGTCATCATAACGGCTATTGTGTCAATTTGCCTATTGCCACTGCCGACATCCTGCCGGTCAGACAAAGATCTGGATTCAGAGACCGAAGCGTCATTGGAAAGGCTCGACAACGCTCTGGAACAGTTCGGAAACGTGAAAAGTGAATATGACCGTCAGACCGATTCGATAAGACAGAGGCTGACTGCCGTTCTCTCTGATGAAGACGCCGACAGCCGCGGGGTCTGTGAAGTCTACGACGCGTTATTCAAAAGATATCTGTACACCAATGCCGATTCGGCAATCCTGTATGCCAAAAAGAGAGTGAAGCATTCGCATGACACCATAGGGCGCGCCGTCGGCTATTACAACCTTGCCAAAGCATATATAACCAAAGGCCATGAGACCGATGCGTTCGAGGCACTTGTGGAGACGTTTCCCGACACCGGCAATGTCAAGGTGAAGCCCCACTATTATGAGCTTATGATTTTCAGGAAGAACATGCTCGGCGAAAATCCGGAGATGTGGTTCCGGCGTCTACGTAAAGTCTCCGTTCCGGGAACCAGGGCACGGGTCATATCGGAGGCGGTTCTGTCTGAGGCTGAGGGAGACGCCTCCAGAGGAATCCGGGTCATAGAACGGTTTCTGCAGACCAACGACAGCTCGCCCCGATTCAAGGCAGTGGCATATCTTACCAAGGGCAGGCTCCAGCTGCAGGCCGGAGACACCGCAAAGGCTATAAAAAGCCTTTGCGAGGCATCACTGCTTGACCTGACCATACCGACATACAGATACCGTGCGCTCAGCGAACTGTCATTGATTCTTGCCCGCACATACGACTCCGGCCGTGCCTATGAATACATGCATTTCGCCAACGACAACATAAACGCTGCAGGCATAATGGGAGACATCGTGGCGACCAATGGCATGATGTCGGAAGTGGTGAAGATATACGAGACCAATCAGAAGATGGAGCGGAGAATAAGGATTTCTCTGATCTGCATATTGTCTGCGGTGTCTGTCCTGCTGGTCATATCCGTCTTCCTGATAATGAAAAGCCACGCCAGAACAAAGGATGCGAAGGAGTGGCTGAGAGAGGCCAACTCGCAATTGAGCGAAAAGAACTCTCAATTGAGCGTGGCCAACGCCAAGCTTACCTCTGCATATACCCGCATGAAGGAGATTGACAACGTAAAGACCGCCTATCTGATTCAGTATATGAGGCAGTGTGCCGTGCATATGGACAGCCTTGACAAATTCAGGGGGAAGCTGCAGGCCACAGCGCGCGCCAAAGGGCTGAAAGGGGTGGAGGAGATTCTGAGGAAGAGCGACCACACGGCCGAGCTGCTGGAATTCTATGACAATTTCGACAAGACGTTCCTGCGTCTTTTTCCGGACTTCATAGAGGAGTTCAACAAGCTCCTCAAACCTGACTGCCAGACCGGGCTGTCCAATGACGGAACTATGCCCAATGAACTGAGGGCTTTCGCGCTGATAAGACTTGGAATCACCGACTCGTCAAGAATCGCGGAATTTCTGCGACGCTCTGTGTCCACTGTCTACAATTACAGGGTGAAGATGCGCAACAACGCCATATGCCCACGCGAGGATTTTGAGAAAAGAGTGTCCGAAATAATGTCAACGCAGTGATGCGACGCTACTGTCCGACTACTTAAAAACGCTGTCCTTAAAATGTCATAGTGGTTATAATCAGGATATTGGCAATTATAATCCACTGCTATTTCAACATTGCCTGCTTATGTATCTATGGCGAAATGCTAAATTTGCAATCGAGAAACATCCGGCATTCTCCGGGATATGCCGTGGAAGCCGGGCCATAAATACAAACGTTATGAAAAAACTGACCATTCTATCATCCTGCCTGCTGACAGCCGCCACTGCGGTCGCATTGCCGTATGCGGTGAATGAAAAACATCGTGCCGGGATTTCCAACGCGCCGATAGTCATGAGACATGCCGACGGAAGGATTCCCGTAAGTCAGGCCGGAATGCCCTCGCGGCTCAAGACCCCCGTGCGGACTGGCGCCGCGCAATCGGTGAAGCTGATGGGAAATGTGATTTACTCCACCTATACCGGTTCGGACTACATCCATCCGCCGGGAATCTACACATTCGATGCCGCCGGAAACTTCGAGCTTGTCGGAGGAGAGGGGATATATTCCAACGCCCACGCGGCAATAGTGGAGGACAAATTCTACTCCCTTACCCAGGACTATCTCAACGGGGCATACACATATACCCTGAACGTCTACTCGACCAAGGACTGGTCGCTTATGGAAAGCATACCGGTAACGCATTCGCTGTGGCCGCAGACAAACCCCTCGTATGACCCGACCACAGGACTATCATACGGTTCATATCTTGACGAATACGGGGTGTCGTACGAGTTCTGCTCTGTGGATTACGCCACTTTGACACGCACCCCGATTGCCCCTACGAAAGAACATTGGATTTCCTCGTTCATCGACGAGAAGGGAACCCTCTATATGATTGGGCAGAACGGAAAACTGAACAAGGTGGACAAAAAGACTGGAGAGCTTACCTATATAGGAGACACGGGATATTCGACTTATTACGGATCCTCAGCCACTTATGACCCTGCCTCCGGAAAAGCCTATTGGGCTGCGTTCTTCGGGGATTCCTCATATCTGATGGAAATCGACCCGGCCACGGCCGAGACCACTGTGGTGGGAGAATTCTCTTCCTGCGACGAGATAATGGGTCTTATGCTCGTTGACAACGGCAATCCTGCCGCTCCCGCCGCTCCCGAGGGGATGAAGGCAGTCTTCGTAAACGGGGCCCTTGAGGGAGACGTCAGCTTCACGATGCCTGCCAAGACATCTGCCGGCGACGCTCTCGCAGGAGACATCGGCTGGACATTGGAGATGAACGGCTCTCCGGTAGGCGAAGGGTCGGCTGCTCCAGGCTCGGAGGTGTCCGTTCATGTGAAGGCCTCGGAATCCGGAATGGCCAGATTCTCCGTCAGGTGCGGCAACGACAGCGGAACCGGCCCGGAGGCCTCGCTCAGGCTGTTTTTGGGAATGGATACTCCCGCCGCACCAAGTAATGTGTCTGCCGTATGGGACGGAAAGGCATTCACGGTAACCTGGAATCCCGTTACCGGTTCAGTAAACGACGGATATGTGGATTACGAGGCATTGAGATACGACGTATACAGGTGCCCCGGCCGCGTCAAGGTCGGAGCCTCTCTCGATGCTGCTCAATGTGTTGACACCGGAGTGGACCCTTTGGCCCTAAATCTGTATTATTATGAGGTTGAGGCCGTATCGGGGGGCAAGACATCCAATCCCGGAGTTTCGGACAAGACCATTCTCGGCGAGAGGATATATCCGCCTTTCTTGAACGATTTCTCGTCGCAGGACGCTTTCGATCTTATGACGACCGATGACTGCAACGGCGACGGCAACACTTGGATATGGGACGAAGGCACATCCGCCGCCCGCATTAAATTCAGTTCGGAGCTTAAAATGGACGACTGGCTCATGACTCCACCTGTTCATCTGGAGGCAGGGCATGTCTACAGCTACCGTGCGGGCCTGCATAGCGTACGCGACGAATACCCTGAGGAATTTGAAATCAGGATGGGAGTCCTTCCCAAAGGTGAGTCCATGGCTATGGAAGTCGTGGAACCCACGGTCATAGCCAGCCAGGCTACCGTCTTCTATGACAGGTTCATCGAGGTCGAGGAGACAGGGGACTACTATATAGGCATACATGGCATGTCGGATCCCGACAAATTCTACATCTATGTTGACGAGTTCTCGATTTCGGCTCCGGCATCCAAAGCCGCTCCGGAGGGTGTTTCAGACGTAAGAATCAAGACATACGGCGACGGCAGGAAAGACGCCGACATAAGCTTCCGCGCGCCCTCCCTCGCCATAGGAGGTTCGCAACTGCAGGACATAGACCGCATAGAGGTGAAGCGGGACGGCGAGCTCGTCAAGACCTTTGACGACGTTGCGGTGGGTGGAACGCTTTCGTTCACCGACAACGTCCCAATGGCTTCGAATGCATATACCTGGACTTTCACCGCCTACAACGGCCACGGAGCCGGGAAGAGCGTTGATGTGCAGGCATACGTCGGAATCAATGTGCCGGGCAAATGCGGCAACGTGCGCATCTCCGAGACAGGGGAGACCGGAATGGTAACCGTCTCCTGGGACGCCCCGGCCACCGATGTGGAGGGA
Source organism: uncultured Porphyromonadaceae bacterium (assembly GCA_945873625.1). Taxonomy (GTDB): domain Bacteria; phylum Bacteroidota; class Bacteroidia; order Bacteroidales; family Muribaculaceae; genus Lepagella. The sequence goes on along the minus strand of CAMCDS010000004.1, from coordinate 3,286 downwards.
TATCCGTTCGATCCTGACAAATGCACATATACGCTGACGCGCTATGACGGCGGACAGTTGATTCCGGTGGCCGACGGGCTGGAGACGCTGAGCCACACGTTCCGGGCCATTCCGGAGGGCGGTTCCCAGGCATTCCTCAGATATGCCGTCAAGGCCGTCTCAAAAAAAGGCGAAGGACAGGAATGCTATTCCGACGAGGTGCCTGTCGGCCCCTCCTACAGTCTGCCGTGGGCGGAATCGTTCAAGAGTCAGACCCTGTCATCGATATTCGGTGTGAACTATCTGCAGGGGATGCCCAGCATAATGCTGACCGCAGCCGAACCCGGAGGCGTAGAGCCGCAGGACAAGGACGGAGGATTCCTTGTGATTGAATCAAGCAAGACCGCCGACCGCGCCCGTATGTTCACCGGCAAGCTGGATCTCAGGAAGGCCTCGGCCCCTCAGTTCGTATGCTATGTCTATAACGACAACTCCAACGGAATGCGCAACCAGAACGAGATATCGTTCCAGGTCAGCACTGATTTCGGCAAGACCTTCCAGGAGAAACGCCACGTCATCATAGGCGACGACTGTGCGGCGGAGGGTGCGTGGAACCGCATAAGCGTGGACCTTTCCGAATATAAGGGTCAGGAAATACTTGTAGGGTGGGAATGCACCTTTATGACCCACGCCACCATATATATGGATGCCTTCTCGGTGGCCGAGAAACCTGACTACGACCTGGAGGCCTCAGAGATAAGAATGCCGACAAACGTGATGCCCGGCAAGGAGTTCGAGATCAGCGTCAAAGTCTCGAATGTCGGAGCCAGACGTGCCGAAGGATATGCCGTGAGCATCTTCAATCAGGACGGGAAGGTGGCCACCGCCGAGGGCGGCCCGCTGGAGATTATGGAGACCGGGACTTTCTCGTTCAGGCAGACGCTCGACGTTCTCTCCGACGAAATCTCGTTATGGCACGCTTACGTTGAATGGGACAGCGACATGAATCCTGACAACAATGCCACGCCTGAGAAAAAGGCCACACTGTCATACCCCTCATATCCCACAGTGGAGAGGCTTTCCTGCGAGACCAGTGGCGGCAACACCATCCTGACGTGGGGCGAGCCGGTGATAAACCGCGAGGATCCGAAGCCGTTGACCGAGACATTCGAGGACGGGGAGCCTTTCGCCACGACGTTCGGAGCCTGGACATTCCACGATGGCGACAAAGCCCCGATCGGCGGCATCGAGAACATCGAGTTCCCGATACCTTACCTGTCAAGCCAGTCTTTCTGGATCCACGACATTTCCTATCTTGACGGTTCCGTATTCGCAGGCGAGTCGTTCGCAGCCCATTCCGGTACGAAATATCTCGCATCCATGTTCCGTCAGGATGACAAGACAGTAGACGACTGGGCCATATCGCCGTCGCTTTCCGGAGAGAGCCAGACAGTCAGCGTATGGGCCAAAAGCTATGACCCAAAATACAAGGAATCGTTCGAGATTCTTTATTCCGACGGCACGCTCGACACAGGTGCGTTCGTGCCTGCGGCAAGATTCGAGGAGATTTCCGAGGAATGGACGGAATACAAAGCCGAGTTGCCAGCCGGAGCCGGACGCTTTGCCATACGGTCTGTGGGGACGGGTGCGTTCATGTTTATGGCAGACGACGTAACGTACATTCCCGAAAGCCACAAAGACCTGCAGCTTGTGGGCTACAATGTCTACAAAAACAAAACACGTCTGAATCAGGCTCCCATGGATGCCACGACGTATGTTGACGAAGCCTGCGGAGCCGTCTATCATGTGAGTGCCGTGTACACCAAGGGAGAATCCCGCGCATTGAGCACCGCTACGACAGGCATCGGAGTTACGAAGGCTGGCGGAGATGTTCACGTAAGTTTCCGCGACGCCATCATTCTGGAGGGAGCTTCAGGAAGGCAGGTGGCAATCTGCACTGTTGACGGACGCACGGTATTCAGCGGTACCGGCCGCGACCTTATGAGGATACCGGTAGCACCCGGCATATACATCGTCCGCGCAGGGAACACATGCGTGAAGATAATGGCAATGTGATTTTCCACACTTAAGAGCGTCGTGCATTTGTGCGGCACTATGGACTGCACCCCAAAAGTTGGACAAAAACTTTTGGGGTGCGTTTCAGAGTGTGTTTGGAATTTTTCTTCAGGATTTTTTATGGAGGATTTCGGGACGGATTCGCGTATGCAGACGAGGGAGTGCAGCGGGCTGCATGACCGAGTCAAAGGCGCGAAGACGACCGAAAGACCCATAAAGGCACACCCAAGAGCATATCACGGCATTTTTACGCCCTTTCCGGCCTTTCACTCGTTGCATAGCCCGCTATGCGCCTCGTTCCAAGACTCGGAAAGCCCTGTAAAACTGCCTGTAAAAATCAGAATAAAAATTCAAACACACTCTCAGTTCGAGGCACATCCTTTTTGCGTGTATGCACAAATATTGTTTGTGTCAAACCGAGTGCAGTTTGATGCTGTGGATTCGTCGATTTTGGTTTTTGTTCAGGCCGTATCGGATATTTTCGCTAACTTTGCAGATTATTTGTATAAATCAGGTTGCGCTCTCGATTGAGCAAGGCGGGCTTTTGGTGTGTTATTGGCTTAGGCGGTATGCCTCATGGCGGGGTCAGATAATATGCCGACTGGCGCAAGCGGCCATAATTCCAAGACACCAAAAATGAAAGAAGAAAATCCAGAAGAGACCATACCCGCAGTAACCCCCCAGACAGTGGACGCGGACATGCTGCTCGCCGCAGAGGCGCAGGCCGTGGACGATGTGGAGAAGGATGTATATGAAGGCCACGATTCTGGCGTAGCCGTAGCCGAGGACGATTTCGACAATCTCGGCATAGAGCCTCAGATACTAAAGGCAGTGAAGGAGCTCGGATTCGTGCATCCTATGCCCATACAGCGGATGGTGATACCCCATCTGCTGCACAAGGACGGCGATGTGGTGGGCCTTGCGCAGACCGGCACCGGCAAGACTGCGGCTTTCGGAATCCCCGTGCTGCAACGCACCGACGCTTCGCATGCAGTCCCCCAGTCGCTTATAATCGCGCCTACCCGTGAACTGTGTCTCCAGATAGCCGGCGACCTTGCCGATTTCGCCAAATACATCGACGGGGTGCGGATTCTCCCTGTCTACGGCGGTTCGAGCATAGAGAGCCAGATACGCACGCTGAGAAAAGGCGTGCAGGTGGTGGTGGCCACTCCGGGACGCCTCATCGACCTCATCAAGAGGGGAGAGGTGAAGCTCGACAAGGTCAACACCG
>CAMCDS010000003.1 GCA_945873625.1 uncultured Porphyromonadaceae bacterium | reverse complement strand
GGTTGGGCCGACGCAGACAGGAGGAGGTTGGGCCGACGCAGACAGGAGGAGGTTGAGCCGACGCAGACAGGAGGAGGTTGAGCCGACGCAGACAGGAGGAGGTTGGGCCGACGCAGACAGGAGGAGGTTGGGCCGACGCAGACAGGAGGAGGTAGGGCTGACGCAGACAGGAGGAGGTAGGGCTGACGCAGACAGGAGGAGGTTGGGCTGACGCAGACAGGAGGAGGTAGGGCGAACGCAGACAGTACTCCCGGAGGTCGGGTGGACAGATAGTTGACGGTTACTCGGAGACTTCGTCGACGAGGTAGACGATCGACTCGTAGGGGCGGCCGGTGGTGGCCTGCATGGAAATCTCACAGGTGCGTCCAAGCGAGTAGCAGCCGTCGAAGGTTTCGCCGACAACGTCGGCATTCTCGTCGCGCATGGCCGACTTCGCCACTTCAGGGAAGATGAAGCCTCTGTCGCCGGCAGCTCCGCAACATTGGGCGTCGAGCGGAACAGTTACCTTATCGGCACACTGCTCGGCGATGCCGATGAAGACGGTGTCGCGCTTCAGCAGTTTCGACGCGCATGTGGGATGCAGCAGAATCGATTTCTTCTTGTGCGAGATTCTGAGGCGAGGCATCACGTGGCGGGCAAGCCAGTCGGTGATGTCGATAAACTTCAGTGCGGCATACTTGTCCTTGTTTTCGTCGCGGAAGAGGCCCTCGCTCTCTCCGAGCGTGAGGAGGGTATGGGTGCATGACGTGGTGTCGCACACGATTGGTATGCGTCCCTCGTCGCTCATCTCGAAGAAGGCTTCCACGGCCTTGTTGGCGGCTATGCGCTGTCCCTTGGGATCCCCCTTGTGCTCCCATATCTGAGAGCAGCACAGCCCATGCACCCTCTTCGGAAGGCTCATGCTTACTCCGGCCTTGCGGGCGAGACGGAGCACGACGGTCGGCATGTCGTCCTTGCCGAAGTTGGAGGCTCCGAATATACGCGTAACGCACGCAGGGAAGTAGATGAACTCCGGTTTCTGCTCTTCGTGGTACAGCGGTTTCGGAGGCATCGGGAAATATTCCGACCAACGGGGCACCTGCTTGCAGATGGAGTTGAGGAATCCGGAGGCCCATACCAGCGGGTAGGGCGAGAGCACGCGCTGAGTGGCGACGGCGGCACGGAGCATGCCGCGGATTACAGACTCCGCATCGCCGTAATGGCGCGCGCCGGCTGTCAGCCCCTTGTTGAGGATAGCGGGATTGGCATACGAACGTACGGCGTCGGTTACGACCCCGGTGTTGATTCCCATCGGACACGGCAGCTGACACGAGCCGTCGGTGCAGCACGTCTGGTTGCCTATATAGCGGAACTGGCGGCGCAGCTTTCGGTTGGCGGGGTCGGCGGCTATCACGCGGAGAGCCTGCAGCCTCTGGCGGGGGGTGAGGGTGATGTTGCGCGAGGGGCATACGTGTTCGCAGTAGCCACATTCCATACATTTGTCGGCGCGGTCGTATCCGAGCGAGTCGCCGAAGATGCCGAGCTTCTTCAACGGCTTTATGAATGCCTCGGGGTCGGAATTGATTATCACTCCGGGGTTGAGCACACCCTGCGGGTCGGCGAGTTTCTTCACCCTCTTCATCATCGAATAGATCTTCTCGCCCCATTCGCGCTCCACGAAGGGGGCTATGGCGCGGCCCGTGCCGTGCTCACCCTTGAGCGAGCCGTTGAGCGCGACCACATGGTCGACAAAGTCGTCCATGAAGCTCCGGAAGCGGTCGATCTGCGCTTCCGTATCAATCGGTGTGGTAACGAGCGGATGGATGTTTCCGTCGCGGGCATGGCCGAATATGGCACCCTCGTATCCGTGCTTGTGGAATATCCGCTGCACGCCCTCCACGAGGCGGTCGAGATTGCCCACCGGAGCGGCCACGTCTTCAAGAATCACCGACGAACCGGGCACTCTTGCTCCGGCCACGCAGGGGAACACTCCGTCGCGTATGTTCCAGAGGCGGGCGCGCTCGGCCACGGTGGTGGTGAAGGGGTCGAAACGGCTGAGGCCTTTGAGGTCTTTCAGCCCGGGAAGCACCCGCGCGGTGATGTCAGCGAGGGCTTCTGACGACTCGGCGCCGTAGTCGATGAGCATGGCGGTGGTGCCTGCTGGCATGTCGCTCCTCATTCCGAGCGAGCTGCGGAGCGAGGCATAGTCCATCATCTCTACCGAGAGGGCGCCGGTCTCTCCGAGCGGAGCGGCCGCCGCCGCAGCCTGCGTAACATCGGGGAAATAAAGCATGGCCGAAGTATAGACCGGATAGAGCGGCACGGTGTTGAGCTCACCGGCGATGATATATGCCAGCGTTCCCTCGCTGCCTATGAGCAGATGGATGAAGATGTCCATCGGGTCGGAGAAGTCGACAAACGAGTTCATCGAATACCCCGTAACGTTCTTGATGGTGTATTTCTCCTCGATCCTGCGCCGCGTGGGCTCGTCGGCCATTATCTCCCCGCGTATCTTCATCAGCCCGTCGCACAGCTCGCGTTCATCTTCGGCGAAGCGCCGGCGGTCGGCGGCCGAGGCGCTGTTGTATCTGTGGCCGTTGGCGAGCATGAACTCGAGTGAACTGAGCGTATGGTATGAGTTGTAGGTTACTCCGGCCGACATTCCGCTGCTGTTGTTGGAGAGTATGCCGCCCATCATGGCGGCCTTTGAGGAGGCGGGGTCGGGGCCGATGTGGGTATGGTAAGGCTTCAGGCGGGCATTGACCTGCATGGCGGTGAGTCCCGGCTCGAACCACACCCGCTTGCCGTGGTCGTGTATCTGCAGTCCGCGCCAGGCGGTGCGCAGCTCGCAGATGATGCCGCTGTTGACGCTCTGCCCTGAAAGGGACGTTCCGCCTGTGCGGAACGTAACCCCTACGCCTTCGCGCGACGCGAGATCAAGGAGGCGCTCCACCTGCTCCACGGTGTCGGGACGGACCACGCAGAGGGGGGTGATGTCGAAGTAAGAGGCGTCGCGGGCATATATCTCACGCCAGAGGTCGGACGATAATATCTGGTCTTTGCGCAGGAAGTCGCGAAGATTCTTTATAAGCTGTCGGTTTGATTCCATAGTGTTGCAATATGATGAGGCTTACCGTCGCAGAGGGCGTGGCAGGGCTTTTCTGATTAAACAATCGTTCGCGCCCGGGGGTTGAGATAGCCGTCGTTTCAGAAAAAATAGTTACTTTTGCATATTAAGCAAGTATTCAAACTTAACCGAATAGTATTACTTATGAGCGAAAGGAAGAGCAACATGGAGGCACTGCGCATACTCAGCATGCTGATGGTGCTGACAGTGCATATCGACGGAGCGTCGCTGGGACTCCCTTCGGCTCCGGGCACCGACATCGGCGCCCGGGAGGCGTGGAAGCTCGCCGTCGAGGCGGCGGCCATCACGGGCGTCAACTGCTTCACGATGATTTCAGGCTATTTCGGCATACGCCTACGCTTCCGCAGCATCGCTTCCTTCCTCTTCCAGTGCGTCTTCTACTCGGTGGGCGTCTATTCGCTCGGGATGCTTTTATGGCCCGGACTGACCTCGGCGGAAGGATGGGCAAGGAGCTGGCTCGTGCTCACATATACCGACCTCTGGTACGTGCCGGCCTATTTCTGCCTCATGCTCCTCGCTCCGGTGCTCAATCCCGGGCTTGAAGCCCTCTCCCGCCGTAGGTTCGCCATCGTGCTGGCGCTCTTCGCCCTGTTCACGTTCTGGTGCGGATGGTGGCGGGGAGGCCGGTTCAACCCCACGGGATACACGGTGATGCAACTCGTGTTTGTCTATATGACCGCTCGCTACGTCCGCCTTCACGTATCCGCGACCTTCCTCCGCAGGCATCGTCTCCTCTGGGCAGCCCTCTTCGCGGCGGCAACGGCAGGGATATTCCTCACAAGCCTATGGTTGCCGTTCACCAAGGCCTTCGCCTACAACTCTCCTCTCGTGATGGCCGCCACAGTGGCTCTCTTCTTCCTCTTCACCACATCCGACTTCCGCAGCCGGGCCGTCAACTATGCCGCCCGGTCGGCCTTAGCCGCCTACCTGCTCCACAAGGCGCCGCTCGTATGGAACAATCTCATGCGACCTGCCGTAACCGACCTCTGGGACTCGCTGACCCTTACGCAGTTCACCCTCGCGGCAGCCGTCCTTGCCCTCGGCATCTACCTCGCCGCCATGGCTGTGGACGCCATACGCCGGCTCATCTGGGACACACTGTCGAAATCAATCACAATCAGCCTTACCGACAAATGAACACCGCAGACACAATCACCCGCGAGCTCACGGCCCTCGCCAACCCGGCGCAGGCCGCCCATCTGATGCGCTTCTTCAAGACCGCCCCGGGAGAATACGGCGAGGGCGACCGGTTTCTCGGCATCCGCGTGCCCGACACCCGCACCGTAGTGAAGCGACATTCGGCCGAGGCCACTCTCGCCGACGCCGACGCCCTGACGCTCTCGGAATGGCACGAAGTGCGTCTGGCCGGTTTTCTGACCCTCACCGACATATACCACCGCGCCGCCAGAAAAGGAGACGGCCGCCTCTGCTCTGAAGCAATAGACCTCTACCTCGGCATCCTCGACCGCGCCGACAACTGGGACCTCGTCGACCTCTCGGCTCCGAAGCTACTCGGCCGCCACATAGCGTCAAATCCGGAGATGATGCCGGTGCTCGACCGCCTCTCAGCCATGGAGGGGAAACTCTGGCACCAGAGGGTGGCGATAGTGGCGACGCTTACACTTATAAAGAACGACATCTTCGAGCCGACGCTCGCCATAGCCGAAAGGTATCTGACACACAGCCACGACCTTATCCACAAGGCCACCGGATGGATGCTGCGCGAATGCGGCAAGCGCACCGCCGGCCTGCCTCCGATGCTCGCCTTTCTTGAAGCGCACGCCGCCGGCATGCCCCGCACCATGCTGCGCTATGCCGTCGAGAGGCTTCCCGAGCCACGCCGGCGCTACTTCATGGAGGCCCGGGTCCGCGAAGCTAAACCCTGATTTCATTTTTAACGGGCGCTTTATGGGGCATTTCGGTTTTTTTTGCTAACTTTGCACTATCCGGAGACTCGGAGCCGGCGCCACAGCGACGCCGGTCCACTCCCCTCCCGACTCTACAGGACGCTCGCGGCCTTCAAGCCGCGGCTTATCAAGAAGCTGGTTACTAACGACAAATGAATATGCCTTCCGCTAACGAAAACCCCACGAGAAGCATCGTTTCGATAGCCGACCTGTCGAAAGATGAGATTCTATCGCTTCTGAAACTCGCCGCCTACTTCGAGGAACACCCCAACAGCCGCCTGCTCGACGGCAAGGTGGTCGCCACACTTTTCTTCGAACCCTCTACCCGCACCCGCCTCAGCTTCGAGACGGCAGTCAACCGCCTCGGAGGCCGCATCATCGGATTCTCCGACCCGGCGGCCACATCCACATCGAAGGGCGAGACGCTCAAAGACACCATCAAGATGGTGGCCAACTACGTCGACCTCATCGTGATGCGCCATTACCTCGAAGGAGCGGCACGCTATGCCTCGGAGGTTACGGAAGTGCCCGTCATCAACGCCGGCGACGGTGCCCACCAGCATCCCTCGCAGACGATGCTCGACCTCTATTCGATATTCAAGACCCAGGGACGCCTCGACGACATCACCGTAACGATGGTGGGCGACCTCAAATACGGCCGCACCGTCCACTCGCTGCTCATGGCCCTCAGCCACTTCCGCGTGAAGTTCAACTTCGTGGCCTGCGACGAGCTGCGTATGCCCGAGGAGTTTCGCACTTTCTGCGACCGCAACGGAATCGAATACCGCGAGTCGACCGATTTCTCGCCCGAAATCATCGCTTCGACCGACATCCTATATATGACCCGCGTGCAGCGCGAGCGCTTCACCGACCTCATGGAGTATGAGCGCGTCAAAGACCTCTACAACCTCGACGCAAGAATGCTCGACGTGGCTCCCGACAACCTCCGCGTGCTCCATCCGCTGCCGAGAGTCAACGAGATAGACCAAGACGTGGACGACAGCCCCAAGGCCTACTATTTCCAGCAGGCCAAAAACGGACTCTTCGCCCGTCAGGCCATGATATGCACCGCACTCGGCATCAAGGTGCCCGCCGACATCCACTGACCATCTCCTTAACCATACATATACTATGAGCGAAAAAAGCAAAGAACTCGCAGTGGCCGCCCTCCGCGACGGCACAGTGATCGACCGCATACCCTCCGACGCGCTCTTCAAGGCCGTCGACCTCCTCGGCATCGCCGACCTCGGAGTGAGCGTTACCATCGGCTACAACCTTCAGAGCAACCGGCTCGGAAAGAAGGGTATAATCAAGGTGGCCGACACCTTCTTCTCGCCCGAGACCCTCAGCCGCATAGCCATCATCGCCCCGACGGCCGTGGTCAACACCATCCGCGACTACGAGGTGGTCGACAAGCAGCCGGTGGCGCTCCCCGGCGAAATCGTCGGACTCGTATGCTGCGACAACCCCAAATGCGTGAGCCGCAACGAGCCTATCCCCTCGCGCTTCGAGGTGGTGGACCGCAACCCCGTAACGCTCCGCTGCCACTACTGCGAGCATGAACTCAGCGGCGACTCAATAGTGCTGAAATGAAAGAGAGCTGGAAACCCGGCACGATGATATATCCGTTGCCGGCGGTGCTCGTAACATGCGGTGCCTCTCCGGAGGAATGGAACATGCTGACCGTGGCCTGGACCGGTACTATATGCACCGATCCGGCCATGTGCTATATATCCGTGCGCCCCGAGCGGGCTTCCTACCCGATTCTTGAGAAGTGCATGGAGTTCACCATCAACCTCACGACCGCCGACATGGCGCGCGCCACAGACTGGGCCGGCGTGCGCTCGGGCCGCGACTACGACAAATGGAAGGAGACGGGACTTACCCCGGTGCCCGGCGAGAAAGTGAAGTCGCCGTCCATCGCGGAGTCGCCCATCTCGATTGAGTGCCGCGTGAAGCGCATCGAGCGTCTGGGCAGCCATTCGATGTTCATAGCCGAAGTGCTCGGCGTCAGGGCCGACTCGCGCTGGATCGACCCGGCCACGGGTCGCCTCGACCTCGATAAAGCGGGGCTAATCACCTACAGTCATGGGTTTTACCACGAACTTGGCCCTGCCATCGGAGGCTTCGGATTCTCGGTGCGCAAGAAGCCCTGAACGGCGGCGTCGCTCGATGTAGGTATGCGCCCGACGCTCTTTTACCTACTTTTCGGGATTGCCGGCGCAGCGGAACGGTTGTAATTTTGCAATGTGAAAAACCACTAAGCAGAATTCGGCATGAAGGCCGCATAGTTAATTAGATTTAAGTTAGGCATTTCCCCGGAGCCGCGTGAGCGTCGCTCCGGGGCAAACTGCCTCTCTGACACCGACCTTGCCCTTCGTACCCCTTCCGCAAAAGCTAAATGATATCCATGGAATCGAAATACCACTATTCCCCCGACGAGAAGATGGCCCGGCTCATAGCCGACGACTACCGCCTCATCCAGGTGATGAGCCGGTTCGGCATCAGCGTGGGCTTCGGCGACCAGACCGTGAGAGAAGTGTGCTCCGCCTCCGGGGTGGACTGCGACACGTTCCTCTCCGTAGTCAACTTCGTGGTCGACGGCTACGCCCACGCCGACGCGGCCGCCCACGTGTCGGTAAGCTCTCTGCTCCATTATCTCAAACAAAGCCATGCCTACTTCCTCGACTGGCTGCTGCCTTCCATCAGGCGCAGGCTGCTCGACGGCATTCCCATGCGCACCGACAGCGTATCGATACTGATACTCAAGTTCTTCGACGAATATGTGGCCGAAGTGCGCACCCACATGGAGTATGAAGACCGCACCGTGTTCGCCTACATCGAGTCGCTTCCTTCGCCGGGAGCGAAGCCGGGCTTCAGCATCGGCACCTACAGCGACCACCACGAAGAGGTGTCGTCGCGACTCCACGAGCTGAAAAGCATCATCATCAAATACGGACCCGGCGACGCCGACTCCAACCTGCTCAACGCCGCCCTCTACGACATCTACCGCTGCGAGGAGGAGCTGCGCAGCCACTGCATGGTGGAAGACGAGCTTCTGGTGCCGGCCATAGTAAGGCTCGAGAAGGAGACGGGCTCAAGAGAGACTCCGCAATGAGCCGCGACGGTAAAATCCACATAGTGGTGGCCGAGACCTCGCCCGTCATCTCGGCCGGGCTCAGCTTCTGCCTCTGCCGCCTCCCCGGGGTGCAGGCCCGCGCCATCGAGGCGCATACTTACCCCGAACTGCTCGACTGCCTTAGCAGCGCGCATATCGACATCGTGGTGGTCAACCCCACGTTCGGAGGGGCTTTCGACCCTCAGCAGCTCCGCCACGACGCCGGCTACGACATCCGCATAGTGGCCGTAGCCGTCAGCCAGCTGCCGCAACAGACGCTCCGTCTCTACGACGACGCCGTGTCGGTAGTCGACGACCTCCCGACAATAGCCGCCAAGATTCGCGCCCTCGTAGATTCAGGCTCTGAGACCGACACCGACCGCGAGCCCCTGAGCCAGCGCGAGAAGGAGATTATCACACTCGTGGTGAAGGGATTGACCAACAAGGAGATAGCCGACCGCCTCTTTATTTCGGTCCATACCGTGATGACCCACAGGCGCAACATAGCGCGCAAACTCGAGATCCACAGCGCCACCGGACTCACGATCTATGCCATTGTCAACCGCCTCGTAGACCTCGCTGAAATAAAGATTTAATGTTTTTTAACATCAGGCTTTCCGACTTATCGGCCATAAATGCGTAATTTTGCAGTCCGAAAGCGTATGCCCCGAAAGGGAGACGCTTGCCGGGTCTTAAAGCAGCCTGCCTCCTCTCCTGCACGTGCGGCCTGCAAGGCTCGGAACCGACAAAGGATACAAGTGAATAATAATAGTGAATGATGAAATGCATACGCGGCAAGTCCTGATCCTGCCGGTGCGAATCCGGTGATGTGCAATCCGTAAGCGCTGCGTCTGCTGTTATGCTCTTGTGGTCTGTGATGTGAATCATGGAACTATCATCCGTGCCGAAGTGCCGGAAAACGATTAGTGTTATTAGGATGGAAACGATTGCACATCCTCTCAGGCGTCCGCTACCGGACGCCTGACTCTTTTTTTAGACATCCCCTGCAATAATCGAGGCAAAGAATTGGGTATGTCGGCGATTTTGACTACTTTTGCAATCAAAATCCGTTCTCTCCGACTGTCAGAATTAACTTACTATACCATGAACGCTCAGATATCAATGCGTAATTCAAAGTACGTCAAGGTAATAGCCAACATCGGCGCCCTGCTCGCCGCATGCGCATGGGGCACATCGTTCCTCTGCACCAAAGTGCTCATGCTCCCGACAGAAAGCGGTGGCGGAGGCTTCACCCCGGTAGAAATGTTCGTCTATCGCTTTGCTGCGGCTTACATTCTGCTGCTTTTACTGACATTCAAGCACATACGGTCTAACAACTGGCGCGACGAGCTCAACTTCCTCATCTGTGGCGTCTGCTCCGGTTCTCTCTACTTCATCACTGAAAACTTCGCGCTCAACAATACCACCGCCGGCAACGTCTCGCTCCTCGCTTCCGTCTCGCCGATTTTCACCACAATTCTCGTGGCAATCATTTTCCACACCCGCATCAAGGTGGGAGAAGCCATCGGCTCGCTGATTGCCTTCGCCGGTGTGGTTTGCATCATATTCAGCCACGGAGAGGGATTCGTAATCAAGCCCAAAGGCGACCTCCTCGCTCTGTCGGCATCGCTCTCCTGGGCAATATACACAATCGTGGTGAAGAGCCTCATACCTCACTACTCTTCCCTCTTCATCACCCGTAAGCTCTTCTTCTACGGCGTGATAACAGCTCTGCCGCTTCTCTTGTTCCAGTCTGAACCCTACCACCTCCACCTCCTCTTCGACATCTCGCAGCCTAAATTAATGCTCAACTTCCTCTTCCTCGTTATCATGTGCTCATGCTGCGCTTACCTCATCTGGAACGAGGTGATGAACGTGCTCGGCCCCGTGCTCACCAACAACTATCTCTACCTGCAGCCGCTGGTTACCATGATAGCCGCCTATATCGTGCTCGGAGAGGTAATCTACCTTGTGGGCTACATCGGATGCGTGCTCATCATCGGAGGCCTCGTGCTCAGCGACAAGTGGAATCCCGGAGGGGGAAAGCTCAAAAAGAAAATAGAATAATTTATCCAAACTCACCATACCATCATGCTCAGACTCAACTGTTTCATAAAGACTACACCTGAAAACCGCACCACAGTGGCGGAAGCCGCCCGCAAGCTCGTGGCCGAATCGCTCCGCGAGGAGGGATGCGTGGACTACGGCCTCTTCATCAGCGACCGCACGCCCGACATCATGATGATCTGCGAGACGTGGGCCGACCGCGAGGCTCTCGACCGCCATTCGGCTTCGGAGCATTTCGCAAAGTATGTCGGCATAATGCGCGCTAACTCGGAGATGCATCTCAACACGATGGAGATGCCGCGCTGAACCCGTGCGCTCAGCCCCGCGTTTAAAAGAGCGGAGACAGTCGCATCCGTGCGACGTCCGCTCCGAATGCAAAAAGGCTTTGTCATGGAATCAAACTGCGACACTCTGACGCTTCTGCTCGCCGCCAAAGAGATAGCTCTCGCCGCCGGCGACATACATCTGCGCTATTTCCGCGACCCCGACCTGAGGATCGACGCCAAGTTTAACGACAGCGACATCGTAACCACCGCCGACAAGGAGGCCGAAAGCTTTATCATCGGCGAAATCCTGAGCCGTTTCCCCGATTCGGAAATCCTTTCGGAGGAATCGGGCGAGGGCGGAAACGTCCGCGCTCGACTCAGATGGATTATCGACCCGCTCGACGGAACCACCAATTTCAGCCAGGGCCTGCCGATGTTTTCCGTCTCGATAGGCGTGCAGGTCGACGGACTCGACACCGTGGGAGTGGTCTACGCCCCAAAGCTCGGCGAACTGTTTGAGGCAGTGGCCGGAAAAGGCGCCTACCTCAACGGTCGCCCCATCGAGTGTTCGGGCAAGCGGCGTCTGGCCGAAGCCGTGGTAGCCACGGGATTTCCCGTAGACAAAGACACCAACCCCGACAACAATCTCAGCCAGACCGTGCGCATCGCGCCGAAGCTCAGAGGTTTGCGCCGGCTCGGGTCGGCCGCACTCGACCTCTGCTACGTAGCCGCCGGTTTCCTCGACGGATACTGGGAGATGAACCTTCACGAATGGGACGTGGCCGCCGGACGCCTGATAGCCGCTGAAGCCGGAGCCCTCTACTCGCTATGGCGCCCCGACCGCGGGATAAGCGCCGTGGCCGGCTCTCCCGACATTTTCACCCAGCTCAGCCTCGAACTGATGAAACAACACTGAACGACATGCGTTTACGCCTGTAAATCCCTTTGATCGCCCTTCTGCTGACCGTCGCGGCCTGCGGACGTGCGCGCTTCACCGTCGACGTCTCCGACGCCGACCGCAATATCATGGACGCCGCCTGGGAGTCGTATCAGGCCGGCGACAACCTCTCGACGCTGCACTACTGCCACGAGTTTCTAATCCATACCTCGGAACTGAAACGGAACCCGGAGCTCGACTCAACGCTCAACCTCTGCTACCGTCTGCTCGGAAACGTGCATTTCATGTATCACGACTACGGACGCTCGCTCCGCTGCTACGAAGAGAGCCTGAAAATAAGCCGCTCGACCGACGACAAGGAGGCTGCCGCTAAGATTATCAGCAACATGGCGCTCGCCGCCTGCTATATGCACGACAGCCTGCAGGCCCGCCGCTACATAAGGCTCGCCGACCGCAATCCGGTGTCGGACCCGGAATTCGAGTCATTTCTGAAACATATACGCCATTCCATCTATGAGCGCGCTTTCGCCGACTGGCAAAAGTCGATAGAGATAATGAAGACCGCCTACATCGAGGCTCGCAACAACGACAGAATCGACCCACGCCACCAGCTCACCCCTGTGTCGGAAATTTTCCAGACCTACGAAGAGCATGGGGTGCTTGACTCGGCCCTCGTCTATCTCTAACGCTACCGGCAGCTCGCCTCCGACTTCCACGTGCCGAGCATGCTCGTCGATGCCGAACGAGGCTATAGACGTATCTATCAGAACATACCCGACAAGTCGGCTCTTCTCAGCGAACACATAAACCGCTATTTCGAAATCCGCGATTCGGCTTTCGACACCGACT
This sequence comes from uncultured Porphyromonadaceae bacterium, assembly GCA_945873625.1. Lineage (GTDB taxonomy): Bacteria > Bacteroidota > Bacteroidia > Bacteroidales > Muribaculaceae > Lepagella. The sequence goes on along the minus strand of CAMCDS010000003.1, from coordinate 114,639 downwards.
CATTCCTCAAGATTTCCGACCAGTACCAGCGTGAACTCGACCGTAAGGAGCGGTCGAAAATCAAGACCCTGCAGTTTCAGGTGAGCCGACTGCAGCTGATGATATGGGCTCTCGCGCTCATAATCCTCATCGGAGCGGTGATTTACTTCTGGAGCCGCAACTCCCGCAGGCTGAGAAAGGCCTATGGAGTGGTCTATGAGAGCAACCGTGAGATGGCGCAGTCGGCCCGGCGCGAACATGCCGAAGCCACACGCGAGGAGGGTGTTCTGACCTCGCAACAGGGTCAGGCCGAAGCTGCGCCGGGGCCCGATGCGGCAGCCGACACCGAATCAGCTGAAGAAACGACCGACACCGACTGCCCCGATAAGCAGCAGCACGCCACCGAAGCATCTACCGAAGAACTCGGGAAGAGAATCGAGGAGGTGATGGAGAGCAGCGACAAATGGCTCGACCCCGATTTCTCGATTTCGTCGCTTGCCTCGCTCGCTGGCGTCAATGCAAAATACGTCTCGGCATGTATCAACGACCGGTATGGCAAAAACTTCCGCACGTTGATCAATGAATACCGCATACACACGGCACTGCGCCGCATGTCGGATACCGAGAACTACGGAAACTACACCATCGGGGCAATAGCCGAAAGCGTCGGCTTCCGCTCGTCGACAAATTTCATCGCAGCCTTCAAGAAGCTCACAGGCGTTACCCCCTCCCACTATCTACGCCTGGCAAAGGAATAATGTCCTCCGGGCCAACACCGCTTTCGGAGCGCGAAAAGGGTCAAAGCGACCTCTTTCGCGCTCCGTCTCTTTATTTCAGGTAGTTGGACCCCGTTCCCCAATATTTGTTAACGCCGGGGCGGTAAAGCGTCGTGCAGATGTGTTCGCGCAGTGAGAGCAATGCGGTAGCATTGTAACCGAAACAAGCGGACGCAGATGCATGACGATTGGCCGGGACTTGCAACTTAGCGGTATGAAGAAATACCTTAACACCGCATCTCTCTGGCGCTTTTTGTCTTGTTCTTCAGTCACGTAGCCACTGCTACGCTCCTTCATCACAAGACAAAAATCACTCAGAGATATGCGACCCCAGCGCTGACAAATATTGGGGAACGGGGTCTAATAATTTCCGAATTACCGAAATCGGCAAATGTTTTGGCAAAAAAAAGAAAGAGAATCGCGGAATCGGAAAAAGCGGCCGTTTCAACTTCCGAAAAATTGACTTAAATTTGCAATCGTTAAGAGTATGTTTGAAGTTAACTTCTATTCACTTGAAGAGGATTTTTTGAGATGATTTCGCAAGTCGAAGAGGGAGCGATGCGGGCATCGTGACCGATGAGGCCTGGCGAAATCAGCCAAAAAAGACCTTCAGGGGGATAGAAAGAATTTATTACAGAAGTATGTTCAAATCAATTCGTGTTAAATTCAAACATACTCTTAGTGACAGAAACAGAATCTGACATAAAGTAAGAACAGTTGATAATTGTCATGATGTATTGGAATATTTTGATTAGAGTTATTTGTTATAAAGGTGAGATTTAAGTATAGATTTATTCACGGACATTTGCACAAGAGATTAAAAATTCATCGCTATTCATGGTGGCGGCCCGAATGGGTCGCCACAACTGTTTCCCGCCCCTTCTCGTCGCCGGCCCTACCCCATTGCACGACGACAGAAGCCGACATCTATGGCAGCAAAAAATTCCCCGCCGGATAGCAGTTATCTGCGGGGGAATTCATTTTTATCAATCTTGAGCGCGGGGTCAGCGGAGCGAGACTCCGGGAGGGAGGAGCGGAGCGGGATTCTCGCCTCGGCTCAGCATCGCGCGTATCCGCGTTGAGGAGACGTCGCTCAAAGGGGCATCGGCAAGGTAGCTGACACTGCCGGGAGCGCCATATTCCTCCTCTAAGGCAGTGATGAAGCCGGACTCTATCTCTACTCCCGGACGGGGATAGACGGTGAGGCCAAATTCGCGGAGTATCTCGCCGGGATTGCGCCATTTGCGAAAGTCGCGCAGGTTGTCGGCACCGGTTATCAGGCGGAAGCGCCTTCCGGGATATGCCTCGGCGAGGGCAGTAAGCGTACGGTAGGTGTAGGATGGGATGGGGAGCGTTCGCTCAAAGTCGGACACCTCTACTTCGGAAAACCGGCTCATGGCTTCGCGCGTCATGGCGAGCCGCTCGGCGTCGGTAAACATCGGGGGAGCCTTCACTTTAAGCGGATTGAGCGGGCTGACGAGCAGCAGCAGGCGGTCGAACACCCGGCGCTCAACCAGATATTCCACCATGTGGTAATGGCCTATGTGGACGGGGTCGAACGACCCGCCGAACACTCCCGTGAGCATCAGCGACGGGCGATGAAGCCGCGGATGGCTCCGGCCATCTCCTCAACGGCCCTGTCGAGACTGTCGTTCACGACGCGCACGTCAAACTCAGGGGCAAAGCCGATTTCGTATTCTGCCTTACCGAGACGGGCCCGGATGGTCTCCTCGCTGTCGGACGCGCGGCCACGCAGCCGCTTTTCGAGCACTTCGAGGCTCGGCGGCGCGAGAAAGATTGAAAGGGCACGGTCGCCGTAGAGCTTCTTGACGCTGAGCGCCCCTTTCACGTCGATGTCCATGATGAGGTTGCGCCCGCTGTCGCACACGCGCTCCACTTCCGACTTAAGTGTGCCGTAGTGAGTGCCGGCATAGACTTCCTCATATTCCACAAAGTCGCCTGCCTCGATGCGGCGGCGAAACTCCTCGTCGGTGATGAACCAGTATTCGCGTCCGTCGGCCTCTCCGGCACGCGGACTGCGGCTCGTGGCCGAGATAGAGAATCCGAGATTCAGACCGGGCACCTTCATGAGGCGGCCGATGACGGTCGATTTGCCGGTGCCCGACGGAGCCGAGATGACGATTATCTTCCCTTTAGCTGCGTTTTCCATGGTGGTCGATATATGATTACAACACGTTGAGCACCTGCTCCTTGATCTGTTCGAGCTCGTCTTTCATCCTCACCACAATCTTCTGCATGTCGGGGTCGTTGGCCTTCGAGCCGAGGGTATTGATCTCGCGACCCATCTCCTGGGCTATGAAGCCGAGCTTCTTACCCTGGCCGGAGCCGTCGGGGAGATGAAGCGTGTCGGTGAAGTATCTGAGGTGAGAGCGCAGGCGCGTCTTCTCTTCGGTTACGTCGAGCTTCTCGATATAGAAAATCAGCTCCTGCTCAAGCCGGCAGCGGTCGTAGTCGATACCTTCGAGGCGGCTGAGCTGCTCCTCGAGCCTCTGGCGTATCTTGGCCACGCGACCGGCCTCGAACGGCTCGACGGAGTCGAGCAACTCGCTGATATTCCTTATTTTTCCCTCAAAGAAGCCGCAAAGCCTCTCCCCCTCTGCCCTGCGGAACACCACAAGGGCCTCTACGGCTTCGAGGCAAGCGTCGCGGAAGGCCTTCTCGTCGGCCGAGTCGATCTGCTTGAGCTCGGTCTTGATAGCATCGGGAAGGCGCAGCAGCGTGGCATACCAGTCGGCCGGCTCCGGAAGCCCGAGGGCCTGCTTCATAGCCTCGACCTGACCCTTGTACTGAGCCAGAAGCTCGATATTGATGGCAGCATTCGACTCGGCCACAATGCTTTCGACCGTGCCGCTGAGGTCTACCTTGCCCCTCTGCAGGCGCGAGGCTATCTCGCCGCGCATCGTAACCTCCAGTTCGCGGAAATAGGAGGGCACGCGCATCGAGAGGTCGAGCTGCTTGCTGTTAAGCGACTTGATTTCTACTGTTATCTTCTTCGAGGCCGACGACGCCGTGCCGCGGCCGAAACCCGTCATTGATTGTATCATAATGATTATCAGCGGTTATTATAATCTTTAGCGGAGAGATTATAACTATTGACAACAAAATTACAAAAAAAATCGGGAAGTCGGGGCTTGTTGGGCTCAACTTTTTTTACTAATTTTGTGTTTTAACGATGACGGAAACACCGTTCCGTCGGCTTTTTGTTTCTTCAGGTAACAATGCAAGCTTCATCGCTTCGCCTATTATTTATAACCCCTATACCTTCCCATAAAACAGGAAACTATGGACAATCAGGAATTGCTAAAAACAGTAGAAGCCAGAGCCGAGAAATGGCTCGGTCCCCAATATGACGAGCAGACACGCCTCGAAGTGAAGGCAATGCTCGAAGCTGACGACAAGACTCCACTTATCGAGGCCTTCTACAAGGATCTCGAGTTCGGCACGGGCGGACTGCGCGGCATCATGGGCGCAGGCACCAACCGCATGAACATCTACACCGTGGGCTCAGCCACCCAGGGTCTCGCCAACTATCTCAACGACTGCTTCAAGGAGCTGCCGCAGATAAGCGTGGTGGTAGGATTCGACGTGCGCCACAACTCGCGCAAGTTTGCCGAGCTCGCCGCCAACATATTCTCGGCCAACGGCATCAAGGTCTATCTCTTCGACGACGGATGCCCAACGCCCGAAGTGTCGTACGCCATCCGCAAGCTCGGATGCCAGAGCGGCGTGATGATAACCGCCAGCCATAACCCGCGCGAATACAACGGTTATAAAGCCTACTGGAGCGACGGTGCCCAGATGATTTCGCCCCACGACGTGAAGACCATCGAATACGTAGAGGCAATCACCTCGCTCGACCAGGTGAAATTCGAGGGCGACAAGAAGCTCATCGAAGTGATCGGACCCGACATCGACCGGCAGTTCCTCGCCGACGTCCACACCCTCTCACTCTCGCCCGAAAGCGACAGACGCCACTCCGACATGAAGATCGTCTACACTCCGCTTCACGGCGTCGGCACACGCCTCACCTACCGCTCGCTCGAGCTCTGGGGATTCAACGAGGTAATCCATGTGCCCGAACAGGACATACACAACGGTGATTTCCCCACTGTGAAATCACCTAACCCAGAAAACCACGAGGCCCTCGAGATGGCTATCGAAAAGGCCAAGAAGGTAGGCGCACAGATCGTGCTCGCCGCCGACCCCGACGCCGACCGCATCGCCCTCGCCGTGCGCGACAAGAAGGGCGAGTATCAGCTCGTAAACGGCAACCAGCTCGTGATGATGCTCCTCAACTACATCATCACCCGCAACGCCGAGCTCGGACGCATCAAGGGCGACGAATACTGCGTGAAGACTATCGTTACCACCGAAACCATCAAGCGCATAGCCGACGCCAACAACGTGAAGTGCTTCGACTGCTACACCGGCTTCAAATGGATTGCCAACGTGATGCGCGACATGGAGGGCAAAGGACGCTACATCGGAGGCGGCGAAGAGAGCTACGGATTCCTCGCCGAGACTTTCGTGCGCGACAAAGACTCCATCTCGGCCAACTCGCTCATGGCCGAAATGGCAGCCTGGGCAGCCGACAAGGGTATGAACCTCTATGAGCTCCTCATCGACATCTATGCCAAATACGGCTTCTCGCGCGAACGCGGAGTGAGCGTAGTGCGTCCCGGAAAGAGCGGCGCCGACGAGATTGTCGCCATGATGAAGGAATTCCGCGAGAATCCCCCCAGGGAGCTCGCCGGATCACCCATAGTCGAAATCAAGGACTACAGCGACCTCAACTGCCGAAACCTCAAGACCGGCGAAGTTACCAAGATGAACTTCCCGACTACGAGCAACGTGCTCCAGTTCTTCACCGAGTCGGGCGACAAGATCTCGATCCGCCCCTCAGGCACTGAACCAAAAATCAAATTCTACGTAGAGGTGCGCGAAGACATGGCCTCGAAAGAAGACTACGAGGCAACCGTGGTAAAGGCCGAGAAACACATCGACCAGATACTCAGCGACCTCAAGGTGAAATAAAGCGAAAAGCTTTCTATCCAAATATATCCGATGCAAATGCCGGCGTCCCCTCGGGGATTCCGGCATTTTTCAGCACATTACCGGTGCAGAAACCGCGCCAGCCCGTAGAGATAGCGCCTGAAACCGGGCTGATAGCGCATCAGACGGTCGAACCAGCCCATATACCGCCCCAGAAACTTCACCACAAGCCCCACGAACACCATGGCGAAAAGCGTGCCTGCGCCTACCACGTTCCAGAGCCAACGCCCGAAAAAGAGCCAGCAGCTCGCCACGGCAAGCACCACGAGCGTCACGTCGAGCATAATCTTCGCCTTCGGGAAAGGGATGCCGTAAGCCCGGCTCATCGCGATGGGCACACCCTCACCGGCCATCGTTACCGAACCGCAGCGCACTTCAAGCGCCACGCCCAGCCCCATCACCACACACCCGGCCACCTGCGTCAGAGCCTGCGACCAAAGCTCTTCACACACCACACCCGCAGTAAGCGCCATATTCACGTCAATCAGCACTCCGAACACAAGACTTATCACAAGCTGAAGCAACTGCACGGGTGGGAAGCGGCGCCGGAGCACCGCAATCTGCGTCGCCACCAGAAACACGTTGAGCACGTTGGTATACATCCCCAGCGAAAGCCCGGGAGCCAGACCTCGCTCTCCGGCAAGCGTGAACGCCAGAGGCATCGACGAAATAACGCTGCTCCCCAGATTCGACCGGATGCACAATGCCACGCCAAGAGTGAGGATATAAAGCGACACGAGCAGCAGAAAATGCTGCCACAGAAACGAAGCCACACGGCTTCGCGCTGGTAGTACGTCTGAAATATTAGTCATAGCAAAAATAGGGATGCAAAATTACCAAATCATCCCCCTGCGCCCAAGCATCGGCCTAAAAAACGTCAGACCCTGGTGAACCCCTCCCCTCGATGAAACGTTATGACATTGAAACCACAACAAATCAAAAAACAAAACTATGAAAAAATACAGATGTGAAGTTTGCGATTATATCTACGATCCCGCAAAAGGCGACCCCGACGGAGGCATAGCCCCCGGCACCGCTTTTGAAGACCTCCCCGCCGACTGGGTATGCCCCGTGTGCGGCGTCGGCAAGGAAGACTTCGTAGAAGAACCCTGATCCCCGGGTGGCCGCCCTGTCTCATTCAGGCACACCCCTACCCCATAATTTAGACGATACAGCGAGCCGTCGGCCTTCCGCCGCGGCTCGCACCCTTTCCTCCCCCGCCATTCGATTCTTCGAGGATAGTCTGCCATTTTATGTTAAACTTATTTAAAAACCGCAGCAAACGATTGCTGAAATAGAAATAAATGAGTAATTTTGCAGACTGACTACGGACCGGAGGGTTCGAGGCCGCTTACGACACACGGGGATGACTTGGCTTTGACAGCGTGTAGAAGCGACCGGTAAGCATGCAGAGCTTCGGCGATAAAGCTCTATAATCACAATGTCGTCGAACTATAATTGGCGAAAACAACAACTACGCTCTCGCTGCTTGATTTGAAGTATAGTAGAATCGCTTAATCCGCGCCACAGTGGCGCAGACGAGACATCACCCCATTGCCCTGTTCCGAGACGTTTGGATAAGGTGGTGCAGAGAAATTCGGAAATTGGAGACGTCACGCCTCGCGGCGTCTCTGAAACTTAGAGGATAAGGTTGCGATTGGTTGTCTCGAGCCTGTCGCAACACGAAAACCAACTCGATGACTAAGCATGTAGAAAGCCCGTTGATTCCGCGTTTGGACGAGGGTTCAATTCCCTCCATCTCCACTATGTACTACCGAACTAAATCGGACTTAACGAGACAAACCTCGGACTATCAAGTAGTTCCGGGGTTTTCTTTTGTCTATTCCTTTCGATTAAGGACCGAAAAAAGGGGTCAGCGGATTTTTTCGGTGCTTGTCTTATTTTAAGCGAAAATCTTACATAATCTGAATATGAAGAAGAGAGGATCCGAGACACCTCTCAACTGAGTGCGAAACATCTTGATTTTCGCATTGAAAGATTCAGCGGAGGCGTTGGTTGCCCGAGACCGGAAGTAGTTTATGATTGTCTTGTAATTGTTTTTAAATCTGAGTTTTTCCAAAAAAAGTATCCAAAATTATAACATGTTTAAATTCAGGTGGTAAAAATTTTAGCAAATATTAGTTATGGTTATATTAGTACCTATAATTCAAAGGCGTAAAATTATAAAATGCAATATATCAATCGTTTCTGATTTTTAGGTACAAATTATAGGAAAACTCAGAGAGAAAGCGGAGTTGCAAACGTTATTTCAAGCCCACGCGGTAAATTCTTTGCCAAGGCAAAGCGGCAGAGCCGATGACTTGGGTCCTGGAGGGTGAAGAATTTATGAAATGTTGATTGCAAGCCCGGAGGGTCAAGCCAACAGGCGCAGATGCGCGGTCAGCCCTACCTTTGCGATGTAAATTCAATGTGCCTCGTGCGTGTTTACAAGTAAAGTTCCTCGCGAAACGTCCCGACAAAATCCCGAATCACGTAACCTGCGAGGCATATTTGCGGTCGGTCAATTTCCCTACGGGATCGCGCACCGGCTTTCAGCCGACATGCGCTAATTGCCGACACGCGAATATATTTGGCGGTGAACGCCGACCGCCGGCGCGAATACGCATCAACTCTATGTAATCACCGACGGCCAAAGCGGAACATAAACAATGAAGCCCGGACGAGGTAGCGCAGAAAATGAATTGCAACGCAATCGCCGAATACCTCTGAAATCAATTATTGAATGAGGCAACTCGCCCCTGCACGAGTCGATGGAGCGAATGGGTCAGAGTTCAGTAGGTAAAATCCCCTCAAAGGGCATAAAGCACGGTAACCTCCAATTATTGCTAACATCGCCTCGCGGCGACTACCAAATAGCAAGCGAGCCTCGGATCCAACCTAAAGTTGGTGCCGAAGCCGCTCAAAGAAACAGTATCCGGTAAAATCCAATAACAGCGAACATCGCCGGTAGCGAAAAGTCCATATACAACAAGGTCCCTCGGAGGTGTCCGAGAGGGTCCGTATGAGTTATGCGATTGAAGCCTTCCGGTGGAGACCTCAATCCTTAGCCAAGCGAAGCTCTATATGCGATTAGTCGAAAACGTAGTAATATAGCAAAATTATACAAGTTTCCTTTCTTCATTACGGACAAAATCCCTATTTTCTTGGTAAAATTCAGTGTTAGATTTTGCAAGATTAATAAGATCTTTCCGTAAATCATCAAAAATAGATAGAGATAAATCGTCAAATATACATTTATCCTCTTTTGATATACCTTCTAAGATTAACTTTTGCCGCTCATTCGGAATTTTATCCCAAACAGAGGGTCTTATAAACCAATGGTCTGAACCATACACCATCCATCTTTCAATAATGTTTATTGCAGCTAATGGATTACAAAACGTCTCTTTATATTTTTGAATAAGACCTTTATTCTTTGATTCACCTCCTAAAATGACTAAAGTCTTATTTTCAAAGGGAATAATATTCATAAATAGAATTATGTTGTGGCAACTTTTTGACCGTTTTATTGTTAATCCTGTCATTCCGGCAAGTGCTACAGGCATTACCCAATCAAATTCTATAGGTTCAATACAAAATTTGGAAGACCTCGTCGAATTAATATCGGAATATAGCTTACGGTACAACTTTTTGAGTTGTTTTAAACGACTAGAAATTTCACTTATTTTGTTTTCAATAGCTTTTAACCGCGAATTTTCACATTCTACATTTATACTTTTCAATGCAGGTGAAAGAATCAGTCCTGATAACTCCTTGAATCTTCTCGTTAGTTGTAAATTTCGATACTGTATATAATTAGTTTTAGTTCTTTGAAAGCCCGATATTTGAGATTCCATAATAACGATTTCTCTACATATCGTTCTGAGAATCTGGAGATAGAAGCTCTTATCAGTGTCGAATTTCTTACTTTTTTCAAATTCTTTGAATACTTCCTCATGAACTTGACAAAATCCCGGAAATGTAGATGCTTCATTTATGCCTATTGGAACAATAATTGTTTCCCCTTCTTTTGTCCCAGGTGTTAGTAAGTGCTGAGACTCTGAGATAGTCTGTAAGCAAGCTCTTTGAATTGTATGAGACTTTTTAATACATAAAGATGTACAGCCAGGAAAGATACATTTCCTAATCTTCTTTTGAAGATTTTGGGATTCCCTAAAACTTCTAAATTGATATCCTTTGGCTTCTTGAATATTGTTGAAGACAAATTTATCTTGTTGTTCGGCAAACTCATCTATAACTTTATCAAGAATAAGTTCGTATAATTTATATTTAGGAAGATCAAACATAAAATAGCGAAATGTAATTACTGATACCAACCAATTTAAACTATTTCAACTTTTAATTTGAGATGAAGAGCTTTGGCGATTTTGTCGAGCATGTTCTTTTTATCGTGAGTTGAGCTATGAGTCAATACAAGCCACCCATTACCTATTGGATGCTGGGCTTTTCCATATTTTGAGTCTCGAGTGTTAGAGATTATAGGTATTTTGCAGAACTTTAAGCCAAGAGGCCTAACCTTGTCAACTCCGATAGTTTTGATTACCTCAATAAAGGTATCTTTGGCTTTCTGGTGTCTGATGATATGACCGTCAGGCATCGTTACAGCGAGAATAGTCTTAGAAGCAATCTCACCTTTGTGTGTGGATTGAGGTCCGAAAGAGCGGTGATCAACATGCGGGTCCGGTTTTATTTCAACTGCATCAGAAAGTACATCGGTGATATTTCGTTTACGCGATAGGCTTACTTTCAATGGTTGCCTTGGAGAATAATCTACCACAAGCACAAGTTCACGCTCAATTTGATTAAGCACTGGTTCGATTTTTTCAGAAAGAACCGGCAATATTTCCTTTTGGATAATTTCTTCTTCTGCTTTACGAAGCTGTGCCTCTTGTTCGACACTAAGCTCCAAACCCTCACGTGCGAGGGTTTCCATAGCTTGATATAACTTACTTAATCGCGACATATTGATTAAAGGGTAAAATTTTCGTATTTTTCCGGACTAATTTTGGTGCTGGGATCTACAATCAATACTTCCGAATAGGTTAAATTATACATCTTGTAGATAGCAGTATCTAATAAATCTATGACATTGGAGCCATCCTCAGTATCGTAAATCGTTTTACTCATTTTAGATATGCTCAGCGTATCTTTAGAACTTGAGAAAAGAGGCAATCGATTAAGATAGACAATTTTTACCTCTGCAAAAGTTTTTGCTGTTTCTTGAACTGTCATACGATACCAAAATTCCATTAATTTAGAGTTTAAGACAGCTAAAACAAACTCAAGATCAATAGAGTTATCGCGAGGAATAGCGACATTAACACTATTTAACGCAATGTATCGATTATAGTCTATCGATGCGATTATTCGATCTGCTGTAGTCCGTACAACTAATTTCTTGGGAACATTATAGTAAGAAATATCACCTCCTGATTTAATATTATCTTTTGTGAAGGTAATATAATTGGAATGAACTGGATATTTATATCTATTAAAATCAGCACCTTTTATAATCGGAAGTGAATCATTATTAATTCTCTGTTTAGTCAGAGCTTTTCCATTACCACGTGTTTGAACCCCATGATAAAATTCCACAGCGTTTTCTAAGCGGTCAGGTGTATTATTGTATAATTTCAAATAGATGTCTATTTCTTCTTTTGTGGCTGTTAAAAGAACTTCATCATATTTAGCAAAGAAATCTGAAGAACGAATTTGACTCAATTGCATAGAGTCAAGGTCACGGGCACTTTCAAATGGACGAAGGTCTGCAAATTGAATATTCTCAATATTTTTCTCTTTTTGGAGAAGGAAAATTGCAGTATCAACTTCAGCGTCCTCAAAAACCTTCTTGCCGAGTAGTACGAAAGTTCGAACTCCAGTATTAGCAAGAAACTTTCTAAATTTTGAAAAATATATTCCTGAAACGAAAGTGTAGGGAGTAATAAAGCTCAGAACTCCATTATTGCGTAGTAATTTGTGAGACAACTGAGTAAAAACAGAGTATGCCTCTACCTTATATTCGGCAACCGAATAATTTGAGATAATTTGATTCCGATACTTAGAGTCCTTAAAAAGATATCCATACGGAGGATTGCCGATGACAATATCAAAACCGCCTTTGTCAAACACATCGGCGAACCAAGTATGCCAAAGGAAGAATTTATCGTTTGCTGAAGGGTCTAAACCTTTTTGGTCGATGTTCGGGTCTTTTGCATAAATTTGATGACGAACATTATTAATGATTTCATTAAATAGCCTGTCGCGGTCTGCATGATTTGATGTATTGTAATACTGCGATAATGCAGTTTTCAAATTCTCACGTTCAGTGTCGGTTGAATCGAAAAGGCTTCGAGCGGCATTCGTTCTTGTTAGGTCGCTTAGGTCTATGCCATTTATGCTTTCGAGTAATGAGTTACCTTGCATAATCTTGAAGTGGAGGTTAGGCAGAGGCATAGGCTCTTTTTCTTCCACAATCATAGCAAGCCAGAAGCGAAGTCGGGCAATATCAACCGCACCTTTTTCTATATCTACGCCATAGATATTGTTCTCAATAATGTGGCGTTTCATCTTAGAGGTATCTGTGTCGGCTTTCATTGCAATATAGAGGCGAGAAAGAATGTTTACAAGCCCCATTGGGAAAGCACCCGAACCGATAGCCGGGTCACAAATCTTAACAGCTTGGAGTTTTTTACGAAGTTCATAGCATTGCTCCTTTGTCAATGCCGAGGCATCGGAAGTTTCAACAAAGTTACGAATAACAGGTTTCAGACTCTCCTCTGCTCCATTTTGCAAATAAGCAATAAGCGATTCACGGCACATATAGTTTACAATCTCCTTTGGAGTGTAGAAAGCACCTTTGTCCTTGTTGTCTTCGAGCAAATTCTCGAAGATGCGACCGAGCATTTCAGGGTCAATACCGATTTCTGCGTCATCGACATCGTTTTCATCAATGGTGAAGTTGTAGCTGTCGAGGAAGTTGAAAAGCCTTTCAAAATCTTCTTCCTTCAAGATACAGGTACGCTCGTCAATTTCATCACGGGCGAACAGACCGCCATTTAAGTATGGGATATTCTCACTACCAGGCAAGGCTTTAGCTGCCTCAGTACGGTAAGGTTTATCAGTGTTCAAGACCTCAAAAAATAGGGGTTCAAGAACACCATCAAGGAAATTGTCTTTTTTGTCGGAGTTATAGAAAAGGTCATGCATATATTGACGGTTTCCGTCAAGCCAGCCTTTTCTTTGGAGGAAGTAAAGAAATACAATGCGTCCGAACATCTTTTTGATGTAGTCACGCACCAGTTTATCATCCTTCCCAAAAGTAGATTCATATTGATAATTAGGTTTATCAATAACACGTTCCACCCACTTGTTGCTTTCTTTAACGTAGCGTTTACCAGTTATGTATTCAACGAAATCAGCATATAATTCGCGGTATTCGTCAAAGAAATCATCGCTTAAAGCGTCAACCGAGAACGCTTTACGGATATTCTCAAATGACGCTCCGTGAGTTTGTAAATAATCGAAACGGTCTATGGCGGTTCGATAGAAGTTATCTTTCTCTCCGAAAACAAAAGTAAAACGCTTAGGAGCGGTGGCTTCCTCTTTGATGTCGCACACAAAAGATAATCGCCAGTCCTTATTATCATCGAATACAACAATAGCAGCGTCAAACTCGCCCCAGTTCTGATTTATGAACTTCTTGACTAGATTACGCAACCCGACTTTTTTATGAGCAACTGACCCGGAATTGATCTTGTAATAAAACAAGCCTATTCTGAAAGAGTCGGTGGTGTCAATAGATCCCATATAGTAACCAACCTCTGCATCGTCAGGGTCGGTAAATAATTCGTTTTCCCGACGTACCTTGTTTGCACCAAAGATATTGACAACAATAGCTTTCCACGCTTCGCGGTCAAACTTGTTTTGGAAAATATTGCGTAGCTGTTCTTTAGAGTATGTCATATCAGATGAAAGTTTCGGAGATTATTATTGATGGGGTACCGATTTCAGCCTTTGCCGTATCAGAATTGGAGTCGTGGTGATATTCTTCCACAAGTTCTCCTATGCGATGAGCGAGAACACGGCTATCAGCTTTAATTTTAGCTCGGTCGTTTTTATACTCTTGTGATATTGTTTTAAGTGTTTTTGGAAGACGGGCATAAGTTCCCTCTTTGATATATCCACGTAAAATACCGCAATCGCGTTTGAGCGCATCATCTTCACAGACCTGCTCGATAGTTCGTAGAAACTTATCTGCTGTCTGAGCAGTGGTGTCCATATTCTTACTCTTTATAGAGTCAGAATCTGTCTGAGCTTGCAAGTCATTTTGAAACTCGACTAATGCGCGATTAACTTGCGTGTAGTGTTCATCATCCTTTCTGAATGGAACAGGCAGCTCTTCAGGTTTGGCTTTTAGAAAACCAATGGCGGAGAGAAAATCTAATACTTGAGGCTGACGCTCGCCATCGACAAGGTAAAACTCTGTTTTAAGCTTTGAGGAAACGAAAACCACAGTTGCCCCTACGTGCTTTCCTGTATCTCGCATAACGCGACTCTTGAGCGGTAAGCTCTTGATGCGATGATACCACTCGCGATTAGAGTTATAAAGATTGCGAAGTTCCCGAAGCAGAGCAATTTTTTTGTCTACAATATCCTTGACATTGGAGTCATAGAGGTTAAACTCCTTGACTATTTCTTCGCGAGAATATATCTGAGCGTCCTCCCCAAAAGCAGAGTGGAAACCTTGCAATTTTATAAGAGCGTTCTTATATAGCTGAATTTGCTTATCTCCGTCGGGCGACGGATAGAACATATAGTTGTATATGTTATCCGCAACAGAGCCAATGCGGTTAACACGACCGATGCGCTGCATGAGGCGAGAAGCGTTCCAAGGAGAATCATAATTTATAATGACATTGGAACGATGCAGATTGACCCCCTCGGCAAGTACATCAGAAGTAATGATAATGGCATAGTCATGAAGTTGCTTCTCAGCCGGTACATTTGCGTCAAAATTAGCTTTGACTGTATCAAAAAGTCGGTTGCGATTAGCAGCAGTAATTTTCAGAACATCAGTACGACCAAGAGTTCCCGTCAAGAAATCGTATAGATAATTGACAGTATCAACACTTTCAGAGAAAATAACGAGTTTGCCTGTGGGGTTGGTTTCAGGAGAAATATATTTTGGTATTTGACCTGAAAACTTATCAAGTTTCGGGTCAGCATCAATTCCTTGCCATTCTGTGTTAAGACGCTCAAGAATATCACGGTCGTTATAAAGCATTTTGATAAAAGTGTCTTCAAAATCTGAGGCTTTATAACGAAAATCTGACTCGGAATAACCTCTTTTATCAATGATATATTGTGTAATTTCATCCAAGTCCATCCCCTTAAACATCATATCCTTGATGTTCAGTTCCGGGGCAATGATAACTTTATCTTCCTCAAACATTCGTATCATATCATTTGTGATACGGAGTAATGTTTGGAGAGACTTCTTGAAAGCATAAAAACTGCTTTCAAGTCGTTTTACCATGTGGACTTTATAAATTCCGGCAAGGCTACGACCGGTCTGCTCGGCATTTTTATACTTTTCGCGATGTTCGGGTTTTCAGGAACTCAACAGCACGGTAACGAGCGTATGTAATAAATTCATCGGCTTCATCATCAGTTAAAGCCGTAAGAGTTGAAGTAAAACTATGGCTCAATTCCGGAGTAAGTTCATACTCCTGCTCGTCAGGGGGGAGAATATTGGGGAAGACTATATCTTGCGAAGCAAGGTCTTTTCTATAATCGGGGTCGTTCAAGATATTTTTTCTTGTACGCCTAATAGTTACCTTATCAATAACTTTATCACGTATCTGTTCATAGATACGGTCAACCTCGTGGCTTACATCTCGATTTTCACGCTCACGCATCAATTTTTTATATTGCGTCTTCAGTGGAGCGAAGAATTGGTCGAGATTGGTTACACCGTCAATAGTCGATCTATGCTTATCTTGAAAAAGCGCAAGCAGATTTTCCAAATCATCAGGACGGTTATTAAGAGGGGTTGCAGAGAGCAACATAACTTTCTTACGAAAAGATTTCAGTAAGCCGGGATTAAGACACGGAGACTTACAAATCTTCTGCAATTCATCATAGCGGTTGGAGGTGTCAGAACGGAACTGATGTGCTTCGTCAACAATTATAAGGTCAAAATCTTCTTTATCGTGATAGTTGTTCTTGCCCTCCAAGACCTTTGACAAGCTACCGTTAGTTACAAATTGTGCTTTTCGGTATATTCCGAATAGTTTAAAAGTAGATTTCCAGTTGTCTTCAAGAGCCGGAGGATAGACAACAAGGATTTTAGTATTTTTACCGTTAGCTTCGATGAAACGTTTTGCAATCATTGTAGCAATCATCGTTTTACCAAGACCTACAACATCAGACAAAAAGAGACCATTGTGCTGCATCAGCATTTGGTATCCCTGAATAACGGCATCCTTTTGATATTTTAATTCTTTCACTCCATCGGGGAGTTGAATATTAAAATCTTCTTCGACTTGGTCGCCGAAAGCCTCAATAAGAACTTTTATATAAATTTCGTATGGTGTGGGTTGATAACTGCTTAAATAAGTTCCATCAATAGGTTCCTTAATCTCGTCAAGCCTTAAAGGTATAGCCTCACTCCACAAAGTTTCAAATTCTTGGTGGCAGTAATGAACATCATCGAAGTCTTTCATCGCAACATTTAACTCGTAACGTGGTGCCTTCCCAGTACCAAGACCTGAGTCAGATATGTTGGACGAACCCATTATGACCCAACCATCGGAATGTTCGTTATGATTTTCGGGGAGGCACAAATAAAACTTTGCATGAAGATTTTTCGAGGGATGCAGACGGAGTTGTAAACGGCCGTCAGCCAAATCTTGGCAAAGTTGCAATATGCCTTCTTCTACCTCTTTTGAATAATGAGAGTCAACTATATCCTGCTTGAATTGCTCGTTATATAACTCTTTTGCTCTTTCAGGAGCTTCAAGCATTTCCCAACCGAGATTATGTTTGCGAAAAATATCATCGGCGTTTATTCCAATAAGAATACGGATGTCAGAAACATCTCCAAGTTCCTTGCGTAATTTGAAATAGCCGGAAGAACGGAAATAGCCGACAACAGCAAGAAAACGATTAAAGTCAGACATACCATTAGCGATACCCTTAAGTTTCTCAAAAAGGGTATTAGCCGGAGTATTGTTGAAGAATTTTGTACTCATATTTTAAAGTGAGAATACCCAAGTAGCATCTGAAGGCTGACCAAAGCCTGTAACAACTACTAAGGTATTCTCAAAAATTTTTCGGCTCTCGCCGTATGTCATTGATTTAATTTTGAGGTCATTTACAGATGAAATCCATGTTAGTTTGCAAAGTTACGAAATTTTCGCCACATAGCGAATATTTCGTAAATATGTTTTTTAGCATATCTTTGCAAATTTCGGTATAAAATTTGCTATAACATTGTGATAGACGTTTGTTTTAAAGAGCAAAAAAATGAAAGAACGAAAAATAGACTCCCAAAAGAAGCGAGCAGAAAGATTTGTCTTGGACTTAGTGCTTACAAAACTTGGCAAACAGGGGGTAATGGAAATATCTGAAACTGAGGAGCCGGATTTTATTTTACATAGTAGTGTGGATTATAACATAGGGGTTGAAGTCGCTAAAGCATATTGCTATAACGATAACTTCATAACAGAACGTGCAAAAATAATAGAGAATCGAATTAAAAAAATACTTAAGTCACAGAACCTATATCACAGTCAGAATAATCAATGTAACATACAAGAAGAAAGAAATAAAACATATCAGGTAATAATACCTCCATTTTATCTAAATGAGATAAAGAATTCAGATCTTGATCAAATTCCCCAACTGTTTAGAGAATGGATAACCAAGAAGATGCCTGAAGATTCGATGTTTAGATGTTTTGATAATTATTCTCCGTCTACTCAAGTTGAGCTAATTTATATGGTTGGTTCGGTTCCTGTAATAAAAAATGGAGAGTTAGAAGAACTTAGTGAAAGTCACCCCCTACATACGATAATACAAAAAAAGAATGAATTACTAAACAATCACTTCCGCGTAGCCCATCCAGATTTTAAGGAATGGTGGTTGTGTTTAGAAGTAACTGAGGATAGTACATTAAGTGCCTGCAGCTATACCATCCCAAGTAATTATGATAATAATTATACAAGAATATTTATGGTTGATATTAATCGGTTTAGGGTTTATGAGTTTAGAAAATCATAATATCCTTTAAAGAGAGTATGAAGTGTTAAGAGATGAGAACTTTAGCGGTGGGCCTTGCTCTACGACCGCGCACCGGCCAAAGGCCGATATGCGCTGCAAGCCCACTCGCGAGGGCTTCGCCGTTCACAGCCGCTACAAAATTCCCGAAGTCGGGAGGCTGAACGCATCCCGATACGGGAATTTCTCGCAGCCGATGTAGAGGGTATCGAAAGCGTCGGTGCCGTCGGTGCGGTGTTCGAGGAGGTCTTCCTCGGACTCCGCAAGTTTCTCGCCGGACTTGTCTTTACGGAAGCCGTTGCGACCTCGGCTTACTCCGGCTGACTGTATGGCGAGGATAAGGTCTTCGTTGTTGGAGCGGTTGAAGAACGGCATGAGCCTGATAATGCGGCTCCTTAAACTCGTCTGCACATGAAGCTGTCTCTTCATATACTCGCATTGTGCATGTCGCTGCTGCCTGCGCTTCTACACCCCGCGGCGGCCTGCGCGGCCGAATGGAGCGGCGACGCTGCCGAAGTAGTATGCTCCGATTCAGCGCAATTCCTCCCTCAGGCCGTGCCTTACCGCCATATAGTGGCGCCGCCGGTAGCCCCCGACAGCGCCGACATCGCCCTCTGCCGCAAAAAGACGTTCTGGCGCGCGGCCGCCGAGACCGTAGGATTCAACATCGGCCTGTGGGCGTTCGACCGCTATGTGCTGAAAGGGCATTACGCCTATATCTCGTGGAACACCATCAAGGAGAATTTCCGACACGGTTTCGAGTGGGACAACGACCACCTGCACACCAACATGTTCGACCACCCCAACAACGGGTCGATATTCTTCAACGCCGGACGCAGCAACGGCTTCAATTTCTGGCAGTCGGGGCTGTTCGCCATCGGAGGCAGCGCGATGTGGGAGATGTTCATGGAGCGCGAATACCCTTCGACCAACGACATCATCGCCACGCCGATAGGGGGAGCCGCGATAGGGGAAGTGCTCTATCGCACGTCAGACCTCATTCTCGACGACCGCAGCACGGGCGGGGCACGCCTGGGGCGCGAGGTGGCGGCCTTCGTGGTCGATCCCATGCGTGGCCTCAACCGCATCTTCACCGGCGCGGCATGGAGAAAGCGTGCCACGTCGGGGCGCAACTTCGGCATCCCGCCCATAAGCGTCGAGGTGTCGCTCGGCGCACGCTATCTGACGCTCTGGGACAACGACGACGGCAGGGCGGCGGGAGCGGCCGCTGAAATCGACATCGAATACGGCGACCGGTATGCCGACGTGTCGATGACGCCCTACGACTATTTCACCTTCCTGATCGAGGTGCAGGGAATCAAGTCGCAGCCGGTGCTGAGCCGCGCCGAAATCACGGGTCGGCTGATGTCGAAGGAAGTGGCAGACTTCAAGGGGCTTAAAGTGAACGTCGGCATGTATCAGCATTTCGACTTTTTCGACTCCGACACCATCCGCCCCGAACGCGGAGGGTCAAACCTCTTCCCCTGCGCCGTGCCCTACAAGCTGGGCACGCCGGCGTCGGCCGGCGCGGGAGCCATGCTGCGTTTCACGCCGACCAAGAGGATGTCGCTCGACGGGTACCTGCACGCCAACGGCATCATCCTCGCGGGGATACTCACCGATTTCTACCGCGACTACCACCGCAACTACAACTGGGGCTCGGGATTCTCCATAAAGGCCGGCATCGGCTGGGCACTGGCCGACGACAAGGTGTCGGTGCGCGTGGCCAACCGCCACTACAGGCTGTATACGTGGAACGGCTACGACCATGACTTCGACTGGTCGACCACCCCCGACGGAAAACCGGTCGACGTGCAGGGCGACACCTCGCGCTCGATATTCAACCACTTCAAAGCCACCGCAAGCTGGCGGATGTGGAAAAGGCTCTATCTGACCGCCGGCTTCGACATGTATATCCGCAAGACATACTACGACAGCTTCAGCGTGGCAGACGTTTTCAACCCCATAATAGAAAGCAAACAGCTCGGGTTTCACCTGATGCTCACCTATAAGATATGAGATACATGCTTATCATCGCGGCGGCAGCCGTAGCTTTCGCCGCTTCAGCCGGACGCCATGCCGACATCATGGCCACCTACGAGTTCCGTTCGCCCGACTCCTGGGGAGGGGAACGCCTCAGCCGCATGACGCTTCTTGCCGATGCCGACGGCTCAAAATACTTCAACGATATAAGCCTCTGGACCGACTCGCTCGAATCGACGCCCGAAGGGAAAGCGCGCCTCGAAGAGATAATACGCGCCAGCTGCCTCGTGCGCAGCCCCGAAGGCTACGACTACTGGGACCTCACGAAGGGGCCGGTGAAGACGGTCTACACCTACGTGTTCTGCGACAACGCTTCGGAAACGCTTACCGTCTACGACCGGTGGGGAGAGGAAGAGATGCACTACACCGAACCGGCCGAGGAGATGCAGTGGACCCTCGTGCCCGACTCCACGGCCGACGTGCTCGGGTATGAATGTGTGATGGCCGAGTCGGACTATCACGGGCGCCGCTGGCGGGCATGGTTCTCGCCCGACTTGCCGCTCCCCTTCGGCCCGTGGAAGCTACACGGCCTGCCGGGGCTGATACTGAAGGCGGAAGCCGACGGCGGCTTCTCATTCTCGGCCACGGATGTGAGGAAGAGCGACCGCCTGATAACACCGATGTATTCCGCCTCGGAATACCGCAAGACCGAGCGGAAGAAGGCCCAGGCCGACAACGAATACTTCATCAACAATCAGGAAGCCCTGCTGAAAGCGCAGAACAGCGGCCTCGGCCGCATCACTTACAGCGACGAAGAGGGTAACCCGATTGACGCGCCTGTCTACGACGCGGCCCGCCACAGCCTCGAACCCGACTATAGCCCCAAGCGTCGTTAACAAATATTGGGGAACAGGGTCTAAGAGTATGTTTGAAGTTAACTTCTATCCTCTTCAAGTGGATAGAAAGAATTTATTGTAAAAGTATGTTTAAATCAATTCGTGTTAAATTCAACCATACTCTAAGATTGTCAGGATGAAGGGCAGCAGGCACGCAGGGCGGCTATCACCGAAGGGGTGAAACCGGCCGCTTCCATGGCGTTGAGCCCCCTGATTGTCAGTCCGCCGGGAGTGGTTACCTTGTCGATTTCGGCTTCGGGATGCGCCCCTTCGCTGAGCACGGCGGCTGCTCCGCGTGCCGTGAGGGCAGCTATCTCTGTGGCAAACCGGGGCGGAAGACCCAGCTCCGTGGCTCCCTCGGCGGCTGCGCGTATAAACCTCAGAAAGAATGCTATGCCGCATGAGGCCAGCGCCGTGCAGGCCGCCATCTCTTTCTCGTCGACCACAAAGGCCCGGCCCGAAAGGTTGAACACGCGCTCTATCTCGGCCACTCTCTCCCCCTTGCATCCGGGCGCGTGGGCAATGAACGTGGCGCTTTCGCCGAAGCGGATGGCCGTGTTGGGTATCACCCTGAATACTTCAAGCTGATTCTCTTCGGCACGGAAAGCCTGCCGCAGTTCCGCCACGGTCAGTTCGGCCACCACCGACACTATCGAGGCTCCGGGAGCCACACTGTCGCGGATACCCGCTATCACTTCTGCGGCGGCGTATGGTTTCACTCCGAGCACCACCATTCCGGCCCCTTTCACGGCCTCGGCGTTGTCGTCCGTAACTTTCACTCCGGGAAGTTCCTTTTCCAGACGCGCGCGAGTGGCCGCCGACCTTGCCGTGCATACGACCTCGTCTGCGCCTCCGGCAAGCGACGCGGCTATCGCCGAACCCATATTGCCGGCTCCTATTACTGCTATCTTCATGTCTGAACTGTAATTTTTCGCAAAGTTAACGATTTCTTCCGATACTCAGAGTCTTATCGGCCCGCGAAGAAGGGCCTGGTCGAGCATGCGGCGCGGAATCACTTTCATCATGGCGGCCGCCACGCTGTTGAGCATCCGCTCGCGCACATAGTCGTGGCGGATGTAGAGCGACACGCGGCGCATGCTCAGGCAGTCGCCCGACAGCGGACGCACGTTGGCACGCTGCCTGTCGCCGAGCATCGGCAGGTGCATCTCGGGTATGATGGTAAACCCACCGTTCTCGTCGACCACCCTGACGAGCGTATCGATGTTTCCCGCCTCATATACGCGGCGCCCAGTCTCGCGTGCCTTGCAGAAGCTGAAAGCGCTTTCGCGCAGACACTGCGCCTCCTTCATCACCCACATGCTTTCGTGGCTGAGCTGCTCGGGCGTGAACTCAGGGAGGCGGCGACGGCATCCTTCCGAAAGATATACCCAGAAGGGCTCCTCGTAGAGAGGAATCTCGAGAATCTCTCCGCTTGCGTGTCCGGCCGTTGCCACCGCTATATCGGCCGCTCCCCTCTCGAGCGCCTCCATCATCCCCTCAAGGCGCATCTCCTCCACCGTAAGATCCACCTCCGGACATTCAGCGCCGAACACACGGATGAAGCCCGGCAGCAGATAGGGGGCGATGCTGGGACCGACGGCTATGCGCACCGCTCCCGACAGCCCCTGGCGCGTATCGGCCACTATCTCGGATATCCGTGCGGCCTCCTGCACGGTCTTCACTGCCTGGCGCACTATCCGGCTCCCCGTGGATGTCGGCTCCACGCTCCGGCTGGTGCGGTCGAATATCCTGACGTCGAGCTCCTCCTCGAGTTTTGCAATCATCTTGCTGAGAGTGGGTTGGGCTATTCCGCAATGGTCGGCCGCCTTAGCGAAACTGCGGAAACGGTCTACTGCGATTATGTATTGTAGCTGCTGAAGAGTCATATCAATAGATTAAATCTATGCAAAGATAGTAAAAATCTGTTGCCCGTCTATCATTATAGAGCTAACTTTGCGGCATAAAACATACAAAACACGAAAATAACATGAAGCATATCATAGTTGGCGGAGTGGCCGGAGGCGCCACAGCCGCCGCCCGCATCCGCAGGATAGCCGAGACCGACGAGATTATCCTCTTCGAGAAAGGCGCATATATATCATACGCCAACTGCGGCCTCCCCTATTATATAGGAGGCACGATAGCCGACCGCGACAAGCTCTTCGTGCAGACGCCGGAGGCTTTCGGCCGCCGGTTCGCCATCGACGTGAGGGTAAATTCCGAAGTTACGGCAATCCATCCCGAGCGCGGATGCGTGGAGGTGAAAGGTTCCGACGGCAAGGTCTACGAGGAGAGCTACGACCGACTGCTCCTCTCGCCGGGCGCCGCGCCGTTCGTGCCCGACCTGCCGGGAATAGGTCTGCCGGGAATATTCACGCTGCGCAACGTGGCCGACACCGATGCCGTGAAAGGGTATATGTCGGAGCACGAAGTGCGCCGCGCGGTGGTGGTAGGCGGCGGATTCATAGGCCTTGAAATGGCCGAGAACCTTCACGACGCCGGCGCGGAAGTGGCGGTGGTAGAGATGGCCGACCAGGTGATGGCGCCTGTAGACTATTCAATGGCGGCCATCGTGCATCAGCATCTCGTGCAGAAAGGGGTGTCGCTCCATCTGAGCACTGCCGTTACGTCGTTCAGCCGCACGGATTCAGGAATCGAAGTGGCGCTCGGCGACGGCGGCAAGCTCACGGCCGACATCGTGATTCTCTCTATCGGCGTGCGTCCGGTCAACGACCTTGCGGTGAAGGCGGGCCTTGACGTAGGCGCGAGGGGCGGAATAAAGGTAGACGAATATCTGCGCACGTCCCGACCGGGCATCTATGCCGTGGGCGACGCCATAGAGTTTCCCCACCCCGTCGACGGCAAGCCGTGGATGAACTATCTCGCCGGACCGGCCAACCGCCAGGCCCGCATCGTGGCCGACAACATGGTGAAGGGCGACTGCGAACGATATGAGGGATCGATCGGGACGTCGATAGCCAAGGTGTTCGACCTCACGGTGGCGGCCACAGGAATGGCGGCCAAGCGTCTGCGTCAGGAGAAGATACCTTACCTCACGGCCACAATCCATCCCAACTCCCACGCCGGCTACTATCCGGGAGCCACGCCGATGACCATAAAGGTGGTGTTCGCGCCGGAGTCGGGACGCCTGCTCGGAGCGCAGATAGTGGGCTACGACGGGGTCGACAAGCGCATCGACCAGTTTGCCCGCGTAATCAAGGCCGGCGGCGACATAGCTGCGCTGATGCGCACCGAGCACGCCTACGCTCCCCCCTACTCGTCGGCGAAAGACCCCGTGGCCCTGGCCGGATACGTGGCCGGCAACGTGCTGAGCGGCAAGATGAAGCCCATCTACTGGCGCGAACTGAGGGATATGGACCGGAAGCATATCACGCTCATCGACGTGCGCACGCCCGAAGAGTTTGCCACCGGCGCCCTCGAAGGGGCAGTCAACATCCCTCTCGATGACATGAGGCAGCTGACGGGACGCATACCGGCCGACAAGCCGATAGTGCTCTACTGCGGCGTGGGGCTGCGCGGCTATCTCGCTTCGTGCATACTCCGCCAGCGTGGTTTCGACGATGTGCGCAACCTTGTCGGGGGATTGAAGACCTACCGTGCCGCCACAGCCCCTGTAGGCGTTCCGGCCCGCGCAAAAGCTCCGGCCGCCCCCGCGACACCGGCTGTCGCGACGCCCGCCTCTCCTGCCATCCGCATCGACGCCTGCGGACTCTCATGCCCCGGGCCGATCATGAAACTGAAACAGGCCGTGGAGAGCGCTCCCGCCGGAGCCGTAATCAGCATCGAGGCCACCGACCCGGGTTTTGCCCGCGATGCGGAGGCATGGTGCGAGTCGACGGGCAACACGTTCCTCTCCCACGAGTCGGCGCGCGGCATCCACTCCATCACCATCGGCAAGGGCGACGGCCGTCCGGCGGCGACTTCGGGACCCGGAGGAAAAGGGAAATCGTTTATCCTTTTCAGCGACGACCTCGACAAGGCCCTCGCCACCTTCGTGCTGGCCAACGGCGCGGCAGCCACAGGCGAGAAGGTTACCATCTTCTTCACCTTCTGGGGTCTGAACGCTATCAAGAAGGCACATAAGCCGAAGACGGAGAAAGACATATTCGGACGTATGTTCGGCATGATGCTCCCCAAAGACTCGCGCGGACTCGCCCTCTCGAAGATGAACATGCTCGGCCTCGGCCCCAGGATGATGCGCTTCATCATGAAGCGGAAAAACATCGAGTCGCTCGAGACGCTGCGCGACATGGCCGTGGCCAACGGCGTTGAGTTCATAGCCTGCCAGATGTCGATGGACGTGATGGGCATATCGAAGGAGGAGCTGCTCGACAACGTAACCATCGGCGGAGTGGCCACCTACATGAACCGTGCAGAGAATGCCAACGTCAACCTATTCATCTGACCGCGACGGGGTGGCGCCGACGGCGAATCCTTGATTCGGGTATGTATTCAGGTAATCCGGGTCTGGTGTCTCTCCCTTTTTTCTTCTAACTTTGCAGCCGGAAACGTATGAACGAAACCACGAACAACAATATAAAGATGAAGAAAGTATTGATAATATCCACGAGCCTGCGCCGGGAAAGCAACTCCCACGCCATGGCCGAATCGTTTGCACGCGGCGCACGCGAGACCGGATGCGACGTCGAGCTCCTCACCCTGCGCGGTAAGGACATCCGCTTCTGCATCGGATGCCTGAGCTGTCAGCAGAGCGGAAAATGCGTGATTGCCGACGACATGCCGGAAATCATGAAAAAGATGCACGATGCCGATGCCATCTGCTTCGCCACCCCCATCTACTATTATGAGATGAGCGGACAGATGAAGACGCTGCTCGACCGCTCCAATCCCCTCTTCGGCGGCGACTACCGTTTCACCGACATCTATCTGCTTACCAGTGCCGCCGAAGACGACCCGGCTACTCCTGCCCGCACCGTCGCCGGCCTTGAAGGATGGATCGAATGTTTCGACCGCGCTCGCCTCGCATCTACCCTCTTCGCCGGCGGAGTTACCGCCCCGGGCGAAATCGACGGACACCCCGCCCTCGCCAAGGCCTACTCCCTCGGCCTCACCCTCGCCTGACGCATACCATTATTCAACCGGCCTCACTCCTTTAACGCAGCTCAACCTGTCATATAGTGAAGATAAATAGCGTTTATCTATACTATATGACAGGTTGAACTTTATCGGATAGGGGTGAGGCGCAGTTGTCAGCCTACGAGCGCGGCAAGGTCTTCGTCGACAGTAGAGATGGTCGCGATGCCGAACTTCTCCTGAAGCACTTTCAGCACGTCGGGGGTGAAGAAGGCCGGCAACGTCGGGCCTGTATGAATGTTCTGCACACCAAGGCTGAGAAGCGCCAGAAGCACTATCACGGCCTTCTGCTCATACCAGGCTATGTTGTAGACGATCGGCAGGTCGTTCACGCTCTTGAGGCCGAGAGCGTCTTTGAGCGCGAGCGCAATCCTCACGAGCGAATACGAGTCGTTGCACTGTCCGGCGTCGAGCACCCTCGGCACACCTTCTATATCGCCAAGTGGCAACTTGTTGTAGCGGTACTTCGCACATCCGGCGGTGAGTATCACACAGTCTTTCGGGAGCTGCCCGGCAAATTCGGTGTAATAGCTTCGCGAGGGGAAACGGCCGTCGCAACCGGCCATTACAACGAATTTGCGTATCTTGCCGGCCTTGATGAGCTCTATCACTTTAGGCGCGAGCGCAATCACCTGATGGTGGGCGAATCCGGCTACAATCTCGCCATGCTCTATCTCGGTCGGGGGCTGGCACTGCCGCGCCCTCTCGATGATTTCCGAGAAATCCTTTTTTCCGTCGGGTCCGGTCGAAATGTGGTGTGTGCCGGGCATTCCGACCACTCCTGTCGTATACACGCGGTCGACGTATGTGGCGTTCTTGCGCGGAGGCACTATGCAGTTTGACGTGAAGAGAAACATTCCGTTGAACGACTCGAACTCCTCTGTCTGACGCCACCATGCGTTGCCGTAGTTGCCGGCGAAATGAGGATATTTCTTGAAGAAAGGATAACTCTGCGCCGGGAGCATCTCTGAATGGGTATAGATGTCGACGCCCTTTCCGGCCGACTGTTCGAGCAGCTCTTCGAGGTCTTTGAGATCGTGTCCGCTGATGAGTATACCGGGATTTTTTCTGACGCCTATATCCACTCTGGTGATTTCCGGATCTCCGTATGTTGAGGTGTTGGCGCGGTCGAGCAGGTCCATCACCTTCACGCCCCCGTCGCCGACGGTGAGCACAAGCGACAGAAGTTCGTCGGCACTGATGTCACTACGGCAGGTTTCGGCGAGCGCGTGCTCGATTATGGCATAGACATCTTCGCTCTCGAATCCGAGGTTCGCCGCATGGCGTGCGTAAGCGGCCATCCCCTTGCATCCGAACACCGCAAGCTGCTTAAGCCCACGGATATCGGCGTCGGGCTCGGTCATGACCCCCGTAACTGCCTCCGCACGCTCATAGTCTTCCGGACGGGACTCAAACTCCACCTGCGGCAGCCCGGGGAGAGCGATTCCCTCCTTCTTGGCCTGACCACAAAGCAGATTCTTCAACTCGAACGCACGCCTCACGTATCCGTCGAGCATATCGTTGTCGAAGTTGGCGTTGGTGATTGTGGCGAAGAGGGCGTCGATGATGAAGTGTGACGCCTCGCGGCTCTGGCCGTGCTTCTCGCGCAACGCGCGGTTGACTGCCGCCATACCCCTCACCGCATAAAGCAGAAGATCCATACGTGCCGACGTATCGGCTTTCTTGCCGCAGACGCCCTGCAGGGTGCATCCCGTACCCCGGGCCGTCTCCTGACACTGATAACAGAACATTTCCATAATAAAAAATTTTGATTAAGTATATGGGTGTTAATGCTTTCATATTACTCCGAAATGGCGGAGGGCGTTGCTGACGCCGTCGGCATCGACGGAGGTGGTAACGTAGTCGGCGGCGCGTCTGAGTGCCTCGCCGGCATTGCCCATGGCCACGCCGATGCCGGCGCGCCTCACTATCGGCAGGTCGTTGCCGCCGTCGCCAAACGCCATTGTCTCCGAAATATCGATGCCCCTGTCGGCGGCCACCACCTCAAGTCCCCGCGCCTTGTTGACGCCGCGGGCCGTGAGGTCGGAGAAGTCAGGCGGCCAGCGGCCCGACTCCACGTCGGTGAGCCGGGCAAGAATCTCGCGTGCGCGGATAATGGTCGATTACGGCGCAGCACATCGTGAACTTATAGAGGTCGTCGTCGGTGAAATGGGTTATGATCTGTCGCATCTCTTCATTCTGATATTCTTTATGCTTAACGTCTACGGCGCCATATTTGTTGGAGGGGGTCTAACTCTTCGCCGCCCTCGGGCGTTATAAGGACAGACAGGATGAAATCTCTGAAAAAACATATCTCCACTATCTATGAACGTTTCCGGTCTCAACCATAAGACCCTGCTTCTGCGTCTGCTCTTGGCGCTGGCTGCCCTGCTGCCGGTGCTCCCTGCCCATGCGCAGATGGCAATCAAGAGACCGGTGGCGGATCCAGTAAGTCCCGATTCGGCCGACGTGGCCGCATATTATTCCAAAAAGCATTTCTGGAGGGCGGCGGCCGAGACGGCGGGATTCAACATCGGGCTGTGGGCGTTCGACCGGTTCGTGCAGAAGGGCGACTTCGCCTATATCTCGCTCAATTCGATAAAGGAGAACTTCAGGCACGGATTTATCTGGGACAACGACAAGCTCGGCACCAACACGTTTCTCCACCCCTACAACGGCTCGCTCTATTTCAACGCCGGACGCGCCAACGGCTTCAACTTCTGGCAGTCGGAGCTCTTCGCCATCGGCGGCAGCGCGATGTGGGAGCTCTTCATGGAGTGTGAATACCCGTCGACCAACGACATCATCGCCACGCCGATAGGGGGAGCCGTGCTCGGAGAGACATTTTTCCGCGCCTCCGACGCCGTGCTCGACGACCGCACGTGGGGTTGGGAACGCTTCGGACGTGAGGCTGCGGCATTCGTGATTTCGCCCATGCGGGGGATAAACCGTATCGTAACCGGGCAGGCATGGCGCAAAAGCGACACCCCGGGGCGCATTTTCGGCCGGCCCCCCTTCTCGCTGCAGCTCTCAATCGGCTACAAGATGCTTGAGTTTCAAGGACATTTCCACGACCTGCGCCACGGTTTCGCAGCCCAGGTAGACCTGGAATACGGCGACCGCTTCGCAGCCAAGTCGGTGAAGCCTTACGACTATTTCACGGCCACTGTAGAACTGGCCGTGATGAAGAGCCAGCCGGTGCTCAACCAGATCGAGATAAAGGGACGGCTGCTGGCCCGCGAGGTTTTCGAGAACTACCGCTCCCACATCAACGTGGGTCTCTATCAGCACTTCGATTTCTTCGATTCGGATACTATCGACGGACTCGACCGCGTTCCATATAAGTTAGGCATCCCGGCGTCGGTGGGGGGCGGAATAATGTTCCGCGACGTGGAGGAGCACCAGTGGCGCCTCGACGCCTACGCCCACGTCAACGCCGTGATACTCGGCTCTATCCTCTCCGACCACTACAGGGCCGACGAGCGCAACTACAACTGGGCCTCGGGCTTCTCAATCAAGGCCGGCGCCAACGTGGTGGTGAAGCAAGACAAATTCTCCCTCTCGCTCATGCACCACTACTACCGGCTCTTCAGCTGGAAAGGGTATCGCTCGGGCACCGACCTGAGCGAGGAAAACCCGAAGACGCTCAACGTGCAGGGCGACCACTCGTGCGCGTCGTTCAACGTTACGGAGTTCCGCGCCAACCTCAAGCTAACGCGCCACCTATACGCCACGCTGAGCTTCATGAACTATTTGCGCTCTACCCACTATCGCGACTTCCCCGACCGTAAAAGTTCGTCGATGGCCCTGCGCACGATGATTACATATAAATTCTGAGAACTTGTACTTACCATTTATGAACAGAAAACTCCGTACTGCCGACAATCTTGTGGAGCGCGTCGAGAAATATGGATTCATCCCTTTCTTCCGCAACAAAATAGCCGGCTTCTCAATTCAGGAGATGGCCGACCCCTCGCTATGGTTTGCCGACGACGCCGACGGCCCATGGGAATGGAAAGGACCGGCGATACGAACCGGCCGAGTGGCCTACGGAAAGTTTTTCAGGGCAAAAGCCGGCTAAATCAGCCTGAGCTGGCTGCCATATTTCATCTCTTACCGACGCGAAAAATATCCCCTTTCAGCAGCCTCCGACGAAGTTACGGGAAATCAGACGCCATCTCTGGCAGCTATTCCCTCTCGTGCCCAAAGGAAAACTGACACTTCTCGTCAAATAGCCGTGTCCCCGCTCGGCTACAAACCATATAGGAGCCATGCTTGTTGAAATGATACCGACTGGCCTTCAGTAATAGGCCTTGAGGTGTCAGAATTATGTTTCACGATATACTCTTCCTTATTCTCGGACTCGCGCTTATAATGGCCGGCGGCAACTATCTTACCGACGGCGCCGAATCCATAGCCCGCCGCTTCCACATCTCGCCGCTGGTAATCGGCCTGACGGTGGTGGCGTTCGGAAGCTCCATGCCCGACCTCGCCACCTCGGCCATAGCTGCCGTGAAGCGTCAGCCGGGCATAGCGTTAGGGAATGTGGTAGGCACCTGCATCTTCAATATCTTCTTCATCATCGGGGCGTGTGCCACCTGCCGGCCGCTCGAAACCGGCAATATCTCGGCCATCGACTTCGGCGTGCTTACAGCTGCCGGAACCGTCCTTCTCATCTTCGGACTCTGGAAGAAACATAAAATCACACGCCTGGCAGGAGGCTGCCTCGTGGCCGCCTACATCGCGTACATGGCTTACGTGATTATTTTCAATTCAAAGCCATGAGGCGCCCACCCGAACATTAGCTCCACATGGCGCGTTTTAAGAGTATGTTTGAATTTAACACGAATTGATTTAAGCATACTTCTGTAATAAATTCTTTCTATCCCCCTGAAGGTCTTTTTTGGCTGATTTCGCCAAGCCTCATCGGTCGCGATGCCCGCATCGCTCCCTCTTCGGCTTGCGAAATCATCTCAAAAAATCCTCTTCAAGTGAATAGAAGTTAAATTCAAACATACTCTTAGAATGTAATCAATTTAATACTATAAAGATATGTCTGTAATCAAACATCTGGCCACGGCCGCTCTCGGCCTCTCGCTTTTCGCCGGCATGGTGCCCGGAAAGGCCGATGCCTGCACAAGAATCGTCTATTCGGGTCTCGACGATCTCTACATAATCGGGCGCTCGCTCGACTGGAAAACGCCTATTCCGACCAACATCTACGTCTATCCGCGCGGCATGGACAAGCAAAGCTCCGACGCGCCGGGCGCAATCAGGTGGAAGTCGAAATACGGCGCGGTCTACGCCGTGGGCTACGACGGCGGCATCACCGAGGGGATGAACGAGAAGGGACTCTGCATCAACGGCCTCTTCTGCAAAGGAACGGTGTATGAAAACGAGGATACTCGCCACCGCCCGCCCATGTCGATGGCTATGTTCGTCGGATGGCTGCTCGACCTCAACGCCACTACCGACGAGGTGGTGGCCGTGCTGAAGAAGCACGACTTCAATATCGGCGGAGCCACTTTCGACGGAGGCACCGTGTCGGCGCTCCACTGGGGCATCACCGACGCCTCGGGCAAATCGGCCCTGCTCGAATTCGACAACGGTAAGGTGAGAATCTACGAGGGCGACATCAGCGCCATGACCAACGACCCCAAGTGGCCGCAGATGAACGCGATAATCGCCTATTGGGATAAAATCGGGGGCAAGAACATGCTTCCGGGCACAGTGAGCAGCCCCGACCGATGCGTGCGCGCCCATTATTTCGTGAACCACGTCGAGAAGACCGGCGACGCCGCCCTGGGGGCAGCGATAGCCCGTTCGGTGGTGGCCAATGCCGCCGTGCCCTACACGTATATGATCGAAGGGGAGCCCAACCTGTCGTCGACCCAGTGGATTTCGTATGCCAACCTGCGCGACAGGCTCTATTACTTCAATCTCGTAACCAACGAGGGTGTGTTCTACATCGACCTCAACAAATGCAATCTCAATCCCGGCGCTCCGGTGATGAAAATCGACACCTCAAAGAGCCGGGACTACGAGGGCGACGCCACATCACGCCTGCAGATGAGCGAGCCTTTCAAGCCTATGTACTGAATCTTACTCTTCTCCGGCAGCCGCCTCAGCCTCGGGTTTGGGCCGGCGGTCGGGGAAGGGAATAGTGTAGAATGCCGAGAAGGTGAAGGAGATGGGGGATGTGGTGCCGTAGCCGGGGATGAACCAGGGATTGGAGTTGGAGCCTGCCGAAGTGTGGAATTTCACATGGTAGCGGCCCGACCACCCGAGCGAAAACCCCTTTACGATCTTCACCCTCACTCCCGCGAGCACCTCGCCGTAGACGGCCGTGGCTTTCTGCCCGAAGATGTCGAAGCGGGAGGTCTGCCCCCAGTAGTCGGAGTTGACGGTGATGTCGGTAATGTCGTAGCTGAAGTGCGAGAAACCGGCGCGCACACCCAGATAGACCTGATAGTCGGGATTCGACTTATAAAGGAAATTATAGTTCATGCCGAGCTTCGCATAGAAGCCCGGCTTTCCCGTATAAGTGAAGTTGCCGGCAGCCGGAGTGGTCTTCGCAAAGCCGATACCGGCTTCGACCACCGGGAAAAACCAGTTGTGGAGCGACACCTCGGCCGAGACGTCGAAGCTTGCGTGTTTCTGTCCGGCGAGCATCATCACGCCGTCGAAGAAGTTGACGCCGAACGTCAGGCCGTTGAGCAGGGGGTATTTTGGCCGCGCCGAAGCCTTGGGCGCGGTGTCGGTCTCGACGATGAACTCCACCGGCTCCTTAAGCGCGTTTCCGTGCTTGTCGTAGTAATGCAGACGCGGCTTCTGCGGCTTCTTGTCGTCGGTCTCCACAGGCGTTACCTTTCTCTGGCCAAAGGCGGGAATGGCAAGGAGGAGCGTCAGCGATATGAGGATGATGCGTAGCGGCATGGTCGGGAGTCGGTTAGAGTATGTTTGAGTTTAACTTCTATTCACTTGAAGAGGATTTTTTGAGATGATTTCGCAAGTCGAAGAGGAAGCGATGCGGGCATCGTGACCGATGAGGCTTGGCGAAATCGGCCAAAAAAGTCCTTCAGGGGGATAGAAAGAATCTTTTCGGAGTATGTTCAAATCAATTCGTGTTAAATTCAAACATACTCTTAGTCTTCGTTCATCCTGAAATAGATGAAGATATTGGGGACGTTGGCGTTGGTGATTCTTTCGCCGGGGCAGGTGATGGAATCGATGAAGTGGGTGGTATGGCCCATGCGCACGTTCTCGTAATAGTAGACCGCCCCGCAGGCCGAGCTGACAAACATCGGCTTGATGTCGTAGGTGAAGCTGATGGTGTCGCACGTTCCGGTCTCGGCTATCACGCGCTGCAGATAGCGGATCACGTAGGTGGTCTCGCCCTTGTCGATTCGGAAAGGGAGGTAAAACTCGCCTACATTTGAAGCAGAGTCGACGAGCACACTGTCGCCGGGCGCCCCGATTCCGAACACAGAGATGGAGTCGAGCACGGCCTCCTGGGGCTCGGGAAGCGACGCCATCACCACGGCGAGCGGAAGCGAGTTCTTGTTGTCGGCACATTCGTCTGACGAACATCCCGCCGCTATCAGCGCGGGCACCGCCGCAGCCGACAGAAACCTTATGGCTTTCGCTTTTCGCATCAGAACTCTCCGGCTATCAGATAGTTGTTGCGTTCAGGGCTATTGCGCGTAATCAGCTCGCCGATGAAGCCGGTGAGGAAGAACTGCAGGCCCATTATCATGCAGGCAAGCGAGAGATAGAAGTAGACCGACCTGGTTACGTAGAAATGGTAGGTGTCGGGATTGGCCATGCTCACGCATTTCAGGATGAGCACCACGAGCGTGGCGACGAAGCCGATGGCAAACATCAGCGAGCCAAGCAGACCGAAGAGGTGCATCGGCTTGATGCCGAACTTGGTCTGGAACCAGAGCGTACCTAAGTCGAGATAACCGTTCACGAAGCGGTCGAGACCGAACTTCGTGGTTCCGTACTTGCGTGCCTGATGGTGCACTGCTTTCTCGCCTATGCGCTTATATCCGGCGTTCTTGGCCAGATAGGGGATGTAGCGGTGCATGTCGCCGTAGACCTCGATATGCTTCACCACTTCCTTGCGGTAGGCTTTGAGTCCGCAGTTGAAGTCGTGGAGGTTGCGTATGCCGCTCACCCGGCGTGCCGTGGCGTTGAAAAGCTTTGTGGGGATGGTCTTGGAGAGGGGGTCGTAACGTTTCTTCTTCCATCCCGACACGAGGTCGTAGCCCTCCTGCGTTATCATGCGGTAGAGCTCGGGAATCTCGTCGGGCGAGTCCTGCAGGTCGGCGTCCATGGTGATTACCACATCGCCCTGGGCGCGCCGGAAGCCGGTGTTGAGCGCCGGCGACTTGCCGTAGTTGCGCGAGAAGGCGGTGGCGTGGATGGCCGGGTCGGTCTTCGCAAGCTCTTCGATCACCTTCCACGAGTCGTCGGTCGAGCCGTCGTTGATGAAAAGAATCTCGTAGGTGAATCCGTTCTCGTTCATCACCCGCTGAATCCACCGGGTGAGCTCCGGAAGCGACTCGGCTTCGTTGTAAAGCGGTATTACGATTGAAATATCCATTTATCCAGAAGGAAAAAACGTTGGGGGGACAGTGTGTTTATTTTCTATTCGAGGGAGAGGGCATCCCGGCGGATGAGCCGCTGAAACGGGGGAAAAGACGTGCCACTACGGCCGACACCACGGCTCCCGTGAAGGCCGAGAGCCATCCCATCGAGGCCACAAGCTCCTGCATGCTGGGGAGCAGCCTGCGGTCTCTTGCAGCAGCGAAGAAGTCGGCCTGACGCGCCAGCTCCTCGCCGCCGGGGCGGGCCGAGAGCTCGCGCAGCGAGGCTATGGCATTGTCGAAATAGGTGGAGATGAACGTCGGCTCGACAAACATCAGATAGAGCGTCGCGGCCAGAGATGTGATGAGAGTGGCTCCAAGCATGGTATAGATGCCGAAAAGCCAGAGGGGATAGAATCCGGCATACTGCGGCGACTCAGCCACCACACGCTTCATCTGCCGGAAAAGCAGCACGGGCGCGAGCATCAGAGCCGGGAGCGCCACCACACCGACCATAGGGAGGCGGTTGGCAAGCAGCACCGACGCGGCCACCGCCATGAGCGGAAGGCTCATGACCGGCCCGGCCTCGGCGGCATAGAGGTATACGGATTTCTCTTTTTCGGCAGTCATCACGCGAAGATATAAAAATTATCCCGTCCGCACAAATCGGCGGGCGTCAATAATCGAGTCCGGCGTCGGCAAACATGCGCCGGTCGTCGGCGATACGGTTGCTGACAGTGGTGAGCATGTCGCCCATGAGGGCACCGTTGATGCCTCCGCGCAACATTCGCATCATCGACTCGCGAGAAAGGCGCAGGCGTCCTCCGGCGAAGCGGATGGCCTTGTCGGGCAGGATGAAACGGAACACGGCGCCGGTGCGGATTATCTCTTCTTCAGAAATCAGCGGCTGGTCGGCGAGAGGCGTGCCGGGGATGGGGTTGAGGATATTGAGGGGCACCGAATCCACGTCGAGCCCGGCAAGCTCGAAAGCAAACTCCACGCGCTGCCGCATGGTCTCGCCCATACCTATGATGCCTCCGGAGCAGACGTCGAGTCCCGCCTCACGGGCAGCACGGATAGTGCGCGCCTTGTCGGCAGGGGTATGGCTGGTGCAGAGCGTGGGGAAGAACGACGAGGCTGTCTCCATGTTGCAGTGGTAGCGTTTCACACCCGC
The DNA here is from genome assembly GCA_945873625.1 of uncultured Porphyromonadaceae bacterium. Taxonomy (GTDB): domain Bacteria; phylum Bacteroidota; class Bacteroidia; order Bacteroidales; family Muribaculaceae; genus Lepagella. Next base: position 78,752 of record CAMCDS010000003.1, on the reverse strand, counting down.
CTCTGCGAGCAGCTTCATCTCGTCGGGACCTATCAGGCCCATCGAGGCGCAGAGATAAAGGTCGGTTTCCTCCGACAGTTTGCGAATCATGTCGCAGAAACGCCCTATTTCCTTCGGTCCGACAGCGCGGCCCGAGGTAACGAGCGAAAAGCGGTGGATGCCGGCCTTCTGGTTTCGGCGGGCTGCCTCCATTAGTTCTTTTTCATCTATGAAGTCGTAGACCTCGCATCCGGTGTGGTGGCGGGAGGCCTGTGCGCACCATTTGCAGTCTTCGGAGCATAGTCCGGAGCGCGCGTTGACAATCGAGCATGAATCGACGGCGTTGCCGGCGAACTTCATACGTATGGAATCGGCAGCGTCGCAGAGGGCGTCGATATCGGGATAGTCGGCGAGAAAGAGTGCGTCGTCGAGCGTTACTTTCCCCCCGGCAAGCACATCGGCTGTAATCCGGGCCAGACGTTCGGTTGAGTTGGATTCGTTCATACGGAATGAATAAGGCGGCCGGCCGGAAAACCAAAAAAGAAAAAAGAGCCTACAGGACTATCTATAAGCTCTTTCCGGTCTAACCTATTTTCTTGTGGGGTGAAAGATGGGTCTCGAACCCACGACCTACGGAACCACAATCCGTCGCTCTAACCAACTGAGCTACATTCACCATAAAGCTTTTCGAGACTCACTTCCACTAAAGGCTTCGCAAGGAGGCGTGCCCCGGAAAAGCACTGCAAAGTTAGACATTATTTCCGACATGACAAAATTTTTTCGCGATTTTTTTGCATCTCTCACCGGAAGCAATAGGCCAATCATGCATTATCTCGTTAATAATCAACGCACGGCAGGCTACAACGATATCCCTAAAAATTTTTCGGTCCGGCTTCCACCAGGAGCCGGACCGAAATCTCTATTGCTTTTTCAGGAATTTACTTCACTTTCTGAAGCACCTTCTTATTGACCTTCACTTTGTATTTGCGTTTCAGCTCATCGTTCCACTGACGCTCAAGCTCGTTCTGATAGTCGGTGGTAACCTGTCCGCGCACGTCGGCCACCTCTTCGGGCTGCTGGGCCACACTGGGGCTGAACATGAACATGGCGGTGTATTTCGTGTTCTTGGGCGATACTTTCTCGCCGTCGAACATCAGATAGTCGACCATCTTGTTCTCACCCTGAGCCACGCACACGCGGTCGATGGTAGCCTTGCCGCGGAACTCCTTGCGGAGCGCCTGGATACGTTCGTCGGTAGCCTCGGTGCCGAGTACCTGCTTCAGGCTGTCGGCCATGGCCTGGTCTACGGCCTGCACGAGATACCCCTTGGCGTGGGGCTTGTCCCAGCGGTAGTCGTCGCGGTGGGCGTCGAAGTATGCCTTGAGCCCTTCGGTGTCGTTCATACCCTTGTCCCACACCTTCTTGGTCTGGGCGGCAAAGAGGAGGCTGCCGTCGTGGTATTCGTTGATGAGGTTGCGGTATTCGGGCTCTTCCTTAGCCAGACGCTCCATCTCCATCTCCTGCATGCGGCGGTTGAAGAAATATGCCAGTCCATCATTTAAATAATTGACAGCATCGGCGGAGGGAGGAATATTGAGATGGGTGATTCTGGAAACGAAGTATCCGCAGTCTAACGGAGTCTTTCCGATATACATGATAGCCTTCTTCGAGTCGGGACCGGTGCCGAACTTAGCGTAGAATGTCGAATCAAGGCCGTTGGAAGCGGCATAATCAAGCATCCCCTGCACCACGAAATCGTCAATGCGGGCAGAATGTCGGCGCATCATTTGCGATGTCTGATTCTTGATATTCTGCATGTAGCGGGGGTCCTGCGGGTTATTGATACGGTTGAGCACGAATGCCTTCACCTCTTCTCTCGAGGCTCCGGGCGCACCCTGGATGCGCTGGATGATGTGCCAGCCGAAGCGGCTCTTCACGGGTTTGGAAATCTCGCCGTCGGCAAGCGCGAAGGCTGCCTTGTCAAACTCCTCAACCATCTCTCCGGCTCCGAAGAGGGGGAGACGGCCCATGTTGCGCGACGCGCTCTTGTCGTCGGAGTTGTCGCGGGCCACGATGCCGAAGCTCTCAGGATTGGCGACCACCACATTGTAGAGGCTGTCGGCACTGCGCTTCACGGCAGCCTCTACCTCGGGCGAAGCACCGGGAGGAACGAGCTTGAGGATATGGCTCACAAGCACCTTGCCTCGGGTGGGGCGATGCTTGCCGCCTTTGACGATGTGCATCGTGTTGGGTGTCTCTACAATCTCCGACACCTCTCCTTCGGGAGTCTCGAACACGGCTTTCTCAAAGGCGTATGGATACTTCATGGCTGAGATATAGCCCATGTTGCCTCCGCTCTTGGCCGAAGCCTGATCATGCGAATAGGTGCGTGCCATCTCATCCCACGAAGCACCGTTTTTGACGATTTCGTTGCGGATTGAGTCGAGGCGGGCATGTACGCGGGTATTGTCTCCCTTGCCCGACTTGAATAGCATTATATGAGTTGCCGAAGCCTCTTCGGCCGCGAAACGGGCCTCTTCGTCCACAAGAGCATAGATGCTTGTGGAATCGGTCATATAGGGCATCGCGAGCTCGAGACGATATTTCTCCATCTCGCTGCGGAAGTCGGCCGTAGTGTCGAGCCCGAGAGCCCTTCCCTCGGCGGCCTTCATCTTATAGAGCTTGAAGAGTTCGGCATACTCCTCTACAGTCTGCGGAACAGCCTGCTGAAGGTTGTTCTTGTGATACAGGTATTCAAATTCCGACAGGGGTATGTCGACACCGTTGACGGTCATGATCACCGGATCCTTGGCCGCCCATGCCATGGCTATTGCCGCCGCGAGGGCGCTGCCTGCCAAAAGTCGTTTTTTCATATAATGCAGTTGTGATTGTTGGCGTTTTTTGTTCGGGGAGATGACGCCGGGGCGCACTCTCCCTCTCTCACTTAACGCAAAGCCGTCCGAAAAATTATATCGGCCCGGGTTTTGGTCCTATTTCAGCAAAACACTGCGCCGACGCCGTCCTCAAACTTCACCCGCCCGCTCTCGATGAGGAAGGCCATGTAGTCGTAGTCGGCAGGTTCGTCGAGGTCGAAGCAGATGTGGTTCATCACGTAGACCAGCGAACGCTCCGTAACGGCGCGAGGATGCTCGCGGTCGAGGGCCTCGCGGCGGTAGACGTAGATCGAGCCGTTCATGTCATAGACCTTCGGACAGCTCTGGCGCGAGTCGAAGCAACCCTGGGCCACCTCCTTGTAATATCCGTTGTCTTTCTTCTCGACCATGCAGAAGTAGGGGTTGCGGGCACAGGGATTGACGCTGAATACGTCGAGAGCGTGTTCGTCTCCCTTGAGAAGCGCGAGCGCTCCCTCAATGTCGGCAAGAGTGCGCAGCGGGGAAGTAACGTCGAGGTCTATCACGAAGTCATAGCGATTGCCCCGGCGGTTCTCCATATATTCCACCACATCCTTTATGGCCTCCACCTTACCCACCGTGTCGTTGGCAAGATAGTCGGGACGCACATAGTCGGTGGGCAGACCTTCCTGCGCTCCTACGGCGCGGATGGCGTCGCTGTCGGTCGAAAGGGCTATGTCGGCACCGTGAAGACGGGCGAAACCCTTGGCCGCATCGGCAGTAAAAGCCAGCAGGGGGCGTCCCCCTACCGGCTTTATGTTCTTTCCGGGTATCCCTTTCGAGCCTCCCCGGGCGCAGATAGTAATCAGTATTTTGTCCATCGTCATGAACGGCTGTAGTTGGGTGCCTCCGATGTTATGGCCACGTCGTGGGGATGGCTTTCGAGCACTCCGGCCGACGTGATGCGGGTGAAGCGTGCATGGTGCAGGTCCTCGATGTTCTTGGCTCCGCAGTAGCCCATGCCGGCGCGCAGACCTCCGAGTATCTGGTAGACCACCTCATAGAGCAGTCCCTTGTAGGGCACGCGGGCTGCGATGCCTTCGGGCACGAGCTTCTTCACGTCGGTAACGGTACCCTGGAAGTAGCGGTCTTTCGATCCCTTCTCCATTGCTTCGAGCGAACCCATGCCGCGGTATGACTTGAACTTACGTCCGTTGAAGATGATGGTGTCGCCGGGCGACTCCTCGACGCCGGCAAGCATTCCGCCGAGCATCACGCTGTGGCCTCCGGCGGCAAGTGCCTTCACGATGTCGCCCGAATAGCGGATGCCGCCGTCGGCAATCAGAGGCACGTCGGTGTCTTTAAGAGCCTTGGCAACGTCGTATACGGCCGAAAGCTGGGGAACGCCGACGCCGGCCACCACGCGGGTGGTGCATATCGAGCCGGGGCCGATGCCCACCTTCACACCGTCGGCGCCGTGCTCCACGAGGAACCTTGCGGCCTCGCCGGTGGCGATGTTGCCCACCACAACGTCGATTTCGGGGAAGGCGGCCTTCACCTGCTCGAGCACTTTCACTACTCCGGCAGAATGGCCGTGGGCCGTATCGATGACAATCGCGTCGACGCCTGCCTTCACGAGGGCGGCGGCACGCTCCATGCTGTCGGCGGTAACACCGATGCCGGCGGCCACACGCAGACGGCCGAGGCGGTCTTTGCATGCGTTGGGTTTATCTTTTGCCTTGGTTATATCCTTATATGTAACGAGTCCTACGAGCTTTCCTTCCGAATCAACCACAGGAAGCTTCTCGATCTTATGGCGCTGAAGGATGTCGGCGGCCTTCTCAAGGTCGGTGCTCTGGTCGGTGGTAACGAGGTTTTCGGAAGTCATCACCTCGTCGATGGGACGCTCGAGGTCGCGCTCGAAACGCAGGTCACGGTTGGTAACGATGCCGCGGAGGTTCATTTCATCGTCTACCACGGGGATGCCGCCGATATGATATTCGGCCATCATGGCGAGAGCCTGGCCCACGGTGGAGCCGCAGCGGATGGTTACGGGATCGTAGATCATGCCGTTCTCGGCACGCTTCACGGCGTGAACCTGACGGGCCTGTTCCTCGATCGACATATTCTTATGAATCACTCCGATGCCTCCCTCGCGGGCTATGGCAATGGCGAGCTGCCACTCGGTAACGGTGTCCATGGCGGCCGATACGAGAGGTACGTTCAGAGTGATACGACGTGAAAATTTGGAAGCGAGGCTTACCTCGCGGGGCAATACATTGGAAAAGGCAGGGATAAGGAGCACATCGTCGAATGTGAGTCCTTCCATCTGCACGCGATCTGCAATAAACGACATATTCTTTGGTCTGAATTTATTGCGTGCAAAATTAATGCTTTTTGCCGACATACACAACTTTTTCTTACTCCCCCGCAGCAATCATTCACCGCCGCTCAGTTATTTTTATGCTTTATATGCATCAAAACTGTTCATTCTTCAAAAAGTTTCATTATCTTTGCACTGAATTCGTTGGTCAATCCAATCTTTCGCACCTTAGAAGCTTCACTTTTTATTTTCGTAATAGATTAAACAGTTTCTATAAGACTTCACCGAATGACCTCAAAGTATTTTTTTAGTCATTGATTACGCATATTTCGCTTAAAATGCGTAACTTTGTAAAACCTAAAACTGCAATATATGAAAAAATTAGCTCTTTTTCTACTCATCTTATTCTGTGCTGTAAGTCATTCTACAGCCGCAGAAACGGCGACAGTTGTCGCCCCTACCACTAATGCTGTCAACAACTTTCTTTTGTACCCGACAAATAACATGTTTACATTCCTCAAACTAGATACTCGAAATGGAAAGATCTGGCAAGTTCAGTATTCTATGGATGAAAACGAGTTTGAGGTGGTTCTAAACTCTCGTGAGTTAGTTGCTGCTGGTAAACCTGGGCAGTTCGCATTATATCCAACTACGAATAATTGGACGTTTCTTCTTCTTGACACTATAAATGGGGATGTTTGGCACGTTCAATGGTCTCAAGAAGCAGAAAATCGTGGTATAATTCCTATTCGATCTTTATACTAATGAAAAAGATTCTATCTATACTTATATTGTCGTTTTTGACTTGCTCAAACATTCAAGCCAAGAAACTATTTGTTGAGATGGAATTTCACAAGAATTCCATTAAACTCGATGATGGTTCAAATAAGAAGCGACAGCCAATTAAAGGAGACGATGGCAAAGACTTAAAGTTTACATCACTTATAGGTGCTCTAAACTATATGTCTTTACAAGGCTGGGAATTAATCGACACAAAGTCTGTTACACAAGGTGGTACTTATGGCGGATATGGGAGTACAGATACGAAGGTATATTACATCTTTTCTAAAGATGTAACTGATGAAGAACTCGAAAGCATTGTCAATAATAGCTATAAAGAATAAGCGTCTTTTCGCGCACCTCATATAGTCCATAACTTCGCTGAAAAATCAGCAAGTTATGGACTTATCTTTTTCCGACCTTAATTTCAACTCCGTCGAAACGCTTCCTGACTACGATGCCAGCGCCGCGTTTACCGTCAACTCGGCTACAATATTCCGTGAGGAAGTTGACATTGTGCCGACAATCGTTGACGAAACGCTCTCTTACATTCCGTGGGGCGGCGACAATCTTATGCCGTTCAAAATCATCGAGTACATCGAGAAGGACGAAACCCTTGCCACTTGTCATATTTTCAATGCCGAGGTCTGTTATGGCTCCTGCTTGCGGCGTGATACCTGCATCTGCACCGCAAAAGAAGCTGCGCCTATTTGAACTGCCTTTTTTCATTAAATTACCGACTACTTGAAGCAGCCGTTATGTTGTCTGATGGGCAACGGGCTGGCGGAATCAGAACATTTTTGCGACGGCCGACTCGTCGAGCAGGCGGTAGGTGGGATTGCCGTCGGGGGTAAGGCCGGGAGCCGGAAGGCTGAAAAGCTCGCTCACTATGTGCTCCATCTCGATGGTCCCGAGCCTCACACCGCGCTTTATGGCGGCCGAGCGGGCCGTAAGCAGAGCCACTTTCGAGAGCAGCCTGTCGGCGGCGCTGCCTTCGCGTCCGTAGCTCTCCGAGTCGTCGCATACGGAGTCGAGTATGGCTTCTATGAGCTGTGAGGGCGACTCCCCTTTCAGCATCGAGGGGACGGCCGAAATCTGCCATGTCTCTCCCTCGGTGTATTCAATCCGGAATCCGAGCCTCACAAGCTGCGGTTCCACATCCCTCAGGGCAGCCTGCCGCGAAGGGCCGATAGAGATTGATTCGGGAAACATCACCTGCTGCGAGGCGTTGTCGGCACCGAAGCTGCCGCTCATTATCCTCTCGTAGAGTATCTTGACGTGTGCGCGGTATTGGTCGATGACGAGGAGACCTTCGCGCGAAGGGGCGATTATGTATTTGAGCGCGAACTGCACGCAGAGAGGGTTCTCCTCCCTGACTTCCTCATCGAGCGGAAGCTCCGGCCGCTCGGCGGCGGCCTGCGCCTCCATGTCGGCGGCTTTCTCGCCGGCCTGGCGCATGAAGGAGTCGTAGAGGCTCTCCCAGTTGCTGCTCTGCACAGTGGGCTGCCATGCCTTCGACGGCTGACGGTGTCCGACGGGCGATTTGGCGGTTGCTCCGGAATAACGCTCGAACGGATTGTAGTTTTCCGGCACGTCGACGCGCGGGGCCTCGGGAGCCATACCGTCACGCACAGGCTCCACGGGGAGCACATCAGCCGTGAAGTCGATTGAGGGAACGGCTGCAAACTTGCCGAGGGCAGCCCTGACGGCTGCCGTGAGTATGGGCCATATCTGCGCCTCGTTCTCGAACTTGATTTCGTTTTTGGTGGGGTGGATGTTGACGTCGATTGTCTCGGGGTCAACGTCGAAACGGATGAAGTAGCAGGGCTGCGCGTCGGAGGGGATAAGACCGTCGAAGCAGGAGAGGATGGCGCGGTGGAAATAGGGATGACGCATGTTGCGCCCGTTGACTATGAGGTATTGCAGGGCGTTGCGCCGCCGGGCATGCTCCGGACGCGAGATGAAGCCGCTTATCTTCACGAGCGACGTATCTACGTCCACCGGAAGCAGCTGCAGGTTGAGGTTGTTTTTCCAGATGTCGCCAATGCGCTGCTTGAAGTTGCCGGGCCGGAGCTCAAGCGGCTTGCCTGTGCCCCTGTCGAGCGTCATCTTTACGGCATTGTTGACCAGAGCCAGACGCTCGAACTCGCGCATGATGTTGGCGAGCTCCACGTTGTCGCTCTTCAGGAACTTGCGCCGGGCCGGAACGTTGAAAAAGAGGTTCTTCACCATTATGTTGGTTCCCTTCTCACATACGCAAGGCTCCTGACACTCCACCTTCGACCCGTTGATTACGAGGCGCGTGCCTATGTTGTCGTCCTGCGTGCGGGTCTTCAGCTCGATCTGGGCAATGGCGCATATCGAGGGAAGGGCCTCTCCGCGGAATCCCATGGTATGGAGCGTGAAGAGGTCGGCTGCCTGACTGATTTTCGACGTGGCGTGGCGCTCGAAGGCCATGCGCGCGTCGGAGACCGACATGCCCCGGCCGTTGTCGACCACCTGTATGAGCGTGCGGCCGGCATCGCGGATGAACACCGAAATCTCAGTGGCACCGGCGTCGACGGCATTCTCCACCAGCTCCTTGATTACGGACGCCGGACGCTGTATCACCTCTCCGGCGGCTATCTGGTTGGCCACCGAGTCGGGCAGCAGACGGATGACGTCGCTCATGGCGCCACCTCCTCTCCTTCATTCCGGGACGGCTCCTCCGCACCTTCAATCACCTCTCCTTCCGAGGTGATTACCATGGTGCTTTCCTCTACGGATTCTCCCGAGGCCGGAGCCTCTTCCACCTCGCCCGACGGCTCGGCGGGAGGGGGCGGAGCCGTCGGATTGGAGAGGTTGCGGTATCCTGTACCGAGATCGCTTTCGGCCTCGTTGAAATATCTTTCAAGCTCCTCCGACACTTCGCCGAGGTCATCGGCCCAGTGCCAGCGGTCGCCATACCATTCGCGCACGGGCCTGATGCTTTCATACCAGCGGAATCCGGGGAGGAGTTTCTGGCTCTTCTTGACCATGAAGAGCGGGGTGGTGCTTCCGCTGACGTCGGGCCACATCTTGAGCTTGTCGAGCTTGCGGTCGGTGGTCTCGAGCGTCAAGAAGTTAGACTCGGCATTCACCAGGCGCGAGAACGTGGAGTCGTTGTCCTGAGGCAGGAAAAGCACCTGCACGTTACCCTCCACTTCGAGGCGGCGCAGGTCGTTGTTCTCAAACCAGGCCTTCATCACGTTGCCCGACATCTGATTGTAGAAGTCTTCCTCCACATGCTCGCCCATGATTCCGGCTTTTGGCAGCAGTGCCCAGTCGGCCGTAGAGTCGTTGAGATGCACATGAATCTCATTGCCTGCCACCTGCCGCTCGCCGCTCCACACCACCGGCTTGCGGTACATATACAGGATGGAGTCAAACTCCACATAGCGGAGCGTGTCGGCGACGCCCTGCACCTCCTGATTGAAGAAGCGGGCGTATCTGATGGCCTCGATTACACGGAAGTCCTTGGGAATCATGACGCCGCTGTCGCGTTCGAGCGTGGGGAGCGGCCGGCTTTCACCGCCATGCCCGTCCGCACTACTCAGCGGAGGGAGCGGAAGGCTGACACGCCCGGGCTCCACTACCCTCTCGGCCGGTATTGACCCCGTAAGGTCAATTTCGACTTCAAGGGGCGGGAGTGAGTCGGTGTATGGTCTCATCCCCCCCGCGGTGTCGGGCAAGGCGAAGAAGAATCCTGATGTCGAATCGGGAAACACGTCGTGCCTCTCAATATATGTGAGGATTGTGTCGGCGCGGAGAAAGAGGGTGTCGGGACGTGAATACTCCATCAGCAGCGGGTAACCCGTGGAGAGCGCATAGCCAGTGGAATCGTTATACATGGCAAAACCTCCGATGAGTGTGGTCTTGCGCGCGGTGTCGGTGAGCACCACCGGAGCCGGCAGCTTGCGCCCGTCGCGGAAACTGTATGCCCTGCTCACTCTTGTCGCCTTGTCGTAGATTATCGAATCTCCCTCGAGGGTGGTAACGTTGCTGTTGCTGTCGCGGTGTATGATGGTCGACCGCGAGGTCAGCGTCGCCAGGTCGGAGACGGTGTTGTAAGTGCCTTGCGATGTGAGCACGGTGTCGGTGGTTCCTATTATCCTCGTCGGGCTGACTATCTCGGCTATATGGGTGGCGGTGTTGTAGAGCAGCGTGTCGCTGAGCAACCGGTATCCGTCGCGCGGATTGTCGAGCACCACGTCGTGGTAGAACTCGGCCTCTTTCGTAGCCGGGGAATACTGTCCGTAGACCGACCGGAGCGTGATGTTTCGGTCCTTGAGCGTGCCTCCGTCGGAGTACCATCCCACCTCACGTCCGAGGTCGTAATCGAACGAGTCGGTGGTCAGCATCACGTCGCGGTTTATCATCTTCACCACTCGCTCCGAGGATCCGCAGCGCAGGAGAGCCATGCGGTCGTTGCCGTTGTAGAAGAGCTTGTCGGCATAGACGAACAACGTGTCGCCCTGCTGCATCCTGACGTGGCCGAAGGCATCGAGCGAGTTGGCGTCAGGGAAATAGTAGGCCGAGTCGCAGAACATCCACATTCCGGCCTGCCTGAACTTCACGCTGCCCTTCACAATCTGGTAGTTCTCCAGCTCATCGCGCTTATAGAGGGAATCGGCCTGCTCGAGAAACACCTTGTCGTCGCGGTAGCGGTTCACACCGCCTATTTCGGGCTTAAGCGGGCGCGTGGGTTTCGGACGGGTGTAGGTCTCCTTTGGCGTGGACTGACGCTTGCGGGAAGCCGTCTGGCCTCCCGCTAACACCGACACGGCGAAAAAGCCGGCCACCACCGCCACCGCGACAGCCAGCCAGCGCATTCCGCCGATATGAGGAATCAATCTTGTCATCACGCCTTATGCCGGATTATTTCTTCATCCAACCCTTATAGCGGAAGTCGCAGTCGTCCCAACCCTCCTCGATGTGGACGTAGGTGTCTTTGATCTTCTTCTCCACCCAGTCGCTCAGAATCTCGTTCTTGCGCGAAGCCTCATACATCTGTTTCAGCTGATTGAAGTCTTCGCTGAGGTTGGCGCGGTGTCCGTCGATGCGCTTAGTGAGGCGCACGATGGCTACCACGTCCTTGTTGCGCTGCACGTCTTTCATCACAAAGGCCTCCGAGATGTCGCCTTCCTTCATCGACTCCAGATGGCGGGCCACCTCTACCGGAAGGTCCTGCATCTCGAAGCGCGAGGTGCCGGTCTTGTGGTTGACCATGATTCCCTTGTTGTTGCGCGTGTCCTTGTCTTGCGAAATCAGGCGCGCGGCCATGTCGAAGGTAATCTTGCCGGCCACAATCTCCTTGCGGAGCGAGTCGAGGCGCTCCACTGAGGTCTGAAGCTCCTTAGTGCTGACCTTCGGGGTGAGGAGGATATGGCGGAAGTTGGCCTGGTCGCCACGCTTCTCGATAAGCTGGATGATATGGTAGCCGAACTCGGTCTCGACGATGCGGCTCACCTTCTTGGGGTCGGAGAGGTTGAAGGCTACGGCCGAGAACTCGGGCACGAAGTCGGAGCGGCTGCGGAAGCCGAGCTCGCCTCCCTGCATCGCCGATCCGTCCTCGCTGTGCATGATGGCGAGCGTCGAGAAGTCGGTCTCGCCGCGGTTCACACGGTCGGAATAGTCGCGCAGACGCGCCTTCACGTCTTCAATCTCCTGCTGCGGAATCACGGGATTGATGGTAATCACCTGAGCCTCTACCTGCATGGGCACGTAAGGCACGCTGTCGGCCGGGAGCCTGTCGAAATACTTTCTGACGTCGGCCGGCGTAGCCTTGACGTCTTTCGTGAGCGAGCTCTGCACCTGCTCGATGATATAACGGTTGCGCGTGGCCTCGGCGAGCTGTTCGCGAATCTGAGGCAGCGGCTTGCGGAAATACTCCTCCATCTTCTCGCGCGAGCCGAGATTGGCGATGAAGAAGTTGATCTGGCGCTCCACCATGGCGTTCACCTGCGCCACGGGTGCTTCCACAGTGTCGAGCTTGGCCTGATGGAGATAAAGTTTCTCGACGGCCATCTGCTCCGGAATCACGCAGAAGGGATTGCCCTTCGGAAGCGAGCCGTCGCTGCGGAGCTGTGAATACTGCTCTTCTATGTCGGAGCGGAAGATAGCCTCATCGCCTACCACCCATGCCACCTCGTCGATGATGTTGGTTTTGGTCTGCGCCAGCGAGGCGATTGCGGTCAAAGTGGCAAGAGCCGCCACTGCAAGTCCTATTGTCTTGATTCTCACGTTGGTATTTTTCTATTGTTGTTTATCTTTTTTGTCGGATGCCGGAGCCTTGGCGGCAGGGGCACCGTTCTTCATGCGCCGCTTCACAGGGTCGTAGGCTCCGGGGCGGAGCTTCCCGTCGGAGACGGCGCGGCTGAAAAGCGACCGCATCAGTTTGCGGTCGGCCTCCACAAGCTCCCTCTCCGAAAGCGCCTCGCGTATCTGCTCGACAGCAAACTGATAGGGCATCACGTCGCCGCTTTTCAGATACTCCGAGATGTGGAGGAAATAGGTCGAGCCGTTGTATTCGGTCTCGAAATTGACTGTCGACTCCACAAAGGCGTCGGCGTCGTAGAAGCGGTAGGGTATCTGGGTGGCTATCATCTCCCAGTCGACCCAGCGGTCGCCAAACCAGTCGTACTGTATGGCGCCCTTGAGACCATACTTCTCCAGCTTGTCGATGCTCTCGCGTGTGGCCGAGAACACCCACTGGCGCACATTCTCAAGCCTGTCGGCGTCGGAAGGGAGCTTTATGTAGATACCCTTCACCACCGGATGCTCAAGCCTCATGTCGTCGGCATGCGCCTCGTAATACTCCTTCACCTCAGCGTCGGAGATATTGCGGCGGGAGTCGTTTTTCATCCGCTTGCGGTATTCCATCATTATCAGACGGTTGCGATAGTCGGCCACCATCCTTTCGATTCTGTCGAGGTCGGGAAGATTGTCGGCCGCCACCTCAGTGAGCAGCACGTCCTGAATCCATGCGTCGACAATGCCCGAAAACATCTCGGCGCTGTCGGTCTCGGCAAGCCCCTGCGGTATCTGCCTCACCACCTCCGAAAGCCAGAGCGTGGTGTCGCCGACACTCACCAGAGCCACGTCGTCGCCGGCGGGAGCGTCCTTCTCCCGTCCGCATCCCGAGGCCAGGCACGCGATTGCCACCGAAAGGATAACGATAATATGGCGCAAGCATTTCATCTCAATTTGCAAAGTTACTACTTTTTTTCCAAACGCGCACCTGCCCGACGCGTTTTTACCTCCCCCGTCCCTCCTCCCGACCCGTTTTTGGCTCCACAACCTATCCGCCTAACACCCGATTTGTTCCTGTTTTGTTGCAACGTTGCAACAAAACAGGAACAAATCAACTAATGGACTATGTCGACCTTACAATGTAGACCGCCGTAAACTTACCACAGACTGCTGTATAAATATCCTGTAGAAGGCAATTTTGAGGGCGGGCGCGCGAATTTATGCGGCGCTTTTTGCACGCCCGTATATTTTTTTGTAATTTTGTTGTCGGTTTCGGCGCCTGCTACCGGGCAGCCGGAGCCGCTTCCGCCACTTCAACCGATTGCCGATGCACGAAGCCGCTTATTTCATACTTGTGATTCTCACTGCGGCATGCGGAGCCGTCGGTGGCTGGCGGCGCGGCATGGCCGGACTCACTCCCGCCGTGCTCGCCTTCGCTTTCGGAGCCGTATGCGCCCACATCGCGGCTCCCTGGGCCGAGGCGGAGGTGATGGAGGCCGGGCGTTTCAGCGCCTCCGACTGCCGCACGCCTTTCATTGTCGGCAATCTGGCGCGGGGCGCCGTGTTCATCGCCGTCTATGCGGCCGTGGCCCTGCTCACGTCGGTGGTCGGAAAGCTGCTCAGAGGAATAGCCACGGGGGTGCTCAGCTCGCTCTTCGGAGCCGTGTTCGGCACTTTCGTATGGGCGATGTGGACCTCGGTGGCGCTCAACGCCATCGTGGCTCTCGGCATCGACCCGAGGCTCGAGAAATACGGCGACGCGGCCGACGGCAACGCCATAACCGAGGTGATGCTCCTCGCTCCGGCCATTCTCGGATGCGACGACATCGCCGACTTATGGCACGCGTGCCGGCTGCGCGACGCCAAACTTATATCGGATGCGAGAACTTCAGGCCCTACGGTTGTTATAACTGAGGCGACCGGTTCGAGCGCCGACACCGGAACAGTAACCCGAGGCAGGGACAGATTAATCCTGCCACTAAATACATTAGACAACGTATATGCTCAAAGTCAAAGACTTGCACGCCGAAATCGGTGGCAAAGAGATATTGAAAGGGATAAATCTTGAAGTGAAACCCGGCGAGGTACACGCCATCATGGGTCCCAACGGAAGCGGAAAATCGACGCTTTCGATGGTGCTGGCCGGCAATCCCGCCTATACCGTCACAGGGGGTGAGGCCGAGTTCTACGGCAAAGACCTCCTCGCAATGGAGCCGGAGGTGAGAAGCCACGAAGGCCTCTTCCTCGGATTCCAGTATCCCGTCGAGATTCCCGGAGTATCGATGATGAACTTCATGCGCGCGGCCGTCAACGCCAAGCGCGAATACTTCGGCGAACCACAGATGTCGGCCTCCGACTTCCTCAAGCTCATGCGCGAGAAGAGGGCAATCGTGGAGCTCGACAACAAGCTCGCCTCCCGCTCGGTCAACGAGGGATTCTCAGGCGGCGAGAAGAAGCGCAACGAAATCTTCCAGATGGCCGTGCTCGAACCGAAGCTCTCGATTCTCGACGAGACCGACTCCGGACTCGACATCGACGCGCTGCGCATTGTGGCCGAAGGCGTCAACAAGCTCAAGAGCGACAACAACGCCACCATCGTCATCACCCACTATCAGCGCCTGCTCGACTACATCAAGCCCGACTTCGTGCATATCCTCTACAAGGGACGCATCGTGATGACGGGCGGACCGGAACTCGCCCTCGACCTCGAGGAGCGCGGCTACGACTGGATTAAGGAACAGGTTGACTCCCAGAATCTCTGACCCCAAGATGAACGCACTCCAACAATACATAGACCTCTACAGCGACCACGGCAGCCTGATTCACGACCACAGCTGCCCGACGCTGAACGCCCACCGCGCCCACGCCGCCCAAAACCTGCGCAACATGGCGCTTCCGGCCAAAGGCTCGGAAAACTACGAGCATACCGACCTCCGGGAGCTGCTGGAGCCGGACTATGCCATCAACCTCGCCCGCGTGCCTCTCGACGTGAATCCGCACGACACGTTCCGCTGCGATGTCCCCAACCTCTCGACCGCCCTCTTCATGCTCCTCAACGACCGCTGGGCCGAAACCGACATCTCGCGCCGACAGCTCCCCGAGGGCGTGATTGTCGACAGTCTGGCCCACGCAGCCGAGACGATGCCCGAACTTGTAGGGAAATACTACAACCGGCTGGCCGACCCGGCCAATCCGCTCGTGGCCCTCAACACCATGCTCGCGCAAGACGGCCTCTTCCTCTACGTCGGCAAGGGGGTGAAGCTCGAAAAGCCCCTGCAGCTCGTCGACATCCTCCAGTACGGGATGCCGCTGCTGACTCCCCGCCGCATGCTCATCGTGGTGGAGGAAGACGCCGAGGCACGCCTGCTCATCTGCGACCATACGCAGAACCCCGACGTGAAGCTCCTCTCGCTGCAGACCACCGAGATATTCGTGGGCCGCAACGCCCGCTTCGACCTCTACGACCTTGAGGAATCGAGCCGGCTCACCACGCGCCTCTCATCGCTCTATCTGCGTCAGGAGGCCGGCAGCAACGTGCTCCTCGACGGAATCACGCTCTTCAACGGCACCACGCGCAACGAATACTTCTGCACCATGCCCGAACCCGACGCCGAGCTTCATCTCTACGGCATGGGTATCGAGGACGACGACCGCCGCCTCGACACCTATTCACGCATAAGCCACGAGGCCGAGCGATGCCACAGCGAGGAGCTGTTCAAATACGTGGTCGACGACCATGCCGTCGGCGCCTTCTCTGGACGCATCCACGTGGCTCCCGGAGCGCAGAAGACCGAGGCATATCAGGCCAACCGCAACATCGTCGGCTCGGCCGACGCAAGGATGTTCTCCAAGCCGCAGCTCGAGATTTATGCCGACGACGTGAAGTGCTCCCACGGCACGGCCATCGGGCAGCTCGACGCGATGCAGGTGTTCTACATGCGCACCCGCGGACTCACCGAGCAGACTGCCCGCACGCTCCTCAAGCAGGCCTTCATGGCCGACGTGATCGAAGGCGTACGCCTCCCGGCCCTCAAAGACCGTCTGCGCCAGCTCGTGGAGCTACGTTTCTCCGGTGCCTCCGGAGCATGCGCCTCATGCCGGCAGGAATGTCCGCAGGCACTCTGACATCACACCTAAAGCTATGACGACCGATATCAAAAAAATACGCGAAGAGTTCCCGATTCTGAACTCACGAATCGGCGACAGGCCCCTCGTATACTTCGACAACACTGCGACGTCGCAGACGCCGCAGGAGGTGGTGGAAAGCATCGCCCACCTCTACGAGCACACGAAAGCCAACGTGCACCGCGGAGTGCATACCCTCTCGCAGGAGGCCACCGACCTGCAGGAACATACCCGCCGCCGGGTGTGCGAGTACATCAACGCCTCGGGCATCGAGGAAATAATCTTCACCCGCGGCACCACCGAGGCCATCAACCTCGTGGCCGCCTCCTACGGCGGAGCATTCTTCCGCGATGGCGACGAGGTGATTCTAACCGTGATGGAACATCACGCCAACATCGTGCCCTGGCAGCTGCTCCAGGCCCGCCACAACATACGCCTGCGCGTGGTCGACATCGACGACGAGGGAAACCTCGACATCGAGCAGTACAAGAGTCTCTTCAACGAGCGCACGGTATTCGCGTCGTTCTGCCATATCAGCAACGTGCTCGGCACGGTCAATCCCGTAAAGGAGATGATCGCCTTCGCCCACAGCAAGGGGGTGCCGGTGCTCGTCGACGGCGCCCAGGCATCGCCCCACCTGAAGATTGACGTGCGCGACCTCGACGCCGACTTCTATGCCTTCTCGTCGCACAAGATGTACGGGCCCACCGGTGTCGGCGTGCTCTACGGACGGCGCGAGCTCCTCGAGAAGATGCCACCGTGGCAGGGCGGCGGCGAGATGATAAAGCACGTCAGCTTCGAGAAGACCACTTTCGCCGACCTCCCCTTCAAGTTCGAGGCCGGAACGCCCGACTTCATCGACATCGCGGCCTTCGCCAAGGCACTCGACTTCATCGAGAAGACCGGTCTCGACAACATTCGCGCGCATGAGGAGGATCTGCTCGAATACTGCACCGCCGAGATGATGAAGATACCCGGCATGAGGATATTCGGCACCGCGCCGGGCAAGGCTGCGGTAATCTCGTTCCTTGTGGGCGACATCCACCCCTACGACCTCGGTCTGCTGCTCGACAAGATGGGCATCGCCGTCCGCACGGGCCACCACTGCGCACAGCCCCTCATGGACCGCTTCGGCATCCCGGGCACCGTGCGCGCCTCGTTTGCCGTCTACAACACCCGCGAGGAGGTCGACACGTTCATCACCGCCCTCAAAAGGGTTATCTCCATGTTCTGAGAAATGGAACCTACACTGCCGACTTCGCTCGTCGTATCTACCTACAACCGCCCTGATGCCCTCGAGGCCTGCCTCGAAAGCGTCAGGGCGCAGTCGCTTCTCCCGGCGGAAGTGATTGTGGCCGATGACGGATCTACCGAAGAGACGGCCCGGCTGATAAGCCGCATGTCCGACAGCTTTCCCGTGCCCCTCATCCACGTATGGCACGAAGACAAGGGATTCCGCCTCGCCAAGATCCGCAACCGCGCCATGGCCCGCGCGAAAGGGGAATACATAATCCAGACCGACGGCGACATTCTGCTCCACCCCGATTTCATCGCCGACCATGTCCGCTTCGCCCGCCGCGGCCATTACGCCAAGGGTGTACGAGTGAAGCTCGACGAGGAGACTTCGCGCCGCCTCATAGCCAGGCCCGGCACGCTTCCGTCGGTGTTCGGCAAAGGATTGACCAATAGAAAGAAAGCCCTGCGATGTCTCCCGCTTGCCGCCTGGTTTGCGGCCTTCTTCAAGAAAGACAGGGCCATGGCGCTGGGTTGCAACATGGCCTTCTTCAAAGACGACCTCATTGCCGTAAACGGCTACGACGAGGCCTTCGAGGGATGGGGACGCGAAGACGACGACATAGCCCACCGCCTTTTCCGCTCGGGTGTGAGGATGCGCGACGTGCGCTTCGCGGCCGTCTGCTTCCACCTCTGGCACCCGGAGAACTCACGGGCCGACTGGGAAGCCAACCTGCGCCGGTGCCGGCTCCGCGACGAAGCCGGAATAATAAGGGCTGAAAAGGGAATAGACCTTTACCTCTGACTGCGGCGGTCAGCGGTGGCCGTTGCGGTAGTCTTTGGGCGAGACGCCGGTAAACTTCTTGAAATATTTTCCGAAAAACGACTGCGACTTGAAGTTGAGCTCGTCGCTGATCTGCTGTATGTTGAGCTTCGACGACTTCAGCATTACCTGAGCTTCGAGCACCACGTGGCGCTCTATCCAGTTGACGGCCGAGATGCCCGTCTGCGCCTTTACCGAGCGCGAGAGATGCTTGGCCGAGATGCCGAGCTCGTTGGCATAGAAGTCGAGGAAGCGCTCCTGTCGGAAGTGTTCCTGCACGAGCTTCACGAAGCGGTCGGCGATGCGGCCGTTGCTCTTTGGCATATCATCGGCCATCTTGAGATAGGGCGAGCACCCGAACCGATAGAAGAAGGCGAGCAGCGTATGCACCACACATTCGTAGCCCGTAGGATTGTCTTTCTCCATCAGTATGGAGCGCAGCGCGTTGTGGAGCGCGGCGTAGTGAATCAGATGGTTGGGGTCGACGGGCACCACGGGCGTGCGGTTGATGATGGTGTAGGCCGGGCTCTTGTTGATACAGGCAAACAGCGTGGCCGTCAGCTTATTGGAGAGCACTATGAACGAGGCGTCGAAATCGCTCGACGCCGAGCGGGGAGTCATTATCTGCCCGCTGCGGATAATCACGAGGCAGGGGGCCTTGATTTCATATTCTATCAGGTTGAGGTCGGCGCGGCACGACCCCTTCTTCACGAGGATGGCGGCTGTGGCCGAAAACTTCACCGGGTCGATGATCGACGTGAACATGCCGAGCGAAAAGCTGTCGCTCACCCACAGGTCTTCCTCCAGTATGTCCGACACCTTGGCCGAGAGATGGATATTGTCGTATGAAATGATAGGTCTGTCGCTCTTCATGTCCGAAAAAGTATTAGATATCGCCTTAAAAGCGTAGATTTTACCAATTAACACCACTTTATGGCATAATTGGGAGTTTTAAGACCCGTCTGACGCTCTTCCGGCTACAAAATTAGTAATTTTTTCACATATATGAAACCCGTTAATCCACTTTTAATCTCTTCGCCTCCCTTATTCTGCTGAAGGCCGCTATTTTTACGCTCCGACATTAGGCCGTTACGCCAAAATTTCCTATTTTTGCATCATGATTCAAGCGTTACGATTTTTAGCCGCGGCCCTGCTGGCAGTAATCTGCTTCTGTAAGGCCGACGCATGCACATCGGCCATTGTGGCTGCCAAGGCAAGCCCTTACGGACGCCCGATGCTGTGGAAGCACCGCGACACTTCGACTATAGACAACAAGGTGGAATACGTCGCCGCTAAAAACGGCGACCATGCCTACGTCGCGCTCTTCAACGCCGCCGACCGACGGCTCGCCGAGGCATGGACAGGGTTCAACGACGCCGGGTTCGCCATCATGAACACGGCTTCATACAACATAAAGGACGACAACGTCAGCTCTAAGAAGATGGACCGCGAGGGATTCGTGATGACAATAGCCCTGCGCACATGCACCACGGTCGACGACTTCGAGCAGCTGCTGCGCTCGCTTCCCCGGCCGATGGGCGTGGAGGCCAATTTCGGAGTTATCGACGCTTCGGGCGACGGTGCCTTTTTCGAGACCAACAACCATTCGTTCCGACGCTTCAATCTCTCCGACGCTCCCGACGGTCTCCTCATACGCACCAATTACAGCCATTCGGGCCGACCCGACGAAGGCTTCGGATTCATTCGCGAGAAGAATGCAGAAGACATCCTGCGCCCTTATGCTTCAAAAGGAGCCATAACCCCGGAGCTGCTGACCGAGACGGCCTCGCGCAGCTTCTGGCATTCGCTAAAGAACACCGATTTCGCTTCGCCCGACTTCAAGGGGAAATGGGTGGTGGACCAGGATTTCATCCCGCGCTTCAAGTCGACGGCCACCATCGTAATCGAGGGATGCCTTCCGACCGACGGAAAGGTGTCGCCCAAGTTCGTGGCCGACCAATACATCATGTGGACCGGACTGGGCTATCCCCCCTGTGCCGAGATAGTGCCTGTGCGCTGCGCCGCCGACGGAGTAGACCCCGACCTGCGCGGCACCGGACCCGGCGGCCACTCGCCCATGGGCGACAAGGTGAAGGCCAGACGCGCCGAGGTGTTTCCGATCCATAAAGGGAGTGGCGAGCATTATATCGACATGACCCGCCTCGTCAACAGCGAAGGAACAGGGTATCTGCAGGTGCTCGTGCCCCAGAACCTTAAAACATACGAAAGGATACGTGAGCGACGCGATTCCAAACTCCGGTGAGTGTCCCTGCCCTGCCCACGTGGGGGCTGTGGAGACCGGCGTCTTCGTGATGTCGAAGGGGAGGTTTGCCCGCGCCATGCTGGCACGCTTCGGGCTGCGCTGGTGGATTGCCATCCTTGCGCTCCTCATCGCCGGCTCTGCCGCGGCCGCCGTGGTGGCCGACTGGCGGTGGATAGTGGTGGCGCTCATGCTCGCCCTCATCATCACCCCGATGGCGGCCGCATTCCTCTATTTCTCTTTCGGTCTCAGGAGGGAGTGCTACGTCAACATCCTTCCCCATTCGGCGGTCATATCCCCCTCGGGCATAGAGGTGGCCCTCAGAGTGCCGGTCGTGGCCGACTACGACGAAGCGAGGAGCGGGGAAACCGACGGTGAGGACGACGGTACCGGGCCGGAACCTATCCCGCCGAGAATCTACAGCGAGGCGTTCGCTCCGGCATGCTTCGGAGGATATACGGTCGACAGCGAGGGAATAACGCTCGAAATCCTGACTCCCGGACGCGGATTCCTGCGCCTCCCCTACTCGGCCTTCGCATCTAAAGAAGAGTTTGCCGCCGCCGTAGGCATAATTGCCGACTATCGCGCCCGTAACCATCAGACAAAGCCAGACATCATCCCATGAGAATACTAAAAGACATCAACCGCCGCTACTGCTTCATTATGGACATGGAGGTGCGCGACTATGAGCTCGACTGCGAGCAGATAGTCAACAACGCCAACTATCTTCACTATATGGAGCACACGCGCCATAAGTTCTGCGCCGACGCGGGACTCTCGTTCATCGACATGCACAATGCCGGAATCGACGCCGTGGTGCGCAAGATCGACATCGAATACAAGACCTCGCTGCGCGGCGGCGACCGCTTCATCAGCTGCCTGCGCCTGGAGCGCAAGGGCGCCCGCTTCGTTTTCCATCAGGACATCCTGAAGCCGGGCGGAGAGGTGGTGGCCGAGGCGCTCGTTACGGTCGTAGTGCTCAAAGACGGCAAGCTCTCGCGCGGCGACGAGCTGGCCGCAGTGTTCAAGAAATACCTCTGACCGCCGTGTCCCTCCCTTCAGCCGACGACCCGCGCCTCCTGCCTCTCGCCTTCTCGATGATGAAGGGGAGGTCGATGGCTCTGCGACGCCGCCTCGACGAGTGTGGCGTCTCGGTCGAAGCCTTCTTCTCGCTCCCGGCATCCGGTCTCGCTGCCGCCCTCGAAGCGCGCCCGTCGGCCATACCCGACTCGTTTGCCAGGCAGGAGGCCATTGAGGCCGCGCGGCATGAACTCGACTTCTGCGACCGCCATTCCATCCGCGTGCTCTTCCCCGAATCGCCCGGCTATCCGCTGCGCCTGCTCGAACTCAGCGATGCTCCGACCGCCCTCTTCGCGCTCGGATCGTGCGACCTCAACGCTCCGCGCACGGTGGCCTTCGTCGGCACCCGCACCCCTACCCCTTACGGCCTCAACTTCACGCGCACGGCTGTAGAGGACCTGCAGGGCTGCGGCCCCGTGATTGTCAGCGGACTGGCCTACGGCATCGACGCGGCCGCACACACAGCCGCCCTCGCGGCCGGGTTGCCGACGGTCGCCGTCGTGGCCCACGGGCTCGACACCCTCTATCCTGCCTCACACCGCGACCTGGCGCGCCGCATCGTGGCCGCCGGGGGCGCATTGCTGTCGGAATACCCCTCGGGCGTAAAGCCTTTCCGCGGCAACTTTCTCGAACGCAACCGCATAGTGGCCGCGCTCTCCGACGCGTGTGTCGTGGCCGAAAGCGATGTGAAGGGGGGAGCGATGTCGACGGCGTCGGTGGCTTTCAGCATCGACCGCGAGGTAATGGCACTACCGGGACGCACATCCGACCGTTTCAGCGCCGGATGCAACCGGCTAATTCAGAAAAACAAGGCATGGCTCGTAGGCGGCGCCTCCGACATAGCCTCCATTCTCGCATGGCAGCCTGCCGACAGTGCGGCTTCCGCACCGCGCTCACTCTTCCCTGACCTCGACGAACCGTGCAGAAGCATCTACGCGATGCTCGAATCGGCGTCAGAACCCGTAAGCGTCGATGAAATCCATGCCCGCCTCTCCATACCCGTCGCGGCGCTCCTCGCCCAGCTCGGAGAGATGGAGTTCGACGGGCTTGCCGTCCGCTTCCCGGGCAACCGCTGGAAAAACGCCTGAATGTGGGTATATGGCTGACCCCACGTAGACTCGCTGTTCGCTCGTCAACATGGGGTCAGAGTATATGTAACCCCTGCGGGGGTATCGCCTGCGCCTTTGCTCGAAGCATTGCGCGGAGGGTCAGATTCTTTCGAGCACCGTCTCTACCAGTCTGCGCACATGAGGCTTATAGTCGGTGTTGGCTGTGGTGGCGCGACGCTCGGCTATGATGCAGCACACGGTCATCGCCTTATGTCCCAGCATCTTTGCCATGCCTTGCAGACATGCCGACTCCATCTCGAAGTTGGTGATCGGGCGTCCGCGGAAACGGAAGCTCTCGATTTTGGCGTTGAGGTCGGGGTCTGCGAGCTTCAGGCGCACCATGCGTCCCTGCGGGGCATAGAAACCGACGGCGGCTATCGTGTAGCCGCGGCGCATGTCGTCGCGCCCGATTTCGCCTACCAGACCGGCATCGGCGTCCACCGTATAGGGAGCCGCCCAGAGGGGATCCCAGTTCACGTGTTCGCAGAACTCCTTTTCAAACTCCAGGTCGCAGACGGCGTCGCGGTCGGCATAGAAATTGAGGATGCCGTCGAAGCCCATACCCTTCTCGGCAATCACGAAATCGCCGATATGCAGGTCTTCCTGAAGCGAGCCGGAGGTGCCGACGCGCACCATGCGCAGCGTGCGGTGTTCGGGCTTCACCTCGCGCGTCTTGAAGTCGACGTTGGCGAGCGCGTCGAGCTCGGTAAGCACAATCTCGATATTGTCGGGGCCGATGCCGTGCGAGATGCACATCAGCGGCTTGCCGCGGTAGGTGCCTCCGATGGCGTGGAACTCGCGCGACTGCACGTCGTAGTCGATCGAGTCGAAATATGAGGCCACCATGTCTACGCGGCCGGGGTCGCCGACGAGGATGATGTTGTCGCGGAGCTGGTCGGGACGCAGGTGGATGTGAAACACCGAGCCGTCGTCGTTTATGATAAGTTCCGATGCCGGAATGATTCTGGGTTTTTCCATTATTTTTCTGATTTTAACTAAGTGTGAATACGGGTAGGCCGGAGCCGCCCGCTCTTCCGTTAGAACGCGCGCGCTCCCTCAAATGTTCGGGCCGGAACGTCGACGCACGGCCGCCACTCCGATCACCGTGCACACCGCCAGCATGCCGACGCCGCAGAGGAAGATGAAGGGATACGACGTAGCGTCGACCAGCAGACCCCAGCCTCCAGAGGCTATGGCTCCGCCCGCGGCCTGGGCCATCGACATATAGGCATAGATGCGGGCATAGTCGGCGATGCCGAACACGGTGCGCGTCAGCATCGTGGTCTGCACCGTAACTCCGGCGTAGGCCCAGCCGAAGAGGAAGGCACCGCTGATGATGATCGCCAGGCCGAGGCTGCCGCCCAGCATCATCACCAGACCCGAGATGCCGGCCAGCGTCGTCACGAGCACCCCGGCCATGCAGCTGCGGTCGTTGATATGGCCGAGGGCGAGCTTGCCGACCATCACGCCGGCCATGGCCGACGACGCGGCGAAGGCTCCCTGCTCAAGCGTGAACGAAAGCGACGTTACATAATTGGGGATGAAGAGATTGAGCGTCGACATGGCCATCATCAGGAATGAGAAGAGCAACACGCCGTAGAAGGCCGGCATCCTCACGGCCTGCGCAAGCATGATGCCGGGCTCGCCCGGGCCTTTCGCGGCTCCCCTGGCGGCCTCGCCGATACCGTAGGGCTGCAACCCCATGTCGGAAGGGCGGTCGCGCAGCAGTATGGCGAGCAAGGGGGTGTCGACGAGAAGCACAAGCAGGCCGAAGCCGATATATGCCCAATGCCACCCGTAATTGGTTATCACCGACGCGCCGATAGGATTGAAGAGCATACCGCCCACACCCGAAGCCGCGCTGCAGACGCCCATCAGCAGGCCGACCTTCACGCGAAACCAGCGGTTGATAAGCGTCGGGAAGCTGAGATAGAGCAGGAAGGCCACCGTGGCGCCGAGCACCGCTCCGGCCAGATAAAACTGCCACAGCTGCGTGCAGAAGCCCATGCCGCAGAGAGTGAGCCCCATCACAGTCGAACTGCCCGTGAGCAGCCAGCGGGCGCTGTAGCGGTCGATCAGCTTGCCGCCGAGCGGCAGCACAAGCGTCGAGGCGATATACATGATTGACATATAGAGTCCGAACTCGCCGACGCTTACGCCGAGCGACGAGCTCACTGGCTTATAAAAGATTCCCGCGCAGCTGAAAGTGATGCCGATGTTGACGCCCATCATGAGGCAGCAGCAAGCCACGATGATGAAGCCATAATGAAAACGCCGGGAGTTGTTGTGGCCGGCGATGCTATTGTTCTGAGAGTTCATCCGAGAGTTTTTGACGGTATTGAAAATCGACTGCAAAGTTAATAAAAATTCGGCATTTGCCACAGTAATGTCATTTCCCTAACCTACCCTGCACCATTCCGATGTACCTTCGGGGGGGGGAATATGCGAAGCCGGCGGCTCCGAATGGAGTCGCCGGCCTTGTGTATGCGGGTTGGTTGTCTTTGCGCGTGGATTACATCACAACCTTGACAGCCTTGTTGCCCTGCTTCTTGATTACGAGCTGGCCCTTGGCGGGGTTAACTACTTCCATGCCCTGCATGTTGAAGTACTTGACTGCGCCTTCCTCAGCCACTTCTACGCCTTCAACACCCATTCCATCCTTGATTTTGCAAAGGGCAGTGAGGGCCTTCCATTTGGTTACATAACCTTCGGCGTTTTTCTCCTCGGGGAAGCCATAGCTGCCGAAGGGATTGCTCGTGATGCTGAACATGATGTTCTGAAGAGTCGCCGTATTGGTTTCGGCGTTGAAGGTAGAGACGGGGCTGCCGCCGGCGAGAAGTTCGAGCTCCACATTCTTCGGATCCATTCCTTCGTAGTAAATCCTCGTTCCCTCGGTATTGAAGAGGTAAATCTCCTGCCAGTCGGGAGTGGCAGCAGTGCCGTAGTCGATGACGAAGCCGGAGCCGGTGGCGGGACGCATGGCTACACAGCCGGGATACTTGACGTCGAACACGATACAACCTTCGCCTTTCGTCTCTCCGGCAGCGATGCCGGGGTTAGCCCCCGCCCATACGCCGCTTGCGTACGGGTTTCTGGCCACTATCTCGGTGCCCTTGGTGAAGTATTCGCAGTCGACGGATACGGGAGTGGCGTCTTCGAAGAAGTTTATGAGCGCGTTGTCGGTATACTGGCCAACGCCGAGCGAAGTCCACTCCCATTCGTTAAACACGAAATAGTCGGGCGCGGTGAGCGAGATGTCGCCGAGAGCCATATATGAGCCCTGACTGATTTCGAGCGAGAAACCTCCGGCGGGGCTCGACATGTTGCCGTCTTCGCCGATAGTGAGTACGAGAGTGTTGACGCGCTTGGCAGTAACATTTCCGCCTTTTTCTTCCACCAGTTCGAGGGGCTGGAACACCAGCGTCTCGCCTGTGGCCGAGTCAATTCCCATATCCTGCTTCGATATGGTCAGCGTCGAAGCCGAGGGGTCAACTATGCCCGCAGGGGAGCACATGCACGAGTTGATATAGAACATTTCGCTTAGAATCACCTCATTTTCAGCTGTGCCCTTGATGATTGTCGCGCTCCAGTCCGGGAGGCGGCTCGCCCCGAACGATATTTGCGCATGACCCAAGTAGACGCCCAGAATATCATCGGCCGAGGATATTTTCATTGGCCGCGAGGCGCGGAAACTGTCGGTTGATTTACCGGTGGCGGTTGCTGTCGTGAGCTCGAGGCTCCGGAGCTCCGGCTGCTGCATGGCGAGGCTGGCTCTCTCGATAGCCGCCGAGGCCGTCAGGCCGGTGGCTACGACGAATGCTGCGATTGCGTAGATTTTTCTCATAAGATGAATATTTAGTTAGTAAATAGAGACTTGCTTCATTGACAATATATATGCCATAAGGATAGATTTCCTTATTCGCAAAATTAATAAATCCCATCCAATTATCCAAATTAAAAATTGCCAAAATCTCTCCGGTAGAGTGTTTTTTGTATCTATCCTAAAATCAGCCGATTAAGGAGCCAGCCGGATATGCGAAGCCGGCGGCTCCGAATGGAGTCGCCGGCCTTGTGTATGCGGGTTGGTTGTCTTTGCGCGTGGATTACATCACAACCTTGACAGCCTTGTTGCCCTGCTTCTTGATTACGAGCTGGCCCTTGGCGGGGTTAACTACTTCCATGCCCTGCATGTTGAAGTACTTGACAGCGCCTTCCTCGGCTACCTCTACGCCTTCTACGCCGTCGGTCTTGTCGAGCTGGCAAAGGAGGCTAAGAGCTTTCCATTTGGTAACCTGACCCTGAGCGTCCTGCTCTTCAGGGAAACCGTAGCGTCCGTAGGGGCTGCTGGTGATGCTGAACCAGATGTTCTCGAGAGTTGCAACCTTGGTTGCATTGTCGAAGGTCGATACGGGGCTGCCACCTGCGAGAAGCTCCATCTCTACGTCTTCGGGATACATTTTCTCATTGTAGATGCGCTCGCCCTCAATGTTGTAGATGAATACTTCCTGCCAGTCGGGTGCGCCCTCCTCGCCGTTGTCGAGCACGAAGCCGGAACCGGTAGCGGGACGTACGGGTACACAGTCGGGGTAGTCAACATCGAACACGATGTAGCCCTCACCGTTGGAAACGCCTCCTACGAGACCGGGGTTAGCCTGTGCCCAGGCGCCGCTTGCATAGGGGTTCTTGGCGAGAATCTCAGTGCCCTTGGTGTAGTAGTCGCATTCAACGGTGACCGGAGATGCATCCTGATAGAAGTTCACGAGAGCGTTGTCGGTGAACTGACCTTTCTTAAGTTTTGTCCACTCGGCTTCGTTGAACTTGAAGAAGTCGGGAGCAGTAACGTTAACGTCGCCTACTGCGAAGTAGAGGCCCTGCGAAATCTCGAAGGAGAAACCGCCGGTATGGTTCACCATGTTGCCGTTTTCGTCGATGGTGAGCACGAGAGTGTTGACGCGCTCTGCCTGAATCTTGCCATCTTCAGTTTCGCTCAGCTGAAGGGGCTGGAAGACAATCATCTCGCCGGAAGCGGAGTCGATGCCCATGTTCTGCTTGCCGAAAGTAACTGTGCCGGCAGCGAGGTCTACAGTGCCTGCGGGGGAGCAGATGCAGCTGTTGAAACCGTGCATCTGGTCTAAGATGATCTCGTTTTCAACAGCGCCCTTGATTACAGTAGTTGCCCATGTAACGAGATTGTTCTTCGTGAACTGGATGGGAGTGTAACCTTTGCGCGGGCCGAGAAGAGCGTCGATCGACGAAACCTTCATGGGAGCGTTGGCAACAGCCATTCTGGAATTGTCCATCACGTTGACTACAGCGAGGTCAGAGCTCTGGAGCTCTACCGTCGGCATCACCATTGTAGCCTTGTTCACTCCTGCGAATGCCGACATACCGGTAGCAAGAGCCAAAGCTGCGATTGCGTAACTTTTTTTCATTACTTTTTAGTTATTTGGTTAAAGTTTAAATACTTACAATCTTTGGATTTGAAATATAGCGGAAAACTCCGTCAGAATCACGTGCAAAGTTAACTAATTATATCATATCTTCCAAATCATATCCTGATTTTTTTGCCCACTCCGTTAATATTGGATGTATTTTTATTCGTATCTGTCGTGACGAGGACCGAAATCGGATAGAGACGCTGCCGGAGCAAAGCAAAGGCACTTCCGGAAAGCCGGAGCTGAGTCCGGTTCCGAAAGTGCCTTTATTAACGGATGGGGAAGCAGATTACTTCCAGACCATCTTCTCGGTGCGGGTGCCGCGCTTCACCACAACCACCTGTCCGGCCGTCGGCTCGGCGATGCGCTGGCCCTGAAGGTTGAATATCTCCATTTCGCCTGCCTCCTCATCATCGAGGATGCTGCCTACGCCTTGGGTGGAATCATACATAAATGGAATCTGACCCATATAATTCTCGGCGGAGCCTGACACGTAGGATGCGTAGAGATAATAGAGCTTGCGCTCCTCACACTGCGAGAAGTCGATGCTGAGAGTGAGGTCGCGCGAATCAGGGGCGGTGAGGTAGTTTACCTCGTTGTATGCCTGCATGAGCTGCATGCCGCGATAGTTGGGACGCTCGGGGTCGGCCTCATAGACGGCGATGGTGATGTTGCCGTCGAAATAGCCGCGGGTTACCTTATAGCTCATATCGAAGGGGATCTTCGCGGGATTCTCCACGAAAGTAACGCTGCCGATAGTGGCGTCGCCATACTCATACTGCACCTGGCGGGGCATGCCGGGCATCGAGAGGGCAGTAACCTGGATGGTAGCCTTGCCGGGGTTGGGACCCATGGTAACTTTTGCCTCGACGTCGCCGTATTCAAGACCCGAAGAGGGGTCGTAGAGTCGCATGGTGAATTCGGTGGGGGCAGTTACGGCCGCAAGCGAACCGGTCTTGGGATTGTAGAACTTTGTTCTCCATTCCGATTCAATCGTTTCGCCGGGCTGCACGGTGGCGAGGATGCTCTCGCCTACGAAGCGGAGCTGGCCGTTGGCGTCGTAGAGGCGTGCGCAGAGACCCTGGCAGAGCTCAAGCTCGCTGTTGTTGGTGAGCTTCACGCCGATAGTGGCGTTGCGGGCCGAGTAGAGCTGCGACTTGAGTTCGAGATTCGAGAGCGAGAGGCATGCCATGGGCACGTCGGTAACGCTATAGTTGCCGTTCTCCACCTTGAGCATGCAATAGTTGCGGCAGCCCCAGGGAGTTACAACGGGATACCACTGAGCGGAAGAGTTGTCGGCGTCGCGCGAGGCGAGGGTGAGGCGGTAGGTGCCGTCGGCAAGCTGAGGCAGCTCGACGGTGGGATGCACGTTCCGGTTTGAGTAGTAGCTATACATGCTGGTGAGCTGCAGCGACTGCAGCGAGCCGAGCGAGCCGAGCACGCTGATTTCATTGCCGGCAGTGCCGTCGACGGGGGTTACGATAGCTCCGAGCACAGCGTTGACAGCGCCGTTGCCGGCATTGCCCCATCCGAGCGGATTATAGTCTTCGGTGTCGAAGGTTACTGTGCGGCCTGAGATGGAGGCAGTGGTCGTTCCGTACTGAAGGATGAGGGGGAGGGTCGGCTCCTCGGGCTTACCTGTCGGGGGCTGGATGCCGAGCACGGCATTCTGGGTGAAGTTGAAGCCGCCGGCAGCACCGCCGGTGCCCTGTGCGTCGGGGTTGAGGGCGTCGAGGGCGTAGTAGCCGTCGCTCAGGCCGCTCCATCCCCAGTTGAAGTGGAAGTAACCGTGTCCGTCGTAGCCGTCGCAGACGAAGGAGTGGCCACCCTGGAGAGGCGACTGGCCGTTGATGACAATCGGGCCTACGTCGCGAAGGTTCTCATAGACCATCTTCATCCAGTCGGCAGCGGAATACATCAGACGGCGAACGTCCTTGATGTTTTTGTCGTATTTGAAATATTTGGTGAGGGCCACTGCTATCTCGGAGCCCTGGGCGCCCGACATCACAGTGGTATAGTCCATCTCGACGGAGAAGCCGCAGGCCTTCATGAGATAGGCCACGGCGGCAGCCTGGGCGTCGGTGTATTCACCCTTGCGGTATGAATTGAGCATATTGTCCCAGTCGAAGCTCTTGTTGGCGAAATTGATCGAGAGGGTGCGGTTGAGCGAAGAGGCGCTGTAGGACTTGATACCCTCGCCTACCTCGGGATATTTGTGATAGTTCATCACCTGGGCCATCGAAGTGGCCACGCAGCCGGTTACGCATTTTTTGGTGCTGTTGCGGGGCGAGGGGCAGTCGTCATTATAGGGAGCGTCCTGGTCCCAGGTGGTCTTCACGAGGGGGGAGATAGCCGTCCATTCGGCGGGAGCCGAGGGAGCCTTCAGAGCCTTTGAGGCGCCGTTGGCCACGGCCCACTCTATCTGCCGGCTGTATTCGCCGAGCCACCATTTCATCTCGGGCGACATGCGGTCTGCGTCGAAAGTGCCGTTGTCGCTATAGCCGAGCACAGGGAAGGCCACATCGTCGGCACTGACGATGACGTAGCCGCCGCCGGCGTTGTTGAACACGTAGGCCGTCGACACGCCGTTGTCGGCCTTGGCAGTGAAGGCCGGCCGGGGAGTGCCTTTGATTTTGGAGACTACTTTCGCCGGGCCGGAGCCGAAAGCCCTTGTCAGGGCCTCGCGGGGCGTGAGCGGGGCGGCCACGCTTGAAAGGGCAGTGAGGCCACCGAGCAGGAGAGCTAAGCTTTTGATTTTCATATATAGTTGAATAATAGTAATTTACAATAAGTATTCATTAGGCTCTACCGAAAACAGAGCGGATGAAAGGAAATCTGATTCGGATGTCAGGCTTTAGAAATGAGACAAAGCGACACGGCGTCGCAACATTTCGACTTGCAAAGTAACAAAAAATTTCCAAAAGATGCAAACATCGACGAAAGAAAAATGCGCCCGAGCAGAAACTCGGACGCATTTTATTTTTAAGGCACCTGAGTCGGTGCGTCAGCAGATTAGCGGGGAAGGAGCGTACGGTCAACCATGGGGTTGTAGTTCGACTCCGAGTTGGGCACCGTGAAGCGCCAGCCGTAGTTGGCATCGGGGAGAACCTCACCCGAGATTTCAGGCGTCCAGTTGCCGGAAGTAGCGTCGTCGGCAATCCAGGCGCGACGGTTGATAGGCATGTTCCAGCGCTTGAAGTCAGACCAGTTCTGGCCTTCGCCCCAGAGCTCGATGCGACGGCAGAGCTTGATCTCGTTGAAGAGGTCTTCGCCAGTCGAGGTGCAGGTGTAGCCCGGGATACGCTTTCCGTTGATTTCGTTCAGACAAGCCTTTGCGGTATTCTCGTCGCCATTGTGGTAAGCGGCCTCAGCCTCGGCGAGCACCATCTCGCTGGCACGCATGTAAGGATAGTGGCCGGTTCCGTAAGGAGCGTAGGAGAAGAACTTGATCTGAGCTCCGATAGGAGTTACTACGAGGTCGGCGTTGCGTCCGGGACCTACGTTGATCTTACCTTCGGAACCTACGGTGTAGTAGCAGCTGAAGCCCTGGTTGTCGATTTCACTGAGGTTGCCTTTGAAGACGTTCTCAAGATAGTGGCGGAAGAAGTATACAGCCACGTTGTAGAGACCGAACGGCTTTTCGCGGTCGTTCTTGTCGCGGGCAGTCGGACCTTCGTTCACAGTCAGATACGATGCGGGGTTGACAAGACCGGCGTTCCAGAATGCCGAAGCGTCGAGCTTGCCGGGGTTGTACTGCTTGCCGACTTTCTGCATGTAGGCGATCTTGTCGGGAGTGAAGAACGTCATGCGGCGGATGTCGTTTTCATCGAGCTGGTTGAAGAGGTCGAAGTCGATGGCACCGCCACCTACACCCCAGTTCTTCGTATACTGGCCATTGGCTGCATAGTGCGAGCCCCACGACCAATAATAGATTTCGGAGTCTTCAGCTGTGGAGTTCCACATGAAGTCGTTGTTCTCGGCATAGAAGCCTGAGAGGTAGGTGTTGTTGTCCATCACCTGATAGCCCTGACGAGCGTCGTGGGCCATCTTCTGCGCGGTAGCCCAGTCGTTCTTGATAAGGGCTGCGCGGGCGAATGTGCCGAGAGCGATGCTTTTGTCTACACCCCATTTGCCGATACGGGCATTGTTGCCGGCCTTGTCGAAGAGGTCAAGAGCGGTGTTGAGGTCGCTGTAGATGAGGTCAAGAATCTGATTCATCGTGGCGAGAGGCGCGTTCTTGATAGCGCCGGTAGTGCGATACACTAAGCAATACTTCTCACCGCCATCGCTATCCTCCCAACGGGGAGCATAGAACATGAGGAGCTTCGTGTAGGCGTGTGCACGGAGCGTGAGGGTCTGGGCCTTCACCCAAGCGCGCATCTCGTCGGTGCCTTCGGCAGAGTCGACCACGTCGAGAATCTTGTTGGCCTGCTGGATGAGTCCGTAGCAGTAGTCCCAGGGAATTACCATGAGGAGAAGGTCGGCGTTGTCCCAGTTGAGACCCTTGATGGTCTCGGAGTTGAACATACCCTGGAAAAGGCCGGAGATGTAGTCCTGACCGATTGCGTCGTTGCAGATGGTGTTGACGTATGATTCACCGTTGTACTGGTTCCAGTTGGTGGACTGGTACTGGGTGTTCATAGAGAGGCAGATGCCGTTGACGGCAAGCTGGATGTTCTCTACGGTCGAAAGAGCGTCCTTGTCGGAGAAGTTTGCTTCCGGAGTCAGATTGAGGTAATCTGACGAGCAGGCCGGGAGCAAAGCGACAGCTCCGAGAGCAATGAGCCCCTTTGCTATGATGTTTCTTTTCATTTTTATCTTATTTGATTGAGTTAGAGACAAAGCTTAGAACTTCGCGGTGAGCTGGAAGGAGAATACGCGCGAGGGAACGTAGGTGGCACCCTGTCCGCCGGCCCATCCATACTGCGGGTTAAGACCCTTCTGGCGAGTGATGATGAAGAGGTTGTCAACCGAGAAACCGAGGTTGAGGTTGGTCATCTTCAGTGCGTTCACCCAGCTCTTGGGGAAGTCGTAGTTGATGTTGAGGTTCTTCAGGCAGAGGTAGTTGTTGCTTACGAGCCAGCGGCTTGAGCTTGCGTCGTTGTACTGGCTGAGCTGCGTGTTGAGGATAGGCACACCGTTCTCGTCGATCTGGCCGCCGTTGACGGTGATCGGGTTGATGTTGGCAGTCATGGCCTTGCCATCGTTGTTAACCCAGTTGACAGTCTGCTCCTGGTGGGGAAGATCCTTGTTGGCGATGGGGTCGCCGGTCCAGGCTTTCAGGATGTCTTTGTGGAGGGCGGCAGCGTCGCCGGTGCCCATCGACATAAGCGACTGGTAGTTGGAGTTCATGGTCTTGCCACCGAGGCTGTAGGTGAAGAGAAGGCCGAGGTTGATGCCTTTCCACGAAAGAGTGGTGCCGAACGAACCGTAGACTACGGGGAGAGCCGAACCCTTGATGGTGCGCTTGGCGTAAGTGGAGGGACGGTCGGTAAGGTAGTTGCCGTTTTCGTCTACGAAGAGAGCGCCTGCCTTGCTGGCGTTGGTGAGGTTCTGATACCAGAGGTCGGTCTGATACTTCTTCTCGCCCTTTTCGTTGTAGCTGTAGTAGTCGGGCGAATCGGGGTGCATGTAGTAGAGCGAGTTACCGGTGCGCTGGTCGACGCCTGCCCAGTCGTAGGTGTACATCTCATAGAGCGACTTGCCTTCGAAGAGCGACTGGCCGGGGATGTCCTGTCCGTCAGGAAGTTTGAGAATCTTGTTCTTCACGAACGAAGCATCGAGGTTGAAGCGCCAGTTGAAGTCCTGGTTGCGGATGATGTCGACGCCGAACTGGAGCTCCCATCCGCGGTTGGCCATGGTGCCGATGTTCTGCATGATGGAGGGAAGGAGACCGGAGTTGCCTACAGTGCCCTGCGAGAAGGGAAGAGTGCGGCTGTAGAGAAGGTCGGCGTTGCGCTTGTCGAAGTAGCCGATAGTGAAGTTGAAGCGGTCGTCGAAGAGCGAGCCCTCGAGAGCGATGTCAAGAGTCTTGGTCGACTCCCATTTGAGGTCGGGAGCGCCGATCGAACCGGGATACATCGCGCCGTTGCCGTCGATGGTGAAGTAGGGCGTATAGAGAGTGAGGTAAGAGAATGCGGAAGCGGCGGCGTCGTTACCTACCGAGCCGTAAGCGACACGGAGCTTAAGGTAGTTGAGCCAGTTGATGTTCTGCATGAATTTCTCCTTGGTGAGAATCCAGCTTGCGCCTACCGACCAGAATGTACCCCAGCGGTTGTTTTTGGCGAAGCGCGAAGTGCCGTCGCGGCGGATCGAGAACTCACCGAAGTATTTCTGCTCGTAGTTGTAGCGTGCGCGGCCGAGGTAAGACTCGGTGCGGAGGGCGGCCTGGCTCTCGGCGTCGGCGTCGAGGCTCTGGAAGTTGTTCATCGAGTAGTTGCCTTCGATGAGCTGGCCCGACTTACGCTCGAAGAACTCGTTGTAGCCATACTGGTAGTTCTCGTGGTTGAGCATCACGTCAACGTGGTGTGCGCCATATTCGTGGCTCCAGTTGAGGGTCTGCATGAAGGTGTGGGAGTATACTCTCGAGTGGCTGAGATCCATGCCGCCGACACCCTGCTGGGCACCGATGATACGGTTGGAGTAGTCTTTCGAAGAGTCGAAGCTACGCATCATGTTGCCGCGAACGGTGAGTTCGAAGCCGTAGGGGATGATGGCCGTACCGTAGAGCGAAGCGTTTACGTTAAGGCTCTTGTAGTTCGATTCGTTGAGGCGCATGAGCCATGCGATGTTATCGCCCTTGTTCATGCCGGCGGTGTTCCAGACCTTCTTGCCGTTCTCGACGATGATGTTGCCATTTTCGTCGTGAGCGTAGTAGGGACGGATAGGAGCATAGAACATGGTGAGGAACGGGTTGGTGGTGGAGTTGAGATCGTCGCCGTCATTCACACCCTGGTCAGAGTCCTGGTAAGAAGCAGCAAGGTTACCGCCGACCTTCAGATAGGAGGTGGGCTGATAGTTTGCGCTGAAGCGACCGTTGAAGCGCTCGAAGTCGGTCTGGAGCATGTAGCCGTTCTCTTTCAGATAACCGAACGAAGCGAAAGCGTCGAACTTGTCGGTTGCGCCGGTGGCGTTGATGTTGTATTCCTGACGGTAGCCGCTACGCGAGATAGCATCCCACCAGTCGAGGTCGGTGTAGCCGGGGAGCACGGAGCCGAGGAGCTTGCCTTCGGGCGAGAAGAGCTCGGCACCGGGGAGGTTGTAGATGTTGGTGTTCATCAGATAGCCGGAAACGAAGCCGGAAGCCGACATGGCGAGAGCCTCCTCGTAGGAGTTGCCTACGCCCGAATAGAAACGGCCGCGAGCCCAACCTTTGAGCGAAGTCTCCATCCACTGGTCAGCGCCGAGACGGTCGTACTCGGGAAGACCGCGGTTGTACATACCCTGACGGATCTGGAGGGTAACGTCTACCTTGCCCTGGCCTTTGGCGCGCTTGGTGTTGATAAGGATGACACCGTTGGCACCGCGGTTACCGTAGAGTGCGCAGGATGCGGCGTCCTTCAGCACAGACATCGACTCGATGTCGGCGGGGTTGATGTCGGCGATGTCGCCCTGATATACGATGCCGTCGACAACGTAAAGAGGAGACTGAGCGCTGGAGTTGAACGAGTTGAAACCGCGGATACGGATGGCAGGCGATGAACCGGGCTTACCGGTCGAGTTGTTGACCTGCACGCCGGGGGCGTTACCTTCGAGAGCCTGGGTAACCGAAGTTACGGGACGGTCTTCAATCTCTTTGGAACCAACAACGGCTACCGAACCGGTAAGAGATTCTTTCGTACCGGTACCATACGCGATAACGACCACCTCGTCGATGTTGGTGGAAGACGACTCCAGGTAAACGGTCATGTTCTCGGAGAGGCTTACAGTCTTCGACTTATAGCCTACATAAGTCACAGTGGCCTGCTTCACGCTCTGCGGAACAGTAATCGTGAAATGGCCGTCGAGGTCAGCAGCCGCACCCTGGCCACCGCCTATCGGCATGACCGTAGCACCAATGAGAGGCTCATTGTTGGCTGCGTCGAGGACGGTGCCGTGGTATGTGCGCGTCTGGGCCTCAAGGCTCCACGTGCACGCGATCACCGTCATCAAGATTAAAAACAGTTTTCTCATACTTAAAAAATAATTTAGACGATTAATTATTTATTTTGTTTATTTTCAGTATGTTGAGTACAAATCCGCGCTCGAGACGCCGCGCCGCGGGCATTGGTCGCCGCCGAGGCCAGCTCTTCCCGAACCTACACCTTATATATATAGGGCGCGTCGGTGCTGATGAAGCGTGGCTTGCCCGGCGCTATTGCGGGAATCGCGGAGGCGACACCCGCTGTTCCGGCCTCCACGACAGAGACGGCAGCATGTATCCGTAGTTTCAAGTCATGAAGACACTCACTCTTGAGGTCGGCACCCGGACGGCTCCACAAAAGAGGGCATCGCTGCCTCACATTACCCTCGGATCGAGGTATAATATGCTGAAATCAGCAGTATTACCGCACAATATCCGTGCGAAAAAGTTGATTCACATCTCTTTTAAGGGCCGGAAACCCGGTAGTTTTTCGATGGAGTCAGATTTGCGATAGCTACATAAAAGTACGCAAATTTACTATTTTTAATTGATTGCGTGCAACAAAAAATAAAAATTAACATTTAAATTCACGAAAGCGCTCCTGCCTCGACTTTCGGCGCCCGAGGAGAAGAATAGGACAAAACTGGAAATTTGTCAGAATTTAAGCCCCCAACCCCGAATACACCACATGTACGAGGGATAAAAACGGTTGTATGCAGTCCGGATTCTGACATTTTGCCAAAGAAGCCGGTTTTTGGACCTTTTGGACCGTCTGTTGTTTTGGTTGGATAAAAAAGGAGACGGATGCCTGCCTGAGATAATTAACTTAAAATTTTGTTGTATTTAACATTTTAAAGTAAGAAAAATTAAAGGCGATTAAACCCACACGGAGGCAGCATAGTCAAAGGTGTAAACAAACAACCATAAGACAAAGAGTCATGAGCAGAATTACCAACATCGTATTATCGTGGTGCCTCGCAGGCGCTATGTTGATGCCCGGACTCCTCACTCCGGAAATCCAGGCTCAGAGAATTTCGAAAGAATCGAAAAGCAGCCGAAACTATAAGGATGCCCATAAGGCAAGGGAAACCGTGAAGCTCACACAGCGCAAGGGCGACTTCGGCAAGGACAACAAGCGCCGCCCGAACAAAGGCAACCACAACCGTCCCAATAACGACAACCACAACCGCCCCAATTACGGTAACCACAACCGCCCGGGTAAAGGCAACCATAACCGCCCCGGATTCAACCGGCCCGGATACCGTCCCGGAGGCAACAGCCACCATCGTCCCGGCGCAGGGGGCGACTTCCGTCCCAGGCCCAAATACCGCCCCGTCCACGGCCGGCCCCACAGCCATTTCGGCCACTGGCGTCCCCTGCCCCCTCCCCCGCCGCGTCCCGCAGTGGTGTATGCCCCGACATACGTGGCTCCGACCATCTCCAACGTGCTCGGACTCGCCTTCGGATCGCTCATTGAATACGGCATCAACTCGCTTATCAACAGCGGCTACAACGTGAGCGGATACCAGAACGACGCCATCTTCCTCAACGACATCAGCATGATGGGTTACCGCTGGCCGCAGGCCACCGTCTACTACGGCAACGGAGGCATGAACGGCGCATTGTTCCAATACCGCGGCAGCTCATGGCATTCGTCGCCTTACGACAAGGTGTTCCGCAAGCTGTGCAAGAGCTACGGACAACCCGTGGAAACCAGCACCGACGGAGCTTACAGAAGCGCCACCTGGTGGGGAGGCAACGACGGATACATCACGCTGACGGCAGAGGGTGGCTACGACAACGCCGGCGCTCCCTATTGCGACACGAACCTTATCTACGGCAGATAAGCCTAACCTATGACAAAAAACAAGGCGTCCGATTTTTCGGGCGCCTTGTTTTTTATCTTAGGCTGCACTCATCTCGGAGACTCCACTACGAGCGGGTCGCCATCAAGACCGACGAACGACGCGGCCTTGAAGAGCTTGCGCAGACGGGCCACGCAGGCGGCTGCCTCGCCGGGCGTGGCGAAACATCCGGCCACGGCATAGTAGCGACCCTCGCCGTCGGCCATGAGCAGCGGCGTGAAGCCTTCGCCCGAGAGCGTCTGCATCTGCGCCCGCGCGTTGGTGGGCATACGGTAGCGGCCTGCGGCCACACGATAGCGCAGCGCAGGCGAAGGGAGCGGCTCGTCCTTGTCGGCCATACGCAGGAATTCCGAAACCATATTCATTTCGACCCCGCCGGCCGTGATGCGGCGCGGACCGTCGAGGCTTATCACCTCGTGTCCGCCTGCCGCCTCGGCCATTTCGGC
Organism: uncultured Porphyromonadaceae bacterium; assembly: GCA_945873625.1. Lineage (GTDB taxonomy): Bacteria > Bacteroidota > Bacteroidia > Bacteroidales > Muribaculaceae > Lepagella. Next base: position 40,050 of record CAMCDS010000003.1, on the reverse strand, counting down.
CTCTACAGCCTTGCGCTTGCCGAGAGCCACGTCGTAGGCCGCCTTGTAGTTCTTCTCCGTGGGTTTGCACCCGGCCGCCAGGAGCAGCGTGATGACAAGGAGAGAGGGGATTGCGATCTTTTTCATTTCTTACATAATATTAAGGAGCGGCGGGGCGAGAGCGACAGGGAGGCGTCAGGGGAGAGTGAGAACGTCTCGCCGGTGGCCACATCGGTGTAGTCGCCGCCATCGCCGAGAATTTCGGCATAGCGTGCGAGCGGAGTCTCCACAGCCTCGTCGCGGCCGTTGAGCACCACAATCACCTGCTCGCCGGACAGTCTGCGCTCGAAGACGTAGATGCCGTTGTCGGGGAGGAAATGCCTCATGCTTCCCTCGGCCACAGCCTTCGAGCCGCGGCGCCAGCGTGCCACCTTCGAGAGGAAATCCGTAGCTTCGGCCGCATCGCCGCCTATACCCTTGCCGAGGAAGGCGCTTGCCTTGTCGCCGGGGAATCCGCCCGGCATGTCCTTGCGGATGTTTCCGTCGCCACCCTCGCGCGTGCCCGACATCAGGAGCTCGGTGCCGTAATAGAGCTGAGGGATGCCCGGCACGGTCAGCAGGAACGTGATGGCCTGCTTCCAGGCGTCGAGCGAGGGGAGCGAGGAGGCCAGGAAGCGCTCGGTGTCGTGGTTGTCGAGGAAGCGGAGCACCCGCTTCACGTCGGGATAGATGAAGTCGAGACCGAGGTGGTCGTAGAGCGTGTTGAGGCCGTGCCACGAGTCGGTGTTCTCACGGAAAGGCGCCATGTCGCGGTTTTTGATCATCAGCGAGAAGTCCATCACCGTGGGGAGGTCCGACTTTATGCCCATCGGGTTGGGTATAGCCGCGCCCTTCTGCCATACGGCCTCCGCCGCAGGATCGGAGAGCCAGCACTCCCCCACTATGTTGAAGTCGGGATATTCAGCCATAACGGCCTTGATCCAGCAGTTCATGGCTTCGTGGTCGGCGTATGAATAGGTGTCCATGCGTATTCCGTCGATGCCCGCCTGCTCGATCCACCAGATAGAGTTCTGAATCAGATACTTCATCAGATGGGGATTGCGCTGGTTGAGGTCGGGCATTTCGGCCACGAACCATCCGTCGGTAGTCAGTTCGCGGTCGTAGTCCGACGAATAGGGGTCGGTAAGCGTCGACAGGCGATAGTTGGTCTGCACGAAGCGGTCCTGACGGTTGAACCAGTCGGACGCCGGCGGGTCGAGACGCCAGGGGTGTTCGGAACCGCAATGGTTGAAAATCATGTCCATCACGGTCTTGATGCCACGGTTGTGGAGCGAGTCGACAAGCCTTGCGTAAAGTTCGTTGGATCCGAAGCGAGGGTCGATTCGGTAATAGTCGGTGGTTGCATATCCGTGGTAGGAGCCTCCCGGCATGTCGTTTTCAAGCACCGGGGTGAACCATACGGCCGTAACGCCGAGCGAGTCGATGTAACCGGCATGGTCGAGCACGCCCTGCAGGTCGCCTCCGTGGCGGGTGTTGGGGTCGGAGCGGTCCGCACCCACTGGGAAGCGCAGCCCCTTGCCTGAATTGTTGGAGGGGTCGCCGTCGGCGAAGCGGTCCGGCATCAGCAGATAGAGCACGTCGGCCGAGGAGAAGCCCTGCGCCCTGACGCGCCCGGCATCGCGGGCCAGAAGCGGGAACTTTCTCTTTATGGTCTTCTTCCCCTCCCTGAGGCGAAGCGCCACATCGCCCGGACGTGCGTCGGGCGCGATGTCGAGATATACGTAGAGCCAGTCGGGCGAGCCGTCGAGGCGCACCACGCTGTCGATGCTCACCCCATCATGGTCGACACTGACTTCGGCATTGCGTATGCCGTCGCCGTGGAGCTGAAGCTGAAGCGAGCGGTCGGTCATGCCCGTCCACCAGTGGGGAGGGTCGATACGGTCGAGCGAAAAAGCGGCGGCGGCCAGAGGGAAAGCGGCCACAGCCATGGAAACGGAAATTTTTCGGAAAAAGTCTGACATATCAGAGTATAGTTCTAAAGTAAAACGCAAAAATACAAATAATTTCCGAACCGGCAAAACGTGAGAGCCGCGCCCTCCACATCAGGAAGGCGCGGCATTATCGGGTTATGCAGTAAGTTCAGTATATTTTTCAGTCAACCTGGATGATGAGGTAGGGTGTGATGCTCCAGAACTTCGCGGGGTTGGTGATCTTCACGGTCTTGATGCCTTCGGCGTTAGAGACAATCTGATAGGAGTCGGAGGGCATGTTGCTCCAAATCTTCACCTTCTTGGAAGTGGTGGGGATGGCGGTGAGGTTGCGCTTGTCGGCAGTGGTGAAGTAAGCGGCGTTGAAATTGCCCTTCATCACCTTGGTGGCTCCGAGGAACTTCTTTTCAAGCAGACCGTTCTTCTTCAGCTCCTTGTTGGTGCCTATTGCGTAGTAAACCTTGTTGGCCTCGTTTTCGGCTGCGATAGTCTCCTGCTGGGCCTGTTCCTTGGCGGCGATCTCGGTCTTCACCTGCTCTTCCTTCTCAGCCACGGTAGTGTTGAGTTGGGTAATCTGCTTGTTGGCGTTGTCGAGGTCGTTCTGGAGCTGGGCTATCTTCTGGTCCTGCTGTTCGATGCGGGCCTTGAGCTGGCTGATGGTCTTTGCCATCACGGAGTTCTCGTTGCCAGAGTTCTTCAACTTAGCCTCCATGTCGGCGAGCAGATGTTTGTTGGCGTTGAGGCGGGCCTTGATGGCAGAGAGGTTGTGGCGGATTTCCTCGCGGCGGTCGGCGTTGTCGCCCTGATTCATATTGTAGAGGAGACCTTCCTGTATGTTGATTGAGTCGAGTCCGGTGTAGATGTCGCCCATCAGAAGGAGCAGCGAGTCGTTGAAGTCGGATGCTTCCTTGTATTCTTCAGTGAGGTCGGCGATTTTGGCGGAATCCTCGTCGAGTTTCTGCTGGTTGCCGGAGCATGATGCGAGAAGAAGTGCGGCTATGCCACAGAATAAAAACGCTTTTTTCATAACCTTTTGTCTTTTTTGTTTGGGTGTGGATAATTCGTTTTACTGGATAGTTCTGAAGTGGAATCAGAACGAAGGGAAACTTCCGGGAGCCTCCTCCTGCGAGGCGGCTGATTCCTTGGGTCGGCCTTCGATGACAATAACAATCTCTCCTTTCGGTTTGTTCACTTCAAAAAAATCGGAAAGTTCCGAGAGCGTCGCGCGGTGGATAGTCTCGTGCAGCTTCGATATTTCGCGGCACACGGCAGCCTGACGCTCTCCTCCGAAATACTCTATGAGCTGGCGCAGAGTGCGTTGCAGGCGCATCGGCGACTCATAGAGAATCACGGTGCGCGGCTCCTGCGCAAGCGATTCGAGGCGCGTGGCCCTACCCTTTTTCGGAGGTAAAAAACCCTCGAAGACGAATCTGTCGGCCGGGAGACCGGAGGCCACGAGAGCCGGCACGAAAGCCGTGGCACCCGGCAGGCACTCCACCGTCAGCCCGCGGCGGCGACATTCGCGCGAGAGCATGAAGCCCGGGTCGGAGATGCCGGGGGTGCCGGCGTCGGAGATGAGGGCAATGTTCTCGCCGGCCTCGATACGCTCGGCTATCGGGCCGGCGGTTTCGTGCTCGTTAAACTTGTGATGGCTGCGCATCGGGGTCGTGATGTCGTAGTGCTTGAGCAGCACGCCCGAGGTGCGCGTGTCTTCGGCCAGGATGAGGTCGACGCTCTTCAGGGTGTCGACGGCGCGGAAGGTCATGTCGGCCAGATTGCCGACAGGGGTGGGAACTATATAGAGTTTTCCTGCCATGATGCTAAGGTGTGTGAATGGTCATCACTTGTAGTAGCGCTGCAGAAGGGCCATAAACTCCATCACGACGGGATTGTCCTGATCCCAGTCGAGCGAATTGATGAAATAGTCCTCGGCCTCGTCGTATGAGTCCATGGTGGCTATGAGGTTGAGGGCATCGTTGAAGTCGGGGTCGGAGTTACCGAAAAGCTCGCGGCGGAAGCGGAATCGGTCGTTGATGCTCAGGAGCGGCTTGCTCTTCGGGGCCGACGGGGCGTGAGCGGGTTTCGGCTCAGGCTCAGGTTCCGGCGCAGGCTCGGGTTCATCTTCGGCCACTGGTATCTCTTCGATAGCCGGTTCCGACTCCTCCGGCTGCGGCTCGGGGTCGGGGTCGGTTTCCGCTTCCGGCTCGGGAAGGGAATAGAACATTGAGTCGTCGAAGTCGGCCGCGGCCGGTTCTTCGGTTTTCTCCACCGGTTTCTCCTCGCCGAAGAGGAGGGTGTGGATCTCACGCGCCTTTGCTTCCACGCGCTTTTCGAGCTCGCCGTCGCCATCGCGCTCCGAGGCGAGGCGGGCCATACCTTCGAGTTCAAACGTGAGGTCGAGAAGTCGTTGATATTTATTCATTGTCTTGTCTGTCATTTTCGGGTTCATCTTGTTGCGGAGAGAAAATCGAGAGCAGCATACGCTCCACGCCCTGGCGCACGGACGCTCTCGAACCGCGCATACCGTTGACTATCACCACAATCGAATGGGTAGGGGCATAGTCTTCATCGAGCATATATCCGGCATAGCACTGTATGCCCGACATTGATCCGGTCTTCATGGCCACATATTCCTGAAGCGGAGTGCCGGCAAGAAGATTCTTCAGCGTGCCCTCGCATCCGGCCAGCGGGAAGAAGGAGGCATAATAAGGGTCTCCGCTCATCTTCCGGAGCACCTGGCTCATGAAGCGCGCCGTCGTGCGGTTGGAGCGGGAGAGGCCTGAGCCGTCTATTATCTCCACACCGTCGAGGTCGGTCTTGCGCTTGCGCCAGTAGTCGGTCTCTATTTTGGCGGCCGAGGCGAATGTGCTTCTCTCTTTCTTCGCCACCGGGATGGTGCGGAAAAGAGCCTCGGCATACAGGTTGTCGCTTCGCATCATGCACGAACGCATTATCTCGTCGAGCGTGGCCGAGCGGTGGGTGAATATCCTCTTGCGGTCGCCCTGTCGCACAGGCACCCCGCCCATACGTATCCCGCCCGACCGGAGCGCGCCTTTCAGCCTCGAAAGGAATACCGATGCCGGGTCGGCCACCGACCGCTTGCCCGACGCATTGTTCTGAAAATTGAATCCATGCACTCCGGTGCCGTATGAATGGGGAAGGTCGCCCGACAGCCACGACGACGGAACCGGCTCGCCGGCAAACACCTCGCCGTCGACTATCACGCCGCCGGCTATGCTGTCGATGCCGAGCTTGCGGAGCGCCGAGACCACCTCTCCTATAATATCGGGCGACGACGGCTGCTTCGCGGAATTGACCGTTGGGTCGCCGCTGCCCACAATTATCAGGTTCCCATCGAGCACGCCGTGGCGCACGTCGCCGTCGACGCAGATGTCGGTCTCGAACCGCCAGTCTTTGCCGAGCATTCCGAGCAACGTGGCGGTGGTAACCGATTTCTGTATCGAGGCGGGAATCAGCGGCAGCGTCTCGTTCCACGCGCCGAGCGTCTTGCCCGTAGAGAGCTCGCGGATGAGCACGGCGGTCTTGTCGGGATCAACGCCGGGTCCCGCCACGAAGCGGTCGACGGCATCCTGCGGCGACACGGCCATAGCCGGGAGGGCTACAAGCAGGCATACCAGCAAGTTGAGCAATCTATTCTGAATATTCATTCTGTCGGAAACGGATAAAAGACGAGGAGAAGAGCCCCCCTTGGCGAGGGCGAAGCACAAAGATACAACAATTTTTCGGAAAAAAGTTGGGCGAATGGGATAAAATATGTAATTTCGTTTCCCGAAGAATGCCCGCACGCTCCGGGATTCAACCCCGGCGCGTACGGAAAACGACACATATCGATATGGAAAACGACAGAGACTTTATTCCGGCCGCCGACGAGTCGGGGCGCGAGCCCTACACCTTCGACCGGGTGGTGAGAATCATATTCTCGTCCATCCTGCTGGTGGCGGCCCTCTGGCTGCTCAACTACCTCAAGGGTGCGCTCCTCCCCTTCCTCGTGGCCTGCCTCATAGCCTACATGCTCGAGCCGGCCGTCAGGTGGAACCAGAGGTGGACCCACATCCACTCTCGCTTCGTGCCCGTAGTGCTGACGCTTGTCGAGGCATGCGCGGCGGCGGGGCTTTTTCTATTTCTCTTCATCCCCTATCTCGTGGACGAGGCCGGGCAGATGGCCGAGATATTGAGAAAATACGCCACCTCGCAGATCGACATCCCCTACATCAGCAAGAACATCCACCGGTTCATACGCGAGAACATCGACATCAACACCATCAGCCGCTACCTCTCGAAAGACGAATGGACACAGCTCGCCAAGCAGGCCCTTTCGTCGGGATGGACGTTTCTCAGCTCAAGCCTCGCCTTCATCCTCGGAGCGGCAAGCTGGCTGATAGTGGTGCTCTACGTGCTCTTCATAATGATCGACTACGAGCGGCTGATGCTCAGCTTCCGTCAGCTCGTGCCGCAGAGCCGGCGCCACCGCGTGTTCCACATATTCGACGACATCAAGCACGCCATGAACCGCTATTTCCGCGGCCAGTTCGTCATAGCCATGACCGTAGGCATACTGTTTTCAATCGGATTCGTGATAATCGACCTCCCGATGGGAGTGATTCTCGGCCTCTTCATCGGCCTGCTCAACATGGTGCCCTACCTGCAGCTCATCTCGCTCCCGATCACGGCCGTGCTGTGCATAGTGGGCTCCGTCAGCACCGGCACCGGCTTCTGGGTGCTCTTCTGGAAAGCGATGGCCGTCTACGTGGTGGTGCAGTGCATACAGGACCTCGTGCTTACCCCAAAAATCATGGGCAAGGCAATGGGGCTGAACCCGGCCATCATCCTCCTCTCGCTCTCGGTGTGGGGCACGCTGCTCGGATTCATGGGGCTGATAATCGCACTGCCGCTGACTACGCTCATACTGTCGTACTACGACCTCTACGTCATCCAGCGGGTGCACCGCAAACGCCTGATGCGCAAACAGAGAGCCCGAAACGCGGGCAAGTCAGAATCTTAGAACATTCGCGCCTACCCCGGCGTTGTAACTTAGAGTATGTTTGACGTTAACTTCTATTCACCTGAAGAGGTTTTTTTGAGACTTGGCGAAATCAGCCAAAAAAGACCTTCAAGAGGATAGAAAGAATTTATTGAAGAAGTATGTTTAAATCAATTCGTGTTAAATTCAAACATACTCTTAAACGTCTAAAAAAACAAGAGTATGAAAAAACTGTTAATCACCCTCATGATGATTGCGTGTGCCGTAGGTCTGGTCTCGGCCAAAGACAACTACGCACACGACGCCTCTGTGCTCCCCCGTCCGGCACAGACCATGATCAAGAAAAACTTTAAGGCAAGGGTCGGAGTAGTGAAGATCGACAAGGACTTCGGCCGTGTAAGCGAATACGAGGTTACACTCACCAACGGTTCGGAAATCGTGTTCGACCGCGACGGAAACTGGAAGGATATCGAGACCAATATCGACAGCCAGGTGCCCCAGACATTCATCCCGGCCAACACCCGCAGCTACATCAAGGCCAACCACAAGGGTCAGCGCGTGGTAGGAATAGAAAAGGAGCGAAACGGATATGAGATAACCCTCTCAAACGGCATCGATTTCAAAACAGACCAAAACGGCAACTTCGTGAAATACGACTGACGCATCCCTATCCCCAACAAGACATCAGGCAGGAGACCGACACCGACCGCAGGCGTGTCCGTCTCCTGCTTCTTTATCCGCCATACGAAACAATCCGACATATCCTTGATTTTGAAGATTTCAGGGAAGGATGCCGGTCAGTACGGAAAATTTGATTAACTTTGTCATTGCAGGCCAAAGGTTTGTCCCGACCTCCTGAAATAACATAGCCAAGGTAAAGGTATGGTTTTCCCGAAACCAACTACAATTGACAAGAACCTCATCCATAAACACCGAACTATATGAAACGGACACTGACATACCGACTCATTTCGCTTGCAATCATAGTCTTGTCGGCTCTCGCCGCCTATCCGGGCAACAAACAGCCGGCACAGATAAAGGCGATGTACCGCTACACTAAATTGTCGCGCCACGTGTCGGGCACCGATTTCGAGCGGACCGACGACATGGTGCTTCTCGCTTCGGCGGTAGGCTCACGCTTCTTCAGCGCAAAGACCGAGCAATACGATTCGCTCATGGCCATGCCGGGAGGCCGGGAGAAATACCGGGACCTACTGAAGTATGCGGCCAACAACGCACTGATAATCGAGAACGGAGGCATTACATTCGACCGCAACAAGGTCGACATCCCCACGTATGGCGAGCGCTTTCAGGTAACGCGACCCGACAACGCCGACGAGCTGACCGTGACAGACTGCGCCGCCCAGGAGTATTTCAGATACATGGTGCCTATGTCGGATCTTGAATGGACTGTCTGCGACTCGACCCGGACAGTGCTCGGATACGACTGCATTATGGCCACCGCCGACTATCACGGCAGGAAATGGACCGCATGGTTCACTCCCGACATACCGGTGCCTTCAGGCCCATGGCAGCTGATGGGGCTGCCGGGGCTTATCATGAGCGCCGAGACCGATGGCGGCGAGTATAGATTTGAAATAATCGGCCTGGAGGAGACCGACCTCCCCATTGCTCCCCGCCCGGGCACATACGACTATACCGACATATCGCGCAAGGATTTCCGCAGGTTCCAGCGCGAGATTCAGAATAACCCAGAAAAGGCATTCCCCGACGGGAGTGTAAGATACGTGAACCTGGCCGAGAGCGTGAAAGCAAAGACGGCCCATGACCTGATTGAAACCGACTATAAATGAAAAAGACAATCGCATCAATCATCATTCTCTTCGCTGCGCCGGCCTCCTGACGCAAGCAATCAACCGACCGCCACCCTTCATTCGTCCGAAACGCCCTGACAGATACAGCGGAGGGAGCCGAAACGCCGATACGCGTTTCCGGCTCCCTCCGATAATATCTGCCGTCTGCCGGCGGATTCCTCCATGCCCGCAGGTCAGCGCTCGGCGCGGCGCTCGATGAAGCGGCGTATCTCGCGCGGATCGCGGACCTCGCATTTCTCGTTAGGCCGGCGTATGAAGAGGCGCCCGTCCTTGAAGAGCACCGTGCCTGGGAAGGGACGAACAATCACACGGCATATCCATTCCGAATCAATCTCCTCGTATTCCACCTTGAGATAGTCGGGGAAGAGCGAGAGGCCGTCGACCGTAACGCCTATCAGCCTGCGCAGGTGAGCCATGAGCATGAGGTTGAACTTATCCTTCATCTCCCGTTCGTCGAAGTCCTCATGGCCGTGGTTGAGATAGCGGAAGTCCTGGGCAAGGCCACGGGGATAGCCGTGGTCGTCCACGCCGAGATAGAGCGTGCCTCCGTCGGTATTGAGGAAGGCGGCTATGGCTGCCACTATCACCTCGCCCTGCTGGCGCTCGTTGGCGATCATGCTCTTTCCGGCCGGAAAAATCAGCGACGACTTGAACTCGTGGTAGAGGTCTTCCGACACGGTGAGGCGCTTCTGGTCGAAGTTGGGCGACGGGAGCGAGAGGTGTTCGAAAATCTTTTTCTTCAGGTCGGCACGCACCGAAGGGATACCGAGGCCCTCAAGATTGTTGTAGGCCGAGGCGAGCTTATAGAGGCGCTGCAGCTGTTCGTTGTCGGCAAATTCCGAGGCATCCACCGCACGCGAGAAGAACGCCTCGTTGTCGAGACCTGTCAGAATCGACACAATCGACATCTTGGCGGCCATGTCGTGGCTCACGTTCTTGGCGTCGCCACATTCGGCAAGCAGCTCCTCCGAAGCCTCAAGGTCGAGGCGGCCGTCTTTTGCGAAAATGGAGATACGCTCCTGCAGACGCTTCTTGAGGTCGACTGTGGCTGTCTGGAGCTTGTCGCCGGCGGCGGTGCTCAGCAGCCATGCCGCCGAGAGGTCGGTGTAGCACCCTACGAGGTCCGATCCGCGCAGTTCGGCGCAGTATTCGAGCAGTTTCGAGATGTCGGTCATCGCGGCCGGGGGGAGATAGATGGCGTCGGAGTCATCCTCAAAGCTCTCTTCCTCCTCAAGCAGCTCCACAGGAGTGTGGTACACCCGGTCGTTGCACAGGAATTGCAGGAGCTCATGCAGGCAGCCGCGGTTGTAGTCGAGGAAGTTTTCCTCTATCATGTCGGCGATTACGGCACTCTCCTCGGGCTTGTTGATGAAGAGCACGTCGGCATTGATATAAAGCTTCTCTTCCGCCACACGGTGGTTGACGTTGTTGATCTTGACCGTAACCACATCGTTGAGCTCGAGCTCCGTATTTTTGGATATCAGTATTCCGAAACCGTATTCCGATGTGGCCTTGTATTGCTTACCTCGTATGTCGCTCACCTTGGCCAGTATCTCCGCATCCTCGTCCATGCACTTCCGCGCCTCGGCATAGTTCTCATCCATCACAAATTTCTTCATCGAGAACATCACGCGACCTTCGGGACTGATGTCGGACACTATGGCGTCGAATATCATGGGTTCCCCTTCAAGATGGAATATGTCGCCGTAATAGTTGAAGCCTACGGGATAGGGCACAATCTCCGACATCGGGAGCCAGCCTACCGTGTCGGTGCCCTTCTCCCCTACCACGCGGCACTCAAACTCATATTTGTTGAGGGGATTGACGCCGGTAACGATTATCTCCACTTCGGTGCCGATATGCGGGCCTTCGTAGCGCGCGATGGCTCCTACGGACGTCCCCTTCTCATGGAGCGCGGTGCGTATCTCGTTCCAGAGCAGATGATGGTGCGTAAGGTTGGTGTCGGTCTCCTCCACGTGTTCCTTAAGGCGCGAGGGGAGGTTCACCCCGAAGGTGAATCCGCCGCCTGTGGTCTGCTGGAACACCGTCTTGCATCCGGTGTCGGCCCATGCGGGAGCCACCGTGATGCGCTTGCCCGACACCTTCACCCGGAGCGCCTCACCCTCGAACACCGCCGAGCCGGGACCTATCTCTCCGCCGCCGTGCTCCAGACGGTGGTAGCATACGCGGTTGATGTCGTTGAGGTCGTCCCACGAAAACTCGAGCGGATTGTCGTTGAGTCCGGCGTAGGTGCGCAGGGCCATGACAAGCGAGCGGCCCTGGGTGCGCCCGGTAATCATGGTGCTGATGAGGTAGAGGAGGCCGCGGTGGCGATCGGTGAGGTCGAAGCGTTCGCTGTCTACGAGCAGCAACTCGATGGCTATGGCCTCGGCGAGCTCACGCAGCGACGCGCGGTCGGCCGGATTTATCTGCTGACGCTGCGTCTCGATGTAGGAGCGGAGCATCTCGCGGAACGAATCGCCGAAGAGCGACATGAACTTGGGGTTGACATGGCGCGTCTTTATCACCTCGAATATCTCCTCTATATGCGAATGGGCGAATCGCGGGGCGAGGCTGAGCACGCTCATCATCACTCCCATGCGCTCCTGCGGCTTATAGAGCCAGCCGGTCTCGCGCATCGACTGGAGCGTCTGCTCAATCATCTCGCCTGCCTCGCCGGCGCCCACCATGCGTGCCGCCTCGGCATAATACTCCACCTCTATCATGGCCTGCACGAGCCGGTCGCGGGCGCTGAATCCCTTGTCTGGACGCTTGGGAAACGAACGGGTGAAGATGCGGCTCTCGACAATGCTCCTGACGCTCTTCACCATACGCTCGAGCCACGCCACGCGCCGCCCGGGAGCCTGACTGAGCCATCGGGGGATATAGCGCACCACGGTCTCGACAGCAATCGCGATCCATTCCGAATCGCCGCCGCGCTCGGCCTCGCGCGCCTCGGCGAAAGCGGGGCTCAAAAAAAGCGCTTTCGCAAGACGCTCCACATGGCGCGACCCGAGAAAACGCGATTCAATTACATCGGAGGCACTGAAACAGTCGGAAGCCACCGGCTTTCCCGTATTGACAAACTTGAGCTTCAAGGCTCCCTGCTCTATGGCCTCTACCCGGCAGTTGATCTTATCGTAGCGGTTGACGTGAACCTGCGGAAGCACCACTCGGTTGTGCGTCAGTCCGTTTACCTCGTCGCGCAGCGTCATGCCCATAGGATTGGGACGGAACACCTTGAACTCATAAGTCTCGCCCACATTATAGACCTTGGAAAGAACGCTGCCGATCGACTGCTCGAAACGGTCGTCCTCGCGATAGATGCAAATCAGTTCCTCAGGGATGTCGGCGTTCTGAAACTCAAACGGGCTGACCTTATATGTCTTTCCCGTACCATTCTCACCGATAATAAAATAGAGTTTTCCGGTCTCACGCGACACAGTAAATTCCTTCTGGCCGAACGTGTACTCTTTACCTACTTCATATTTCATAACATATACGATTATAAGGCACCGGACAAGGCATCCGGCACCGTCAAAAACAAAAATCGTATAAAATTACAAAAAAATCTGAAACCACACGCGTGATTTCAGATTTTTTTAACTTTTGTTTTTATGAGTGTCCGGGATTGAGGTTAGCGGCGGGGGTCGAGGCGGGGGATGAATTCGCCGTAGCCCTCGGCCTCCATGCTGTCGAGGGGCACGAACCGCAGCGACGCGCTGTTGATGCAGTAGCGGAGTCCGCCCGTGGCCTTGGGACCGTCGTTGAACACGTGGCCGAGGTGGGCGTCGCCGGCTGTGGACCTTACCTCGACGCGCTGCATGCCGTGGGAGCCGTCGGGAAGTTCCTTCACCGCCTCCTTCTCTATCGGACGCGAGAAGGCCGGCCAGCCGCATCCTGAGTCGAACTTGTCGGTCGAGAGGAAGAGAGGCTGCCCGGTGGTGATGTCGACGTAGATGCCCGGATTGAACTCACGGTCGTATTCATTCATGAAGGGAGCCTCGGTGGCGTTCTCCTGCGTTACGGCGTATTGCAGGTCCGAGAGGCGCGAGCGCAGCTCGGCGTCCGACGGGCGCGGATAGCGGCTGCGGAGCGAGAGCATGGCCGTGTCGCGGGACTCGCGCGCAAGCTTGAACAGGGCCGGATTGATGTGGCAGTATCCGCCGGGATTCTTATAGAGGTATTCCTGGTGATAGTCTTCGGCAGGATAGAAGTTTTTAAGCTCGTCGACCTCAATGGCTATCGGCTCCCTGAAATCGCGGCTCAGCTCCTTTATCGACTCGGCTATGACGGGATAGTCGGCCGAGTCGGTATAGAATATGCCGGTGCGGTACTGGCTGCCGACGTCGTTGCCCTGACGGTCGACGCTCGTGGGGTCGATGGTCTTGTAGTAGAGGTCGAGGAGAAACGCGAGCGACACGGAGTCGGGGTCATACACCACCTTCACCGTCTCGGCCGCGTCGGTGCGCCCGGTGCATACCTGCTGATAGGTGGGGTCGGGCACTATGCTGTTGGCGTATCCTGCCTGCGTGCTTTCGACGCCGTGCACCATGCTGAAGAAATGCTCTGTTCCCCAGAAGCATCCTCCGGCGAGATATATCTCTTTCTGATTGTCTTTCATTTCGTTAATGTGTTGTGTAGCCTGCGACACACATCCGGCTGCCGCCAGCAGCATCAGTGCCGCCGGCGCCGTGAGCGTTGCCCGGAAAAAATGTCGGTGTCGGTTTTTCATATAAAACTACAACACCGGCATTATAAAAAAAGTTTTTCAGAACGACAGCCGCCCCTTGAACTTCATGAGTTTGCGGAGCATCTCGGCGTTCTCTTCGTCGTAAACGTTGGTATATGAGCGCAGCCAGTCGAGGTCGGCGGCCCGCAGGCGGAAGTAGCCCTTATGGCCGGGTATCTCCCGGCGGGCGAACTGCTTTGCCATGTCGTAGTCGGCCAGGGCACGGTCGGCCACCTCCACGCACACCTCGGGCTTGCGGTCGGGAATCTCGCGCCTCACCTTCAGCTTATATCCCTTGTCGGTCTTCTCGACCATGGCGTAGCCCCGGGCCTGCTCGCGGAGGTATTCCTTCTTTGCCACCTCAAACTCGCGGTCGAAGAGAGCGATGGCTTCGTCGGGGTTTCCGCGGTCGTAGGCGAGGGAGTGCGACTCACAGAGCTTCTCCATCAGGCGATGGAAGCAATAGAGCGTGGCCTGCGTGTCGGACGAGGCGAAGTGGGCCTCCCCCTCGTCGAACGTCAGACCCAGCTCGTTGGTGATGGCCAGCAGGTTGGGCACTCCGTAGAGGTCCACTCCCTCGGCACGTCCCTTCACGAGCCAGTAGAGGTCGCGCACCTCCACTACTTTCAGACGGTCGAGATTCCTGACGCCCTCCTTGCGGAGCATGCCGAGGTCGTTGTCGACGGCATAGCCGATTATCACTCTGGCGGCGTCAAACACCGGCTGTATCTCTTTGAGACACGAGGCGAAGGTCGGTTCGCCGGCCACCATCCCGGGGGTAATCTTCAGCTTGTCGGGCGGTGCCGTCCAGCGCAGTTGCTGCGCCGGACGGTAGAGGTGGTGGTATATTTCACGGTCGGCTATCGAGAACACCGACAGCTCGATGATGGCCACGTTGTTGACAAACTCCGTGTCGAGACAGATATATTCCTTTTCAGCTGCCATTCCTTATCTGATTCTGATTTTTCTGCCTCCGGCGATATAGACACCGGCGGGGAGCTGTTCGATGTCGGAAGTGCTCATGCCTCGGCCGATGCAGATACCTGTGAGCGTATAGACGTCGACCGGCTCACCATCGGTGATGATGCCGTCTACGCCGTCGGCACCCACTATGTAGAGCCTGCCGCTGCCGCCTTCGAGGTCGGGAAGCGTATAGAAGCCGTCGGCATCGGGCGAAAGAGTGGCTTCGGGAGCGCCGTTCACCTTCGCCACGACTTTAAGGTCGGCGGCGGCAGAGGGGTCGAGGCGGAAACGCACTATCTCACCGGCGCCGACGTAATAGGGTTCGTAGAGCGTTCCGGTAGCGGCGTCTGCGGCCAGCCCTTCTGGCACCGCAAGGCCGCCTGCGAGAGTGATACGCCATGAGCCGAAGGTAAAGAGGTTCCATCCCTCGCTTCTCTTATAGCGGTTGGCCGAGCCGTCGGGCACGCTGAGCGTGATTTCGGCCGGTCTGTCGGGACCGAAGGCTGTCGGCGAGCAATACGCGGGAGCCGCACCTTTCAGAGCCACCTCTCTGAGCGAGGAAGCGCGGTAGAACTGTCCGCTGTTGACCGGGATTCCGGTCGGCAGACTTACTGAAGACATGTCTGAGGCAAACGTGAAGAGCGACGGAGTAAGCCCGACTACCCTATATCCGTCGATTCCCTCGGGAACAGCCACCGCGCCCGTTTCGTCGGCTTCCGGCGCGGATGTGAGCCTTGCACCCTCTCCGGCTTCCGTCGGCACTATGTTGTAGGTGAGCGAGCCGTCGGCCGAGCTTGCGCTTCTGTAGACAAGCAGAGGCGCCTTCGGGCTCATGGTCATCGCAGTCCCTTGCGAATTGATGAAGTGCACCTGCCAGTAATAATGGCCGGGTTCGAGTTGCGAAATGGGCATATAGCTGGCGTTGCCGACGATGTTCATAAAATAATACGCCGGATAGTTTCCCTCGAGCACAGGCTCTGTGCTTCCCTCCTCGTAGAGCGAAAGTCTGACGTAGGCACCGTCTGTTACTCTCGAGGTAAGCTGTCCGGTCTGGCCTATGAACGACACTGTCAGGGCCTCTTCGTCTGCGGCATCGGCAAAGGCAGGAAGCATTCCCCTGAAGTGGCACATCTTGAGTTCCGGCTCGTAGGGTTCGGCCGTTCCTCTCACTTTAAGCGGAGCCGAACCCACCACTCCCGTCTCGCTTGCTATCGACACAATGTAGTCGCCTTCGGCCGGCATACGTACAGGCGCGGTCATGAACGTGGATGTATAGTTGGCGGGTATGTCCGTCTCCTCCTTATAGACTGTCGTAACCACAGGGTTTTCAGGATTGTCGGAGGGAGCGATGTTGACGTGCAGATAGTTGTCTGCCAAATTACCGGTGCCGTCGAGCGACTTGCCGATATGGAAATTACCCGTGCCGGCATTTGCGAGGGTGATTCTGAGCGGCTGAATGCTTCCGCCCTTCACTTCGGCCGATGCCGTCTCTACGTCGAGAAGAACAACCACGGGCTTGTTGTCAATCTTCTGAGCCTCGGCGGAGACAATCTTTCCGCCTGACACAGTTACCTCGACATACTGGGGCTGCCCTTCGATTCCGCGAATCGTGTACCATCTGTCGGGCTCCTCCTGACTGCGGTATGCGATTGCCACCTCGTATCTGCCGTCGCCGGCATCGGAGGGCTGGGCTTCGCAGATACCCGACATGCCGTAGTAACTTTGAAATTCGGCCGCGTAAGCCTGCCCGTAAAGCACTTTAGTGCGGTCCGACTTATCTGTCCACTGCAATGCCACGTCGACATTCTCCGTGTATCCGAGATAGTTAAACGCTCCGCTTGACTCTCCGGTCTCATAATCGAAAAAGGTAACGTTCACCTCCTCGCCTTCCATTTCACCTTTATAGCCGCCGCCGGGCACGAGGAGCACCTGCCGGGGGCAGGGTTTGCCGGTGTTGGGCATCACGTGGGTGAAGATCTGCTGTACTTCGTTGTAGCCGCCCGATGACGAACCTATGCCGCCGCCGGCCGGGTCGAGGGCGAAGAGACGGAAGTAACCGTCGTAGGCGCCGCCCCAGCCCCAGTTGAAATGGAAGAAGCCGTCGCCCTGATAGCCGTCGCACACGAAGGCATGGCCGGAGCTCGAGTTGGCACCGCTGTAGTAGACGGGGCGCCCGGCTGCCACCTCATCGTAGACCATCTGCTCCCATTCGGCGAGAGGATGACCCATGCGCACTTCGAGGCGAAGCGAGGGGTCGTAGTCGAAATAGTCGGTAAGGGCTACGCCGACACGGTTAGACTGCGTGCCGCTGGCCGAAGAGGTATAGTTCATATCTACGCTTTTACCGCAGTCCACCATCAGCAGTGCCACGGCCGAAGCCTCGGTCGACGAATATTTCCCGCCGGAATAGACGTCGATCATGTTGGACCAGTCATATCGGTGTCCGTCGAAGCTGTAGCCGCCACGTTCTCCTTTCCCCTGCGGGGGCCAGTTGTGATGCTTCATAACCTGAGCCATGGCCGTAGCCACGCAACCCGTTACGCACCGGCCTCCGTCGTCGGTCGGGCAGTCGTCGTTGAAAGGTGCGCTCTGGTTCCATTTAGTGGTCAGCAGGGGTGCAACCGCCTTGCGTGGCGCGCGCGCCGTTTTCCGCATATTTGTCATTTCACCCGACAGAAGAAGGTCTACCTCCTTGCTGTATTCGCCGAGCCACCATTTCACGTTTTCGGGAATCGTCGTTGCGTCGAAGCTGCCTGTCTCGCTGTAGGCGAGCACCCCGGGCAGGCGGTCGTCGGCCGGGGCGATGACAAAACCGGGCTGACTCTTCATGGTGAATACATAGAGGCAATCCCCTTTCGAGGTTGTCGATGTATATGCCAGTTCCATCTGCGGGGCTGCGTAAGCGGCCGAGCTCCTGGCCTTCATCCCTGTCGGGCTGATTCCGCCCCTCAGCTCCGCCGCAGCTATCTCGGCCGCACGCTCAGGCGAGACGGGGGCTGAGAGCGCAGCCGGAGCTATGGCAGCCGCCGAGAGGGCTGCAAGAGCAAGTTTTATATTCTTACAGTATTTCATAAATGATTAGGTTGATAATGGTCTTAGAATCTCAGTTTTCCGGCCACTCTCCTTCCCGACGGGTCGGTGCCGGTTACGATTACGGTCTCCCCTTTGGCGGGAGCGGAGAGCTCCACACCCGAAAGCGAGTACCATTTGATGTCGGTGAGCGAATCGGCGTCGATCGCGTCGATGCCGCCTGTCGCGTTGATATAGAGGTCGCCGTCGGTGCCGTCGAGTGCGGGCAGAGTGTACCAGCCCTCGCTGTCGGGGCTGAGTATGGACGCTTCCTGACCGGGAACGACGGTAGCCACCTTGAACGAATGGCCGGTATCGGCTATGCGGAAGCGTACGGTCTCGCCGCGTCCCACATAGTATGGCGCGTAAGCCTTGCCCGTGGCCGGATCTTCGGCGAGGCCTTCAATCTGCGGCTCTATATCCGAAAGGCGCAGACGCCAGCCGTCAAAATGGAAGCGGCTCCATCCTCCGGCACGCTTGTAAAGGTTGGCCGTGCCCGCCGGCACGTCGAGGGTGATTGTCTCGGCGGCTCCGGGAGCGAAGGCCTCGGCCGAACAGTAGGCCGGCTCTTCGCCCCTCGCCTCGATGCGGGTCAGCGAAGAGGCGCAATAGAACTGCGCTCCCCCTACAGCCACTCCGGCCGGAAGGCTGACAGAGGCAACGGAACGGTTGAAAGTAAACATGTCGGGAGCGAGGGCTGCCACGCGGATTCCGCTCACATTATCGGGCACTATGAAATCCACTGGCGCGGAATCGGCGTCGTAGGGGTTGACCATCACGGCTTTTTCGCCGTCGGCACACCCCTCGAGGTTGAAGCATAAAGTATTTCCCGATGCGTCGCTTACCTCGCGGGGTCCGCGATAGAGATTCACGGGGAAGAGTTGGCTCACCACTTTCTCAACGCCCGATTTCTTATAAACCGCGCGCCATGCGTATTCACCCACGGGGAACGACGAGAGGTCGAGGAAGTTGAGCCTCTTCACGCTGCTTGTCGAGGTGAAGTAAGTAGCGTTGTAGTTTCCTGATTTCAGCACCTTGCCGGTGGCCGGGTCGCAGAGCTGCACCACTATGTAGGCGCCCGAGGCGTCGGAACTTTCAAGATACTCCGAAAGCGAGAACTCCACCGTCGGCTTGGGCGTATCGGTAAGGTTGAAGAAGTTGGGGAACATGTCGGTCATCCTGAAGCTCATGTCGTCGGCAAGCTGCTGCTCCGACGGGGCATGAAGCGCCACCGGCTGTCCGCCGAAGAGGCGGCCGCCCTGTTCGAGGAAGAGGTCGTAGTCGCCGGCGGGCACCTCCATCCCGGTGTTGAACTCGATTACGTCGCTGCGTCCGGCCGGAAGCGTGTAGTGATACGTCCAGCCCACCTGAGCGGGCGCGGCCTGACTTCCGCGCGGCCTGAGCATCAGGCCGATGTTGTAGCCGTCGAAAGTCTCGCTGCCGACGTTGGAGAGGGTAACGCGCACCGACTGGGGGGTATTGACCGTGGGGCGGTCCCATGCAAACGTGGCTGCATTCATCACAAGGAGGCTGTCGCTCTCCTCCGAAGGCACGCTCACTTCCACAGGCACACCATCCCTGACGGTTACCTCCACATACTGCGCGAGTCCGTCGAAGCCGCGGAGCACTGTCCATTCCCCTTCGCTTCCGGCACCGCGATAGATGATGCGCACGCGCCAGCGTCCGTCCCCTGCGAGCGAGGGGCGCACGGTGATTGCCTTATAGCCCGTGTTGGTTTTAAGGCTGACGGTAAACCCTTTCTCGTCGACCGTCTTGTCCGGGTTGTCGAGGCTCTCCCACCGCGTGGCAATCTCGACGTCCGAATCATGCCATTTATAGTTGTAGAAACCACTCTCTTCACCTTTGTAGTCGAAATGGATGCGGAGAGAGTTGTCGTCCTGCACGGTGGCGCGGTAGCCTCCCTGGGCCACGAGCAGCACCTGCGGTTCACATTCACGCCCGGTGTCGGGCATCACGTGGGTGAAAATCTGCTGACTGTCGTTGTAGCCGCCTTCGAACGAGCCTATGCCGCCCGACTTCGGATTGAGGGCGAAGAGACGGAACCAGCCGTCTTGCGAGCCGCCCCAGCCCCAGTTGAAATGGAAATATCCGTTGCCGAGATAGCCGTCGCAGATGAAGGCATGTCCCCCTTCCGACGTGCGGCCGCTGAAATAGACGGGGCGTCCGGCCGCCACCTCCTCATATACAATGTCTTCCCACTCGTCGAGCGTATGGGCCGCGCGAAGCTCCATCCTTATCGAAGGGTCGTAGCCGAAATATTCGAGAAGAGCGTTGCCTACCTTCACCGACTGCGCGCTGCTTGCCGAAGAGGCGTATTTCATGTCGACCGACTGTCCGCACACGTTCATCAGACGTGCCACAGCCGCCGACTGCGTGGCGGAGTATTTACCGTCAGTATAGACGTCGAGCATATTGGCCCAGTCAAACTCCACTCCCTCAAACGAGTATCCTTCGCGAAAGCCTTTGGCCACCTTCGGCCACTCGTGATGCTTCATCAGCTGCGACATGGCCGTGGCCACGCATCCGGTAACGGAACGCTTGCCGGTCTTGGAATCAGTGGGACAGTCGTTGTTGAACGGCGCGTCCTGATTCCATTTAGTGGTCAGCAGCGGAGCCACCTGCCGGCGGCTGCCGCTCCTCATCTCCGGCATACCGGCTTTCGGGTCGGCGGCAAGATAGGCCGAAATCTCACGTTCATACTCCCCGAGCCACCACCGCAGGTTGCACGGCATACGGTCAGCGTCAAACACGCCGGTCTCGGAATATCCGAGGAGTATGGGCAGGCGGTCGTCGGCCGCCACCACGGCATAACCGGCTCCCGACTCAGAGCCGAACACGTAGAAGCAGTTGCGTCCGTCGGCCTGAGCCACATACGAGGGACGGGCTTCGCCTCCGCTTATTCGGGCGGCGCGCATACCCTCCTGAGATCCCGAGCCCCTGAGCGCGGCGAGGGCTTCGGAAGGGGTGAGCGGAGCGGCCGCGGCCGCGAAACTGATTACAGACAAGGCCACCGCAGCGGCCATCTTGCGTATAAGTCGGTTAGCTTTCATCAATGCAGGTATTTCGAATAGCAAAAGTAATCAAAATTTGCAAGTTGGCAAAATCCGCACCTCCCTTTCGGTTAAAAAGGTAAGACCCCGTTCCCGTTATCGGGGGTCAGCACCCCGACGCGGCGGGGTGTTTTGCCGATTGGAGAATTATTTGTAATTTTGCACAAAATTTCGCCTATCTCGATATGATTACTCCCGAACAGCTTAAAGAGGTGCGCCGCCGCGTAGAATCGCTCGGCCGATACCTCGACGTCGAAACCAAGAAAATTGAAGTCGAAGAGGAGGAGCTGCGCACCCACGTGGCTGATTTCTGGGAAGACCGCCCCAAGGCCGAAGCCCAGATGCGCAAAATCAAGGAACTCCATTTCTGGATCGACTCTTACACGGCCCTCGAAAAACAGACCGAGGAGCTGGAGCTCGCCGTCGACTTCCTGAAGGAGGGTCTCGTTACCGAAGAGGAGATCGACGCACAGTATGCCGTCCTCGTCGAATCGGTCGAGAAGCTGGAGCTGCGCAACATGCTCCGCCGGGAGGAAGACAAGCTCGGAGTGGTGCTCAAAATCAACTCCGGCGCCGGAGGCACCGAGAGCCAGGACTGGGCACAGATGCTCATGCGCCTCTATCTGCGCTGGGCCGAGAGCCACGGCTACAAGACTTCGATAGCCCAGCTGCTCGAAGGCGACGACGCGGGCATCAAGTCGGTAACAATCAACATCGAGGGCGACTACGCCTACGGATACCTCAAAAGCGAGAACGGCGTTCACCGCCTCGTGCGCGTAAGCCCCTACAACGCTCAGGGGAAGCGCATGACCTCGTTTGCCTCGGTATTCGTTACCCCGCTTGTCGACGACACAATCGAGATTCATGTCGACCCGGCGGCCGTGAGCTGGGACACCTTCCGCTCAGGCGGAGCCGGCGGACAGAACGTCAACAAGGTGGAGTCGGGAGTGCGCCTGCGCTATCAGTTCAAAGACCCCTACACCGGCGAGGAGGAGGAGATTCTCATCGAGAACACCGAGACGCGCGACCAGCCCAAAAATAAGGAGAACGCCATGCGCCAGCTAAAATCAATCCTCTACGACAAGGAGCTGCAACACCGCATGGCCGAGCAGGCCAAGGTGGAGGCCGGCAAGAAGAAGATCGAATGGGGCAGCCAGATACGCAGCTACGTATTCGACGACCGCCGCGTGAAGGACCACCGCACCAACCATCAGACCTCCGACGTCAACGGCGTGATGGACGGCGACATCGACGACTTCATCAAAGCCTACCTGATGGAGTTCGCCTCCTCGATGGAGGAGTAAGCCCATTTTTAGGAACAAGCGACATAAATGCCGCTTCACTGGACTAATTACATACAGCCTCCGCGGTTCCGAAGGGAAGCGCGGAGGCTGAGTATTTCTGACGGGGGCTGGCGTCGGGTCAGCGGATGAGGGCACGGCCGCCCCACACGAGCAATACGCCGAGCACTACGCTCAGAAGCAGATAGATGATAAACGTGGTCCAGTCGCCTTTGCTGATCAGCACCCACATATCGTCGGCAAACGACGAGAAGGTGGTGAAGCCGCCGCAGAAGCCGGTGATGAGCAATACGTTCTCTCCGGGTGTCATCACGTGGGCCTTCTCAAGAAGTCCGAACAGCAGACCGATGATGAAACAGCCGATGATGTTCACCAGGAAAGTGCCCATCGGGAAAGCCCCGTGAAACATTCCGGAACTCCATTTGCCGATAAGAAAACGGCCGCAGGTGCCGACGAAACCGCCGCAGCCTGCAATAAGCATCATTTTTATCATAGTCATAAATTTAAGTAAGAGTATGTTTGAGTCGATAGCGGAACCGTCCGGCTCGGGCGGCAAAACTCCGTTCACCATTATAACGCTCAGGCTTTCCGTTGGTTTTCATGTGGAGGCAAAAGCAAGGCCGGGAGCGAAGAGCCAAGCTCCCCCCTCCCGGCATATTTCGGAGTGAACGATGAATCAGAAGTTGTAGCCGAGTGCGATGCCCACGGTGTTCATGCGGCCGGTGAAGTCTTCGTCGCTGCGGATCATGTTGGTCATTTCGAGCGAGCTGGTAACGCCGAGGTATACGTGCTGGTAGGTGAAGCCTACGCCTACATTCCATGAGGCGTTGAAGCGGTTGAAGCCGTCATCGCCGCTGTACATCGAGGGGGCCACGTGGTATTCGAGATTGCCCGCTTTGGCGGTAAAGTACTGGTCGCAGCTTAAGCCAACCTGAAGCTGCGGGCCGGTGAAGATCGACACCTTGAAGTCGTCGGTGAAGTCGAAGTGGTAGCCGAAGTTCAGAGGTATGCGCAGGCCGGTCTGGCGGTAGCTGTTGTTCTTGACAACGTCTATGTCTTCTTCGTCAAGTTCGCCGAGGTCCTTGTTGGCCCAGGTGTTATAGAAGAAGCTCAGTCCGGGCTCGAAATAGAAGTTGGCCACGATGGGGAGATGATAGATAGCGCCTACGCTGAAGCCAACGCCGTTCTTGAATAAGCTTTCCGTCTCCTTGAAGCCTTCGTCCTTATAGGTAACGTTGGTCGGGCACGAAACGTCGAGCGACGCACGGATGCCCCAGAAGGGATGGTTGGAGGGGTTGTTGACCACGCGCTGGGCGTTTGCGCCGAAAGCGGCGGCGGCGGCAAGAGCCGCACCAAGAATCAATTTCTTCATAGTAAAGTCTTTTTGTTGTTTTGGGTTATTTGTTTCTACAAACAGTTTGTGTTTTTCCTACACTCACTGGGATAATACTTTCACAGACCGCCGGTTCGACATCATGCAGTGGTATAACGCGCAGCAACGGTCTGAGGCGCAAAGTTAGTGAAAAAATATTAAACAGACAAGCCGCCGACCTGCGAATTTTATCCAACAGACTGGCGGCAAGCGTTTTGCAGTGTTATATTTTGTGGTCTTACTTATCGTGGCTGAACATCGGGTCCCATGCCGGAAGCTTCACGGGCTTCTGGTCGAGAATCTTCAGGGTCTCCGCGTCGACATACTTCTTGTTGACCACGAGGCGGAACATGTATTCGTCAAACCATTTGTCGGTCATGATGAGGTGGCCGTCGTTGGCGCCGGGTCCCCAGCTGTTCTCCACCATCCATTTCACGGGTTTGCCCTGGGCGTCGAGGTCAACGGCCACGAGCGTCATGGCGTGGGAACTGGCACTGGCGTAGGTGCGGATGCGGTCGGCCTTGTTCATGCCGAAGGTGGTGCCCATGAGCGACTCATAGTCGAAGTTGTCGACGTCGAGCACTCCCCTGTCGCGATCGAGGAACTTGCCTACGTCGCATGAGAAATACATCATCGTCGAGTCTTTGATCGACTTGATGGCCATCTTCTTGATGTCTTCGGTCGGGAGGTTGATGTAGGTCCAGTTGCGGCCGTCGTAGGCGTGGCGGTCGAAGTCGATTTCGTAGAGCTTATAGTATTCGCGCGTGGGGTCGTTCATGAGCATCACGTAGTCGTTCTTGAGGTCGTTGCCGGCCATTTCGCGATAGAACGACTGGGGGGTATAGCTCTTCGTCTCCACAGGATTGCCCTTTGCGTCGAGGCGGGTCCAGGTGAACTCCGTCGGGGGTTCGCCGAGCGTGAGGGCGAGCATGCGGTAGATTTCGGCGAGCATCTGCTCCTTGCGCTCCGCGAGGGCCTTCCCTTTCTTACCCTCGGCGTGCATGCGGCGCAGCTCCAGGCCGTCTTCGCGCAGTTTGAGCGAGATGAGGCTGTTGAGCTTCGAGGTGTTGTTGGCCGAGAATGTCTCGTTCATCACCTCGGCGGGCACGATGCCGTATTTCATGATGTTGTCCGAGAGGCCGGTGTATTGGCCTCCGTCGCTGAGGGGATTGCGGAAGAGCCAGTCTACGGTCTTGTCGTCCATCGGTTTCCCGGCCATGTCGATCATGGCCTGGAGAAAGAGGTTCGACTTCTCGAGCTGGTCGAAGAAGAAGTTATAGTTCTGCGAGAGTTTGAGCGAGGGGAGTCCGTGGGCCGCTGCAATCTGCGCGCGGAGCACGTTGAGGCCGGTGAAGAGCCAGCATCTTCCCGAGCGCTCCTGGTCGGTGATTCCGGAGCTCTTCACGCGGTCGGAGAAACGGGTGTCGAATCCGTTTTTGCTATCGGGATTCGCCGCGAGGCGGTCGATGGCGTTTGATGAGATGGCGTTGCGGATGGCACGCGTCGAAGGCGAGCGGTCGAAGCCGGCCTTGAGGCGACCGAGCATATCAGGCGATATTCCGCCGTCGACTGCTGCGCCGGCCGTTGCCACGGACATTGCTGCGGAGAGGCATAATGCAAAAATCTTTTTCATGGTGTGTATGTGTCAGGATGTTATATGGTATTATCGTTCGTTGAGCGCGAGCAGGGCGTCGGCCACGCTGCGGTCGTTGCACAGCCGCGGCACCTTCCGCTGCCCGCCGAGCTTATGGCTTCCCGATGAGGCCAGCCAACGGTCGAAGAGTCCGCGGCGTGCGGTAACTATGGTGAGCGGGTCGAGGAAGATTGAGCCGGCTCGCTTGGCCTGATAGTCGGAGTTGAGCGCCTGCAGGCGCCTGTCGAGCATCGAGGCGAACTCCTCGATATTGGCCGGGGGTGTCTCCCATTCTATTATCCACTCGTGGCGTCCGCGGTGGCCGGAGTCGGCAAACACGGGGGCGGCAGAATAGTTTCTGACGGCAGCCCCGGTGTCGCGGCATACGTCGGCTATCGCCTGGTCGGCGTTGTATTCCATCAGCTCCTCGCCGAAGGCATTGATGAAGCTCTTTGTGCGCCCGGCAATGGTAATCTTGACGGGATTCACCGACTCCACCTTCACCGTGTCGCCCAGACGGTAGCGCCATAGGCCGTTGGGTGCGCTTATCACGAGCTCGTAGGTGCGGCCGGGCATCACGCCGTCGATGGCCACCGGGAGCGCCGAGGGGTCGGCGAGGTCGATGAACTCGAAAAACACTCCGGTGTCTATCAGCAGGAGCATGGAGCGGTCGGCGGGGTCGTTCTGCACGGAGAAGAATCCTTCCGAGGCGTTGTAGGTCTCCACGAAGTGCATCGGGCATCCGGCCGTAAGTCTCTCATACTCCTCGCGGTAGGGTGCAAACGAGATTCCTCCGTGGAAGAACACCTCGAGATTGGGCCACACTTCGGCCAGCGTCTCGGCGCCCTTTATCTTCAGAATCAGCTTTATCACCGTCAGAAACCAGCTGGGCACGCCCGAGATGTTGGTTACGTCGGCCTGCACGGCGGCCTTGGCCAGCGCGGGCAGTTTCTCTTTCCAGTCCGAGAGGAGGGCTATCTTCTTCGAGGGCACGCGCACCATGTCGGCAAGGGGAGTGATGCGCTGTATGAGCGTGGCGCTGAGGTCGCCTACGTGAACCCACTCGGGGAGATACTTGAGTTCGTTGGCGAAGCTGCCGCCGAGCACCATCCCCTTTCCGGCGAAGATGCGCGTCTCAGGGTTGTGGGCGATGTAGTGAGCCACGGCATCCTCCGCCCCCCGGTAATGGTTGAGGCTGAGGCTGGCGTCGGTAACGGGTATGTATTTCGATTTTCCGCCTGAGGTGCCCGACGACTGCGCGTACCAGCGACAGCGTCCGGGCCAGAGCACATCGGGATGGCCGGCTATCATGCGCATCACGTCGCGCCGTATATCCTCATACCCTATCAGCGGCACCCGCGACGAATACTCGCGGTAGAGGTCGGAGGCCCCGGCTATCAGAGAGAAACCGTGACGGCGCCCTGTCTCGGTGCGGGCGGCAGTGAGGAGCAGCCTGCGGAGCTGACTGAGCTGCAGGTCGGCTGAAGCATCGCGCCAGGCTTCGCATCTGGCTGCCCGCTTCAAAAAATGAGGGCGCACTAACGGTGTGAAATTCATGTCAGTAAGTAGGTAATGGCCGTGAGAAGGCAGTGGAATCTCCTTGACTCCCCTCCCAAAAACAATGCAAATATAACGCTAACTGCGCAATCCTGCAAAATTTCGACTTTTTTTTGCCTCATTCACGCGCTCTAAAACCGATTGTACCCTTCCTTTTTGGGCGTTTCGGTTTTTTTAGCTACTTTTGCTTTCTCTAAAAACTGTTATATGGTGAAATCCGTGGCCAAGATATTCAAGGGCGACGGCACTCTCGAAAGCCCCTACCTTATCGAGACCACCGAAGACATGGTGAAACTCGCCGACTTCATCGACCTCACCTCGTTCGACTACAGCGGTTTCTGCTTCCGCCCCGTCAACGACCTCGACTTCAAGGGAGCCGACTGGAAGATAATCGTCCCCAACACCACCCGCTTCAACGCAAGCTTCGACGGTAACGGCAAGACCATCTCGGGCTACCGCTTCGAGAACCTCGACAACGCCACCGGCGTCGGACGCTTCGTAGGCCCCTTCGGCGTGGTGGGACAGAGCGGCGCCATCCGCAACCTCACCGTGGCCGGCTCGTTCAGCACCCGCCAGTATGCCGGCGGCATTGCCGGCGACCTCTACGGTGTGATCGACAACTGCATCAACCGCTCGACGGTCAACACTACCGAGGGTGGCAGCGGCGGCATCGTGTCGCGCGCATTCACCGGCTCGACCGTAAGCAACTGCCGCAACGAAGGCACAGTGTCGGGCAAAGGCACCGTCAACGGCGGCATCGTAGCCAACGGACAGCCCGACGCCACTGAGGTAACCGACTGCCACAACGAAGCCGACATCGTGCTCTCCAACACAATAAACGGACAGTATGCCGCCGGCATCATCGGACGCACCTACATGCTCAACAACGTAGGCAACTCAACCGTAATCAGCGGATGCACCAACTCGGGACGCATCGTGGCCAAAGGCAACTCAGGCGGCATCGTCGGCGCCCTCAACATGGGTGCCACCGTGCGTGAATGTGTCAACACCGGAACCATCGTCAACACCGGAGCCGCCTACGCCGGAGGTATCCTCGGCAACTCGCTCGGCGCCACATGGGTCTACGACTGCGTGAACCACGGCAAGATCGAGGCCCACTGGCAGTATGCCGGCGGCGTGGCCGGACTCGTATGCACCGGCATGACCGTAGACAACTGCTACAACGACGGCGAGGTTACAATGACCGCCACCCCCGGCATCAACTACGCCTTCGCCAACACCATCGCAATCGGCGGTTTCGCCGGAAGCATCCGCGGCAACGTCTCCAACTCGTGGAACAGCGGCAACGTTACCTCCGACTACGTGGCCGTAGGCGGACTCTGCGGCATCCTCTCGGGTGAAAATGCCGATGGCACGCCCAACGTGCTCAACTGCTTCAACACGGGCGACATTCACGCCAAGGGACAGCTGGCCGGAGCCAATACTGCCGCAGATGGGAAATCGTATAGGACTAAGTTCTACAACTTGGATGCTATTTTATCAGTAGGTTACAGAGTTAACAGTAGAAATGCGACCTTATTCCGGCAGTGGGCTAATAAGGTATTGAAAGAATATCTGTTGAGGGGTTACAGCATCAATCAGCGGTTAATGCACATTGAAAATAGGATTGATCACAGGCTGTCAGAACATGATATTCAGATAAAAGAATTAAGCAATCGAATGGATTTCTTTGTTCGCACATCACTGCCTCCTCGCGAGGGAATCATCTTTGACGGTCAGATATTCGATGCTTATACCCTTATGTGCGATCTCATACGAAGTGCCAAAACTCGTATCATAATGGTGGATAATTATATCGACGATTCAGTATTCCTTCAGCTTGACAAACGAGCTCATGGAGTGTCGGCCACGATCTTTACGCCATCCGTCAGCAGAGTTCTGCGTCAGGATCTGGAACGCCATAATGCCCAGTATGCTCCGATTGAAGTGAGGACATTCCGCAGAGCGCACGACCGTTTCCTTATCATAGATGATACCGTCTACCATGTAGGAGCATCATTCAAGGATTTAGGTAAGAAGCTTACTGCTTTCTCTAAGATGGAGATAATGACAGCAGATGAATTTATAGCCTATCTGGGGGCGTAAAGACAGTATTAACAAGATTTTCCAAAAATATTCAAAAAAAGAAGTCAGTAAATTCGGACAACCACTGATACCACTCAAAAAGACTGGGTGGTTCGTCGACTTCATTGTTTCTACAAATTGGGTGTATAACAACAAAAGCCTGATAATCAGGCTTTTGGCGGAGAGAGAGGGATTCGAACCCCCGGAGGTTTGACCCTCAACGGTTTTCAAGACCGCCGCAATCGACCACTCTGCCATCTCTCCAATCAGTTATGTCTGCCTCCTGCAAATCATGCTCAATCCA
Source organism: uncultured Porphyromonadaceae bacterium (assembly GCA_945873625.1). Taxonomy (GTDB): domain Bacteria; phylum Bacteroidota; class Bacteroidia; order Bacteroidales; family Muribaculaceae; genus Lepagella. The sequence goes on along the minus strand of CAMCDS010000003.1, from coordinate 11,159 downwards.
TGCCGCGGAGGGCCGCCTCGGCGCTCTCCTGCGCCTAAGCGACTGCAAAGTTAATGTATTTTTCCGGATATTGCAAATGCCCGGACTGTTTTTAGTTCTTTTTATAAGTATGGTGCCGTCCGTCAGTCGCGGTGGCGACGGTAGCGGTGGTGGGAATTGCGGCGTCGTTCGAGGCGGAAGGAGGCGTAGAGTGCGCGCAGGCGGTTGAGCGACAGCAGTATGGGCGAGGGCGCTGTCGAGATGGTCTCGGCAAGCGGGTCGATGGGCTTGGGCATCTCGACGGCGGCGCCGAACTGCTCGGGATAGATCACGGCCAGATTCTGCCGGCGGAAGTATTTGCTCAGGAACGGGGGAAGCTGTGCGAGATCGGTGCTCCACGAGATGGATGTGCGCCGCGCCCCGATTACAATCATGAGGTCATCTTCCTGGATATGGGCTGAATAGATGAGGAAATCATCCCACGTGCTGAACTGTTCGAACTGGTGCCTTATGTTGTAGTTCTCGGCCTTTATCACACCCTGTATGTAGGGCACGGTGGCGGGGTCGGCGAGGAAGGTAACGCGGCATCCGAGCTGCGAGGCGAGGTTGCCGACGCGGCCTACCCAGTTGCGGAAGCCGGTCTCGTATTCGGCGTTCTGCGGCACCACCACTACAAGCGAGCGGACCGTGTTGACCGGGATGAAGCATCTCGACATTATCACCATTTTGTTGGTAGAGCCGAGCAGGCCGTCGATAAGCGAGCCATAGAAGGTGTCGACGATGTTCGACTTGCGGTGGAGGCCTATCACTATGTCGGAAGCATCACGTTCCTTGGCCACGTTGATTATTCCCGAGACGATGTTGATGTCGTAGCGGTCTATCTCCTTCACCTCCACTCCGGACCCTATCGAGGCCCTGATGGCCGCGTCGAGGGCGTTGCGACCTGTGGCGACGGTAGCCGGGTCGTCGTTGTTTCTGACAAACAGGGCGTTGACGGGCATTTTATTCGAGGGGTGGCGCATGAGGATGGCGAGCTTCATTATTCCCTCGGCGGTTACAGGGTTGGCTACGGCCACGAGCTGACGGGCGGCGATCACGCTGCCCTGGTTGCCGGGCTTGATTTCGGCGCGTGTGATGTTCATGCGCAGGTTGCGTGCGGCCTGCTCGGTGGTGATTGAGGCTACTGCGCAGCATATCAGTATCATGAGCACGGCGCCGTTCATGAGGTCTTCGCTGATGAGGTTATTGCCGTAGCCCACCATAACGGCGGCTATTGTAGCGGCAGCCTTGCCCGACGTGAGGCCGAAGAGGATGCGGCGTCCGTCGCCCGCGAGGCCAAATATCTTCTGTCCCGCGAGGGCGGCGAGCCATTTGCAGCCGAGGGCTGTAAGGCTCATGACGGCGGCGGCGCGGAGCACGGTGAAGCCGTCGAACACGACGCGGATGTTGATGAGCATACCCACCCCGATGAGGAAATAGGGGATGAAGATGGCGTTGCCTACAAACTCGATGCGCGACATGAGCGTGGAGCGCGAGGGGATGAACCGGTTGAGCACCAGACCCGCATAGAAGGCTCCGAGGATGGCCTCAAGCCCTATGAGCTGGGCGAGCAGCGAGGCGGTGAACACCATCGCGAGGATATAGATGAACTGCGTTACAGGGTCGGCCACCTTGCGGAAGAACCATCGCGTCAGCTTCGGAAAGACGTAGCTGATGCCGACGGCATAGAGCGTGATGAGCACCAGAAGCATCCAGATGTCGGCCCATACGAACCGCCCCTGCGAGTTGACGGCCACTACCTCGGCAAGCACTATCAGGGCAAGCATGACGGCCACGATGGTGCTGCACACGGCTATCACCGAGGCACGCGAGTTCTGCAGCCCGAAGCGGGCTATGATGGGATATGATATGAGGGTGTGGGAGGCATACATGGAGGCTATGAGCGCCGCCGACAGCCACGACACCCCGAAGGCCCATACCGACGTGACGATGCCGGCGGCCATGGGAATGGCAAAGGTAAGCACGCCGAAGAGAAGCCCCTTGCGGGCGTTCTGCTTCATGTTGACCATGTCGATCTCTACGGCGGCGAGAAACATGAGGTAGAGGATACCTACCTGCCCGAAAATCTGAAAACTGGCATCGCGGGCCAGCAGGTTGAGTCCGTAGGGTCCCACCGCCATGCCGGCGATGATCATCCCTACTATGTGGGGTATGCGCAGCGCCTTGAAGACAATCGGCGCCAGCAGTATTATCACGAGCACGAGCAGAAAGATGGCCACCGGCTGCTGAAGCGGGAATGCTATTTCGGCGAGGAATGTCATCTTTTTCTGTGTCGTTGGCCGTCAGGCTTGCGCCATCGGGCCGGTTGGGGTCTGAAAATCGGGGTAATTACGGTTCAGTCGGCACTGAGCAGGGCCTCGCGGTCGGCGCGGGCGCGCTCCATCGACTCGGGGGAGTCGGCATTTTCCAATGCGATAAGTGTCTTCTCGAAGTCGATGAGATACTGTTTGGCCACGAGGCCGCCGGCATACCCGGTGAGCTGTCCGCGGCTGCCTATCACCCTGTGGCAGGGTATGATGATCGAGAGCGAGTTGGCGCCTACGGCATTGCTGACAGCACGTATGTCCGACTCGCTGGCCACTTCCGAAGTGAGCGCCGCGTAGGAGCGCGTGGTGCCGTAGGGGATGCGGCTGATGTATTCCCACACACGCTGCTGGAAACCGGTGCCCGTAAGGTTGACCGGAAGGTCGAACTCGCGTCGGCGTCCGTCGAAATACTCTGCAATCTGCTTCTTCGCCTCTTCGATTACCGGAGTCGAGCCCTGCATATATCTGGCCACGAGCATCTTCTGTATGCGGTTGTCTACAGTGCGGCGATGGCGCGACTTCGTCCAGTCGCATAGGCAGAGTTTGCCGTCGATAGAGCCGAGTATCAGTTCTCCGCAGGGAGTCTGGCAGGTGCTGGTTATAACGTAACGATCTGATTTCATTGTGAAAAAGTGGAATTAGACCGGTTTCAGGGGAGAAAGCAGTCCGGTGAGTGAATCGATTATGAAGCCGCCGACGGCCACGCCCTGCGGCATGAGCGGATGGTTGGCTATCAGGTCGACTGTCTCGCGCACGGCGTCGTGCGTGTCGTCGAAACCGTGAAGCCACCCCTCGAGGTCGATGCCGCAATGCTTCATGAGTGAAATCTTCTCTTCGGAGATACCGCGCTCGCGCATTTTTTCAAGGATGTCTTTCGCATCCATCCCCTGCACTCCGCAACCCGTGTGGCCTACGACCATTATTTCGTCTACTCCAAGCTCATAGATTGAAATCAGAATCGAACGCATGGCCGAATCGAAGGGATTGGTGATTGTCCCCCCGGCATTCTTGATAATCTTCACGTCGCCGTTTCTGATGCCGAGCGCGGCAGGGAGCAGCTCGATCAGGCGCGTGTCCATGCAGGTAACGATGGCGATGCGTTTGTCGGGATACTTCGACGTGGCATACGGTTCATATCCACGCCTGTCGACAAACTCGCGGTTGAATTTCAGAATTTCCTCAATCAAAACGAAAAGTTCTTCTATATTAGATTGTCGGCCGCCTGTCTGGTTGTCCCGTGATAAGCAAGGCAGCCGGGGTGAAAAAAAAGACAATGAGTTTACTTTCGGGAATCCTCAAAGCAAAATCAGTGTCTTGAATCGTTGAGCGGCAAACGGGGCTCGAACCCGCGACCCTCAGCTTGGGAAGCTGATGCTCTACCAACTGAGCTACTGCCGCATTGCTTTTTTCACTGCGAAAACTCATCTAAGCCTTTCAGTTTTGCAATGCACTGCAAAATTACAATTTTTTCTGCCATCACCCCCGTTTTCTATCTTTATTTAAATATTTTTAGTAATTAAATAAGCCAAGCCCATACGTATCTTAAAATATGTTATCGACATCATCTTGCCTGCGGCTGAACCTTGGAGCCCTCTTCTTTGTAAAAACTACAGGCGCGCGTCGCCCTGACGATTCACGCGCATGAAATTCGCATGCAACCGTCTTTAATACGACGAAATTCTTAAATTTAGCCACTATGGGAAAGATAATTCTGCTCCGGCACGGCCAGAGCCAATGGAATCTCGAAAACAGGTTTACGGGATGGACCGATGTCGACCTGAGCGAAAAGGGGCGTGAGGAGGCCCGTCAGGCGGGTGAGAAGATTCTCGCCGCCGGCATCGAGCCGCGCTATTTCTTCACCTCCTACCTCAAACGCGCCATACATACGCTTCAGATAGCCGCCGACGCAATGGACCGCGCATGGGTGCCGGTGGTGAAAGACTGGCATCTCAACGAGCGCCACTACGGAGCATTGCAGGGGCTCAACAAGGCCGACACGGCTAAAAAGTATGGCGACGAACAGGTGCACGTGTGGCGGCGTAGCTACGACGTGCTGCCTCCGGCTCTCGCGCCCGACGACGAGCGTAATCCGGCCAGAGAAGCGAAATACGCCTCGCTCACAGCCGACGAGCTTCCCCTCGCCGAATCGCTCAAATCCACCATCGAGCGCGTGCGCCCTTGCTGGGAGGAGCTTATCGCCCCGGCCGTCAGACTCTACGATACGGTGCTCGTCGCAGCCCACGGCAACTCGCTGCGCGGACTGGCCATGATGCTGCTCCACATATCGCCCGAAGAGGTAATGAAGCTCGAGATTCCGACCGGAAGCCCGTGGATTTTGGAGCTCGACGATAAGCTCCATGTCGTAAAAAATTATTACCTTTGACCCCGATTTCAGTCGCGGCTTAATGCCGCGGTATGGCAAAAACCAGAGACTTCACGAGCTAATGTATTGACCCCCAAAGGCTCCGACTCCTTAATCAAGATTACGAAATGAATAAATTAGTTGAAACTATCGGGCGTCAGGCCCTCAGATACGGAAGCCGCGAAGCATATCGCTTCTGCTGGCGAAAGGATGGCGAATGGCTCGCCACCAGCTGGGAGGAGTTTGCCGCCCAGACCAACACCGCCGCGAGAGCGCTCGCGATGCTCGGAGTCAGGGAGAAGGATACTATAGCCGTATGCAGCCCCAACACCCCGCAGATTCTCATTGCCGAAATCGGCGCGTTCCGCAACCGCATGGCGGCCATACCAGTCTATTCGGGCAGCTCGCAGGAGCAGTTCGACTTCATTGTGGCCAACGGCGAAGCCCGGATAATATTCGTTGGCGACAAGCACCAGTATCCGCTCGCCTACCGCTACTGGAAGCGCTTTCCCGACCGGGTGGACCGCATCATAGTCTTCAAGAACAGCGGCTTCGACTTCGAGCCCGACGACACGGTCAGCATCGTCTGGGACGACTTCGTGCGTCTCGGCATGGAGGCTCCCGAGGAGTTCCGCCGCCTCGTGGAGAAGCGCACTGCCGAAGGACTCCCCGACGACCCCGCCACGCTCATCTATACCTCCGGCACCACCGGCGAGCCGAAGGGAGTGGTGATCACCCACGCCAACTACGACGCCGCCATGGAGATGCACCTCAAGGCTCTCGACGTTTCCGACGAAGACCTCTCGATGGCCTTCCTCCCGATGTCGCACATCCTCGAGAAAGCATGGTGCTTCTTCTGCCTCACCAAGGGGATACGCATAGCCGTCAACTACGACCCGCGCCTCATTCAGGACACCATCCACGAAGTGCACCCCAACCTGATGTGCTGCGTGCCCCGCTTCTGGGAGAAGGTCTACGCCGCCGTCAGGGAGAAGATAGCCGGCATGAGCCGCCTGCAGCGGCTGGCAGTGAAGCGTGCGCTCCACGTAGGCCGCCGACGCAACATCGACTACGTGCGCCTCGGCCGCAAGGCTCCGAAGCTGCTCGAACGTGAATACGCCTTCTGGGACCGCACCATATTCTCGAAACTGAAACATGCCATCGGCATCCCGCGTCCCAACATGTTTCCGACGGCCGGAGCCCCTCTCAGCGACCGCATCTGCGAGTTCATGCGCTCGGTGGGCATCAACGTGAAAATCGGCTACGGACTGAGCGAGACGACGGCCACGGTGAGCTGCTTTCCCGACACCGACTACGTGATAGGCACTGTAGGCAGGCCCCTCCCCGGCATCGACGTCAGAATATCCGACGACGGAGAGATACTGGTAAAGGCCCCGACCGTAACACCCGGCTACTACCGCAATCCCGAGGCCAACGCCCAGGCGTTCACGTCCGACGGATATTTCCGCACCGGCGACGCCGGCTATATCACCGACGACGGCTCGATAGTGCTCACCGAAAGGGTGAAGGACCTCTTCAAGACCGCCAACGGCAAATACATCGCCCCCCAGACCCTCGAAAGCCGGCTGGCCGAAAACAAATACATCGACGAGGCCGCCGTCATAGGCGACCGGCGCAAATTCGTTACAGCCCTTGTGGTGCCCAACCTGTCGCAGCTGCGACAATGGGCCGAAAAGGAGGGAATGGCCGGAGCCGACACCGAGACAATACTCGCCGACCCGAGGACCAACCGCTTCATCATGAAGCAGATCGACGAGGTGCAGAGAGACATGGCCGAATATGAGAAGATAAAGCGCATCGCGCTCCTGCCGGCCCATTTCTCAGTGATGAACGGCGAGGTTACCAATACGATGAAGGTGCGCCGTCCGGTGGTGGCCAGACGCTATGCGAAAGAGATAGAAGCTATGTACGCTGACTGAACGCACACTGACTGATTCCGCTCTGCGGAACCCTCTTTCCCAACTCAAGCGCCCGGCCGGATGACATTCCTTCATCCGGCCGGCCGCCTTTAAGAGTATGTTTTAATTTAACACGAATTAATTTGAACATATTTCTGCAATAAATTCTTTCTATCCCCTTGAAGGTCTTTTTTGGCTGATTTCGCCAGGCCTCATCGGTCTCGATGCCCGCATCGCTCCCTCTTCGACTTGCGGAATCATCTCAAAAAATCCTCTTCAAGTGAATAGAAGTTAAACTCAAACATACTCTAATGCTTCTCACATAACATCTAAAGTATTTTTTCAACTATGAACAGAGACAAACTCGATTTCGGCCGGGAACGTATCGGAAAGCTCTTCCGGTCGCTTTTTTATCCGACTCTCGTCGGGATGGTCTTCAACACGCTGCTCAACATCTGCGACGGCATGTTCGTGGGTCATGGCGTAGGCAGCGATGCGCTGGCGGCAGTCAACATAGTGGCTCCGCTCTTCATGCTCTGCATCGGCATCGGACTGATGTTCGGCATCGGCGCGTCGGTGGCCGCGAGCATCCATCTTTCGGAAGACAACCGCAAGGCCGCCAACATCATAATGACCCAGGCCTATCTGGCCGGAGGCATGATATTCGCGTCGATTATCGTATGCTGCCTTTTCTTCACCCACGATGTTCTCCTGCTGCTCGGATGCAGCCCGAGGCTCGAGCCGTATGCTGCCGACTATCTGCTATGGCTGCTCCCAGGCCTCATGTTCTTCTTCCTGCAATGCGTCGGCATGATGCTCGTGCGCCTCGACGGCTCGCCGAAGTATGCCATGATGGTCAACGTGGTGGCTGCCGTGCTCAACATCTTCCTCGACTGGCTGATGGTCTATCCCATGCAGATGGGCATCAAGGGAGCCTCGATTGCCACCTCGCTCTCGTGCGTGGTGGGCGGAATGATGGTGGTGGTCTATTTCATCTTCTTCTCGGAGAAACTTAAGTTCTACCGGCTCAAGCGGAGCATGAAGTCGCTGAGGCTCACGCTGCGCAACGTCGGCTACATGGTGCGTATCGGCTCGGCCACATTCGTCTCGGAGATAGCCATGGGCGTAACCATGGTGGCCGGCAACTACGTCTTCCTCTCGCGTCTGGGCGAGGAGGGAGTAGCGGCCTTCAGCGTGGGATGCTACCTCTTCCCCATCATCTTCTCCATCAGCAACGCCGTGGCCCAGTCGGCCCAGCCGATCATCAGTTTCAACTACGGCGCCGGACACAGCGACAGGGTGAAAGGCGCCCTTGCGGTAGCCATGAGGTCGGCCATCGTGTGCGGCGTGCTCATAACGGCCGTGATGTGGATGGGGGCACCGTTCCTCTCGGCGCTCTTCCTCCCTACCGACACCGAAGCCTACCCCATCGCCGCCTCAGGACTCCCCCTGCTCGGCCTCTGCGCCCTCTTCTTTGCCATCAACATCACCTTCATCGGCTACTACCAGAGCATCGAGAAAGCCGTCCGCTCGCTTGTCTACACCCTTCTGAGAGGTATTGTCTTCGTAGTTCCCCTCTTCGCCCTGCTTCCCGGGATGATAGGCGACGACGGCCTCTGGCTCGCCGTGCCCTCGGCAGAGTTCCTCACCACCCTTATCATACTCGGCGCCTACCTCTTCTCCCGACGCGGCAGATAAGCGGCTGAGGGCAATCTGCGGCCTTTGCCGCAGATTGGAAGTTTTTTATTAACTTTGCAGCCATTTTTGTTTTCAATACACTCTGACAATTATCTGGTATGGATGATTTGCTTTCTTTTATACTCGAAGTGATCGGCACCGTGGCCTGCGCGATAAGCGGCATACGCCTCGCGGCAACAAAGAAATTCGACTGGTTCGGAGCCTACACCGTGGGCCTCGTTACGGCCATCGGCGGAGGCACGCTGCGCGACATCCTGCTCGACATCCCCGTCTTCTGGATGCACAACTGGTGGTATCTCGCCGTTACGGCACTGTCGCTCTTCGCCGTGCTGGCCTTCCGCAACCTGCTCGTGAGCAAAAACCGGATGCTCTTCATCTTCGACAGCATCGGCCTGGCGATGTTCTGCGTGATCGGAATCAACAAGACCCTGGCCCTCGACTATCCGATGTGGGTGGCCCTCATCATGGGTATGATAACCGGCGCTTTCGGCGGAGTGATACGCGACATCCTAATCAACGAGGTGCCGCTCATCTTCCGCAAAGACATCTACGCCACGGCCTGCATAGCCGGAGGATTCGTCTACTGGATAATCTTCGCAACCCACGGGGCCACCTACCTCAGCCAGCTTTGCTCGGCAGGCACGATAATACTCGTGCGCTTCCTCGCGCTGCGCTACAACCTCTCGCTTCCAGTGCTCACCCCCAATGTGCAGAGCGATAAAAAGCCGCCCCGCAATCTCTGAGGCGACTCCATTCATTTATAAGCAACGGAGGCCGGCAACATCAATGCCGGCCTCATAGACGAAATTAAATATTTTTTCACATTCGTTACGCCTCGCATAAACCATTCATCTCCCTCCGCGTTTTTAGAGTAAATGTTCAATTGAGATTCGGACATTCACATCAATTAAAAATTTATATTATGAAAAGCATCTCTACTATCAGGAACGGGCTGTCGCGACTCTGGTGGATTCCTCTCATCACCGGCATCCTCTGCATCGGCATCGGCGTATGGCTCTTCTGCAGCCCCGAGACCTCGCTCGCGGCTCTGGCCTACACTTTCGCCGGATGCATGATCGCCGCCGGTGTGCTCAACTGCATCTATGCCCTCACGGCGAGCGGGATAGGGGGCAACTGGGGCTGGGCGCTCGCGCTCGGCCTGCTCGAACTCGTGGCCGGCGCCTGGCTCTTCACCCTCCCCGCCATGCTCCTCACCGAGGCGTTCATCATCGTGGTCGGCATCTGGATTCTCGTCGCGGCCATCAACTCCATCTGCGAGACGGCAATGCTCTCGGCCTACTCCCCGGCGTGGATAGGCTGGATGATATGCCTGCTCTGCGCCACGGTATTCCTCTCGATAATTTTCCTGTCGAGCCCCATCACGGGCGGGATAGCCGTATGGCTCTACCTCGGCATCTCGTTTCTCTGCTTCGGCGTGTTCCGCATCGCCCTCGCGTTTAAAATCCGCAAAATCAACTCTCTGCTATGAACAGTCAGTGGGGAACGATCGGGTTCATCTTCGCCTGCCTGGCGGTGTGCTTCGGATGGCTGCCTTACGCCGGAGGCCTCTTCTGGCTGCTCGGAGCGGTGTTTTCGTGCATCGGGCTGGGCTACCGTCCGCGCACCTTCGCCTGGATAGGGTTCATCATCTCATTCTTCTGGGTGATACTATGGCTCGTGATGGGTCTTACCCTCGGCACGCTGGCGGCCTTAACGCTGTTCCCTTATTACATCTGGTAGGGCGGAGCAAGAAATATTTTGCGGAATCACAAAAAAATAGTAATTTTGCAATCTGAAACGGAAACGGGTCTCCGGCACGGCAACGGCATTATGCGTCGCCGCAGCAACGGAGCCACGCTTCCCGACGATCGGGGCGTAGCGCAGTCCGGTTAGCGCACCTGCTTTGGGAGCAGGGGGTCGCGAGTTCGAATCTCGCCACCCCGACAGAGATGCAGACGGCTGTAATTCAGTGAATTACAGCCGTCTGCCGTTTTTTATTATCCATCAGCCATCGGGGGGGGCGATTAATCGCGGCCGCGCCGGCGATGTTGGCATCAAATGTTTTTTGTCGATGTAGACGCGATTAATCGCGTCCGTACAAGGCCGACGCGCATCCGTGCAGAGCCGACTGGCCCGCGCCTACCGGGCACGCAAAAAGGGTCATCTTTCGATGACCCTTCGGGTGATCCGAGTGCGGTCACAAAAATTTTCATAGTCAGTTGTGCTACAGATAGTTATGAAATGTGTTTTTGTGGTACTGTACCACAAATTGTGGTACACTTTGACCTTTCGGGGTCAAAATGTGGTACAAAAACAGCCTCTTTTAACCGCTCTTTAATATTAAAGGTATTTTAACTAAATGCCTTTATTTGGGCATAAATTAAACACCTGTTAGTATTAATTAAGTTTATAAAACAGGATAGAATGAGCCTTTGATTAACTGCGACATTCCTTGCGAGGTGAATGTCGCAGTTAACTTTTCGCAGACGTAGCGTTGGCTACGGATAATGAAAAGGTTCTCTACTGCACTCATGTGTAGAAAATAATTTATACCTTTGCATTCGAAAAAAAACGCTTCAGAATCTGATGGCAAAAATAATCGTTCAAAATACTAATCCTTAATTCCGCAACACTTTGATTTAACTTTATTTATAAGTACCTGAGCAACAAAAAGTTGCTCAGGATTTTGCTATGTCAGATTTTTCACCTATCTTAGTGTTGCAATTTAAAACAAGCTTAAATCGTAACAAGACATGGCAAAGGTAGCAATAAAATCTGAGAAACTCACACCTTTTGGAGGAATTTTTTCAATCATGGAGCAATTTGACTCCATGC
>CAMCDS010000002.1 GCA_945873625.1 uncultured Porphyromonadaceae bacterium | reverse complement strand
TTTTTAATTTTGCAATCATATTCTGTAGTTTTTGAGATTGATCCCCGCCGTGCCAAGACAAGGTGTCTCAAAGCTACAAAAAAATTCCCCTGCCGATGCTTCGACAGGGGGCATTTTTATTTCGCCCGCAAGGGTCAATCTTATTTCGCCCAAAGGGGTCAGTCCCGCGTGCCCGAAGGGGTCAAACACACGCGCCTTTTCCACACGCCGCAAGGCGGTTTTATATGAATCTGTGCCGTAACTGTCAGCGACGGCTTCCGGTTGTCATTCGGCCGGCACCTCGATGGGGAGGTTGCGGTTCTGCGTGCCGTTGTTGCCGGCCGGGAGGTCGGCGCGGTATTTGGCTTCCCATCCGAGAGCGGAGGCGCCGAGCACGGCGGCGTCGCTTTCGCGAAGCTCAGAGAGGATGATCTTCGTCTTGCCGCGGAAGATGGGGAGGATGGCCTTGTTGAGCGCCTCGTTGAGGGGCTTCAGCAACAGGTCGCCGCTCTTGGCAAGTCCGCCGAAGAGGATGATGGCCTGCGGGCTGGAGAAGGCAATCATGTCGGCAAATGCCTGTCCGAGAATAGTTCCGGTGTAGTCGAAGATATTTTTGGCAAGCTTGTCGCCGGCAATGGCGGCGTCGTAGACGTCTTTCGAAGTGATGTCTTCTATCTGGAGGTTGCGGAGCTCCGACGGCTCGGTGCGCACTTCGAGGAACTCGCGGGCGGTGCGGGCCACGCCGGTGGCCGAGCAGTAGGCCTCGAGGCAGCCGGTGCGTCCGCATCCGCAGATACGTCCGTTGTTGCGCTTCACGATTACGTGGCCGAGCTCACCTGCAAAGCCGTCGTGGCCGTAGACGAGCTGTCCGTTGACCACGATGCCCGAGCCGACACCCGTGCCGAGGGTAATCATGATGAAGTCGCGCATTCCGCGGGCGGCGCCGTAGGTCATTTCGCCGAGGGCGGCGGCGTTGGCGTCGTTGGTGATGGCCACGGGGATGCCGTTGAAGGCCTCGCTCACTTTGCGTGCCAGAGGGATGACGGGGCCCCAGGGGAGGTTCGGCGGATTGATGATCTCGCCGGTGTAATAGTTGGCGTTGGGGGCGCCGATGCCTATTCCCTGTATCTTGTCTTCGGCGTCGTTGGCGCGGAGCAGACGCTCCACTCCTTCTTTGAGCTGTGCGATATAATCGTCGAAATCAGCGTGTTTAAGTGTTTTCACCGAATCGATGGCCACTACCTGACCGCGGGCGTCGACAATGCCGAAGACAGTGTTGGTGCCTCCTATGTCTATTCCGATTACATAAGGTTTACTCATGACAGTTTGAGTTGAATTTACGCCAAGGATCACAATGAAGTCATTGCCTCTCTGACTGAATAGTTAGCTATTAAAATGACCATGCGCCGCACGGCCGCGAAGGGCATGGCAGGCAGCGCATACCTGTACAACACGCGAATTTAGCCAATTATCTCTGTTTTGGCAAATTATTTAGCGCTTTTTACAAAAAAAGATGCTTTCGCAGGGAATATCGGGCCGATGTCAGTCGGGGAAAGGGAGCGAGCGACGCACCACCTTGCCCGACGGCGTCAGCGGTATGCGGCCGCGGTAATACCGTTTGGGAGTCTCCCAGGGGGCGAGGCGGGAGCGGACGAGAGCCGCAAGCGAGTCGGCCGGTGTGAACTCCTCGGGAGCGCAGTCGGCGTCAATCCATAAGGTTATCTCTTCGCCCCATAGTTCCGATTTATGGCCGGCCACGACAAACGTGCCGGGGATAAGGTCGGCCATACGCCGCTCCACGTCTTCGGGATAGACTTTTCTTCCCCCGGTAACTATCACGGAATCCGCGCGTCCGAGTATGCGGAACCCTCCGTCGGAAAACTCCGCTATGTCGTTGGTTAAGACCGGCCGGTCGATTCCCGGCACTTCTATCACGAGGCATCCGCGGGCGTCGGCGGCGACGCTTATGCCGGGGAGCGGGGTGAAAGGTTTTTCGTCGGTCTCGATTCGACGCAAGGCTATGTGGGAGCAGGTCTCCGTCATGCCGTAGGTCTCGTAGGCGTCGAGTCCGCTTGCGGCTATGTCGCGTCGCAGCCCGGCAGGTATGGCCGAGCCTCCGACCAGGATGGCACGTATGTCGGGAAGTGTGCCTTCTTTCCTGCGTAAGAGAATATGGTGCATCATTGAGGGCACTACAGCCAGAAGGTCGATGACACCGCAGGGGGAGAGAATCGGGCGGTTGGAGGGAGGTTCGTATGTCATCGCGCATCCGGCCTCTAATGCGCGTATCATCATCATCTTGCCCCCTATGAACTCAGGCGACACGCAGCTGTGGAGCCTCGAATCGGCGTTGATGCCGAAATAGGCGTTCGTGCGCATGGCGCTCAGTCTTACGGCCTCGCGCGGGAGCAGAATCTCCTTCGGCTTCCCCGTCGAGCCTGAGGTGTGAGCCTGAATACAGGACGCTCCGCATCCCCACTGCATGGCCAGCGCCCACCAGAGGCGCCGCAGTTCTATATCCTCCATTCGAGTGAGTTGAAATAGTCGCGGTCAGGCTGCCTGTTCGGGTCATATCCGAGCAGCTGACCGTCAAGACGCAGGGGTGAGTCGAAATTGTTGGTGAACAGACCTCCCGTGCCGAGACCCTGCGGTATGGAGGGCGACAGTGAGGCCGTGAACTGCGCGAGCGCGTTGAGTCCGACGTTGGATTCGAGTGAAGAGGTGATCCACCAGCCGATACCCCTTTCGCCGGCGAGGCGTATCCATTCCAAAGCGCCGGAAAAACCTCCGCAAAGAGCCGGTTTGAGTATTATATAGCGTGGTTTCACGGTGTCGAGAAGCCTCACCTTATCCTCGGTCTCGCTGATTCCTATCAGCTCCTCGTCGAGAGCTATCGGCAGGGGCGACACCTCGCAGAGGAAAGCCATAAGCTCCCGGTTGCCGGCCGGGATAGGCTGCTCTATTGAATGTACGCCCATCGAGGCGAGCCAGGCGAGGCGGGGGAGGGCGGCGTCCATCGGGAATCCGCCGTTGGCGTCTACCCTTATTTCGAGAGTGTCGGCCGGGAACCGCTCTCTGAGCGACGAAATCATCAGCTCCTCCTTCTCCCAGTCGATGGCGCCAATCTTGAGTTTTATGCACTTGAAGCCGGCCTGCACCTTCTCCTCGATGCGCCCGAGCATCTCGTCGAGCGTGCCCATCCATACGAGGCCGTTGATAGTAACGGTCGATTTCCCGGCCGTGAATGTGGAGGGGTAGTACAGTCCGCGGCACCCCAGCGAGTAGTCGAGGAGCGCCTGCTCGAGGCCGAACTGTATCGACGAGAAGCGCGAGAGGTCAGTGGGGCGCCCGAGCGCTACATTGGCGAGGAGCTCGATGAGCTTCAGTTCATAACCCGGCCCGGCCTCGGGCGAGAGTCCCGGAAAGACGGGAGCCTCGCCAAGGCCGAAACGGGAGGGGTCGTTTTCGTCAAACACTTTCAGCAGATAGGTCGGCTTTTCAAGCAAGACCCCTCGCGAAGTGCCCGCCGGATTGCGAAACCGGAGGGTGTAGGGAGCGAATGCGAAACGCATATTTCAGAAAGATGTTTCTCAGGGGAATTTGGGGAACTGGTCGAAGTCGGGGTCGCGTTTTTCGAGGAAAGCATTTTTCCCCTCCTGGGCCTCGGCCATGAGGTAGTACATCAGGGTAGTGTCGCCGGCAAACTCCATGAGTCCGTGCTGGCCGTCGAGCTCGGCGTTGAGGGCGCGCTTAATCATGCGGATAGCCATGGGGGAGCGTTTGAGGATGGTGCGGCACCATTCCACGGTGGTCTCTTCAAGCTTGTCGAATGGCACTACGGCATTGACCATGCCCATTTCGAGAGCTTCCTGAGCCGTGTACTGCTTGCAGAGGAACCAGATTTCGCGGGCCTTCTTCTGGCCTACACAGCGAGCGAGATACGACGAGCCGAAGCCTGCGTCGAAGCTGCCCACTTTCGGACCGGTCTGTCCGAAACGCGCGTTTTCGGAAGCGATCGAGAGGTCGCACACCACCTGGAGCACGTTGCCACCGCCGATGGAGTAGCCGTTCACCATGGCGATAACCGGTTTCGGCAGCGAGCGGATTGCCTTGTGCAGGTCGAGCACGTTGAGGCGGGGCACCCCGTTGTCGTCGATGTATCCGCCTACGCCCTTCACGTTCTGGTCGCCTCCCGAGCAGAATGCCTTGTCGCCGATGCCCGTGAGCACTACCACGCCGATGTCGTTGCGTTCGCGGCATATCGACATGGCGTCGAGCATCTCGGCGTTAGTGAGCGGCCGGAAGGCATTGTAGACCTGCGGCCTGTTGATGGTGATTTTAGCTATCCCCTCGAATTGTTCGAAAAGGATGTCGGTATATTCCTTTATAGGTTTCCAGTTGATCATTTGTCGGATATTGTGTTAAAGTAATTTCTGAGAATAGTTGCAGATTCCTCGGCGGGGGTGCGAACCGCGAGAATCACTGCTCTGTCCGATTCTCCGAGGAGTCGGGGCAGTGCCTGACGCAGCTCCTCTTCGCACGAAGCCGACATGAAGGCGAGACCGAAGGCGGCTGCCAGAGGCTCCGGGTCGACTGCCGGAGGAGTGCAGAAGTATTTTTCGCGGATACCCTCTTCAAGAGAGGCCGTGGTGGCCACGAAACGGAATATCCCGCCGCCTCCGTTGCACATCACGATTATGCGGAGCCGACTCGCGTTGGCTGCCGAAGTGAGTGCCGAGAGGTCGTAGGTGAACGAAAGGTCGCCGGTGATGAGCAGAGTCAGTCCGCCGTATGCCAGGGAGGCGCCTACAGCCGTCGAGGTGCATCCGTCTATTCCGGACACGCCCCTGTTGCAGAACTCGGCGTGCGGGGTCTTGCGCTGAAGCAGCTGCGCGTATCTCACGGGGGTGCCGTTTGAGAGCTGCACGTTGATGTCTGGCCTGAGGCTGCTGAATATCGTCTGCATCGCCCTCATGTCGCTCCAGCCTACCGTCCCAACGTATGCGTCGTGGCGGCTGAATGCCCGCTGCCTCACCATCTCCCATTCAGCGGCATACCCCTGCGGCAGCAGTCTGGTCGCGAGAGCTCCGCCGAATCGGCTGAAAAATGAGGCCGGGCGTGCCATTATTCTTTTAGTCAGCGATTTGAAGCAGTCTACCGTCGTATGGCTGTGTCCGACGCTCCAATGCCCGAGGCGAGGCGGGAACGCTCGGAGATACTGCTTGATGAACCGGCTCACAAGGGCGCCTCCAACGGTAATCACGAGGTCGGGCGCCATGCGTCGCCGTTCATCGTCTGACAGAGATCCGATAAGCGTATCTACCGCCGAGCATCCTGCGCCGATGTGGAGGTTGGCGATTGTCTCGTGGAGCACGTAGACGTTGGGAAGTGTGGAGAACTCTGCCAGGGCTCGGTTGAGCCTTGCGTCGGGTTGCATGAATCCGGCTACCACAAGAATCCGCGCCCCGTCGGCCTCTTCGGCGAGCGCACGGGCCTGTTCGCGCGAAATCCGGTCTTCCGGAACGACGGTTTCCACCACGCGCTGCGGGGGCAGAGGCTCTCCGGGGCGGGTGAGCGGAGCGTGCAGCTGCACGTTGATATGCACGGGCCCCTGCTTCGGGCTCAGGGCCGTGAGGCATGCGTCGTTTGCCAGACGGTTGGCGAGCCACAGCTGCTCCTGCTCAGGCATCTCGCAGTCGGGGATATCGTAGCTGCGCTTCACGTAGTTGTCGAGAGCCTCGAACTGGCGGATAGTCTGCGAGTCGTCCTGATCGATCCACTGCTGGGGCCTGTCGGCTGATATGACGATTAGCGGAATCCCCTGATAGTAAGCCTCCGCCACGGCCGGGCCGAAGTTGAGCAGAGCCGACCCCGACGTGCACACCACAGCCACCGGACGGCGCGAGGCCTGCGCGAGTCCGAGGGCGACGAATGCCGCCGAACGCTCGTCGGTAACGACGGTCAGACGCATCTCCTCCTTATCGTCGAAGGCAAGAGTCAGCGGTGCGTTGCGCGATCCGGGCGACACGACCACATCCCTCACGCCCTGCGAATGGAGCACGTCGGCAAGAATCAGACAGGCGGTCTTATCGGTGGTCATATACTGATAGGTTAGAAATCGGAAGTTCGGCAACTGTCGGGTGCATATCCGAGCAGGAAGGCCGATGCCTCCATCGGTTTCTTGCCGGAGGGCTGCAGCGAGAGTATCTCGATTACGCCATCGCCGGTCTTGACAACCAAATGCTTGCGCGTGGCCGACACTGTGCCGGGAGCGGCGTCGGCAAGGTCGTCGGGCATTTCGTCGGTGATACGGGTAGAGATTATCTTCGCCTCGATGGGACGTCCCGATTTTTCCACCACCGTAGTGCGGGCACAGGGGTAGGGGGAGAGACCTCTGACGAGATTGTGTATCTGTCGGGCGGAAGCGTTCCAGTCTATCTCGCAGTCGGGTCTGAATATCTTTGGTGCAGGCACATATTCACCGTCGGGCTGGGGAATGGGATGCAGCGAGCCGTCGGCAATACTCTCCACGGTGCGGCATGTCATGTCGGCTCCGAGGCGCATGAGTCTGTCGTAGACCGAACCGACGTTCTCGTCCGGTCCGATTTCTATCTCCTCGCGGGCGAGGATGTCGCCGGTATCTATCTCATGTTTCAGAAAGAAGGTGGTAACGCCTGTGCGGGTCTCGCCGTTGATGATGGCGCGGTTTATGGGAGCGGCGCCACGATAGGCCGGCAGGAGCGAGGCGTGGAGGTTGAAACATCCCATCGGAGGCATCTGCCACACCGCCTCGGGAAGCATACGGAAAGCGATTACAATAAAAAGGTCGGCTCCGATGGCTTTTAGTTCGTCGATGAAAGCCGGGTCTTTGAGGTTGCGTGGCTGAAGCACCGGCAGGTCGTGAAGCAGCGCCTCTTTCTTGACGTCACTCTGCAGCAGCCTGTGTCCGCGTCCGGCGGGTTTGTCGGGGGCGGTAACGACGGCGGCGATATCGAAGCCGTTGTCGACCAGTTTTCTGAGCGACTCGGCGGCGAACTCCGGTGTGCCGAAAAACACTATCTTAATATCTTTCTTATCCATAGATGTAATCAGTTGTCAGTCGTCGGTGTAGTGTCGTAGCAATGCCCGGTAAGAGCTGAATATCTTTGACTTGCTGACAAAACCGACGTATTTGTCGCCATCCACCACAGGGAGGTTCCAGGCATGGGTCGAGTCAAATATCTTCATCACTTCCTCCATCGGAGTCTTGAGGTCGATGTGCGCCGGAGGGGTCGACATGAACCGGCTCACGTGCATCTTCTTATATAGGTCGGGGCGGAACATGATGTTGCGTATGTCGTCGAGGAGCACCACTCCCTTGAAGTTTCCCGCCTTGTCGACCACCGGGAAGAGGTTGCGCTTCGATGTGGCAATTATGTCGACCACCTCCTTGAGGTTCATTTCGGGCGTAACGGTCTTGAAGTCACGCTCAATCACGTTGTCAACCTTAAGCAACGAGAGCACGGCCTTGTCCTTCTCGTGGGTGAAAAGTTCACCTTTCCGGGCCAGACGCATGGTGTAGAGACTGTAAGGCTGAAACATCCTTACCGTCATGTAGGCGAGCGTCGAGACTATCAGAAGGGGCAGGAAGAGGTCGTAGCCTCCCGTCATCTCGGCCGTCAGGAAGATCGACATCAGGGGCGCGTGCATCACGCCGCTCATAACTCCGGCCATGCCGAGCAACGCGAAATTCTTGTTGGAGATACCTATCTCGGGCCAAAACTGGTTCATTAGGTACGCGAAGAGGAATCCGGCCATGGCTCCTACGAATAGCGAGGGGGCGAATGTGCCGCCCACGCCTCCGGCTCCGTTTGTGGCGCTCGTGGCGAAAGCCTTTGTCAGCACGATGAGGGCTATGTAGAGGGCGATGAACCAGGTGTCGTTGCGGTCCACATAGAAGAATGTGCCGTTCACAATCGACGAGGGGTCTCCGTCGAGCAGGTTGTTGATGGCTCCGTAGCCCTCGCCGAATAGAGGAGGGAAGAGGAAAATGAGCAGCGCCAGCAGCGTGCCTCCTATTATCACTTTGAGCCATGAGCTTTTCACCTTGCGGAAAAATCCCTCCATGCGTGTCATCACGATGGTGAAGTAGAGCGAGATGAATCCGGTGAAGACGCCGAGAAGAATCGAATACGGAATCTTACGTGTGAAGAATGGTTCGCTCTGCACGAAAAAGAACTCCGCACTGTAGCCCTCCATCACGTAGGCCACGGTGGCTCCGGCTATCGACGACAGCAGCAGCGGCATTATGGTGGTGCCGGTGAGGTCGATCATCAGCACCTCGAGCGTGAAAAGCATACCCGCGATGGGAGCGCGGAAGATGCCTGCTATTCCCGCCGCCGCACCACACCCGACGAGTATCATCAGAATCTTGGGTGAGAGGCGGAAAGCCTGACCGAGATTGGAGCCTATGGCCGACCCGGTGAATACTATGGGACCCTCGGCACCGACCGAGCCGCCGAACCCGATGGTGATGGACGACGATATGAGCGAGGCCCACATATTATGCTTCTTCAGCCGCGACTTGCGCTGCGATATGGCATAGAGCACGCGCGTGACTCCGTGGGATATGTTGTCTTTCACCACATATTTGACGAACAGCACCGTGATGATGATGCCCGCCATGGGGAGCACAAGGTATATCCAGTTGGCCGTGGTCGACTGGATGTGCGAAGTCAGGCTGCTCGATATGGTGTGGATGAGAAACTTGAGGAGCTGGGCGGCCAGACCTCCTATGATGCCGACCACGAGTGCCAGCATCACAAGAAACGAACGTTCCTTGATGTGCTTCTCACGCCACATCACCACCTTGAACCAGAAGCGTGTCAGACTGTTATGATGTTCCTTATATGCCATTGATATTGTTTGTCTGTCTCTGACGCGTTCATTTCCCTTGACCGGTAACGACCGTCTTCACGGTATATATCATGATTTTGAAATCCACGGCTATCGACATGTTGGAGAGATAGATGAGGTCGTAGCGTGTGCGGGCCACCATCTCGTCGACCGACGAGGCATAGCCGTACTTCACCATTCCCCATGAGGTGATGCCGGGGCGCACCTGGTGCACGAGAGTGTAGTAGGGCGCCTTGTCTACTATCTGCCTGATAAAGAAGGCACGTTCGGGACGGGGACCTACTATCGACATGTCGCCGCGCAACACGTTCCAGAACTGCGGCAGCTCGTCGAGCCGGTATTTGCGCAGCGTCCGTCCGACAGGTGTGACTCTTGAGTCGGAGTCGGACGTGAGCTGCGGACCCGCTGCTTCGGCATCGATGCGCATAGTCCGGAATTTGAGTATGTTGAACGGCTTTTGCCTGTATCCTATGCGCTGCTGCCGGTAGAGCACGGGGCCTTTGGAACCGCGTTTCACCGACACTGCTATCCACGCCATGGGGATGGCAAGGACGGCGAGGGCTATGAGCGAGAACACTACGTCGATGAGCCGCTTGATGTTTTTGCTCGCCTCGCTCACCTTGGGACTCGTGAGGTCGACAAACGGTTCGGCGTAGATGTCCTGAAGATGAATCGACGACGTTACATAGTCGAGAGTGTCGGGAGCTATGCGTATGGTGGTCCCGAGGGGAAACAGTCGGTTTACCATCGAGAGCACGAGCCGGTCGTCCATCTTCTCGGGCGCGATGAAGATCTGTTTCACGTTTTTGTCGGCAATCAGCGATGCGAGAGCGTCGAGCTCTACTACGGGAGCCTGCAGGTCGGGAGCATCCTTCTCTCCGGGAATACGCGCGAAGGCCACGATGGCGTAGTTGGGAAACTTGTCGGTTCCGCTCAGTCGCGCGGCCATCTCCCTGCCTTCGGCCGAGGCTCCTACTATCACGGCCGACTCGCGCCAGCGGTGGCGCCTCATGCTTCTCAGCGTAAGCGAGGTAACGAGCAGTCGGCCCGCGTAGGTCAGCGAAAAGAGTATGCCGAAGAGGGTTACGAGCATCAGATAGTTGGTGCTCACTATCAGCGTCAGGTCGTTGGTGAGCAGCGCCAGGAAGATGAGGAGCGTGGCGAAGACCGACGAGAAGATGGTGGTCATGAACTCCTGCAGCCTCGACTTCTTGAAAGGGTGGTTGTAATACCCCGAAAGCCAGTAGATGCAGAGCAGCACAAGGGGGATTATTATCTGCTCGGCAAGGAGCTTGGGCATTCCGACAAAGTCGGCGAATGTATGTCCGACCCTCTCGCCGAATATGGAGAAGCGATAGCCGTTGAACAGAAAGAATGCCGCCCCGCCCGTAATGAGGTCGGTGGCCACATATTTCAGTCTCTGCATCTTCTCGCTTATCATTCCTGAAGGGCTATCTGAGAATCTTCACGAGTCCGCCGTCGCCGAGTTTTATCACGGCCGAGGGGCGGGCGTCGGCCCCGCATTCCCTGTCGTGAGCTATGGCATAGTCTACGCCGTCGGTTATCTCTTTTGAGATTGAGGCGAAGTCGGTGGCAGCCTTTTCGCCGCTGATGTTGGCCGAAGTTGATACTATGGGGCGTCGGAGTCGTCGGCACAGCTCGCGGGCCACGCGGCCCGACGTAATCCTTATTCCCGCCGACCCGTCGGGTGCTAACAGTTCAGGCGCGAGACCTACGGGATGGTCGTAGACTATGGTGAGCGGGTCTACGGCCGCCTCAATGAGCTGCCATGCCACTTCGGGTATGTCTCTGACCGTTCGGTCGAGCATGGCCTCCGAGTCTACAAGCGAGAGCATCGACTTGCTGTCGGCCCGGCGCTTGAGGTCGAAAATGCGTCGCACGGCTTCCGAGCATGAGGCGTCGCACCCGATGCCCCACACCGTATCGGTAGGGTAAAGGATTATCCCGCCGTTTTTTAAGACGGCGAGAGCCTTGTTTATGTCGTCGGCGAAGGAAATACCTTCGGTAGAAGCATCTTTTTCCATTTGGCGAAATTATTTCAAAATTAGTGAAAAAATCCCGAATGGCCAAATTATAATTGCGAAACCTCATCGAGCCAGAGGCGCGACGATGCGTCGGAAGGCATGCGCCAGTCGCCTCGGGGCGAGAGGCAGACGCTTCCGACCTTTGGCCCGTCGGGCATGCACGAGCGCTTGAACTGCTGGTTGAAGAAGCGCCGGTAGAAGGTCGAGAGCCAGTGTTTTACGGTCGCACGGTCGTATTTGCCCCCGAAGGCTTTGAGGGCGAGGAAGAAGATTTTGCGCGGAGGGAAGGCCGAACGCAGGGTATGGTAGATGAAGAAGTCGTGAAGCTCGTAGGGGCCCACGAGGTCTTCGGTCTTCTGTGCTATCTCTCCGTTTTCGTCGCTCGGGAGCAGCTCGGGGCTGATAGGCGTGGCGGCTATGTCGAGGAGTGCGTGGCTCAGGGCTTCGTCGCCGCACTCGCGGGCATAGCGGGTTACGAGATATTTCACCAGGCTCTTGGGCACCGAGGCGTTGACGCCATACATCGACATCTGGTCGGCGTTATAGGTACACCAGCCGAGAGCCAGCTCCGACAGGTCGCCGGTGCCGAGTACCATTCCGCCGGTACGGTTGGCATAGTCCATCAGAATCTGGGTGCGTTCGCGTGCCTGGCAGTTCTCGTAGGTGGTATCTTTGATTTCCGGGTCGTGGCCTATGTCGCGGAAGTGTAGGTTGACAGCCTCTCCGATAGGAATCTCCTTTATCGACACTCCGAGAAGCGTCATTATTTCGACGGCGTTGGAGTGTGTGCGTCCCGTAGTTCCGAATCCGGGCATAGTGATGCCGTGTATCCCCTTCCGGTCAAGACCGAGTATGTCGAAAGCCTTGACGGCCACGAGAAGGGCAAGCGTCGAGTCGAGACCGCCGGAGATGCCTACCGTCAGGCTTTTGCATCCGGTGGCTTCAAGTCGCTTCACGAGTCCCGCCGCCTGGATGGCGAAGATGTCGTCGCATCGCGAGTTGAGCCTTCCCTGGTCGGAAGGCACGAAGGGGGAGGGGTCGACGTATCTCAGCAGCTCCCCGGCCACATCGTGCAGGCGTGTGGGTCCGCAGTCGGCCACGCGGTAAGGCGTGATGTCCTCCGAGCCCTGAGCGAATGTCTGCATATAGCGGCGGTCGTCGGTGAGCTTCTCGATGTCGGCATCGGCTACAGCGATTCCTATCGAGCCGTGGCTTTCTATCCTTTCGAGGAAGGGTCGGCCGCCGTCGAGAATAGAGCCGTCTTCGGCTATCACGTGCTGCCCGGAGAACACGAGATCGGTTGAAGATTCGCCGGTGCCTGCCGAAGCGTAGGCATAGACACACCTGCATCTGGCGCTCTGCCCCTTCACGAGCTGCATGACGTAATCGTTCTTGCCAATCAGCTCCGGACTCGCCGACAGATTGAGCGTAACCGTGGCGCCAGCCTGCGAGGCGCGGCATCCGGGCGATACCGGCACCCAGAGGTCTTCACATATCTCGACCGCAGTCAGCACACCTCCTATATTAAACAGAATGTCGGTGCCGAAAGGGTAGCTTTCTCCGCATATAGCTATTGAGTCGCATCCGGCGGGCGTCTCGTCGGCCGATGCAAACCAGCGGCGTTCGTAAAACTCATTGTAGTCGGGGAGGAACGTCTTAGGCACTACTCCCCGTATCCGGCCGTCGGAAGCTATTACGGCGCAGTTGAAGAGCCGGCCGGCACAACGGAGCGGCGCGCCGAAGGCGATTGTCAGTCCGGTGGAGGCTGTGGCCTCGGCAAGCTCCACGCACCCCCTCTCCGCGCGGTCGAGGAGTGCGGGCATACGGAAGAGATCGGCGCAGGTATAGGCCGTAAGCGAAAGTTCAGGCGTTACCGCCACGTTGACACCCCTCTCGGAGCATCTTTCGATTATATCTTTTAGAATCCGGAGATTATGCTCTACATCGGCCACTTTCACGGGTCCGGACGCCGCCGTCACTCTCAGATATAGCGATTCAGTCATTTTAGTCAGAGGTTTTAGATTACAAAATTAACAAAAACTTTTATTAAGATTAAATGTTTCTAAGATATATTTCGTTATAGGAAGTGAACCGGTAGTCCCGGCCAACATATCCACACCTAAATTAAATATGAGAAAGCATATACTTACCCGTACAACGGCACTTTTCGCCGCACTGCTTATTGCGGTGTGCGGCTTTACTTCCAATGCCCAGCGTGGCGAAAAGGTTCTCGGCGTGGCGGGAGGCTATGCCACATTCAACCGCAGCGGTATGGTCGATGTCTACTTTCAGTATTCTTTTGCCGAACATGTGAGGATTGCGCCCGAGATAGGCTACATCGTGCAGAACAACGGCAAGGCCGGCTTCGAAGCAAGCATCGACATGCACTTCCCTTTCCGTGTGGCCAAGGCATTCAAGCTCTATCCCCTTGCGGGAGTAACGTTCAACAACTGGAGCTATTCGTCCGACAAATCGTCTGACAGCCGCGGTGGCTTCGATTTCGGCGGCGGCTTCGACCTTTATTTCACGCAGAATCTCAAGCTGTCGGTTCAAGGCAAGTATTCGCTGATGAATGACACTGGAGGAGGCTTCTTCACCGTCGGTCTGGGCTATGTGTTCTGACGGGCGACAAAAAATACATCCGAAGACAAAAATTTATTAATTTATCATATCCCCTGGCACTTAACGTGTTAGGGGATAATTATTGCCGTGTATACAGCTAAGTACTTGTGATAAATCAGTAGTAAGTATTGCATAGTACTAAATTAATTACTAACTTTGCACCGTGGTTGAAAGCCAAGGCCGACCGACAGAGAGACCCGAAGCCGCAGCTTACCGCCAAAACAAAACGAAAAAACATTCTTTATAGCGACTCATTGCTGAGTCTGAAAAACATTCAACGCCACTCAAAACATTATGAAAACAAAATTACTTTCATCTCTTGTTCTGGCTGCCGCTCCGGCGGCAATGTTCGCCCAGAGTAAGGCCCCGGAGACGCCCGACTCAACCCTCAGCGCTCCCACATACGAGAACCTCGAGGAGGTGGTGGTCTCGGCCAAGAAGCCGGTAGTGCAGTCAAACGGCGAGAAGGTGAGCTACAATGTGGACGAGGATCCATCGTCGGCCTCGTCGTCGCTGCTCGAGATGCTGCGTAAAGTGCCGGCCGTAACTGTCGACGGACAGGA
The DNA here is from genome assembly GCA_945873625.1 of uncultured Porphyromonadaceae bacterium. Lineage (GTDB taxonomy): Bacteria > Bacteroidota > Bacteroidia > Bacteroidales > Muribaculaceae > Lepagella. Next base: position 136,483 of record CAMCDS010000002.1, on the reverse strand, counting down.
CAACATTCAGGTCAACGGGCAGTCGAACTTCAAAATCTACGTCAACGGCAAAGAAGACCCGATGTTCTCGTCAAACCCCGGACAGATATTGAAGTCGATGCCCGCATCGTCGGTGGTGAAAATCGAAGTCATCAATGAGCCCGGAGCAAAATACGACGCCGAGGGAACGGCGGGAATACTGAATTTCGTTACAGTGCGCAAACAGCGCAACGAAGGGTATGCCGGGGGAGTGCAGGCATCGCTGTCGAGCGAGAGCGTGCAGGCCGGCCTCTCGGGACGCATGCGCCGGGGCGACCTCATGGCCAGCGCCCACTTCGAGTTTGCCGACAACCATATCCATCCGCAGGAGCAGTATAACAGCAACACGACTCTATATCTCGATAATCCCACCGACTACCGCCTTGAGTCGACCACGCTCCAGAAGTTCGCCTTCAACTATTTCGGCGGAGGACTCGACCTTTCGTGGGAACCGGACACGCTGAATCTGTTTACGGTCAATTTCTCGTTCAACTCGATGCACGCCGGAATCAAGAAATTCGACGAGACATCCGCTCTCTTCGATAGAGAGGGGAGCTTCATCCGCGGATACCACAGGATAGGCGACGGAGGCTATATGAATACTCTCGGTCTGAGGACCGGAGCCTCCTATCAGCATACTTTCGGTCCGCAGGGGCATCACCTCATAGCCTCTTATCTTTACAACAGAAGCACCCAAAAACTGAACTTAACGCGCCGGTTCGTCGAAATGAGCGGCTACACCATGCCCGAATGGAGCGACCTCCTGAGCGACAACAGCTCAAACGAACACACAGCGCAGATTGACTATGCCCTTCCCCTCGGCGGAGAGAAACACCTCGTCGAGGCCGGTCTCAAAGGTGTGTTCCGTCGCAACTATGCGCTCGGACACGACATGACCGGAGACCGTCCTGACGACATGACGGCCAGCGTGAGAACAGACGTAGAGCAGTTTCAGGACATCGCCGCCGCCTACGCGTCTTATACCGGCAGCTATGGCCCCTACGGAGTGAAAGCCGGCGTCAGATACGAGCATACCCGCATGGGTATGGACTTCCGTGCGGGAGACACGCCCGACTTCACCACCCGCCTCAACGACGTGGTGCCCAACGCCGCCGTGAGCTATTCCTTCTCGCCGGCCCACAGCCTGCGTCTGGCATATCAGATGCGTATATCACGTCCGACGCTAAATCAGGTGAACCCCTTTCAGGTGAAATATTCCGAATACCTGGTGATGACCGGCAATCCCGACCTGGGAAGCGAGAGGAGCAATAAGATAACGCTCACCTACTCAAACTTCACCCGGCTCATCGGCGGCAACATCAGTCTTGAATACGCACAGATCAACAACGCCATAAGCCGCTACACATACGTGGACGACGGAATCATTTACGAGACAGAGGCAAACCTCGGCAAAAGCCAGAGCACAACCCTCTCGGGTTTCCTCAACTATAACATCACGCCGCGCATGCGCTTCACCCTCAACGGACGCGTGGAGTATCTGAACCTCGACGCGCCCAATCCGCTCTTCGGAACGCGCCCCGGCTCGCCCGAAAAACTGAAGGCCAGCGGATGGACAGGCAACTTCGGTGCGTCGTTCGACTACACGATGCCCTGGCGTCTGCGTCTCGGTGCATACGGCGGCAAGGACTGGGGACGAATCTCGCTGACCTCCACGCGCGACGGATGGTACTACTACGGAATGTCGCTGACACGTACATTCCTGAAAAACGATGCCCTCTCGCTGACACTCGGCGCAAACAATTTCTTCCAGAAAAACCGCACCTTCAAGAGAGAGTCGTGGAGCGAAGCGATGAGAAACTACAGCCGCTACACGTCGCGTTGCTGGAGCGTATCTTTCTCAATATCCTGGTATTTCGGCAATCTGCGCAGCAACGTGAGGCGCACCGACGCCGACGTGCAGACCGACGACCGCTCTTCGTCGGGCGGAGGAAACAACGGAGGAATACTCTGATTTAAAACCGAGACTGTAACAAAACCCGGACAAGTTCGTCTATGTGATAGATAAACATTTACTGATAATGAAAACTATCCTTAACATCGCCCTTGCATTGCTGACAGCTCTGTCGGCCTCTGCCGCCGGCTATTCGGTAGGCGGACGCATCGTGGAGGGCGCCGGCGACGAGCCTTGTCCGGGTGCGACCTACAGAATCTATCTTCTTCCTGACTCTATAAAAGCTGTGGCGGCCGACGCAGCCGACATGGACGGCAGTTTTCGCCACACCCTTTCCGCTCCCGGCCACTATCTGCTCAAAACGGAGTACGTAGGCATGAAGCCGGCCTCACGCCGCTTTACGCTCACTGCCAAGTCTCCTTCTGTAGACCTCGGGCGCATCGCTCTCGCCGCCGACAGCGAGACGCTCGGCGAAGTAGTGGTTACCGGGCAGCGGAAACTCATCGAAAGCGACGGAGCCACGCTCACCTACAATGCGGAGGAAGACCCCTCGCGCACCACAAGCTCAACGCTCGAGATGTTGAGAAAGGTGCCGATGGTGTCGGTCGACGCGCAGGAGAACATCAAGGTTAAGGGACAGTCAAACTTCAAGATATATCTCAACGGCAAGGAAGACCCGATGCTTTCGGGCGACCCCAAGACCATATTGAAGTCGATGCCGGCCTCCTCGATAAAGAAGATTGAGGTGATTACGGAGCCGGGTGCCAAATACGACGCAGAAGGAACCGGAGGCATACTCAATATCGTTACCGCAGGGAAGCAGAACCTCGAAGGGTATCTGGCCAACATCTCGCTCTGGCATAATGTCTCCAACAGCGGCATAAGCGGCTACGGCCGTACCAAAATAGGAAACGTAACGGCTTCGCTTAACGCCAACTACAACGACAGCCGCGTCTATCCCGCACGCCATACGTATTCCACGGCGACTTTCGAGAACCTTCTTTCGGAGACCGACCGCACGCAGACTGAGAAGTCGACCGGCTCCAGCAACTGGAACTATACCGGTGCCAGCTTCAATCTCTCATGGGAACCCGACACGCTCAATCTGCTGACGTTCTCGTTCAACTTCGGCCGGAACCTCAGCTGGCAAGACACGCGCAACGACTTCAGCATGACCGCGGCCGCCGGCGAACGCCGCTGGAGCTATGTGCGCGAGTGGAGCAACCACGGAAGCTATCTCGGCCTGTCGGGACAGCTGTCGTATCAGCGCAACTTCGGAAAGTCGGGCCACCACATTGTGGCCTCATATCTCTTCAACGACTACGACAACGACAACCGCTCGGAGCAGCACCGCCACAGTGCCGAGGGTATCGCGCTGCCGTGGATATGGGGCACTAACGTGCGCGACAACTCCACGATGCGCCACACCGCTCAGATTGACTACACCAATCCCTTCGGCGGCAACCATACGCTCGAAGCCGGTGCCAAGGCCGAACTTCAGAGGAGCCGGGGCAACTCGTATCCACTTTACGGCATGACCTACGAGTCGATGGCCATTGCCGACGGCGAACACGTGAAGATGACGCAATTTCAGGATATAGTGGCTCTGTATGCCTCCTACACCGGCACCTTCGGAAACTTCTCGGGCAGAGCCGGACTCCGATGGGAATATACCCACACCGGAATCGACTATAAGATTCGGCCCGAGGGATACCGCGACTTCACATCCGTGCTCAACGACCTTGTGCCCAACCTCTCGCTAACCTATAAGTTCACGTCGGCTTCCAACCTGCGTCTTGCCTATCAGATGCGCATATCGCGCCCCGGAATATGGCAGCTCAATCCTTACCGCAACGAGATGACCACCAACCGTGTGGACTATGGAAACCCGAACCTCGACAGCCAGCATTCGAACCAGATGTCGCTGACCTACAGTAACTATGGCGGACGAGTGTCGGGTAACGTCGGAATCGCATACGCCCACACCAAAAACTCTATCGAAGGATTCGACTTCATCAAGGACGGGGTGTTCTACTCCACATACGCCAACATCGGCCGCTACCAGTGGCTGAACCTCAACGGCTATTTCTCATGGACCATCATCACCGACATGCAGTTTTCGCTTTATGCCGGGGTGAACTATGAGGACTACCGCGCCGACTCCCCTGAACTCAAGACCTCGAGATCCGGCTGGTCGGGCAACTTCAACGCCAACTTCGACTATACGCTTCCCTGCCGCCTGCGTCTGTCGGCGTTCGGTGGTGCAGGCACGCGCTGGATCGGACTTCAGCAGGAGGGTTCGGCATGGAACTACTATGGCGTGCAGGCCTCGCGCTCGTTCCTCAGAAACGACGCTCTGACGGTCAACGTCTATGCCCAGAATTTCTTTAATCCGCGCCACAGTTCCCGCAGCGTAACCGAGGCTACGGGAATGAGGTCGGTGTCAGTCTATAATTACGCGCAGTGGCACGTCGGAATCGGGCTCTCGTTCCGGTTCGGGTCTCTCAAATCAGACGTGAAGCGCACTGCCGCCAACATCGAATCCGACGTGCAGCAGTCAGGCCCCAGAAAGGGTAACTGACCCGCAAAGAGTGCGTCGGCAACCAAAACAAAGAAAGATGAACGAAACAAACGTCAATAACATCAAGGCGCAGATGCGCAAAGGGATGCTCGAATATTGCGTCTTGCTCTTTCTCGCCGGCCGGAGGGCTTACCCCTCCGACATCCTCGACGCACTCAGCGAGGCAGACCTGATAGTGGTGGAGGGGACGCTGTATACGCTCCTCAACCGACTCAGAAAGGAAGACAAACTCTCATACGAGTGGGAGGAATCGAAGAAAGGACCACCGCGCAAGTATTATTTCATCACCCCCTACGGACGCGAGGTGCTTGAAGTGATGAGCGCCGCCTGGGACGAGATCAACAAAACAGTCAACCATTTCAGGGCATCGGAGCTGCCGGCCCTCCCATTCACAAAACAATGAAGAAAACAATCAACATCAACATCTCGGGCTATGTCTTCACCGTCGACGACGATGCCTACGAATTGCTTAAAGACTACCTCGACACGCTCCATTCGGCTTTCGGCAGCCACGACGACCAGGCTGAAGTGATTTCCGACATAGAGCAGCGCATGGCCGAGATATTCATGCAGACCACCGACGGCGGACAGCGTGTAATCACCCTTTCCGACGTGGAGCGCATCATCGCGCGGATGGGACGCCCCGAAGAACTTGTGGATATAGAGGAGTCGGAAGAGCCGACACACGGAAGCCGGACTCAGGAATCGGACCACGCAAGAATGCGCGACGTGCCCCCGCCTCCTCCCGCGCCGGAGGCGAGGCGCAGGGTGTTCCGCAATCCGTTCGACAAGATGCTCGGCGGCGTCTGCTCCGGATTCGCGGCCTATTTCGACATCGACCCCACGTGGGTGCGTCTGGCGGCCGTGGTGCTCGCGTTTGCCTCGTTCTCCACGTTCTGTGTGGTCTATATCGTGCTGTGGATAGTGCTTCCCGAGGCCAAGACCCCCATGCAGTTCATGCAGATGAGGGGTGAGTCGCCGACGATGGACAATATAGGAAAGACCGTTACCGACACTTTCCGCCGGATGGGCGACGACGTTAACCAGGCTTTCAGTTCGGCTCCCGACACCATCAAGTCGACGGGCAAGGCTTTTGCCGACGGACTCGCCTCCTTTTTCGGAGCTGTGGGCAGAGTGCTCCTTATCATACTTGTGTTCCTCTGCTGCGTGGTGGAGCTCGGACTCGGCATCGGACTCATCGGGTGCATAATCTCGCTCATCATATTCCTCACCCCTTTCGGAGCCTCGTGGCTCGGGTTCAGTGGATTGGAAGCGAACTACGAATCCGGAATAATCATCATCTCGCTGATATGCGCCATTGGCTACATACTGGCCATAGGTATCCCTGTGTTCGCTCTTATATGGCTTATGCTGAAAAGCGCCTCGTCGCGCCAGCGCCGTATCGGAAAGGGATGGCGGGTGGCCATGATCACCGCATGGATAGTAGGCATCGTCATGGCCGGTGTGGCTACGGGAGTAATTGTGGCCCATGAGGAGGGCGCAGACTTATTCCGCCACAGGCATGAGGTGAGGGAAGTGGTCTACGACACGGTCGTAATTGATGAAAGTGCCGTCGAAACCGACACCGCCGTCATCACAGATACTACAGCAAGATAACAGTTCTCCATAATGCAAGACGAAGCCGGCTGACGCGATTCCGTGTCAGCCGGCTTATTATATAAGGCAAGGAGCCTGACGTGTTTCGGGTCATTTATCAGAGGGGATGCAGTGCACGTCGAGCTGAGGGAAGGGGAAGTCGAATCCTGCCTCGGGAAGCTCCTTGTAGAACCGCTCGTTCATCTCGAAATAGAGGGGCCAGAAGTTGCTTGCGTGGGTCCATGCGCGCACCACGATGTTGATGCTGCTGTCGGCCAGCTCATTGAGTCCGACAAACGGGCTTCTGTCGGCCTTGATGGGTATTCCGGCATTCATGTTCACCTTTTCCCGGAGCTTTTCCTGTATTACCTCCTGATGCTTCTTGCGGCGCATACGGAAACGCTGCCACCATCCGAGCTTCTCGGGGTGCTGCTCCAGGCAGTCGGGGTCATCGGGATTCTCCTCGCAGTCGGGCCCGTTGTCGGAGTGTCCGGCCTCGGCGCGGAGCACGATGTCGTCTTCCACATATTTCTTCACGACTCTGGTGTCTGCGTCGAGCATCGAGAGTATCTTGGCTTTGGCGGCCTCGAAGTCGCAGCCGTAGCTGAGACCTATCGTCCAGTCGACGCGGCGGTACTGTTCGAGCGAATAGTTGTTGATCGAGCCGGTGGAGAGACCTCCGTTGGGGATGATGATGGCCTTGTTGTCGACCGTGTTGATGACTGTGTGGAATATCTGGATTGCCTTTACGGTTCCGGTGTAGCCCTGCGCCTCGATGTAGTCGCCAACCTTATATGGTTTCAGAAGCAGAATGAGCACGCCGCCGGCGAAGTTCTGGAGCGTACCGCTCAGAGCCATACCGATGGCCACACCGGCCGAGGCAAAGAGGGCGAGGAAGGAACTGGTCTCGAGACCGAGTATGCCGATTACGGTTACTATCAGTATGAAGTAGAGCACCATCTTCACCAGCGAGAGCACGAATGTGGTGAGCGACGGATCTACCTTGCGGTTGACCATCACCGAATAGATGAGCTTGTAAATCTTCCGGATGATGAATTTTCCTACATAGAAGACGAAAATCGCGAGCAGAAGTTTGAATCCGAAGCTCACGAGTCCGTTGGCGAGTTTCGTGATGGCTTCGTCAAACGACAGGCCTTCGAAGGCCTTGAACGCGCTGCTGCCCGATTCAGGTATCTCGGGCATCGGCACCACGGGGATGTCGGTAGTCTGAATCATTGTGTCTTATCGGGGTATATCGGTTGAAAGAATAAGCAACTGTCAGAAGGGATAGACCTCTTTGGTCCAGTCGAGCGAACGGAAATAGCGCTCGGCGGCCGAGTCGTCGGAGGGGTCGGCGATATGGGTGGAGAGTCCGCTGAAGTGCTCCGGGGCTATCGGGTTGCTGTTGAAGTCTTCTTCGGATGCGTATTTCACCACGGTGAACTTTCCGAAAGCCTCATCGAGCTCGCGGCTGTCGAGCTTGATGCCGGTCGATTCGGCCACGCGCTCCATTGTCTGGCGCAGGTCGTAGAGCGACGACACTCCTCCGCGAGAATACTTCAGCAGTCCGTCGGCCGAAGGTCTGACGTATGAGGCAAAAGCCTTCCGTGCGGCGTCGGCCACGCCACCTATATGGGTCATGTCGAACACCCCGACCGTCACGGCTTTCGTGGCTGCCGTCCATTCCGGTCCGGTGTAGTAGTCGTAAAGTGCCTTGGCTGCGGCAGGAAGGTCGGGCTCGCTTTTCAGCAGAGCGGGCACGGCGCGGGTATAGTCCATGCCGGGGTTGTAGACCTCGGTAGGGTAGGCCGCGAGATAGCGGCACTTGTCGCGCAGCTGATATATGGTCTCGATGTTCGACATGTAGCAGCAGTCGAACCAGATGAAGTGAAGCAGTCCGGAAGGTATCGCCGATGCGAGCTCGTCGATGTTCATGCGGTCTGAAACCCCATCTATCTTGTCGTCGCCCCACCAGTGTGCTTCGGGCACGTCGACTGATGTATTGCCTCCTATACCTTTCACATTCGTCCGGCTGTTGCCGTATGGATCCCAGGCTCCGCCGTGGCTCCACAGCACGAGTCCGTATTTTTCAGAGTTGAACTCGCGGGTTACGTAGTCGAGCACCTCGGCCAGGCGTGCAGGGTCGGTGGTGTATACGTCGGGCGAGAAACTCTTTATCTCCCTGAATACGGATTTCCCTCCGCTTCTGACTCCTTCCAGGAGTATTACCCGGCGGCCGCCTTCTGAGCTTTCGAGTGTGGTTTCGAGCAGGAGCAGTCGGGTCTTCGCGGGATTGGTTTTTTCCAGTCCTTCAAGCATCTCGCGCTTGTCGGCGTGGAGGTTTGAGTAAAGATTATTGGCCGAAGCCGCATACACGAGCACCACGTTGTCGAACTTCTCGGGACGGGTGTCGCTCCCGGGTTCCTTCTTGCCGCATGCCGAAGCCATGACCGCGAGCAAAGTTGCAACCGCGGATACACATATATATTTCAGATACTTGGATTTCATCATTCTGTCGATTTCTATTTTGGCGGAGAGGCCAATGAAATAACTGAATATACGCGTAATTATTGCTGTAAACCTACGGTTTCGGCCCGATTCAACGTTTTTCCGGCACGGGATATTTGATATTTAAGAATTAATTGTTAATTTTGCGTTTAAATGTTAATATTAGCTCGGAGTTGAGTAAACTTAATTGTTAATCAATTGTTAATTCAGTAAAAAGAATCCATCAACTCCTTATCACGGGAAAAGATAATGAAGAAATCGACCATCTGGCTATTGACCATCGTCATGGCAATCACATTCGGTGCCTTGCTCTATTTTCAGATCATGTATCTTGAAAATATGGTGAAGATGAGGGAGGCGCAATTCACTGAGAATGTGATGCGCTCGCTTTATGCCACTGCCGGCTATCTCGAGCGGGAGGAAACGCTTCATTATCTTGAATCGGACATCAACGTGATAGAATCGAGCTTCTACGACCAGTATGATGACTCGGGTGCCATCAGCTATTCGGTAGAGGCCCCCGACGGCACGGTTACCAACTATACGCTTTCGTCGAAGGTAGACAGGCGAACCCAGCCGAAACGCTCCTCATATTCATCGCGCACCCAGGACATACCCGCCCGCTACCGCGATATGCAGGAAATCATCAGAAGCCAGTATCTCTATCAGCGCGGTCTGCTCAATGAGGTGATACTTAGTATTTTGCGCAACTCAGGCAGTCGCCCGGTGGTGGAGCGTGCCGATTCTACGGTGATCAGACGCTATCTCACCATGGAGCTCGCCAACAACGGCCTCAACGTGCCGTTCGTCTTCGCCGTGTGCGACGCCCGCAACAACATCCTGTTGCAGAGCGAGGGCTTTAATCCCGACGAGGAGAAGGGGGTATACACGCAGGTGCTTTTCCCGAACACCGACACAAAGTATCTGCTTAAAGTCGAGTTCCCGACCAAGAACTCCTATATATTCTCATCCGTCAGGTTCGTGATTCCAACGCTGGCCCTGACGCTGATACTGCTCGTGATATTCCTCTATACGATAATAGTGGCGTTCAGGCAGAAGAAGCTCACGGAGATGAAGACCGATTTCATCAACAATATGACGCATGAGCTGAAAACGCCTATCTCCACAATCAGTCTCGCCGGTCAGATGCTAAGCGATGACAGCGTGAGGAAATCTCCGGCCTCGCTCAAGCATCTCTCATCGGTGATTACCGAGGAAGCCAAGCGCCTGCGGTTTCAGGTGGAGAAAGTGCTGCAGCTGTCGGTGTTCGACAATACGGGGAGTGCGATGAAATTCACCGTGGTGGATGCCGACTCAATCATCGCCAATGTGGTGAACACCTTTAAGATTAAGGTAGAGAAGTTCGGAGGCAGCATCGCCTGTAGCCTCGACGCCATTAATCCGGAGGTGAGGGTCGACGAGATGCAGTTCACCAACGTCATCTTCAATCTTCTCGACAATGCCGTGAAGTATATGAAGGAAGACGAGGAGCCCCGGCTTGAAATCACCACTGTCAACAAAGACGACGGCGAAAGCATCGAAATCCGCGTGAAAGACAATGGCATAGGTATCCGCAAGGACGACCTCAAGCATATATTCGAGAAATTCTACCGTGTGCCCACCGGCAACCGCCACGACGTCAAAGGGTTCGGACTCGGCCTGGCATACGTACAGAAGATGGTTACGGTGTTCGGCGGAGAGATAGGAGTGGAAAGCGAGCCCGGCGTAGGCACCACATTCATCATAAAGCTGCCTACCGCACGCCAGGCCGGCGACGAAGAGTATGCCGCCGAGTGAATCCGCTCATCCCGACAAATGTAAAATCAAATCAAAACAATATTCATTATGGAAGAAAAAATCAAAATACTCCTTTGCGAGGACGACGAGAATCTCGGCATGCTGCTGCGCGAGTTCCTTCAGGCCAAGGGCTTCAATGCCGACCTCTGTCCCGACGGCGACCGCGGCTACAAAGCGTTTCTCAAAGGTCAGTATGACCTCTGTGTGCTCGATGTTATGATGCCGAAGAAAGACGGTTTCACTCTCGCACAGGAGATACGCAATGTCAACGCCGAAGTGCCAATCATCTTCCTTACGGCCAAGACGATGAAGGACGATGTGCTCGAGGGATTCAAGCTCGGCGCCGACGATTACCTCACCAAGCCGTTCTCGATGGAGGAGCTTGTGAGCCGCATCGGAGCCATCCTGCGCAGAGTGCGCGGTAAGAAAGACCGCGAGATTACTATGTACAGGCTCGGTAAATATACGTTCGACACCAAGAAGCAGACGCTCATCGCCGACGGCAAGTCGACTAAGCTCACCACCAAGGAATCGGAACTGCTGTCGCTGCTGTGTTCGCATGCCAACGACATTCTCGAGCGCAATTTCGCCCTTAAGTCAATATGGATAGACGACAACTACTTCAACGCGCGAAGCATGGATGTCTACATCACTAAGCTCCGCAAGCATCTGAAAGACGATCCGAGCGTGGAAATCATCAATATCCACGGCAAGGGCTATAAGCTCGTTACTCCCTCGGCCTCGGACGAAATTATGCCGCAGGACTGATGCAGCGGCCCGCGGCTGCGAGCAGTGGCCGCCGCTAAAACGAAACAGGGATGTGCCTTCGGGACGTCGCATTGACTATCAGAGATACCATGCGATTCCCCGAAGGCACATCCCTTGTCAGTCAGGCACACTCCTTGCCATGGGAAGTGCCCGCATTTGTTTTGTCTGTCGGGAAAAATGCGTATCTTTGCCGCAAAACTATATCGTATGAAGAGGCATATTCTACTGATTATTATTGCCGTTATGTCGGTCGTGGCGACGGCATCAGCGCAGAAGGAGGCTTCCGCCTTCGAGGCAAAGCTTTATGGAGGAATATATATCGAAAACGATCAGGCATGGACGCTCGAACCGTCGGTTGCCTGGCATTTCCATAAGTATTTCGGAGTGGCCTTCGGCGTGGAACTGACAAGCCAGTACAATCAGTCTTCGCGTTTCATCGACATCAACGGCGTTGAGGGTCGGCTGGAAGACAATGAGCGTAATATCGGCTGGATGGCGTTCAAACCGTCGTTTGTGTTCAAGAGCCCGTCCATAAGGCTCGATAAAGACGGCGACATCAGACTGTGGTTTCAGGCTGAACCGGGAGTGAGCCTTGCGTGCCCTTTCCGAAACTCGCTGACATTCAGGTATCCCTCTTATGATGACAAGTTCGGCAAGGTGTGGTCGTACAAGCGTCTTCAGAACGACGATTTGCGTTGGTTCTATTTCTTCGGGCGCGTATCGGCTAATTTCTCGATAGGCAATCTTACGCTTGGCGTAGGCTACAGCATATCTGATTTCGACTATTACTCCTGCCGGCGTCATGTAATGCTGCCGTCAGGCGGGCGTTTCAGCGTTCCTGCCCGCAGTGTGAGCCAGACAGTGTTTCTCTCGGCGGGATGGAGATTCAGAAACTGACGGCGCCGTTCCATGAAAAGGAGCGGCGCCGCAGTTTTCTATGTTCGACGGTTCAGTCGATTGAGACGAGCTTGTAGTCAGTGGTTCCGAGTCCTATCTTCTCGGCGTGTTCCACGGTATGGATGCCGTGTTTCTCTTCGATGCGCTCTATCAGTGCCCTGGGGTCATTACCCTCTTCGGGCTTAATCTGATACACAAGGTCTACGCAGGCCTTGTCGAGAGCCACCGGGTCGAGGCTGGCGAGGATGCCGACGTCTTTCACTGTGGGATTGGCAGGATGACCGTTGCAGTCGCAGTCTACCGACATATTGTTCATCACGTTTATGTAGATGATGTTGTCGCCGAAATGGTCGGCCACACCCTGAGCCGCCGCTGCCATCGATTCGAGGAAGGCGTCTTGCTCTGCTACATTGCTCCAGATGATGTTGCGGTCGTCGGTCTTGCCGGCAGTATGTATGTAGGTCTTTCCGTTGCCTGAGGCCACGCCGATTGAAAGATTCTTCAGTGCACCTCCGAAACCGCCCATCGCGTGTCCCTTGAAGTGGGAGAGGTCGATCATGAAGTCGTAGTCGGGCATGGTTGCGCCTACGATGTCATATTTGATATGGAGGGTGTCTTTGACCGGTATGCGTATCTCGCCTTTACCGTCCATGATGTCGACGGGGGCGATGGCGGTGAAGCCATGGTCGGCGGCCGCCTGATAATGGTCTTCGGTAGAATACCGCTTGCCCTGATAGGCAGTGTTGCACTCCACGATGGTGCCGTCTACCTTCTTCACGAGGTCTTTGATCAGAGCAGGCTGGAGAAAGTTGTGTCCGCCGGGTTCGCCGGTGCTGATCTTCACGGCTACTTTTCCTTTGGCAGGACGTCCGAGCGCTTCATATACTTTCACGAGGCTTTCGGGAGAGATTTCTTTGGTGAAGTACACCGTCGACTGGGCCGAGGCCGCCAGAGCCGTTAGGGCCGCAGCGGCAATCAAAGTCAGTTTATTCATAATTCGTTGGTTATATGTTTCTGTTTCGGCTGCAAAATTACTACAAATGTTTCTATTATCATTTACCAATTCTACTCCCGGCATTACCAAAATTAATTCTCTACAGGGCGGAATCGATTGAAAAATGGATTATAGCCCCTTTGAAATTTCGTTTATTGCGAAGAATTTAATAACTTTGTCGGTTGAAAAGAGAGGTAAGGGGTGTCTGTGCCTTTGAATGGTGCAGGTTCCGAACCACTTTCGGACGCGGTCTGAATCCGTTTTAACGAACGGGGGTGAACCTAAAACCTTTCTTAAAGTGTTATACTGTCGGACTTATGGCCTTCGCGGTAAGCCTCAGGCTTATCCAGGGCACCCGTTCCGGTGATATATTAACCCATTCTGTTAAATGCAGGTGTCCCCTCGGGATGCCGACGTAATGTAAAATCCATGAAAAGTATCAAGCTTCGTCTCTCGGTACTGAGTTTTCTTGAGTTTGCCGTCTGGGGCAGCTATCTTGTATCGTTGGGTATATTTCTCAACAGCGTAGGTCTGGGCGCCCAGACGTTCTGGTTCTACACCGTGCAGGGGCTTGTCTCGTTGTTCATGCCGGCACTTGTCGGCATCATAGCCGACCGATGGGTGCCTGCTCAGAAGATGCTGAGTCTCTGTCATCTGCTGGCCGGCGTGTTCATGATTCTGGCCGGAGGATATTGCTGGATGAACAACCCCAACATCGAGTTCGGAACGCTCTTCACGTTCTATACGCTGTCGGTGGCGTTTTTCATGCCTACAATAGGCCTTGCCAACTCAGTGGCTTTCAACGCCCTCAACAAGGCCGGACTTGATACTGTTACCGACTTTCCGCCTATCAGGGTGTGGGGCACGGTCGGATTCATCTGCGCCGAGCTTTTCGTCAACTTCACCGGATTCCAGGCCAACTACTGGCAGCTTATGTCGTGCGGCGTCATCAGTTTCCTCATGATGGCCTATTCGCTCACTATGCCTCAGTGCCCGGTCAACGCCTCGTCGGGCTCGTCGATTTCCGACACTCTCGGTCTCAGCGCGTTCAAGCTCTTCAAGAGCAAGACGATGGCCATATTCTTCATCTTCTCGATGCTTCTCGGTGTGTGTCTGCAGGTTACCAACAGCTACGGCACCATGTTCATCGACAGTTTCCAGCATATTCCTCAATATGCCCACGACTGGGCCGCGAGCAACGCCACAGCGCTTACTTCAATCTCGCAGGCGAGCGAGGCACTCTGCATACTTCTCATTCCGTTCTGTCTCAAGCGTTTCGGAATCAAAAGCGTGATGCTCATGGCAATAATGGCATGGGTGTTCCGTTTCGGGTTCTTCGGTCTCGGTAACACCGGAAGCGGACTTGTGCTCCTTATCCTCTCCTGCATAGTCTACGGCGTGGCGTTCGATTTCTTCAATGTGGCAGGCGGTCTTTTCGTAGACCAGCAGACCGACGTGAAGCTGCGCTCAAGCGCACAGGGTCTCTTCATGATAATGACCAACGGCATCGGCGCATCGCTCGGCACAGTGCTTGCAGGCAATCTCGTCATCAACAAGTTTGTCGACATGAGCCCGACAGCGGATGCCGCCACCAACCTCATAGGCTGGCAACATTCATGGTTCATATTCGCAGGCTATGCTCTCGCAATCAGCATACTCTTCATCATCTGCTTCAAGGCTCCGAAATCAGGTGAACGTCTTACGCGCGACAAAGCTATCGACGTGGCGGGAGGCGATCCCGAGGGGATGCCCGGCGAGAACCATAAGTTTTGATAATCGACGTGATACAGTTTTTCACCCCCGATATAGCTACTTCCGGCGTCATGCCCGAAGACGAGGCCGGACACTGCATAAGAGTGCTCCGCCATAAGGTCGGCGACGAGATTGTATGCACCGACGGAAAGGGACACCGCTATGCGTGCCGGATAGCCGACGCAAATCCGCGCCATACGGAGCTGGAGATTCTCTCCAGAGAGTCTGTGCCGACGCATTGGGGCTGCCGGATTACGCTTGCCGTCTCTCCGACTAAAAACTCCGACCGCATGGAGTGGATGCTTGAAAAGGCGGTGGAAATCGGTGTCGACAGAATAGTGCCAGTAAAGTGCGCACATTCCGAAAGGAAGAAGGCCAACGTGGAGCGTTGGCGGAAAGTGATGGTCAGTGCCATGAAGCAGAGCCTTAAGGCGACGCTGCCCGAGATATGTGATATGACCGATCTCAATATTTTCCTCAGCGAATGTGGGACAGGGCAGAAGTTCGTCGGCTATTGCGACGACTCGATGAAGCGTCTGTCGATGGTCTGCGAATGTAGCCCGCAGACTGACACTACCATACTCATCGGACCCGAGGGCGATTTCTCGGCCGATGAGATTGACGAGGCCTTGCGCTCAGGATTCAAGGCCGTAACCTTCGGCGAAAGCCGACTCAGAACGGAGACAGCCGCTCTCTTCGCCTTGCAGACAGTGCACATCGTGAATCAGATGGATGCCTGCAATAGGTGATGACAGCGAATGGATCCAAAATATTGATAACAACATCATGCAAATGAATGCATTGGATTTTCTTACAGGCAGTGCCGAACGAAATTTTTTCCTTCTGGCCGGACCGTGTGTGATAGAAGGGGAGGAGATGGCTCTCGACATAGCCGGCGAGCTTACTGAGATAGCCTCATCGCTCAATATCCCCTTCGCCTTCAAGGGCAGCTACCGCAAGGCAAACCGCAGCCGTCTCGACTCCTTCACCGGAATCGGCGACGAGAAGGCGCTCCGCATACTCGGCAAGGTGCGCGACACGTTCCATATACCCGTTGTAACCGACATCCACGAGGCCCACGAAGCTGAAATGGCCGCCGAATATGTGGACATACTTCAGATACCCGCCTTTCTCTGCCGCCAGACCGGACTCCTTGTGGCCGCTGCCGCAACAGGCAAGACCGTCAACATCAAGAAGGGTCAGTTTCTTGCCCCCGACTCAATGGCGCATGCCGTGCGCAAGGTCAGGGAGTCGGGCAATCTCAGCGTATGCGTTACCGACCGTGGCACCATGTTCGGCTATCAGGACCTCATAGTTGATTTCCGTTCGATACCCGAGATGCACGAGGCTTGCCGCTGCCCGGTGATAATGGACATCACCCACTCTCTGCAGCAACCCAACCAGTCGGCCGGTGTTACCGGTGGACGTCCAGAGATGATTTCTACCATCGCAAAGGCTGCGATAGCTGTCGGCGCCGACGGAATCTTTATGGAGACCCATCGCGATCCGGCAAAGGCCAAGAGCGACGGCGCAAATATGCTTCCGCTCGACAAGGTGAAACACCTGCTTGAAAACCTCGTTATCCTCAGGGAGGCCGTCAACGCCATGTCATGATTAAACTATATTTCTGAATATGAAACTACGCCATATACTTCCCGTCGCCGCGCTCTTCGTGGCCGCATCCGCCCCTGCACAGCAGATCAATCCGATCACCAAAGCCGTGCTCAGAGGCTACGAACAGACCCTAAAGGAGAATCCCAAGGATTTTGAGACGCTCTATCAGCGTTCAGCCCAATACTACAACCTGTCGATGTACGACAACGCGCTCACCGACATATCGCGCGCCATAGAGTACACCCCCGCCAAGGAGTCCTCGATGCTCCAGATGGAGTATTCACTGCTTGCCGACATCTGCATCGAGCTGAAGGAATACGGCAAGGCTCTCGATGCCGTCAACAAGGTGCTCGAGATGTCGCCCGATTCTTATGCCGACCTTTATAAGAAAGGCAACATTCAGTTGCATCTGAAGGATGCCGAGGGTGCCTACCGTTCGTTCTCGTCGATGCAGAGGCTGAAATCAAGAAGCCAGGAGGCATATTTCGGCATGGCCTCGGCATGCGTGCTCATGGACAGGAAAGCCGAAGCTGAGGAGCTGCTCAACGAGGCACGTAACGCCGACCCTTCGTCGGCAATCACTTACTGCCGACTCGGAGACCTTTACCGCCAGATGGGCGACAACCATCAGGCCGCAGCCAATTATCTGAGTGCCTTCGCTCTGGCCGATAACACCGACCGCCCGCTCCAGTCGCTCATAAACCTCGGTGAGACTGACTTCACTTCCGTGTCGGAGGCTATCGACTACGCGCTTTCGCGTTCCGACAATCAGGTGCCCCTCCTGTTCCTCAAAGGCAACATCTCAAACCTCACCGGCAACTTCAACGAAGCGTATGCTTCACTCACCGACCTGCTCAAAGTGCCCGAAGCGCGTCAGCCGTCGGTCTACGCGGCTCTTGCGGAGAGCTGTCTCGCCCTCAATAAGATTGACGAGGCAAGAGGCAATGCCGACCGTTCGCTTGAACTGAACCAGAACGCCGACAACATGCTTCTCAAAGCGCGCATATCGCGTGCCGAGGGTAAGCCGGCCGAGGCTGTGGCTGTTCTCGACAGGCTGCTCGCCAAAGACGGTGGCAACGTCGACGCTCTTGTATGCTCGGCACTCGCCAACGTGGATCTCGGCAACAACGAGAAAGCCCTTCAGCAGCTCAACGAGGCTGTCATATCCAATGCCTCCGACCCGCTTCCCCTCATGGTAAGAGCCTGGTTAAACGCCACAGTGCTCAACAATCAGAAGTCGGCCGTTGCCGACCGCAACCGCGTGGCCTCCATGCCGGTCGAAGGATTCCCTGGCGTGGCTTACAAGGCCCTCGCAAAGGCACTCAACGGCAAGAAAATGGATGGCGACGCCATAGTAGAAGAGGCACTCGCGGCCTCGCCGACAAAAACAGATCTCTACCACGCTGCCGTCTACTATGCCCAGAGCGGCAATCTCGAGAAGGCCGTGGAAATGCGCGACAAGGCCCGTTCGCTCGGTTTCTCCAACATATACCTGCTCGAATCCGACCGCACGGCCAACCTCAATCTTCTCCCCATCGCTCATTTGAAATGACCATCGGGTTTCTGCTGCAATCTATTTCGCAGATTCGGTGAACCCCGAGCGTGAGGAGATTGTTAAAAAAGCAGAAAATTAAATCACTCAAAGTTATGAAAGGTCAAAACAATCAGGACAACCGCAATCAGCTTCCCAAGGGAGCACGTATCGGTTTCGGTATATTCATGGTCATCGTCTACATCGGCGTGGGACTTCTCTTCTTCCTCGACGTGTTCAGCATCGACAACAATGCGGTCAGCTACACCATCGGCGGCCTGCTGTGCGCCTACGGCGTGTTCAGGGCCTACCGACTCTATATCGGTAATCAATAGACTGCCGTAAACAAAGACATAAACCGTTATTGATATGAAATTAAAGTCATTAGCTGTTGTTGTGGCCGGAGCGGCAATGCTCGCGGCCGCAACTGCGTGTACACCCGTGAAGAAAGGGGAGTACGCAAAAGGAAGCGCCACTATATTCTGCGACGACGGATTCCGCAACATTCTCGATGAAGAGGTGCAGGTGTTTGAATTCTCCTATCCCGACGCATCCATCATCCCCTTCTATGTCAGCGAGCAGGAGGCTGTCGACACATTCCTTGCCGACAAGACCCAGGCCATCATCATCACCCGTGAGCTGACAAAAGATGAGGTGAAGTATATGAAGAGCAAGTTCAAGCGCGTGGTGAAGCAGAATTGCATCGCAGTCGACGCCGTGGCACTCATCACCAACAAGAAGAACCCCGTGCAGCAGCTCAGTCTGCAGGAGGTAGGCGACATAATGTCGGGCAAGATTTCGCGTTGGAGCCAGCTCGCCGGAGCCGACTCCACTGCCATCAAACTTGTGTTTGACAACGCCGGTTCATCGACTGTCAGCTACATGAGAGAGCGATTCCTGCCGAAAGACGCAAAGATGTCGGACAATAAGAACGCCTATGCGCAGAACAATAACGCGCAGGTGGTCGACGTGGTGAAGAAAGACCCCAACGCCATCGGCATCATCAGCGTCAGCTGGCTCGGCGACAACCTCGAGAAGGCGAAAAATGTGCCCGTAGACCGCCGCGTGGAGGACTATAATGCGCAGAACGACACTATCGCATCGGAGCTTACCACCGAAGTCAATATCCTCAAGGTGAGCAATCCCACGGAGGCAAACGACTTCAGCCCTATGGGCTATAAGCCTTATCAGGCATATATCTATTCGGGCGAGTATCCCCTTTACCGCAAGGTCTACATGATTTCTTCTGCCTCAAACTCCACAGTGCTCCATAGCTTCTACACATTCGTAACCGGATTCGTAGGGCAGAAAATCATCACCAAGACCGGCATCCTGCCCTTCCACTTCCCGCAAAGGGTGGTGAACCTGCAGTGATTCCGCCGCGTTCTTACCATCTTTCAGCATATTTGATGTCGGATAATCGCAATTTTCAATAAATCTGCGATTATCCGCATCAAATAGGTAAACCCAAAGCTAAGTCCGCTGTCAGATATGTAACAACGGATTGAACTGAGGCAATCGCAATAATTATACTCTTCTTTCCGTATCTTAATCAGGTGGCGCCGTCCCAACGCAGCCGGCGAGCCGGATTCCAACCAGGGAAATAACTAAAAACCATATACATCGTATGAAATTCAAAGCATTATTCTCTTTCGTTCTCGCCTCAGGCGCGCTCTGCTCATTTGCGCAGACTCATGTGGAAGGCGTGGAATACTTCAAGGCCGACCAGTTTGACAATGCCAAGGAGCTTCTTGAGCGCAACCTCAACAACGCAGGCACCGACAAGGCCATCGCCAACTTCTACCTCGGCGAGATCGCACTCCTCGAAAACAATGCCTCAAAGGCTGCTTCCTACTTCGAGAAAGGCATCGCGGCCAACCCCGACTACGGCTTCAACTATGTAGGTCAGGGTGCGCTCCTTCTCAGGAACGGCCAGGTGAAAGAGGCCGAGAAGCTCTTCAAGGAGGCTGAAGGGAAAGCAAAGAAGGATCCGGCAATGCAGATCCAGATCGCCCGTGCTTACTACGACGCAGATCCTGCCGCATACGCAAAGGAAATCGAGAAGCGTCTCGAAAAAGCCCGCAGAATCAACATCAACGCTCCTGAAATCTTCATTTTCGAGGGCGACCGCTTCACCGACCAGAAAGACTGGGGCCAGGCCGGCAGCAAATACGAGATGGCTGCCCAGAACAATCCTCAGGCTGCTGACGCCTACGTGAAATACGCCAACCTTTTCACTCAGGTAAATCCGCAGTATGCAATCAAGATGCTCAACCAGCTCCTCTCGCAGAATCCTACTTCCGCACTCGGACAGCGTGAACTTGCCAACGCATACTACAACAACAAGGATTACGCCAATGCCGCCGCCGAATACGGCAAGTATGTGAAGAACCCCAACCACTTCAAGCAGGACGAAGACCGCTATGCCTTCCTCCTCTTCTACGGCCAGCAGTTCAAGGACGGCTACGACTACTCCTCACAG
This sequence comes from uncultured Porphyromonadaceae bacterium, assembly GCA_945873625.1. Taxonomy (GTDB): domain Bacteria; phylum Bacteroidota; class Bacteroidia; order Bacteroidales; family Muribaculaceae; genus Lepagella. The sequence continues at coordinate 116,033 of CAMCDS010000002.1, read as the reverse complement.
CTCCTCGCAGCCAACCCCGACAACTTCACCGCACGCCGCTATCAGTTCATGAACGCAGCCCAGCTCCCCGACATGAAGGAGCAGCTCCTCCCCATGGCTGAAGCACTCTACGCCGCCCACAAGGCTAACCCCGCCAACAAGTTCGCCCCCATCGACTACACGCTCGTGGCCGAAGAGTTCCAGATGGCAAAGCGCCTCGAAGAGGCTCTTTCCGTAATCGAAGAGGCCATGAAGGAGAATCCCGACAACGCCGCCTTCAACAAGCAGCTCGCCATGATTTATGTAGACGAGAACAACTTCCCCGGCGCCGCCGAGGCCTACAAGGGCTACCTCAAGAAAGTGGGCGAACCCGGCTACAACGACCTCGTGCAGCAGGCACTCTTCAGCTATTTTGCCGGTGTAAGCCAGAAGGAATCTGACGCTGCAGCCGCCGATGCAAGCTATGCCGACGCTGTAGACTACGCACAGCGTGCCGCCAAGATTCTCCCGACCAACTATAAGCCCGTGAAGATTCAGGGCGACGTTGCCAAGCAGCGTGCTCCCAAGGCTGAAGTGGAGAAAGCAGCCGCTCCTCTCTACGCAGAGGCCATCAAGCTTCTCGAAGCCGCTCCCGATCCCTCGAAATACACTTCCGACGCCAAGGAGATGAACAACTATATGGGCAACTACTACCTCGACCAGAAAGACGTGGCCAAGGCTAAGGAATACTTCAACAAGTATCTCCAGTATGACCCCAACAACGAGCAATACCGCAAGTTTGTAGAGAAACTTTAACCGGACCATCCCTTCCCGCGGCTGACAAACGCCCCGGGAAGGGGTATTCCATTCATAACCCAATAGATATGGCAAATAAAAGAGAATTCAAGAAATATGTAGAGGCTATCGGAGCCTCCATCTGCGACGAGATGATGATTGCCTACTACAATGTGGAAGGCATCGACAGAGAGAAAGTGCAGTCGGCTCTCGGCAAGGTGCTCGGCGCCGTAGGCATGGCCACCTCTAACGCCAACGTGTTCTTCGACAAAGGCGCGAAGGCTTTTGAAAACCCCAAGGAATACGGAGCTGCCAAAAGAGAGTTCTTCAAAAAGCTCTTCCACAAGGTAGCCACCGACTTCAGCGCTACTGTCGACGAGGCTCTCAAAGAGTTTAACGCCGCTATCCCCGCCGCTGAAAAAGAGAGACTCAAAGCTGCAGCCAACTGATATCTGACAGAGAACGATGAATACAGGATTCTGGAAGGGACTGCTCAGGCTGGCGGGATGGAACGTGGATATCACTGCACCCCGCCGCGACAAGTGCGTGATTTGCGTTGCGCCCCACACCTCGAATCTTGATTTCATCCTTGGTCTGGCAGCATACCGCTCACTGGGAAGGAAAGCCAATTTCCTCATGAAGGAATTTTGGTTTTTCTTCCCTCTCAAGTATCTGCTCCGGGCATTGGGCGGGATTCCCGTGCCGGCCCGCAAGGGTTCGGACCTCACCTCGGCGATAGTCGAAAGATTCAATAAGGCCGACTATATGAATCTCGCCGTAACGCCGGAAGGGACACGTTCCTACCGGGAGGAATGGCGCAAGGGATTTCTCTATATCGCCTATGGCGCAGGCGTTCCGCTTCAGCTCGGAATCATCGACTACACACACAAGGAGGTGATAATCCGCGATGAATACACGCCGACAGGCGACATAGCTACCGACATGGACTTTATACGGAAGTATTATGACCGCTATGCGTCTTTGGCCCGCTATCCCGAAAAATTCGCACGCCTCTGAGTCGTCGCTCCGCCACCCGGAGCTGAACATAACCACATTGTTTTCCATAATCGCATCTTTATGACAACCAGTGATCTGCATGTAGCGCTCTTCCCCATGAACATCGTATGGGAAAACAAGGGCATCAACCTTGACACGCTCCGACGCGTGGCCGAGCAGCTTCATCCCGACACCGATCTGCTTATCCTTCCCGAAACATTCTCAACCGGTTTCCCTTCAGGCGACAAGGAGAAGATTCGCCCGCTTGCCGAGCGCAACACTGAGGCGACCATCGACTATATCAAGGAGATTGCCGCCTACCATAACATTGCAATAGCCGGAAGCTTCATAGCCGATTCGGGCGGTTCGCTCTACAACCGCGCGTTCTTCATCGAGCCTTCGGGCGAGGAGACATTCGCCGACAAGCGCCATCTCTTCACCATGGCAGGTGAACACAAGACTTTCTCGCGCGGCTTCGACCGGATGGAGGTGAGGTTCCGCGGATGGAACATCGCAATGGTGGTATGCTACGATATACGTTTCCCGGTATGGTGCCGCAACGTGGGCAATTCCTACGACCTGCTCATCGCTGTCGCCAACTGGCCTAAAGTGAGGGTGGACGCGTGGAACAAGCTGCTCGTGGCACGTGCCATCGAGAATGAAGCCTACGTATGCGGAGTGGACTGTTCCGGCACCGACAGCAACGGATTTGAATACGACGGTTCGTCGATGGCCATCGACTTCAAGGGTAAGCGCATAGATGTGGAGGGACCGACTGTCTGTCCTGAAGGAAAGACAGCCGAAGAGTGCCCGCCGGTGCTTTACGCAAGCCTCTCCAAAGAGAAGCTCGATGCCTTCCGCACGAAATTCCCTGCCTGGGCCGACGCAGACCCGTTTGAGTTAAAAGACTGACGTCTCAGGTTCGCGGTTCTCGCACGCACCTAAGAGTATGTTTGAATTTAACACGAATTGATTTAAACATACTTCTGCTATAAATTCTTTCTATCCCCCTGAAGGTCTTTTTTGGCTGATTTCGCCAAGCCTCATCGGTCTCGATGCCCGCATCGCTCCCTCTTCGACTTGCGGAATCATCTCAAAAAATCCTCTTCAAGTGAATAGAAGTTAACTTCAAACATACTCTAAGATACAGCGGCCGCCGTCCGGAGCATGATTCCGGACGAGCGGTTGCCTCCCCCCGATGAAAATTCCCCTTTCAACTGCTTGTTTTTATCTTTGCCTTTGTTTAGGAAAGACAACTGTCCGTTCTCATTACAGGTAAAATATGGTGGCATATTGTCAAACCATGATTGCATTTTGACAAAGTAGAAAAATAATCTACATTTTTGAGGGAAATTTTCTTTCTTGATTGTTATATCAATAAGGCCGTGGAATGTAGATTTCCCGGCACATGATAAATGCCGTATATCAAATGGCGAATCAACATAGCTACAGGTATGCAGCTCAGTAAAAAATCTTAAGAAATCTATTATAACCCGATAAACTACGCTCATGAGTTATCTGAAATTCGACAAGAGCCTAATGATCAATCTGGAGCAGAGTCTCCCCAAGGAGATGCTCCGCACCAATAAGTCGGGCGCCTATCACTGCACGTCAATCGTCGGATGCAACACCCGCAAGCAGCATGGCCTGCTTGTGATTCCCATACCGGAGATGGACGACAAGGCCCACGTTCTTCTTTCGTCGCTCGATGAGACCGTCATTCAGCACGGTGCGCCGTTCAATCTCGGCCTTCACCAGTATGGCGACAATGTATTCAGCCCCAACGGACATAAATACATACGTGAGTTTTCGTGCGACACCGTCCCGACGATGACTTTCCGTGTGGGAGGTGTCATTCTCACCAAGGAAAAGGTATTCATCTCACACGAGAACCGTATTCTCATCAAATATACTCTCGTGGATGCCCACAGCGAGACGAAGCTTCAGTTCCGTCCCTTCCTGGCGTTCCGCAACGCCAACGACCTCTGTATGGAAAACGGAGTGATCAATACTGAGGTGCATCCGACGGTCAACGGCATTTCTACATGTCTCTACAACGGCTATCCCGACCTCTACATGCAGTTCTCAAAGCCGGCCACGTGGGTCAGCGACGGACACTGGTACAAGGGGATTGAGTATTATAAGGACCGCGACCGCGGCATACCTTATAAGGAAGACCTCTGGGTGCCCGGATACTTCGAGGTGCCTATCAAGAAAGGGGAGAGCATCATATTCTCTGCCTCCACATTCGAGACCGACCCCGCTACATTCGAAGCCACTTATGCCGAAGAGCTCTCCGCGCGCACCCGACGCACCAGCTTCTACAACTGTCTGAAGAACTCGGCCAAGCAGTTTTATCTGAAAAACAGAAGCGGACTGCACATCATGGCCGGATATCCCTGGTACAATGTCCGTGCCCGCGACGAGCTTATCGCGCTCCCCGGCTGTACGCTCGCAATCGATCATCGCGACGACTATGAGCTTATTCTGAAAACGTTTGTCGACGCCCTTTTCAAATACATCGACGAAGGAAAGCTCGACCGCACCATACGGGAGATTGACCTCCCCGACATCCCTCTCTGGACTATCTGGGCCATACAGCAGTTCCGCCGCACCGACGGCACAACCGCCTGCCGCGAGAAATACGCCGACACGGTGCGCCGCCTCGTAGAGGCTGTGAGGACCGGCCGTATCACCAACCTCTTTCTCGATGACAACGGCCTCGTGCGCACCGAGGGACGCGACAAGCCTGTCAGCTGGCTGTCGGCATCCATCGGAGGCAAACCCATCATTCCGCGTACGGGTTATCTCGTGGAGTTCAACGCCTTGTGGTACAACGCCCTCTGTTTCCTCATCTCCCTGCTTGAGCCGGTTGATGCCGAACGCCATTACTGCGCCGAGCTCAAGGCTCTTGCCGAGAAGACGAAAGAGTCGTTTATCTCGACGTTCCTCAACGATTTCGGCTATCTCTACGACTACGTTAGCGGCACTTACACCGACCTTGAGGTTCGCCCCAACATGGCGATAGCCATAGGCCTTGAGTATTCTCCCCTCGACCGGCGTCAGCGCAAGAGGATTCTCGACCTTGTAACCCGCGAGCTCCTTACACCCAAGGGACTGCGTTCGCTCTCGCCGAAGAGCTACGCCTACAATCCCACCTACGTCGGCAATCCCGTAGAGCGTGAATACGCCGTGCATCAGGGTCCGGCCCGTCCGTGGCTGTTCGGCTTCTATGCCGACGCCTATTTCAAGGTGTTCGGAGTGTCGGGCCTCTCGTTCATCGAGCGCATGCTCATCGGCTATGAAGACGAGATGACCGAAGGCTGTATCGGTTCCCTCTCGGAGCTCTACGACGGCAATCCCCCCTTCACCGGACGCGGAGCCGTGTCGACGGCGAAGAATGTGGGCGAGATACTGCGCACCATCAAGAATGTGAAAGAAATCAATAAACTGCAAACCACTGACTCAGAATCTATCTAAATGAAGGCACTAATGTTCGGATGGGAGTTTCCTCCCCACATCCTGGGTGGCCTCGGAACGGCCAGCTACGGACTGACGAAAGGTATGCACGCCAACGGCAACATGGACATCACCTTCGTCATTCCCAAGCCCTGGGGCGACGAAGAGAAGGGTTTCGCCAATATCATCGGAGCCTGCAACACGCCTGTGGCCTGGAGAGACGTCAGCTGGGACTACGTACAGTCGAGAATCGGAAAGTTCATGGATCCGCAGCTCTATTTCGACCTGCGCGACCATATATACGCCGACTTCAACTATATGAAGCTCAACGACCTCGGATGCATCGAGTTCTCAGGTCGTTACCCGGATAACATACTTGAAGAGATCAACAACTATTCAATAGTGGCGGGCGTCATAGCGCGCACTGTGCCGTGCGACGTGATTCATTCCCACGACTGGCTCACATATCCGGCCGGCATCCATGCCAAGAACGTAACCGGCAAGCCGCTCGTAATCCATGTTCACGCCACCGACTTCGACCGCTCACGAGGAAATGTCAACCCGACGGTATTCGCCATCGAGAAAGACGGCATGAACAATGCCGACCACATCATCACGGTGAGCGACCTTACCCGTCGCACCGTAATCGAGAAATACGGCATCAGCCCCGATAAGGTTACCACAGTCCACAATGCCGTGATACCACTGAGCGACGACCTGCTCAATCTTCCGCGACGCGACAAGAAAGAGAAGGTGGTTACGTTCCTCGGCCGCATCACCATGCAGAAGGGACCCGAATATTTCGTAGAGGCAGCTGCCAAGGTGCTGAACAAGAGCAAGAACGTTCGCTTCGTAATGGCCGGTTCGGGCGACATGATGGAGGCAATGATCAAACTGGCCGCAAAGCGCGGCATAGCCGACCGCTTCCATTTCACGGGCTTCCTTAAAGGTAAGGAGGTCTACGAGATGCTTGCCGATTCCGACGTCTACATCATGCCTTCGGTGTCGGAGCCTTTCGGAATCTCGCCCCTTGAGGCGATGGAGATGGGGGTTCCTTCAATCATATCCAAACAGAGCGGATGCGCCGAGATTCTCCACAACGTCATCAAGACCGACTACTGGGACATCGACGCAATGGCCGACGCCATTCATGCCATCACTTCCTATCCGGCCCTCTATCATCAGCTCCGCAACGACGGAATCGAGGAGATAAAGGGCATCACCTGGGAAAAGGCCGGCAGAAAGGTCATCGACATCTACGAGAAAGTGATTGGCAACATGTAAATATTCCGGAGTCTCCATCCGGTCATTCTCATTTAAAAATCAGGTAATAAGATATGAAAAACGTCTGTTTTTACTTCAAGATACATCAGCCTTTCCGTCTGAAACGCTACCGCTTCTTCGCCATAGGCAACAGCAACTACTATTTCGATGATTTCGCCAACGACGACATCATCACCCGCCTCGTGGAGCAGAGCTACAGCCCCATGGTCGACACTCTTCTCGACATCATCAAGGAGAACGGCAAGGGATTCAAGTGTGCCATCTCTATTACCGGCACAGCCATCGAGCAGATTGAGCTTTATGCGCCGGAGTTCAACGAGAAGCTCCGCAAGCTGGCCGACACCGGCTGCGTCGAGTTCCTCTCCGAGACGTATTCACATTCGCTCGCGTCGCTCGAAGACCCCGAGGAATTCATGCGCGACGTAAAGATGCACGACACCCTCATCAAGCGTCTCTACGGCCAGACGCCCAAGGTGTTCACCAATACGGAGCTTATCTACGACGATGACATCGCGCTGCTTATCAGCTCGATGGGATTCAAGACGGCTCTCACCGAGGGTGCCAAGCATATCCTCGGCTGGAAGTCGCCCAACTACGTATATAAGGCAGCTTCGGCTCCCGGCCTGAAGCTCCTTCTCACCAATGACAAGCTCTCGGAAGACATTTCGCGCCGATTCGCACGCACTGACTGGGATGAGTATCCTCTCACAGCCGACAAGTATGTCGACTGGATTGCATCGCTTCCCGAAGAGGAGCAGGTGGTAAACCTATATTTCAGCATGGACACCTTCGGATCGTTCCTGCCCAAAGACACCGGCATCTTCGACTTCATGCGTGCCCTTCCCCGGTTTGCGAAGGAAAGGGGAGTGGTATTCACCACCCCGTCGGAGGCTGTGGCCAAGCTGAAACCCGTAGGCGAACTCGCCATACCTTACCCCATCTCGGGCACTGACGAGGCACGCGACGTATCGGCATGGAAGGGTAACGACTTGCAGCGCGAGGCTCTCAACAAGCTCTACTCCGTTTCAGAGCGTGTCAGCCTCTGTTCCGACCGCCGCCTCAAGCAGGACTGGGAGTATCTGCAGAGTTCCGACCATTTCTACTACATGAGTACGAAGAATCTGGCCGACGGCGCCGCCCATTCCTCGTTCAGCCCCTACGACTCACCCTTCTCGGCATTCACCAACTACATGAATGTGCTTGCCGACTTCCTCGTGCGTGTGCAGGAGCAGTTCCCCGAGGCAATCGAGAATGAGGAGCTCAACTCACTGCTCCTCACCATACGTAATCAGGCTGCCGAAATCGACGAGCTTAACAAGGAGGTGAAGACCTTGCGAAACAATATCCTCAATGCCGACGACTCCAACAATCTCCCCGAAGTGAAGGAACCGGAGGACGGGAAGCCTGCATCGCGTCCGGCCCGTCAGCGCAAGACTGCCGCCGCAAAGAAGAAATAACACACACGACCGAATCTTAATCAAGACCAATGTCTCCGGAGCCAGAGGTTTCGGAGACATTAAGTAAGTGTTCGAAAGATAAAACATTTTCATTCGTCGTTTAAATTTGAATACTTACTTAACCTTAATCAACAATATAGTATTATGGAATTTCTGACAGAAGAGAAGCTGCTCATATCCGGTGCCGCCGGCATGATTGGCTCCAACATGGCGCAGACAGCCATGATGATGAGGCTTACGCCCAACATCTGCCTCTACGACCCTTATGCAAAGGGGCTGGAAGGGGTATATGAAGAACTGATGCATTGCGCATTCGAGGGATTCAACCTCACGTTCACGTCCGACATCAAGGAGGCGTTCACGGGAGCGAAGTATATCGTCAGCTCTGGCGGCGCTCCCCGTAAGGCGGGGATGACACGCGAGGACCTGCTGAAAGGGAACGCGCAGATAGCCGAGGATTTCGGCAAGAATGTGCGTCAGTACTGCCCCGACGTGAAGCACGTGGTGGTAATCTTCAATCCTGCCGACATCACCGGACTCATCACTCTGCTCTATTCGGGCCTTAAGCCCTCGCAGGTGTCGACTCTTGCCGCTCTCGACAGCACACGTCTGCGTTCCGAACTCTCAAAGTACTTCGGAATCAGCCCCGACGAGGTGGTCAATTCCCGCACCTACGGCGGACATGGCGAGCAGATGGCCGTCTTTGCCTCCACCACGAAGATCGACGGCAAGCCTCTGACTGAAATCATCGGCACCGACCGTCTCCCCGAAAAAGACTGGGATGATATAAAGCTGAAGGTGATTCAGGGAGGCAAGAACATCATCGACCTGCGCGGCCGTTCGTCGTTCCAAAGTCCGGCCTATCTTTCCATACGCATGATAGCCGCCGCGATGGGTGGCGAGCCGTTCCGCTGGCCTGTGGGCACGTATGTCAACAATCAGCGCTTCTCGCATATCATGATGGCAATGGAGACGGAAGTAGGCAAGGCCGGCACCGTATGCGTCAGCGTGAAGGGTACGCCCGAAGAGGAGAAAGAGCTTGAAAACAGCTATAAGCATCTCTGCGCCCTGCGCGACGAGGTGATAGAGCTGGGCATCATGCCGCCCATAAGCGAATGGGCCAAGCTTAATCCGGCTCTCGACCAACCCTCTTGCTGAGCCGGTTTCCCCTGACCGTATATAAGCGGCCGACATCCCTCGCAGGGTGCCGGCCGCTTTCGGTAAATATGCTTTTCAGAAAGTATCGAATACCGAGTCCCAGTCTTTCCATACCGGGTCGTATCCGTTGGCTCGGATTGAGCTCTCCACTTCGCGGGGAGTGCGCTCGTCGCTTACCTCAAACTGTTCGAGTGCCTCGGGAGTAGAGCAGTATCCACCCGGCTCTGTGCGGCTGCCGGCGCTCATGGAGGTTACTCCAAGCGTCATGATGCTGTCGCGGTATTCCGGAGCCTCGCGCGTCGAGAAGCTGATGTCGACGTCGTGGTCGAAGAGGCGGAAGGCGAAGGTGAGCCGTGCCAGCTCGCGGTCGGAGATGATGCTCTTGGGCTGGAAGCCGCTTTCCGACGGACGCATCCTCGGGAAATTGACCGAATAGCGTGAACGCCAGTATTTACGTTGCAGATAGCGCAGATGCCTTGCGAGCATCACGGCATCGCCGCGCCAGTCTTCAAGTCCCAGCAGTGCGCCCATCCCGATTTTATGCACTCCGGCCTCACCCATGCGGTCGAATCCGTTGAGCCGCCAGTCGAAATGACTCTTCATGCCTCGCGGATGATACTTGCGGTAGGCCTCCCGGTGGTAGGTCTCCTGAAAGCATACCACGCCGTTAAGTCCCGAGCGGGTCAGCCGGTAGTAGTCGGCCGAACGCATTGGCTGCACTTCGATGGTGAGATTGTGGAAATACGGGCGCACCGTGTGTAGCACCTGCTCCAGATAGTCGATACCGCACAGCGAGGGGTATTCGCCGGCCACTATCAGCAGGTTCTCAAACGGCCCGAGTTTGCGGATTGCCTTGCATTCATCCTCAATCTGGCTCATCGTCAGAGTAGTCCTCGTGAAAGGATTGTCGTGGTTGAAGCCGCAGTAGACGCATTTGTTGGTGCATGCGTTGGAGACATACATCGGGATATAGAGCGAGATAGTCTTTCCGAATCGCTCCTGCGTGAAATGCCGGCTCAGGGCTGCCATATCCTCAAGATAAGGGTCGGCGGCTTCGGAGATGAGCACGGCAAACTCGTCGGGGGTGAGGGGCTTCACGTTTCTGCGGGCCTTTGCCAGCACCCGGCGCACGTCGCCGTCTGTCGCTCCCGCTACCGAGGCGATGGTGTCGTCCCACGAATAGCTGTCGATGATGTCGGCGAATCCATGTCCGAAGGGGGCCGACGAATCGGGGTCGCTCTTCATCCGCGGCCTTGTCTCATAATCAGTTACAGTATTCATTTCTCGCAACATTCAGCTATGTTCTGCGAGATGCGCATGGCGCAGAAGTTGGGTCCGCACATCGTGCAGAAGCGGTCGTCGGCGTCGGGCGCGTCTCTTCTCGATTCAAGATAGAAACGTTTGGCTTTCTCCGGATCGAGCGAAAGGTTGAACTGGTCTTTCCAGCGGAAGTCGTAGCGGGCTTTGCTGAGAGCATCGTCGCGCACGTTGGCTCCGGGGAAGCCCTTGCAGAGGTCGGCAGCGTGTGCGGCAATCTTGTAGGTTATCACCCCTTCGCGCACGTCGGCGAGCGTAGGGAGCGACAGATGCTCTTTCGGAGTTACATAGCATATCATGGCTGTGCCGAGGCTGCCTATGATTGCGGCTCCGATTGCAGAAGTGATATGGTCGTAGCCGGGAGCGATGTCGGTGGTGAGGGGGCCGAGGGTGTAGAACGGAGCCTCGTGGCACACCCGTTTCTGTCGCTCCATGTTTGCCGGAATCTTCTGCATGGGGACGTGTCCGGGACCCTCGATGAGTACCTGCACGTCGTGTTCCCAGGCCTTTTCGGTCAGCTCGCCGAGCACGTCGAGCTCAAGGAACTGAGCTTCGTCGTTGGCGTCGTGGGTAGATCCGGGGCGCATGCCGTCGCCAAGCGAGACTGCAACGTCATACTTGTTGAGTATCTCGCAGATTTCGTCGAAATGGGTGTAGAGGAAGCTCTCTTCGTTGTGGAGCACGCACCATTGGGTCATGATCGAGCCTCCGCGGCTTACACATCCCGTGAGGCGCTTTGCCACGAGGTCGGCATGCGCGCGGAGCACGCCGGCATGGATGGTGAAATAGTCGACTCCCTGCTCACACTGCTCGATAAGCGTGTCGCGGTATATCTCCCATGTCAGGCGGTTGACATCGCCATTCACCTTTTCGAGTGCCTGGTAGATGGGCACGGTTCCGACAGGGACGCAGCAGTTGCGGATAATCCATTCACGCGTCTCGTGGATATTGTCGCCCGTCGAGAGGTCCATGAGCGTGTCTCCGCCCCAATAGCAGCTCCATACGGCTTTAGCCACTTCTTCCTCAATTCCTGATGAGAGGGCCGAATTGCCGATATTGGTGTTGAGTTTCACTGCGAAGCGTGAGCCGATAATCATAGGTTCGGCTTCGGGGTGGTTGATGTTGGAGGCGATTACGGCGCGTCCTGCGGCTACCTCCTGACGCACGAACTCCGGAGTGATGTAGCTTTCGATTCCGAGTGCCTCGTTGTTGAGGTTCTCGCGAATAGCCACATATTCCATTTCGGGGGTAATCATCCCTTTTCGTGCATAATGCATCTGGGTTACCCGGTGTCCCTTCTTGGCTACGCGGGGCTTGTGGAGCACCGGGAAGCGCAGGCGGTCGAGGTTTCTGTCGGCAAGGCGTTCGCGGCCATAGCAACTTGTGATTTCGGGCAGTTCTTCCGTGTCTTCGCGGTCGAGCTTCCACTGCATTCTGTCGCGCGGCAGTCCCTTGTTGATGTCGATTTCCACATCAGGGTCGGTGTATGGTCCGCTTGTGTCGTAGACCACCACCGGGGCGTTGGGATGCTCAATGCGTTTGCCGTTGACAATCTCGACTGTCGGATAAAGGTTTATCTTTCTCATGCCTACCCTGAGGTTGGGAAAGAGTTTCCCTCTCATGTAGATTTTTTCGGAATTGGGATACGATGATACGTCGATGTTCTCTATGTTCATGATGTCGGATTTTGCGGTTGTCGGTTTAACCAAGGAATGAAGTCAGCGGGGACGTGGCTTGCGCCGTGCGGCTCACCTCGCCGAGACCGGCGTTGAAAGCCATGCGGCCGGCCTCTACCGCCAGACGGAAGGCTGAAGCCATCTCCACGGGATCGGCTGCCACTGCTATGGCAGTGTTGACGAGCACGGCGTCGGCACCCATCTCCATGGCGTCGGCGGCATGGGAGGGTGCGCCGAGTCCGGCGTCGACCACTACAGGCACTCCGCTCTGCTCGATGATTATTTCAAGAAGGTCGCGGGTTACAAGCCCTTTGTTCGTGCCAATGGGTGCGGCAAGAGGCATCACGGCCGCTGAGCCGGCCTCTTCGAGGCGTTTGCAGAGCACGGGGTCGGCCTGCACGTAGGGAAGCACCACGAAGCCGAGGCGGGCAAGCTCTTCGGTGGCTTTGAGCGTCTCTATCGGGTCGGGCATCAGATATCTGGGGTCGGGATGGATTTCAAGTTTGATGAAGTCGGTGTGGAATATCTCTCGGCTCATCTGGGCTGCGAGTACAGCCTCGGCGGCATCGCGCACTCCCGAAGTGTTGGGAAGGAGCTGCACGTTGTCGCGGTTGATGTGCGTGAGCATTTCGTCGGTGGCCTCGTTGAGCATGTTGACGCGCTTCATGGCCACAGTTATCATCTGCGAGCCGGAGGCTATCACGGCCTCCTGCATGATGTCGGGCGAGGGGAATTTACCCGTGCCGACAAAGAGGCGGGAGGTAAATTCCCTTCCTCCGATTTTCAGTATGTCGTTCATGATGTAAGGTATAATTCGATAGTAGTGTGTATCTTCAGTCGTTGAGGGCGTCGGAAGCCTTAGGCTCGAAAGGGGTGAGCTTTTCGAGGAACCGGCGTGTCTCCTCGGCGGGGTCGTCGGCGAAAGCGATGGCGCCGCTCACGGCCACACCGTTGACTCCGGCACGCATGAGGGGCTCCACGTCGTCGAGCTTGATTCCGCCTACGGCCACTTTGGCAATCTTGATGTCGTTCTCTTCCATTTCGCTGCAGAGGCGCGTGATTCCTTCAATGCCGAGACGGGGGGCGAGGTTCTCCTTTGTCTCGGTAAAGGCGAATGGTCCGAACCCGAGATAGTCGATGTCGAGGGCACGCACTCCCAGGATGTCGTCGAAGGTGTTGGCCGTAACACCGATTACGGCAGCCGGACCGAGTTCGATACGGGCTTTTGAGGGGAGCATGTCGGTCTTGCCGAGATGCACACCGCTCACCTCAATCTCCTTGGCCAGAGCCACACGGTCGTTGAGTATGATGAAGGCATCCTTCTCGGCGCAGAGGGGCTTTATCTCCTCCACTACCTTTTTGATTTCATCGTCGGAAGCCTCTTTCATCCTTATCTGAATCCATTTGCAGCCACCTTCGAGCACGGCCTTTACCTGGTCGACCACCGAAAGCGGGCATTTAGTGTTGGTTATATACTGTAGCATAGCTTATAACATTGATTTATACTTGATTATTTTCTCTATCGCATCATCGGCCGATACGCCGGCATCCCACACGTAGCCGAGCAGCGCTGCGCCGGCAAACCCGGCATCACGCAGTTCGCGGAATGATTCCGGAACCACTCCTCCCAAAGCTATAACGTTTGGGGCGAGGATTTTCCCTTTCACGCCGGCAGGTGCGAATGATGAGCGGTAGCCTGACTTCGAAATGCTGTCGTAGACGGGCGAGAGGGTAACATAGTCCGCTTCCCCTGCCCTGAGCATGGCCTCTTCGAGCGAATGGCAGCTGAAAGAGACGCCGGTCGCGTCGACCGGTCGCTCGCCGCAGCGCGAATTAAGCTGCACGCCGGCAAGATCAAACTCCGAGAGGAGCGCGAAGCAGTCGTGGAGCCTCAGCCGGGGATGCAGTTCTACCGGTATCCGGCTAATCAGATTTCTGATTTCTGACTCCGGACGTCCGGGGCGTCGGATATGGACATAGTCTGCCGCACCTGATTCGAGAAGTCGGCTGATTGTCTCAGCCTCATTGGCTACCGGGTCGGGCGAAGTGATGACGCAGACGAGAAAATTACCGTTCATCCCCCGAAGGCCGCGTTGATTATGGTTACGGCATCGCCTTCCCTCAGGGTGGTGGCATCCCAGTCGGCGGCTTTGCACAGGCGCCCGTTTACTGCCACTGCCGTACCTTCGGCCGCAAGGTTACGCTCCTTCACAAGGTCGGAGACGGAGGCATTGTTTTTCTGCAATACGGTCGGCTGACCGTTAAGGTTGATAATCATTTCTGTATTCGGTTTTAAAAAGATAGAGCGGTCCCGTACCCTTTCCGAAGGTATAGGAGGCTCCTTCTGTGATTGCGTTGTAGATGAATTTTTTGGCTTCGCCGACAGCGTCGCGCAGCTCCATGCCACGGGCGAGGAAAGACGCTATGGCGGCTGAGAGCACGCAGCCGGTTCCGTGAGTGTTGCGTGAATTGACGCGGGGAGTGGCATACCTCTCGATTGTGCCGTCGCATATCAGCAGGTCGGCGCTGTCATCCCCGCTGCTGTGTCCCCCTTTCAGAAGCACCGCACTCGCGTTGAGCAAGCGTGGAAGCGAGACGGGGTCGGGGCAATCCTGTCCCGAGAGGAATGAAGCCTCGGGAAGATTGGGAGTAATGAGCGTGGCGATAGGGAAGAGGTGTCGACGGAATGCATCGGCGGCCTCTTCCGGCCTGTCGACAAGCGGAAAACCCGATGAGGAGATGAGCAGGGGGTCAACGACTATGTTGCGGCATCCGTAACGGCGCAACACGTCGGCCACTGTCTCTATTATCTCGGGCGTAGGAAGCATTCCGGTCTTGACTGCGGCCGGCTTTTCGTCGGAGAGCACTGCCTCCAGCTGCCGGCGTATCATCTCGGTGCTGACGTCGCTCTTTGCCGCCACACCCTGCGAGGACTGGGCCGTAACCGAAGTGATTACGGTCATGGCATAGACGTCGAGAGCAGCAGCAGTCTTTATGTCGGCCTGCACACCTGCTCCTGCCGAGCTGTCGGACCCGGCAATCGAGAGCATCACGTTGTATTTATTATCGGGATTTCCCATCGGCATTCAAGTAATGGCTGCCACACAGAGGCCAATGGGAATGCAAGGACGAAAACGGATTCTAACTTATCTCCCTGTATCGGCATTATCCGTATCAGGTTCGAAGGGTATGATCTCAGCCTTATCAGACTGTCGCGGGACAGTCGTGGCACCCCTGATGGTTTGTTCTGTGTGGTGCGAACCGGCACTTTGTCATAGCCGATTCGGATGCAAAGTTACAAACTTTATGTCAAATCTCCAAAATTATTTTCAAAAGCGTCGCAGCCGCCGGCTAAAATGAGATAGCTCAGTATGCGTTTTTCTCACCCCTCACGCTGTTGAACATGGTAAGGAAAATGATTTTGATATCGAGAAAGAAATTCCAGTTGCGGATATACCATACATCGTGTTCCACACGTTTCTCCATCTGCCAGAGCTGTTTGGTGGCTCCGCGGTATCCGTTCACCTGCGCCCATCCGGTGATGCCCGGCTTGACGGCATGGCGCACCATGTATTTGTCGATAAGAGCACTGTATTCCTCGGTATGGCTAATCATGTGGGGGCGGGGACCTACCACCGACATATTGCCTATCAGCACATTGAAAAACTGAGGCAACTCGTCGAGCGACGAACGCCGCAGGAAGTCGCCGAGCTTGGTTTTCCTTGGGTCATCGGCCGTAGCCTGAAGCGTATCGGCCTGCGCGTTGACCCTCATGGTGCGGAATTTATAGCATACGAAGTCGCGTCCGTAGATGCCTGTGCGCTTCTGCTTGAAGAAGACCGGCCCGGGCGACGACATCTTGATGGCTATCGCTATGGGGATAAAGATTACGGGTGAGAATATGCAGAAGGGAACTGCCACGCAGAGGTCGAGCGCACGCTTCACAATCTTGTTGGGCATGGAATGAAGCGGCGACAGGATGTGCGTCATCGAAGGCATCAGTCCTACCGACGAGGGCTGAAACTGCCCCTGAAGCACGGGGTGGAACTTCGGTACATAGACAAACTCGGCACCTGCCTCGTCGGCCACTGTCATCATTCTGCGGATGGTTTCGTCGTTTTCGCCCGAGATTGTGTAGTAGATTATATCAATCTTATTGAGCCTTACAAAATCCTCCACCTCGCTCAGCGGCGCGGTAAACTCTCCCTGAATCTTGCTCAGCGCCTTGCTGTCGTCGTCGAAGAGCCCCATGAGCCGGTAGCCGTAGCCCGCATCGCTTGCAAGCTCGTGGGCCACCATCTGTCCGGTAGGGCCGGTGCCGATTATCACCACGCGCTTGAAGTTGAATCCCATGCGGCGGAACCGCTTGAGTATCCTGCGCGAGAGCAGCCACCATACGGCGAGGAACAGGAAGAGGGTTGTGCCGAAGACGAAAGTGGTGAGAAGGCCAATCTCCGGGATGTCGAAAAGATAAAGGAGAGCGAGAAACACCCCGAGGAAGAGGAGCGAGCTCTGGAGGGCGTTGAGCACCACCCGGTCGGCATAGATGATTCGGTCGTTGTGAATGCCCGAGAAGAACATCGCCGAGGGTATGAAGGCGAGATTGGCTATCAGCCACACCCATTTGGACGCAAAGACCGTGCCCGCCGGCAATATCCAGAGGGATATGAGGAAAGCGAGGTTTAGCACCACGAAGTCGCCGAACGTAAGGGCGAAACGTATGTACTTGCCGAATCTCACTCTGTCTTTCATCGCGTGGAATCACTTGACGAAGCCGCTCCGGCTTCACCTCTGGTTTTGGGGGTTATGAAGCTCCTGAATCGACTTCAATGGTAACTGGGCTGAATCCTGATAACTACGCTGCCGCAGGTGAGCGACAGCGTAGTGTCTGTCGGATGAGGGGCGCAGTGTGAATATCTGATTCTCAATGCGCCCCTCGGGTTCATGATGTAGGTCGGTATGCTACTACGTCCGATTACTCGGCGTCGATCTTATTATCGACCATTTCGATTTTCTTGCGGATGGTTGCGATCTCCTCTTCGATCTGCTTCGTGCGGCGCTCCATCTCCTTGAGCATCGAGTTGCCGGCCGAAGATTTCACATTGAAGAAACCGAGGTTGTTGCGGTATGTCTTGAGCTCCTGCTGCTTGCGGTCGAGGTCGCGCATCAGTCGCTCGCGTTCGCGTCCGAGCTTCGAGTCGTCGCCGCCGATTGAATCAATCTGCTCCGAGAAGTTCTTCATGCGGGCACGCTGTTCCTTCATCTTGAAGTTGTCGTAGAGCTCGTCAACGATGGCGCGGTATTCGTCCTGAATCTCGTTCTTGTGCTTGAAGGGAACGAAGCCGATGTTCTGCCATTCCTTCTGAAGGTCGCGCACGAGAGCGATACCCTCCTTACGGTCGAGGTCTTTCGGAATCTCTTTGAGGCGGGCGATCACGGCACGCTTGGCCTGGAGGTTTGCATTCTGCTCCTGACGCTGTTCGCTGGTCTCCTTCTTGCGGCGGTCGAAGATGACGTCGCACGCTTCGCGGAAACGTTTCCAGAGCGCGTCTTTATGTTTCACGGGCACCACGCCGGCGTGCTTCCAGTCTTCCTGAATCTTGAGCACCTCGGCGATAGCCTTCTGAGTGTTCTCTTCTTCAGCAAGAGCCACAGTCTTGGCAATCAGAGCCTCCTTGCACTTGATGGCTTCCTCATAGCGGTCGCGCATAGTGCGGTAATGGTCGTTGCGCTTGGCGAAGAAGTCATCGCAGGCCTTGCGGAAACGGGCGAAGAGGGCATTGTTCATTTTTCGCGAGGCGAAGCCTACTGTCTTCCATTTCTCCTGAAGCTCCTTAAGCTCAGTGGCGCCGGCCTCCCATTCGTTGCTGCGCGAACATTCGCGGGCGGCTATCTCCTCGGCCTTCTCGCAAAGGGCGGTCTTCTCGTTCTCGGCCTCCTGCTCCGAAGCCTTGCGGGCATCGAAGAAGTCCTGGTGGCGACGGAATACGACGGAAGCCGAGTTGTTAAACTCTTTCCAGATTTCGTCTCTGAGTTCCTTGGCTACGGGGCCGGTCTCACGCCACTGCTCACGGAGCTCCTGAAGGCGGCGGAGAGCCTCAACCACATCTTCATGCGTTTCGAGTTTCTTCACTTTCTCTACAAGGGCACGTTTGATTTCAAGATTCTTTTTGAAATCGAGGTCTCGAAGCTCTTTATTGAGTTTCAGACGGTCGTAGAACTGCTCGATAGCGGCCTGGAAGTTTTTCCAGATATCGTTGACTTCGCTTTCGGGAATCTCCTTTATCTCCTTGAAGTCTGCCTGAAGCTGCTTGAACTCAGGGTAGTGGAGATTGATATTGTCGATGTCTTCGGTAAGAGCGAGAATCTTCTCTACAATCTCTTTCTTCTTGGCGAGATTCTCCTTGCGGCGGTTTTCCTCGGCAGCCACAAATTCGGTGCGTCGCTCACGGAAAGAGTTGGCCAGCGCGTAGAACTCCTCGTCGGTGTCGGCGGGGGTGGAGGAGAACTCCATGGGTGAATTGCCTGCTTCGATGAAGTCCTCGAGCTCTTTTGCGGCTTCTTCCTCCTTACGCTCGTTGTAAGCCTTGCGGATGGCGTTCACCTCACGATAGGCGTCAAGACGGCCGGCTTCCACGATTTCCTTAAGCGCGGCGAGCAGCTCGGTTCTTGACATGGCATGAAAAAGTTTGAAATCGGTTCCCTTCTCCTTACCTTTATCTGACTCGGAAGCCTCGATGCGGTCGGTGGCTTCGGAGATTGCCTCGGCGGGCGACTCTTCTTCTGCACACACACCCTCACCGGCTGCCGCTCCCATTCGGTCGGTAGCCTCTGAGATTGCCTCGGCGGGAGATTCGGTCTCCACGCATGAAGCCTGTTCGTTTTCACTTATACGGTCGGTAGCCTCTGAGATTGCCTCGGCGGGCGACTCATTCTCACGGCATACTTCGGATGCTGAGGTTTCTTCAGCCTTAGCGCCGGTGGCGGCGTCGCAAGCTGAGACGGGGGCGGTTACTTTCTCCTCTTCGGAAGAAATCTTTTCAAACTCGTTCATAGAATATCGGTTGTGGATTATCCGCACTCTGAGTCCGGATTAGTCCAGATAGTGGCTGCAAATTTAGGAATAAAGTTCCTTATTTACAAATTTTGACAATTAAAACTAAACTTCCGCGTCCATATTCGCTCCATTGCGACGGAGGGAAGAGCCGAAAAACTATCTTTTTCTCACTTTTCTGGTGGTGGATGAATGTTTCGGTTTAGTGGCGCGGTAAGAGCCGGAGCCCTGGCGGCTGCGCTTCACGGGCGACGTCTTCTTCACGTCGGCGGCCTTCTGCGGCTCCGCTCCGAGCACTTTCGTGCTGATGATGCGGATGTCTTCAAGCGGACGGTCGTTGCCGTCGGTGGCCGCCTGCTGTATCTTCTCAACTACATCCATACCTTTCACTACCTCGCCGAATACGGTGTACTGATCGTCGAGATGGGGAGCGCCACCGACAGTGGTATAGTCGGCCACGAGATTTTCGGGCATAGGCTCGGGCTTCACATTCTCCTCGGTCTGTCTGATGAGTTCGAGACGGAGCTGCTCGAGTGCTGCCGTGTCTTTCTGCTCCTGAAGAGTGCGGATGCGGTCGTAGTTTTCACGAGTCAGTTTCTGGAAATACGACTGCAGACGGCTCTGAAGCATTCTCGACTCCATCTGTCGGAGCTGGGGCTCGGAGAATTTATTGCCGGTAACGATATAGAACTGCGAACCCGACGACCTACGCTCGGGGTTCACCTGATCGCCAGTGCGTGCTGCGGCAAGCGCGCCATATTTGTTATAGTGGCGTGGATAGACTATCTCGGCCGGGATTGTATATCCGGGGTCGCCGGCACCGAGCATGTCGCCCTTTGCTGCATTTTTTGATTTGGGGTCGCCTGTCTGCACCATGAAGTTGTTGATGACGCGGTGAAACAGCAGCGAGTCGTAGAAATTCTCTTTCGCGAGTTTCAGAAAGTTGTCGCGGTGGAGAGGCGTGTCGTCGTAGAGCTTGATGACGATGTCGCCCATGGTGGTCTTGATTTCGACCTCCGGACCCGACACGGCGGGTTCGGCCTTGACGGAGGTGCTCGTCTTCATCTGTTGTGCGGATATGGGAGTTTGTGGTGCGGCTGCGGCCGACATGAAGGTCAGCAGCGCTGCGGTAAGAATGATAAGGTGCTTTTTCATAAAGATGAGTGTGGAAGTTGTCCGGACCGTTTTGGCCGCGGAATGAACATGCGGCAATCAGATGACGGAGCCGGATGGATAGACGCGTTTGTATATGCGCCGGAAGTTGTCGTCGGTCTCCTTGAGCTCGGTTGCCCTTTCATGATAGTCAGCGCCCCAAAGCGCTTCGAGCAGCGACCCGATATACTTGCGTTCACGGTCTTTGTCGATTGCGCCCTCGATGAGTGGAGCGAGCCATGGTTCGAAAGTGGGACGGTCGACGGCTGCGAGGAAGCGGGCCGAAGAGGCGAGAAACTGCCCCGTCATGTCGACGCGGAGCATATTGTCGATCAGGGCCGGCATGATGTCGCCGCAGGTGCCGACATGGTTCACGATATAATCGTAGGTTGCCATGCCGTCAGTATCGTTTTCGAGGTTTTTCAGAGCTTCTGTCATAAATATCTCTCGTTTGATGCTGCAAAAATAGGTATTTATTCTCAAAGAGACGTACATTTCAGCCGAAAATTTTATCAGTCCGTTATTTTTCGTTAATTTTGCACCTGAAAAAAACGTAATAAGTAACTCGAAACGTGGAATTGGAGCATAAGTCAGCAAAATCAGACGCCGGATTCGTAGTGGTTATCGGCCGTCAGTTCGGCTGCGGCGGACGTCGTATCGGAAAGGCCCTCGCCGAGCGGCTTGGAGTGAAATACTACGACAAGAACCTGCTTGCCGAAGCGGCTCGCGACTTCGGTCTCGAAAGCTCCGTGATTGCGAAAGCCGATGAGAAGCGTCCGTCGTTCATCTCCGGTTTTCTTGGCTCGGCCTACGGCAGCACCAACGACTTCGGATCGTGGGGCTCGATGTCGCCCGACTCACTCTATAAGGTGCAGACGATGGTAATCGAGCGTATATGCTCTGCCGGGCCTTGTGTGCTTGTAGGGCGCACTGCCGACTACATAGCCCGCCATCTTCCCAACCTCGCGAGCATCTTCATCCATGCGCCCGAAGACTGCAGGGTGAAGCAGATTCTGGACCGCGGAGACGCCGCATGCGAACAGGAGGCCCGGAAGCTCGCCCGCAAAATGGACTCCGGACGCGAGAGTTACTATAACTATTACACTGGGCGGCATTGGGGCGTGGCTTCAAACTACCACCTCTCGATCGACGCCTCGAAACTGTCGACGGAAGAGACCGTCGACATCATCGTCGCATATCTCCGGGCAAGGGAGAGAAGCGGCGGCTCTTTCTGATTTCGCGCGGATCATGCGAAGTGAGGATATTGAACAGGGTTTAAGAACCTTTTTATTCTATTAATCCTTATTAATAAAGACAGAGAGACGGCGTGCATGCCTGCCGCAACTTCCCTGCCGGTCAAGAATAAACCGATTAATATTAAGGATTATGAAAGCGAAACCTTATCTGCTCACTTACATTTTCGCATTGCTCACGGGCGTCTTGCTGCTCGTCTTCACGGGCCATACCGACCTCTTCCGCTGGATGGTGATAGTGGTAGGTATCCTGCTGGTGCTTCCTTCCCTGGTGCTCGTCATCGACGGACTGGTGCCCCGCAAGAACCCGGACGGGACGAAGATTCAGAAACCCTGGTACATAGTGATGCTCGGCGTGGCAGGGATAGTTGTCGGCGTAGTGCTTCTGTGCCTGCCGGCCTTCTTCGCCGCCTACATCGTCTATACCCTCGGGGTGCTGCTGATTCTCTTCGGACTCGTGCAGATTGTCTACACCTCGGTGGCATCCTCGCTCGTAGGCACCAACCGATGGTTTTATCTGCCCCCGTGGCTGACGCTGATAGCCGGAATAGTGGTGGTGTGTCTCGGTCCCCGCATCGTGGAGAACGCGATTACAATCATCACGGGAATCTTCCTGATAGTCTACTCGGTCAACGGACTGATGCAGATGAACGACAACCGGCGGCGCATACACCGGCGCGAAACGGAGAGCGACTGAAAAATATCGATTACGTATAAATGCAGAAGCGCGTTCTGTCGCTTGACGCCCCGCAGCGTCAAGAGGAAAGTCCGGGCAACGCAGAGCATCATACTTCCTAACGGAAAGCTGCCGGCGACGGCAGGGGTAATGTAACAGAGAATAACCGCCGCGGCCACGGCTGCGGTAAGGGTGAAAAGGCGGGGTAAGAGCCCACCGGCCGGAATGGCGACATCCCGGGCCGTACATCCTATGAGTTGCAAGGCCAAGTATACCGGCAGATAAGGATTGCTCGTCCTTTGCCGGGGGGTAGGCTGCTTCAGCCCGCTGGCAACAGCGCGGCGTAGATAAATGACAGAACCGGCGTCCCTAAGCGGATGCCGCGACATAACCCGGCTTACAGCGCTTCTGCATTCTTATTTCCGAAGGGTCGCGTCAGCAGGTTTTGATTCCGCCGCGACCCTTCTTTATATTTCCTCACTGCAAGATACTATGACAGACGATTCCAAAAAATCAAAAGTAGCAAACGTCTCCGGCGACGCGGAGAAGAAGCCATCGGGCATCTCGAAGCTGATAGCCAGGGGCACAGCAATATATGAATACTGCTGGACGGGTGTGTGGCGTGATCCCAGGCAGACAGTCGGTGTGCGTATAATAAAGACCGTCAACCTTGCTGTCCGTTCGTTCATGGATCGCGGATTGCAGAATAAATCAATGTCGCTGACTTATTCCACGGTGCTGGCCATTGTGCCGGCTCTCGCGCTTCTGTTTGCCATCAGCCGGGGCTTCGGTTTCCAGAATCTCGTGCAGAAGGAGCTTTATGTCTATTTCCCTGCTCAGCAGAAGGCGCTCTCGACGGCCCTGAAGTTTGTCGACTCATATCTGAAAGAGTCGTCGCAAGGGGTGTTTGTCGGCATAGGCATCATCATGTTGCTCTGGACGCTCATATCGCTTCTCTCAAATATAGAAAATGCCTTCAACAGCATCTGGGGAATCACCAAAGACCGTTCGTTTCCCCAGAAGGTTACCGACTACATCGCAATCTGCCTGATGGTTCCGGTGCTGATGATATGCTCGTCGGGCGCGTCTATATTCATGTCGACCATAATTCAGGAAAACCTCCGCCTGCCCTTCCTGACGCCTGTGTTCAACAGCCTTCTCGAGATGGCTCCGCTGGTGCTCGCATGGCTCGCTTTCTCCCTCTCATATTTCCTCATCCCCAATACGAAGGTAACGTTCAAATATGCGGCCATCTCCGGACTTGTGTCCGCAATATCGTTTCAGATACTGCAACTGCTGTTTGTCAACGGTCAGATATACGTTACGAAATACAACGCCATCTACGGTTCGTTTGCCTTCCTCCCCCTTATGCTTATCTGGCTCCAGCTCTCATGGCTGATACTGCTCTCGGGATGCGTCTTCACCTATTCGCTCCAAAATGTATTCTCCTATAATTATCTCGGCGACGTAACCGATGTGTCGGAAAACTATCGCAAGGAGGTTACGCTTGTCATCACGGCACTTGTGTTCAGAAAATTCAGGCGGAGCGGAAAGCCCTACACCATGTATCAGCTCTCGCGCGACTACGACCTTCCGATGAAGCTTGTGGTACATTCGGTAGACTGCCTTAAGAAGGCGGGAGTGATGCTGACCATTCCTGTGGAAAACGGCAGGACGGCTGTAGTGCCGGCACTTGAGCCCTCGCTGCTAACTGTAGGCGATCTTATGTGCCGGCTCGATGAAGAGGGTAAGTCGGACTTCATACCCGGGTTCAGCGAAATGTATTCACAGCTCATCAGCCGATTCCGCAAAGGGCTTTCAGTAGGCTATGCCTCCTTGTCGGCTCCGATAATTTCGCTTCCCCTTCCGGATATGAGGAATGACTGACTGAAAGTACCTATTGTTAGGTATTTTTGCCACCCGGCTCTATATTTCCATCCTTTTACGCACGGCATCTGCGAAGATTTGAGTAATTTTGCAGATGCCGCGTCCACACCTCGCGGCTACACTCAGACAGATATGCGACTATCCGAACTGCAACCCGGACAGACAGCCGTCATCACAAAGATTCATGGACACGGCGCATTCCGCAAGCGCGTCATGGAGATGGGATTCGTAAAGGGGAGAGAGGTAACCTCTATCCTGAACGCTCCGCTGCAAGATCCGGTGAAGTATTCCATAATGGACTATGAGGTCTCGCTCCGCCGAATGGAGGGAGATATGATCGAGGTGCTTCCGCTCAGCGAGTGGAACGCCCGCAAGCACCACGGGCCGCACGCCGATACGGCGTTGCACGACGACGGGTCGCCCGCTTCGTCGTTCAGAAGCGACCGCGTCATCAACGTGGCTCTCATCGGCAACCCTAACTGCGGAAAGACATCGCTCTTCAACATAGTGTCAGGCGCGCATGAGCACGTCGGCAACTATGCCGGTGTAACGGTAGGGGCAAAGGAAGGCTCCATGGCATACAAGGGCTACAAGTTTCATATAGTAGACCTTCCCGGCACTTACTCCCTTTCGGCTTATTCTCCCGAGGAGCTTTACGTGATGCGCTATCTCCGCGAGGAGACGCCCGACGTAATTGTCAATGTGGTGGTCGGGTCGAATCTGGAACGCAACCTCTATCTCACCACTGAGCTGATCGATATGAACCGCAGCATGGTGATTGACCTCAATATGTACGACGAGCTTAAACGCTCAGGGATGCGTCTCGACTATTCTACTCTCGGCAAGATGCTCGGAGTGCCCATCGTGCCTACCACGGCATCTACGGGAGAGGGCGTTGACCGTCTGCTCGACACCATAATCGACGTCTACGAGATGCGTCATTCCGATGTGCGCCATATTCACGTCAGGATGCGCCCTGAAATTGAGGAAGCGATCAATCCCATCAAGGACGCCTTCAAGCAGGACCCGGAGATAGCCCAGCATTTTTCGCCTCGCTATCTCGCCATCAAGTTTCTCGAGGCTGACCCGGAGGTTGACAGGCTTCTTTCAAAATATGCCAACTATCCTGCATGGAAGACTCTGCGCGACGAGCAGGCAGCACGCGTGGCGCGGACGCTCGGCGAAGACGTGAATTCGGCTATCGCAGGCGAGAAATACGGTTTCATCAACGGCGCCCTCGCCGAGACGGTGGAGGCAAACGAGAAGCATGAGGAGAAATCGACAAGAATCATCGATTCGTTTGTAACCAACAAGCTGTTCGGATTCCCGATTTTCTTCCTCGTGATGTGGTTTATGTTCTGGTGTACGTTCGAGCTTGGGTCCTATCCGATGGAATGGATCGAATCGGGAGTGGCGTGGCTTTCGGAAACCATTGGCGGCGCTATGGCCGACGGTCCCTTCAAGGACCTGCTGCTCGACGGCATAATAGGCGGCGTAGGCGGGGTAGTGGTGTTTCTGCCCAACATCCTTATCCTGTACTTCTTCATATCATTCATGGAGGATTCCGGCTATATGGCGAGGGTGGCGTTCATCATGGACAAGCTGATGCACAGGATGGGACTCCACGGAAAGTCGTTCATCCCTCTTGTGATGGGCTTCGGCTGCAATGTGCCTGCCATCATGTCTACAAGAATCATCGAGAGCCGTTCGAGCCGGCTCATCACCATCCTCATCAATCCCTTCATAAGCTGCTCGGCGCGAATACCTATATATGTGTTGCTCGTAGGGGCTTTCTTCCCGGAGCATGGTTCGCTCGTATTCACCGGGTTGTATATACTCGGCATAGCGGTGGCTGTCTTCACGGCCTGGATGCTCCGCAAGTTCTGGTTTAAGAAAGACGAGACGCCGTTTGTCATGGAGCTGCCCCCTTACCGCATACCTACTGCCAAAGCCACTGTCAGGAACATGTGGGCTAAAGCCGTGCAGTACATCCGCAAGATGGGAGGCATCATCCTTGTGGCCTCTATAATTATCTGGGCTCTCTCTTACTTCCCGCAGCGCACGGCCGAGGATGTGCCCGCGCCGTTCATGGCCGCCTCGCTTACCGAGATGCAGGCCGTCGGAGCCGACTCGATACCCGCCGATGTACGCACAGAAATGATTGTTAGCGAATATCAGCAGCAGGAATCCGTACTGGGTCGAATAGGACGTTTCTGTGAGCCTGTGGTCAGTCCCCTCGGCTTCGACTGGAAGGTAAGCGTGTCGCTGATAGCCGGCGCCGCCGCCAAGGAGATAGTGGTGTCGACGCTCGGGGTGCTTTATGTAGGTGGAGATGATGACGACGAGCTGCTTGCGAAGCGCTTGCAGACGCCATCGAAGATTACGGGCGAGACGCCGTTCACTCCGCTTAAGGCCATAGTATTCATGATATTTGTGCTTCTCTATTTCCCTTGTGTCGCGTCGGTTACGGCCATTGTCAAGGAAACCGGTTCATGGAAATATGGCGCATTCTCTGTGCTTTACAACACCGGCCTCGCATGGCTGATATCATTCATCGTGTATCGGATAGGAATGATGCTTTACTGACAACCCCGTCCATATATAAATACATCGCCCTTCGACGACTCGAAGGGCGATGTATTTAATTCCGTATTGTCTCAGCGGAGGAAGCCGTTGTAGGCTTTTTCGTGGCCGATGGTAGTTGCTTCACCGTGTCCGGGGAAAACTACCGTATCGTCGGGAAGTGTGAGCAGTTTTGACTTTATGCCGCTTACGAGCTGTGTATAGTCTCCGCCGGGAAGGTCGGTGCGTCCGATGCTGCCCTGAAAGAGGACGTCGCCTCCGTAAAGACAACCGTCGGCACGGTCGTAGAGCACGATATGACCCTGGCTGTGCCCGGGCACGTGGATTACCTCAAGCTCACCGCCTCCGATCTTGATTCTGTCGCCGGCTTCGAGATACTTTCCTATGTCGACCACGTTGACCTTCTCTTTGATTCCGAACATCTCGGCTTGCTGCAGTATCCGCTGCATAAGCGGCTCGTCGGCCTTGTGGGCCTCGAGCGGCACCCCGTATGTCTCCGACACGAATCTGTCGCCTACGGCATGGTCGATGTGCAGATGAGTGTTTATGAGGTGCCTTACGGTCAGGTTCTCTCTTTTGAGGAAATTGCGCATGGCATTTTCCTCTTCGATACCCATCATTCCGGGATCGATGATGGCGCAGTCGCGGGTCTCCGGGTCGTAGACCACGTAAGTGTTTATTCCAAAGAGAGAGAATTCAAATCGGGCTGTTTTCAGTGCCATGTGTATCAACAGATTGTATATACGAGTTTCTTTGTGTCGAAGAATGGTTCTTCAAAATAACGCGAGAGGTCGGCCACTTCCGTTTTAGCCGCTATGGTTTTCAGCTCGTTGCCGAGTTCGCCCCCCTTGAGCGAGATGAGGCCGTTGGGAAGTCCGTTGCGCTGAACCTGCGAGATGTTCTTTTTCGAAAGTTTCAGCAGGTCGGGCTGCGGCATCACGGCACGACTCACCACAAAATCAAACTTTTCGTGGCATTCACCTATATCACCGTGCTGAAAAGACACATTTGTCAGTCCGGCCTCGCGTGCAATCTCTTCGGCCACCCTCATCTTCTTCCCGATGCGGTCGATGAGATGGAAGTGTACCTCCGGCATCATCACTGCCAGCGGAAGACCTGGCAAGCCTCCGCCGCTTCCGAAATCGAGGATACGGCTGCCGTCAGTGAAGCGTATGAACTTATATATGGCGAGTGAGTGGAGTAGATGGTTCACTTCGAGATTGTCGATGTCCTTACGCGAGATGACGTTTATCTTCGCGTTCCATTCCGGATAGAGGCGCATCATTGTCTCAAACTGCTCAGTCTGCACCTGTGAAATGGAAGGGAAATATTTTTTTATAGTTGAAATCATATATGCGAAATTAGTAATAAATCCGCTACCGGCCAAAAATCGGCCTTCATTACTGAAAAACGAG
This sequence comes from uncultured Porphyromonadaceae bacterium, assembly GCA_945873625.1. Classification (GTDB taxonomy): domain Bacteria; phylum Bacteroidota; class Bacteroidia; order Bacteroidales; family Muribaculaceae; genus Lepagella. The sequence continues at coordinate 87,913 of CAMCDS010000002.1, read as the reverse complement.
GATATTGTAATAAAAATAATTTTAGGCTTCAATATATTGGTATTCAGTATATAATGTCATTAGAGGAAGATTTTGAGCGAAAAAAGTTTGAAAAAAGTGGCCTGAAAATTTTGTCAGTTCAGAAATAATGCCTAACTTTGCATCGTGAAAAAACAACGGGGCATTAGCTCATCTGGCTAGAGCGTTTGACTGGCAGTCAAGAGGTGACCAGTTCGAGTCTGGTATGCTCCACGAACCGAATCAGAAATCAGTTTCTAGTTCGGTTTTTTTATTATGCTCAATTCCCGTATTCTATGCTTTCAAAGAGCTTTGGGATGCGGCATAAATGCCGCTCACGGGACGGAAGGCACGCGAGGCAAAAGCGGCATAAATGCCGCACACGGGGACGGAAAGCGCGCGAAGCAAAAGCTTCGCGCGCTTTTCAGATTCAGAATAGTTGGGTGAGATTTTTCAGCCGACTGAAATCAATGGAAGTCGGTTTCAATCATATCCCAGCCCTCGAGTTTTTCATCATCGTCCTCTTCCGAGGCATCGAATGTCTGTCCCGTCTTGGCGGCAAGGTATGCGTAGGGGTTGTCGATAATCATGAATAACGTCTTGAGCATTTCTCATCTCATTTTGATTTTTTATAGTCAGGTTCAATGGCGTATTTGAGTGCGTCATACTTGGGTCTGTCTATGCCGCTGTCGTCAAACTGTACGTTATCGCCAAATCTTGCTTTGAGGATCGCCTCCACGTTGTCGATATAGTATTCCTTATCGGCAAGTGCCTTTTTGCGGTTTACCTTTTCGTATTTCTCGGGTGAGTATATGGGCGTCATGACCCTTTCGCACTTTTCGATACCGCTTGCCGTGAAGCTCATGCCGTTGTCGGCCGTTGCCTTGAGGATGAGTCCCGGCAGCCCGCGGAACTTCCACGGACCGAAGGGGAGAGGAATGTCGGGAGTGAACCAGGCGGTCCATTTTCGGCCATGATAGTCGGTGGTGGCTTCGATACATTCATATCCGAGCACGTCAGTTTGAATGTCGCCTATTTCCCATTGCATCTCGTCAGCCGGTTCATCGTAGTAACCCATATTCTCTGCGAAGTAATCGTAGTAGCGAAGCGAACCCTTCGGCAGGTCGGAGAAGACATAAGTATATATCTTTTTGCCCGGTCCTTTCCTGCTGTCGAAACTCATGGAGCCGTCGGGATTACGTGTGGCGCAGGCGGCAAAGATAATCTCTTTGAGGCGTCTGGCGCCTTCGGGAGTAGAGGAGAGGGAGTCGTTCCAAAGACTGATGTCGTTGAAATACTTGGCCTGCGAGGAGTTGGCGAGCAGCGTCATTCTCTCGGAGACTACCGTGTCGGTCTCCCAATGCCGGGAGACTACATCGTAGCTGACCACTATGTCGGCTTTTTGCTGTGCGGATGCTGCGGCAGCTGCGAAGCACAGTGCGGCTGTTGCTATCAGTTTTTTCATATCGGCTGTTGATAAACGGTTTATGGCTTGGAATTCATTTTTTGAGTGATACGGAAATCATAAGCTCCCGACCTCTGAGCCAGCGCTGGCTCTCGAACGATGAGAGCTGGTTGTACGACTTGTAGTTATATGTCCGCTGGTCGAGGATGTTGCTCAGTGTAGCCGAAAATTCGATGCGCTTGTTGAGCTTGAATATCAGCTTGGTGTCAAGAAGGAACACGTTTTTGAAATCGCCTTCCGAGAGTTCGTTGCGATAGTGCTCGCCGCTGATGTGCCATTCCCATTTGCGGTGAGGCATGAAATTGAGCATGAGTTCGTTTTCCATATCGCCGAGCCATGATGCCTTCTCGCCGTTCATGACCAGCCGGCTCGAAGCCCAGTCAAAGCGGTAGTCAAAGCTGAACCAGCGCGTCGGCGTACCGCTGATTCTGAGCCCTGCCGACCAGGAGGTGCCTACGGAATTGACCGTGGAGTTTTCCGATATGAGATGTGATTCAGAGCGACTGAACGAGCCATTGACGTTCACGCTTCCACGCATGAAGTCGAGAGTCTTGCCGATGTTGCCGCTTGCGAAAAGCGACTGGCCGTCGCTTTTGGCCGACGTGTAGGAATAGACTGCGTAGTCGCCATAAAGGCGCTGGGCGAGGGTGTATGGGTTGCGCGACCACGACTGCATGGCGAACGCGTTGGCAAAGAGTCCGTAGCGCGTATGTTTATACGAGAGACTGGCGGAGACATGGTGCGATGTAAGGTTATAGAAGTCATCCACACCGCGGTTGAACGACCGGTAGCTCGTCATCACGAAGCCGGGCTGAATCATGTTGAGGCTCATGGGCGACCGTCCGGTTCCGCCTCTGAGCCCCATCGAGAAGCGGTTGTTGGGCTTCCAGTTGAGGCTGAGCGAGGGGGAGAAATAAAACTCGCTTCGGTCGGCAAGAGCCTTGTCAAACGTATAGTGCGCGAAACTGAGAGGCACGTTCAGGCTGAAATTCACTCTTCTTACCCAGTATTCAAATCGGGGAGCGGCATAAACAGTGAAATAGTTGGTGCTTATCACGTTGGTGGTCTCGCCGGGAATCTCTTCGGGCAAGTCGGGCAGCTCGGTGTCGAGCGTACGCAGATACCCTTTCACTCCGCCTTCGAGACTGACCGTGATGCCGCGCAGCGTGAAGGCGTATGCCACGCTCTCCTGCGTGAAGAAGGCATGGTCGCTCACCCGCTGCCTCATTGTCATCTCGCCTGACGCCACTGAAAGCGTCTGCGGCAGCGACTCCCATTCGATAGCGCTTGTGAAAGTAACCAGATGCTTACCTTTGAAACGCTTGATGAGTTTGAAATCGTTGCCTACATAATAGTCGGGCAGGGAGGCCGACTGTGAGTTGTGGAGAGACCCGCTTACATTGAGACGCACGTTGTCCCAGTCGAGATTGGTTTTGAGCGTATTGTTGATGAAAGCCGACTTGCTGTTCAGTTCATAGATGAAATTTCCTGAGAGCGAGTGGGTGTGGCTTACTCCACTGCGGTTCTCCACTATCACGCGGTCATCGCCTCCTTCAAGGTAATAAGTGGTGATGTTGCCGGCTGATGCTTCAGTCCTGTTGAATGAATAGTCTACCTGTGCCTTGAACTCTCCTCTGCCGAATTTCCATAGCGAGTTTGTCGAAGCAAGCACTGAGCGGTTGAAGAGTGTGCGTTTCCCGCTTAGTCCGGGCACACCCGGGAGCGACACGCTGACGCTGCGGCTCAGAGCGGTGCCTCGTCTCGACCCGAAGAAATCTGCGGCCTGCGCCGAGAGATTCTCACCTATATTGTTGGTCTTTATTGTGGTTATATTCTGGAATTTAGGCATTACGGCCATTGCAAACAGCTCTCCGTCCCATATTCCCCCTTGCGGCTGCCATGAGTAGCCTCCGCCCGCATCGCCGTGAAACGACCATGTGGCCTTGGCCTTGTTCTTAAGTTTCAGGTTGATGGCTGCCTTGTCGGAGAAAGCTATGCCTGAGAGCACCTGCATCGGCTGATGATTTTCCATCACCTCAACTGCCCCGACGTCATCGTGGCTGATGCCGTTGGTGGCGATGCCGTATTTGCCCCCCAGCAGGTCGGAACCTTCGATATAGAACTTGTTGATATCCTCACCCTGATACTGTATCTTACCCGATTTTTCCACATTTATGCCAGGCATCCGTTTGAGAACGTCGCCTATCGACCGGTCCTGTTCCTGTGCGAACGCGCTGACTCCGTAAGTGATGGTGTCGCCCTGTTCACGTATTCTGTCGGCCTTCACCGTAACCTCTTTGAGGGTCGTGGTTCCCGGCTCCATAAGTATCGTGAGTGGAAGCTCCACACTGTCAAGAGGAAACGACTGTCGGGCATAGCTCATCATCGATACCTCGAGGCGGCATCCATTGGTGGAGGTCATAGTCATGGAAAAGGCACCGTCAGACTTCGATGTGGTGAATTTTCTGATTTTCCCATCCGCACCTTTTATTATAAGCGAGGCTCCTGAAAGCGGTCTGTTGCCTTCAAGTTTCAGCACGTGACCCGACACATTGACTTCAGCCACCGCGGAGAGGGCTATAATCAGACTTATGACGGATGAAAATAATCGCTTCATGGTGTTCTATCTGTTTGCTGTAAAAACACATCTGCAAAGATAATGCTTAGTCCTTAATTGACAAAATATAATCACTACTTTTTTCGTTTATCTGCAATTCTGCGTTCTCTACATAAAACTGACCTATAGCGCGGATAAAGTGTTTTGAAGTGTGAAATTCGGTTATTCTGAGGTTTTGCCATGTTGAGGGAATTTTGTAACTTCGCGCTCCGGCGTGCAAGGCCGTTATGACAAGTGCACAATATGTGCAGCTGTAATAAAAAAATCGACCTCGCGCGTGGAAGTTTTTTGTTTGAGATTGTTACTATTATGTGCGTCTCGCCCGAGCTGATGACCCGGCAGACGGCAGAATATTACTATAAGCTATATAAATGACATTCAATCAGGATATTATAGATATCATCACCGAAGGGATACAGGAAAAGAAAGGCAGAGGAATCACAATCATCGGCCTTTCGGGAATTGACATGGCCTCGACCGGCGCGTTTGTGGTGTGCGAAGGGCGCAGTCCCTCGCAAGTCAGCGCGATAGCCGACAGCGTGAGGGAACACGTGCAGAAAGCCACCGGACGTAAGCCGATGAATTACGACGGATACCGCAACAGCCAGTGGATTATCGTAGACTATGGCGAGGTGATGCTCCACGTATTCCTGCCCGAAACGCGTCAGTATTACAACCTTGAAGACCTGTGGGCCGATGCGGAGATCTGCCGCCTGCCCGATCTGGACTGAAGACTGGTTCGCCGTTTCGTTAAATTAAGTTAAACAGAAAGAAAGTTTCCAAATGTTTTTGAACTCAAATAAGCAGCCTCAGGGCCGCAAGCCGATTAAGAAGCCGATGCTCAACATGTACTGGATGTACCTGATGGTGATATTGGCTCTCGTTGGTCTGTACTACTTCCAGAACAATGACCAGACCCGAACGGTAGACTGGACCGAATTTGAGAAGTCGGCGCTCCAGGGCGACATCGAGAAGATAGTTGTACAGACATCGGCCGCGGAGGCTGACGGTTTCCTTACCGAGGCAGGGGCCAAGCGTCTGAAATTCGACATGCAGCCCGGTTTCGAGGGGCAGCGCAAGATTGAGACCACGATACCTTCGCCCGACAAGATTCAGGAGAAAATAGATTCGTGGAACGGAGTGCTTGCCTCGCAGGGGAAGCCTGCGATAAAGGTGAGCTACGACAAGGGGTCTGACCTGATGCGCGTATTCTGGGCGTTCGGCCCGATTCTCCTGATTTTCTTCGGATGGTATTTCATTTCAAAGCGCATGTCGGGAGGCGGTGGTGCCGGCGGTATATTCAACGTTGCCAAATCGAAGGCCAAGCTTTTCGACAAGGACAACGGCACCAACGTTACTTTCAAGGATGTGGCCGGTCTCGCCGAGGCCAAGGTAGAGATCGAGGAAATTGTAGAGTTTCTCAAAAATCCGCAGAGATACGCCGAACTTGGAGCCAAGATACCGAAAGGAGCCCTGCTTGTAGGCCCTCCGGGAACGGGCAAGACGCTTCTCGCCAAGGCGGTGGCAGGAGAGGCAAATGTTCCGTTCCTCTCGATGTCGGGTTCCGACTTCGTGGAGATGTTTGTCGGAGTGGGCGCAGCCCGTGTGCGCGACCTTTTCAAGCAGGCAAAGGAGAAAGCACCCTGTATCGTCTTTATCGACGAGATCGATGCCGTAGGACGTGCGCGTGGAAAAAACCCGAACATGGGAAGCAACGACGAACGCGAGAATACCCTCAACCAGATGCTTACAGAGATGGATGGCTTCGGTTCAAACAACGGTGTTATTATCCTCGCTGCGACCAACCGTGCGGATATGCTCGACAAGGCGCTTCTCCGCCCCGGCCGATTCGACCGCCAGATATACGTCGACCTGCCTGAGCTTACCGACCGTATGGAAATCTTCAACGTCCATCTGCGCAATATTAAGGTGAGCAGCAGCATCGACATCGAGCAGCTCGCACGCCAGACTCAGGGATTCTCCGGCGCCGACATAGCCAATGTGTGCAACGAGGCGGCCCTCATAGCCGCACGAGGCAACAAGCAGGAGGTGGAGTGGACTGACTTCATGTCGGCCATCGACCGCATAGTGGGCGGTCTCGAGAAGCGTTCGCGCATCATCACCGACGATGAGAAATTCTCTATCGCCACCCATGAGGCCGGCCATGCCACGGTAACGTGGATGCTTCAATACGGCAACCCCCTCGTGAAGGTTACCATCGTACCGCGCGGACGAGCCCTCGGCGCCGCATGGTATGCTCCCGAGGCACGCCAGATCATCCCCACGCAGGCTCTTCTCGACACCATGTGCGGACTCCTCGCCGGCCGCGCCGCAGAAGAGGTGTTCACCGGACAGATTGGCACCGGAGCGAGCGACGACCTCGAGAAATGCACCAAGATAGCCCGTTCGCTCGTCATGGTCTACGGCATGAGCACCAAGCTCCCCAACATCAACTTCAACGACTCCACCGGACAGGAATACGGATTCACCAAGCCCTACTCCGAGGAGACCGCCGAACTCATCGACAAGGAGGTTACCCGGATTGTCAACGAGCAGTATGAGCGTGCCAAGGCCATTCTTCGCGAATATGCCCGTCAGCACAACGACATCCGCGACATGCTGGTCAAGAATGAGGTGATTTTCCACGACGACGTAGAGCGGATTCTCGGCCCCCGCAAGTGGAAATCGCGCACCGACGAGATAATCGAAATCAACAAGAAGGAGGAAATTAAGTTAGAAGACGAGTTCAAGTCGGAGCATCAGCCCAAAGAACTCCCCTCTGACAGTGATGTCGCCGGATCCGGCCGTCCCTCCGACCCTCACGGCACGCCCGTGGCCGACGATGACGACGACCCCGGAGTGCCTCCCCCTTTCGATAAATGAAAGAATCATGCTCATCCGCCTCGCTGCATGGCGAGGCGGGTGAGACCGATACCCCGCCGAGGAGGAGCCGAGGCGGTTATGATTTACCCGAATCGGAAACTGTTTTAGAAGATTTAGTTTCCAAAAATCGCAATTGTTGGACTATTTCACCTATTTTGAGGGTCTCGCTTTCCCATTTTGGACGGAATGATTAACTTCGCGACCGATTGAGAAGGCGACAGCGTTCCCGACAATGTCTCCGGGTATTTTTATATACCGGAAACCACAGATTAGAATCAATTACAAATTATACCCAAATATGAAAATTCAACCTTACATTCTTATCGCGGCAGGTATGCTGGCCGGAGGCTCGCTCCTGTTCCCGTCGTGCTCCAAGAAAGAGGATAAGCAGGCAGAACAGCCTGTGCCCGAACTTGCGGTAATAACCGTAGGCGAGCAGGACGCAAGTCTTGAAAGCGGTTATCCCGCCACTCTTCACGGTGAAAACGATGTGGAGATACGTCCGCAGGTAACCGGATTCCTTACCAAGGTAAATGTGCAGGAAGGTCAGCGTGTCAGCGCGGGCCAGGTGCTCTTTACGATCGACCAGGTATCGCTTCAGGCCGCCGTCGATGCCGCTCAGTCGGCCGTGGCAGTAGCCCAGGCGAATGTCAACACCGCCCAGACCAACGCCAACAACAATAAGCTTCTCTTCGAGAAGAACATCATCAGCGCTCCCGCCTATCAGACATCGGTCGACGCGCTCAACGCTGCAAAGGCACAGCTCAACAGCGCCAACGCGCAGCTTGTCTCGGCACGCAAGAATCTCAGCTATTCGGTTGTGAAGGCTCCCACTTCGGGCGTGGTCGGATCAATCGATTTCAAGGAGGGTGCGCTCGTGTCGCCCCAGACTCTGCTGACAGTCCTTTCTGACAACGGTGATGTGGAGGCATACTTCTCGCTCAACGAGAAGGAGATATATCAGCTCACCGACGGCGGCAAGAAGACTATGAGCGAGGCTCTCAAGACCCTTCCCGCCGTTACCCTGCAGCTCGCCAACGGCGAACGCTATGCCCGCCCCGGCAAGATTATCTCCGTAAGCGGAGTGCTTGACCCCTCGACAGGCAGCGCCACCGTGAAGGCACTCTTCCCCAACCCCGACGGCATGCTCCGAAGCGGAAACACGGCCCTGGTGATGATTCCGACTCTCAGCCGCGACGCCATCCTCATCCCGCAGAAGGCCACTTACGAGATGCAGGACATGAAGTTCTGCTACGTGCTTGGCGATTCGAGCAAGGTACATTCCACGCCCATCACAATCTCGCAGGAGAACGACGGCAAGAACTATATCGTAACCGGCGGCCTCAAGCCCGGCGACCAGGTAGTGGTGGAAGGTGTTGGCATTTCCGTTAAGGAAGGAATGACCATCAAGCCCAAGAAGTGATTCCGTCACGTTAGCTATTGTTTCTCTCCCATTAAAAGGGTGTCCGGGACAGCATTCCCGGCGCCTAACCGACAAAACAAGGAATTGAAATGAATTTATCAAGATTTATCAAGCGGCCCGTGCTTTCGACCGTAATCTCGATTTTCATCGTGATTTTCGGTCTGCTCGGACTCATGTCGCTTCCGGTGGAGCAATACCCCGACATCGCGCCGCCGACCATCCGCGTCTCGACGCAATACACCGGTGCGAACGCACAGAGTGTGCTCAACTCCGTTGTGGCCCCTCTTGAAGAGCAGATCAACGGCGCCGAGAACATGGAATATATGATGTCGTCGGCCTCCAACAACGGCTCGGCCGAGGTTACCGTCTATTTCAAGCAGGGCACTGACCCCGACATGGCAGCCGTCGACGTGCAGAACCGTGTGTCGAAGGCCGCCAGCTTCCTTCCCGCCGAGGTAAACCAGGTGGGCGTAATCACGCAGAAGCGTCAGTCGTCGATGCTCGTGGTGGTCAATATATTCTCGACCGACGACCAGTATAGCGAGGAGTTCATCGAGAACTATATGGCTATCAACATCGTGCCTGTCATCAAGCGTGTGTCGGGTGTCGGCGACGCCATGGTGATGGGTGCCGACTATTCGATGCGTATATGGCTCAAGCCCGACGTTATGGCCCAGTACGGCCTCATGCCTACCGACATATCGGCTGCGCTCGCCGAACAGAACATCGAGGCGGCTCCCGGCCAGTTTGGTGAAAACGGCAACCAGAGCTTCCAGTACGTGATGCGCTACAAGGGTCGTCTCGCCGAAGAGAAAGACTTTGAAGACATCATAATCCGCGCCACGCCCGAGGGTGAGATGCTCCGACTCAAAGACGTGGCCGACGTGGAGCTCGGCCGACTCACCTACGGCTTTGAATCCACCACCAACGGACATATCGGCTGCTCGGCCATCGTGTTCCAGTCGGCCGGCTCGAACGCCACACAGGTGGTCAACGACATACAGAAGGAGCTTGAAAAATTCCAGAAGGAGGCTCCCAAGGGAATAGTCATCACCACTTCGATGAACGTCAACGACTTCCTCTTCGCCTCGATCCACGAGGTAATCAAGACCCTGATAGAGGCGTTCGTGCTCGTGTTCCTCGTGGTGTTCATCTTCCTGCAGGACTTCCGGTCGACGCTTATCCCGATGATTGCGATTCCCGTGGCCCTTATCGGTACTTTCTTTCTGCTGATGATATTCGGGTTCTCGATCAACCTTCTTACCCTCTCCGCTCTTGTGCTCGCGATTGCGATTGTGGTCGACGATGCGATAGTGGTGGTCGAGGCGGTACACGCGAAACTCGACCAAGGCTATCAGTCGGCCCGACAGGCATCCATCGACGCCATGAGCGAGATTGCGGGCGCCATCATCTCGATTACGCTCGTCATGATGCTCGTGTTCATCCCCGTGTCGTTCATGGGTGGTACGTCGGGTGTGTTCTACCGCCAGTTCGGTCTCACCATGGCCATGGCCATCGGCCTCTCGGCTATCAACGCACTGACGCTTTCGCCTGCCCTCTGCGCCATCTTCCTGAAGCCCCACAAGACCGACGCCTCGCTCAAGGAACGCCTCGGCGAAGCCTACTCGGCAGCCGGCGAGGCCGTGAAGGAGACATACAAGAAGCGTCTTCTTCCCTCGTTCCCCCCGATAATCACCACGCTCTTCATCATCGCGGCAGTGGTCTTTCTCGTGCTCGGATGGTATAGCTTCGAGAATGTTACGCTGAGTGTCATAGCAGTGGTGGTGGCCGTGCTCGCCCTCATCGGTATGATGTCGAAGCGCTTCCTCGAAAGCTTCAACAAGACATTCAACAAGCTGCTCAACAAGTATTCGGGCTGGACATCCTTCTTCGTCAACAACAAGTGGCTCAGCTTTGGCCTTGTGGCCGCCAGCGTATGCGTGCTCGTATGGCTCATGTCGACTACCGCGACCTCGCTCGTGCCCGAGGAGGACACCGGCACCATCATGGGCGTGGTCGACATGCCTCCCGCCACTTCGAAAGAGACCACGAAGCGCATCATGGACCAGGTGGACAGCATCGCCGCCACTATCCCCGAAATCGAGTTCCGCACAGCCATCACAGGCTATTCGTTTGTCGGCGGACAGGGCAATACCTACGGTTCGTTCATCATCAAACTGAGGAACTGGAGCGAGCGTAAGGGCGACAACCAGACGGCCAACGCCGTGCTCGGCATGCTCTATCAGAAGTGTTCGCAGATCAAGGACGGACGAATCATGTTCTTCAAGCCGCCTATGATCAGCGGTTACTCGGTAACCAACGGTTTCGAGATCAAGCTTCAGGACAAGACCGGCGGTTCGCTCGACAACTTCTTCACGGTCTATCAGCAGTTTATCGGCGCACTCAACGCGCGTCCGGAAATCTCGATGGCCTATTCTACCTTCAACCCGACATTCCCTCAGTATCTTGTGGAGATTGACGTCGCCAAGGTGAAGCAGGCCGGACTGACCCAGAACGCCATCCTCACGGCCCTGCAGGGCTATTACGGAGGTATGTATATCTCCAACTTCAACCGTTTCGGTAAGCTCTACCGCGTCATGATGCAGGCCAATCCCGAGTCGCGCGTGTCGCCCGAGACGCTGAAGCAGGTCAAGGTGCGCAACGGAGCCACCATGGCGCCCATCGACAACTTCGTGAGTCTTAAACGTGTCTACGGTCCCGACGTAATCAACCGATTCAACATGTTTACGAGCATCTCGGTTACGGGTTCTCCCGCACCCGGAGTGTCGTCGGGCGAAGCCATTGCCGCCATCGAGGAAGTGGCCGCGCAGACCCTCCCCGTAGGTTTCGGCTATGAATACTCGGGTCTGACGCGAGAGGAGGCCTCGACCGGCAGCAGCAACACCGCATACGTATTCGGCCTTGTGCTTCTGTTCGTCTATCTGCTTCTCTCGGCCCAGTATGAGAGCTACATGCTTCCCTGGGCGGTTATCCTGTCGGTTCCCTTCGGCCTCATGGGTACGTTTATCTTCGCCAGATTCATGGGTATCGACAACAACATCTATCTCCAGATCGCGCTTATCATGCTCATAGGCCTGCTGGCCAAGAACGCCATCCTTATCGTGGAGTTCGCCCTCGAACGCCGCCGAACGGGCATGACCATCGTCAAGGCCGCCATTCAGGGTGCCGAAGCCCGTCTGCGTCCTATCCTCATGACCTCGCTCGCCATGATTATCGGTCTGCTCCCGATGATGTTCGCCCACGGCGCAGGTGCCAACGGCAACCACGCGCTCGGATCAGGTGCCATCGGTGGCATGCTTATCGGCATGATTCTGCAGGTGCTTGTGGTTCCCGCGCTCTTCGTGGCCTTCCAGAAGGTGCAGGAGAAGATTTCGCCCATACGCTGGGAAGACAAAGACAACTCCGGAATATCATCGGAACTCGAACAGTATCTCCCCGATAAATGACAATCCATCGTCCCCCGGCCTCCGCGCCGGAGACCGGGGGACTCAATTCAGACTTAGACCCAAATGAACCGCATATTAAAATACACCATAGCCGCTGCAGCACTGGTAAGCCTCACGGGATGCAATCTCTATAAGAAATATGAGATGCCGGTAGCCGACAGCGCGATAGTGGCCGACTACGCGAAAGCCACGCGGGAAGTGGCCGACAGCACCTCACTGCCGTATCTCGGATGGGAACAGGTGTTTACCGACCCCCAGCTGCAGAACCTCATCAGGCTCGCGCTCACCAACAACCGCGACCTGGAAAACGCCCGCCTCAATGTCGACATCGCCCGCGCACAGCTCAAAGGAGCCAAACTCAGCTATTTCCCCTCGGCTGCCATCAATATCAACGGCTCGGGAGCAAGCTACGACCGAAGTCACATCAACTGGACTTACCAGATTCCCCTGGCCCTCAACTGGGAAATTGACGCTTTCGGAAAGATACTCAACAGAAAGCGCGGAGCCCAGGTAAACGTAGAGATGATGCAGGCCTACGAGCAGGCGGCCCGCTCGCAGATAGTCTGCGGCGTAGCCAATGTCTATTATACGCTTGTACTCCTCAACCAGCAGCTTGACCTCACAAAGCGCACTTCGGAGATATGGAAGGAGCAGGTAGAGTCGATGGCTCTCATGAAAGAGGCAGCCTACGTCAATGAGGCAGCCGTGGTGCAGAGTCGCGCGAACTACTACGGCGTGCTTGCGACCATCCCCGACCTCGAGCGTCAGATCCACGTGATGCAGAACACTCTCTCGCTTCTGCTTAACACCACGCCCCAGACATGGGAGGTAACGTCAAGCCTCGACTTCGACCTGCCGAAAGCCCTCGTCGACGGTGTGCCCATGAGCTATCTCGCCGCCCGTCCTGACGTGCACGCGGCAGAGCGCTCGCTCGCCGCAGCCTACTATGCTACCAACTCGGCCCGCGCCAATTTCTATCCGAGCATCGTAATCTCGTCCAACGGCGGATTCACCAACCTGCTCGGCAGCTTCATCTCCAATCCGGGCAAATGGTTTATTCAGCTTGCAGGATCGCTGACAGCGCCCCTCTTCTCGCGCGGACAGAACATCGCCACCCTTGAGGCGGCAAAGGCACGGCAGCAGCAGGCACTCAACAACTTCGAGTATTCCGTGCTCAACGCCGCAGCCGAAGTTAGCGACGCTCTTGTAGAGCTGAGCAAGAACGCAGAGAAGCGCGAGTTTATCCTGCAGCAGATCGACCAGCTTGAGAAATCGGTTGAGTACACACAGGAACTCCTCGCCTTCGGCAACAAAGGCACCACATACCTTGAAGTGCTCACGGCACGTTCGGCTCTCCTGCAGTCGCAGCTCTCGAGCCTCGCCTGCTGGCATGCCCGCGCCGCCGCCCTCGTCAGCCTCTATCAGGCAGTAGGCGGAGGCCGATAACCATCTAAGTTAACTCACCATCTAAACCAGATCTTTATGACTCACATCAGCCCGCTGGCATTCGTCAACCCCGCCGCCCGGATAGGCGACGACGTAATAGTCGATGCCTTCGCCTTCATCGACGAAGACACCGTGATAGGCGACGGATGCCATATCCGTCCGCACGCAAGCGTCCTCTCTGGCGCGCGCATTGGCAAGAACAACGTTATCTACGAGGGCGCCATCATAGCCGCCGAGCCTCAGGACTTCCGCTGGAAAGGGGAGAAGACGCTTGTGGAGATAGGCGACAACAACGTGATTCGCGAACACGTGATAATCAACCGTGGAATCAGACCTGAATCGTCGACCAAAATCGGATCCCACAGCTTCGTGATGGCCCAGTCGCACATAGGACACGACTCCGAAATCGGCGACCATTGCGTAATCGGCAATGCCGTGAAAATCGCAGGCGACTGCAAGATCGGCAACTGCACGATTCTATCCTCCAACGCCCTTGTGCACGAGAGATGCGAGATTGGGGAGTGGGTGCTTATCAAAGGTGGATGCCGTGTCAACGGCCACGTGCCGCCCTACGTCATCATGGCCCACAACCCGATTACCTACTACGGTGTCAATGCCTTCATCCTGCGCAAGGAGAAGATGCCGGAAGAGACTATCGACGACATCGCAAAGTGCTACCGACACATATATCAGTGCAACACGTCGATATTCAATGCGCTGAAACGCATTGAGGCTGATGTGCACCGGGGCAAGGAGCGCGATGCGATTGTCTCCTTTATCGAGAACCACAATCTTAAAATCGTGGCTCTCGAGCGCAACGACATGCTTTGATTTCCCACATTACAATCACGATAAAGGCCGGACACCACGCAGTGCCCGGCCTTTTTAATAAAATGGGTAATCAGTTTATCTCCTTTTCCGTTTTCTCAGTTTCCGGGCTTTCTCCCTGTGGGTCTCCGCCATGTCGGGGAAGTCGAGCTTATCGAGTATGTCAGCCATCCTGTCGTGAACCTCAGCGTTGCCTTTATCTGCGTCAGAAGCCTGCTGGAAACTTACCAGCGCCTTGTCGGGGGCGCCGATTGCCTCCGCAAGCATACCGTCAAGAAAATGAAAGCTGAATGTAGGCAGACTCCTTGCAGCGTCGGCAAGCTCGAGAGCACTCGAAGCCTCTATCAGCCTGCGTGTGGAAATAAGTGTGCGTATCCTCCCTTCGATAGCTTCAGGGCAGGAGGGGTCGAGCGTAAGGGCCTTGTCGAAATTTGAGATAGCAGCCTCTTCGGCACCCGCTACCTTCAGACATTCGTTGCCCATCCTGACAAACTCCGAGGCGAGTGAGGCCATGCGGCCTTTCATCTCGCGCACTTCTGCTTCCGCCTTTTCAAGCGCAAGCAGTCTGCGCGAAATGAAACGCGCCGCGAGGGCACGGCCGGGCTTCCCTTCTGCCGGCAGTCCTTCGATGGCCTTCTCCACTGCCGTGCGCATGTCGCGGCTGTCGAACGCCTCGTTGGCTTCCGATAGAAGAATCTTCGTACGCGCCTCTTCAAGCGCTCCGTTCACCTGCGAGGCATCGTTGAAGGTGGACGAAAACTCTACGGCTCCGCGGCTCACTATCACGTCGCGGCGGCTGATGGGGGAGTGGAAACGCAGACCCTCGAACGAACGGCAGCGGCTCAGCGCGACGTAGGTCTGTCCGGCCGAAAAGGCTCCGTCGCCAAGTTCTATCGAAACCTTGTTGAACGTCAGCCCCTGACTCTTATGCACCGTCAGCGCCCATGCCGCCTTTATCGGGAACTGTATGAAACGCCCGATTATCTCTTCGTTGACTTTCTTCTCCTTTTCGTCGAAAGTATACTTTACGTTGTCCCACACCTCGCGTTCAAGCGTATGAGTCGAGCCGTCTTCGAGTATAATCCTTATGGAATCGTTTTCAATGGCTTCCACGCGGGCAAGCGTGCCGTTGACCCACCGCTTGTCTTTGTCGTTCTTGATAAGAATTATCTGCTCGTCTTTCTTCACGGCCAGATTGAGGTCGGTGGGAAGGGAACGCTCGGGAAAATCACCCTCAATCTTTCCGATGAATACCGTTTCCGGATTTGGATTCTGTTGCATCATCCGGCTGTTGATGGCATCGGCCAGCCCGCGGCGTGAGGCAAGAGTCATCACAAACTCATCCGAACTGTCTGTTCCGGCGTCAGCGACTGAGACGAGTCGGGAATTGAGACGCCTCAGGTCTTCGCCCGACGCTTTGTTGACCCTTATCCTGTCGAGCATTGAGATAAACGAAGGGTCAGAATGTCGGTAGACCTTTTTCAGCTCGATCGAAACGAGCGGAATACGGCTGTAAGCGAGAGCGTTGAAGAAGAAAAAGTCTGTATAATATCTGCTCAGGATTGTGCGGGTGTCGGATGTAACCACAGGCTCGAGCTGAAATATGTCGCCGACGAGCAGAAGCTGTTTGCCGCCGAAAGGTTCGCGACGGTTGCCGGTAACGGCCTGCAGGAGGCGGTCGATAAAGTCGATGATGTCAGGACGCACCATCGACACTTCGTCGATGATTATCAGCTCTACGTTCCTGATTACCCTGAACTGCTCTTTCGTTAGCTTCAGCTTGCGCAGTATCCTCGACACCGTGTAGTCGGGGTCGTCCGGCGGAATGGGGCGGAGAGGGATGTGGAAGAAGGAGTGGAGCGTTACGCCGCCTACATTGACGGCGGCTATACCCGTGGGAGCAAGCACTACGTATTTCTTCTTCGTGTTCTTGCATATATAGCGCAGGAATGTCGATTTGCCCGTGCCCGCCTTTCCCGTCAGAAACACACTTTTGTTGGTGTGCCTGATGAGATTCCACGCCTGGATGAACTCAGGGTTTATGAGGTCGAGATTTTCGGGCAGTTCGTTCATTCGGCTTCCTTGAATCTGAGGGGCTTTGATGTGTGGGGAAGGAAGGTATGGCTGCCGTCCGCAGAGGAATATGCTTTCGAACCGTTGACAAACACCTGCTCCACAGTATTATGCAGACGCACGCCTTCAAGCGGAGACCATCCGCATTTTGTAAGTATGTTGGCTGGAGCCACCTCTGTGTCGGCATCGGGATTCACCACCACAAGGTCGGCGTAGTATCCCGACCGCAGATAGCCTCGGTCCTCTATATGGAACAGCTCGGCCGGACGGTGGGCCATGAGACTTACAACATCCTCATGGGAGAGTACTCCTTCGCGGCACAGTTCAAGCATCATCTGAAGTGAATGTTGCACCAGCGGACCTCCCGAGGCTGCGTGGAGAGCGTCGCCCTCCTTCTCCGACGGCAGATGGGGAGCATGGTCGGTAGCCACGATGTCGATGCGGCCGTCGAGCACGGCTTTGCGGAGCTCCTCGCGGTCCGATTCCGTCTTCACGGCCGGATTCCATTTGATACGGGCACCCAGACGGTCATAGTCGCTGTCGGTAAACCAGAGATGGTGCACACACACCTCGGCCGTAATCTTCTTGTCGGCAAGCGGTTCGGAGGTGAGCATCCGAGCCTCCTCGGCGGTGGATACGTGCAGCAGGTGAAGCCGCGTTCCGAGCCTGCGTGCCCTTTCTATGGCACGTGCCGTCGACACGGCGCATGCGTCGGTGCTTCTGATGAGCGGATGACACTTTATCGGAATCCGTCCCTCACCGTATTCCGCCAGAAAGCGGGCCTTGTTGGAGGCTATAGTGGCTTCGTCCTCACTGTGCACGGCAACAATCGAAGGGAGAGAGAAAATAGCGTCGAGAGCCTCTTCATCAGAAACGAGCATATTTCCCGTCGAGGCACCGAGAAACACCTTTACGCCCGGTATGCGTGAATAGTCGGCCTTACGAAGCTCATCTATATTGGAGTCGGTGGCTCCGATCCAGAACGACCAATTGACTGCCGACACATCCTCAGCCCTCTTCATCTTCTGCTCCCAGGCCTCGACCGACACTGTCGGGGGCTTACAGTTGGGCATATCCATAAATGAGGTAACGCCACCGGCGAGAGCCGCCCGGCTCTCTGTCTCGATGTCCCCCTTGTGGGTGAGTCCCGGATCGCGGAAATGCACCTGGTCGTCGATGCATCCGGGCAGGAGCATCTTGCCTTCGAGGTCGACCACTTCTTTTGCTTCGGCTGTCAGGGAAGTCTCGGGCTTACCTTCGCCTACGGCAGTGATGCGTTCGCCTTCAGTGGCGAGAAATCCTTTTATGGTCTTTCCCTCGTTGACAATGAGGGCATTGATGAAGAGTATATCGGTCATGTTAAGCAAGAGGATTGAAAATCTGTTGTATTACGGAATGGCGTGATGACTCAGACCGAACGGACAGTCTCTTTATGATAATCTACGAAGTAGACACACTGACACGCAAAGGGAGTCAGAACTTTCCGAAAAGGCTTTTAAGGCGGAGCTTTATCACTCCGAACACGGCTTCTCCGAATATGCTGCCGTTCATCTTCGACTCACCGAGCACGCGGTTGACAAACACGATGGGCACCTCCACAATCTTGAATTTCTTTCTGTGGGCCTTGAACTTCATCTCGATCTGGAAGGCATACCCCTTGAATTCGATTGTGTCAAGATCTATGTCGCGGAGCACTCGGCTCTTATAGCATACGAATCCGGCTGTCGTGTCTCGAAGGTGAAGACCGGTAATGAGCCTCACGTAGGCCGAGGCATAGTAAGACATCAGTACGCGCCCCATCGGCCAGTTGACCACGTTAACGCCTGTGATATAGCGCGAACCGACAGCCACATCGGCTCCTTCGCGCTTGCAGGCTCCATAGAGTTTGAGCAAGTCCTGGGGATTGTGGGAGAAGTCGGCATCCATCTCTATCACATAGTCGTAGCCTTTGGCGAGCGCCCACTTGAACCCGTGGATATAGGCGGTGCCGAGTCCGAGCTTTCCACGCCTCTCCTCAAGGAAGATGCGGTCGGGGTATCGGCGCATGGCGTCGCGCACGGCCGAGGCGGTTCCGTCGGGGGAATTGTCGTCGACCACAAGCACGTCGAAACGCTCCGGAAGCGACATCACAGTGTCGAGCATCCGGGGGATGTTCTCTATCTCGTTGAAGGTAGGTATAATTACGACTACGTCTTGCATAGTATTGCCGGTGTATGCTCACACCATAGTGCAAAGATAGACAATTATGCCGATAGAAATGCAAAAAATCGTCTAAAAAATGATATTAAATTTTTTCAGCACCTCGACAGGATGGTATGAGAGTTTAGATTTGCGCAGTCCTTCGTCGCCTCCGTCATCCTCACGGTTCACGAAACAGAGTTCGGGATGCTTTTCCGACATACGGACGGCAAAAGCCCTTGCCACGGTCTCATAGCTGCCTGTCAGCGTGCGGGTGGCTTTCTCAATGTGAACAAAGAGAGTGTCGCCCTTTATGTCGCCTACCGAAAACCCGGCCGTGCGGCCTCCTGCCCTGAGTATCACTCCCTCAAGGTGCGTGTCGCCCTCCTTGATGAGGGAGAGCATCCGTCGGGTGAGTCGGCTCTCGGCTATCTCCATAGGTGCGCCATCTGCCTCGCTGTCGTAGACATCCATGAAATCCATCACTTCGTCGACATTGTCAGCCGTGAGGTCTACAGTCTCGGCATCCGGATTCTCGGCCATGAAGCGGTTGACGTGATTGCGCTTCTTGCTCATTTTCTTCCCGGCAAGCGTGGTCATAGGTTCTATATTATATAGGTAGTCGCCCCAGTCTTCAAGAGGCAATATGCTTTTAGGGAAGAGTGAGGCGAAGGCCTCCACCGCATGCTCGGGCACCGCCGAGAACTCCGGACGGATACCATGCCGGTGGCAATATCGCTTTATCAGGTCTACCGACTCATCGAGTGGAAGAGCCCCTACGGGAAGCGAGAAAGCCGGGAGCGAGGTGTCGTCTTCCGTTACGCCCTTGATAAATAGCGTGTCGCGATAGATGCAGTATTCATATCTGAAATAATCGACCCACATCAACAGGCCGCCGTAGCTGAAATCCGTGGTGCGCCCCTTTTCGAGACAGAGATAGGGGAAGATCAGCTTCATGTCTGATTGTCGTATCGTCTTGAACGTCAGCGGCGATGTATTGTGGTTGACGCAGGGTGCGGATGAACGTCGCCTGAAGCTATGCTCAACTTTGCACGAAACGCCGGGATTACATATAGCGAAGGGTGTGGATTCCATGTTTTTTTTCTTTTCAGATATTACAACGCACGAAGTGTGTTGGTTCATATATTCAACTTCTGATTTGTCGCCCGCTTCGCCGCCGGAGTAAAAAAATCGGAGATTTTAAGTCGCGATGAGCCGAAATTACGAATATTTTGACTATCTTTGTCGGTTGAAATCGAAAGACCGGATAAGCCTTAGCCCCGCGCAAGGGCCAAATCATCCGGCGGATGCTCTTCTGAAGGCGTCATACGTCTTCGGGGAGTGTTGATTGTCAGTAGTTTGTATGTTATCCAAAAAATTCGGAACAGAACCTGTACATAAATTCGGACGGCTCATCAGCGAGTCGTCGCGCATCGTGCTTACCTGTCATGTCCGTCCCGACGGCGATGCGATAGGCAGCACTCTCGGATTCGCCCATCTGCTTCGTTCGCTCGGAAAGGAAGCGACGGTGGTTACCCCCGACCTTCCTCCGCGCACCCTGCTCTTTCTGCCGGGATGCAAGGATATAGTGGCCTATTCCAGATATCCGGAATTCGCGGCCAAGCTGGTAGGGGAGGCCGACCTCATAATATGCTGCGATTTCAACAGGCTTTCGCGTCTCGATGCGATGGAGCCGGTGGTTGCGGCCGCTCTGTGCCCCAAGGTGCTGATTGACCATCATCAGGATCCGGGCAATTTTGCTGACGTTACGTTTTCGTGTCCCGAGATGTCGTCGGCAAGCGAACTTGTTTTCAGGATTATATGCGAGATGCGGATGTATCAGGACCTCGACCTCGATGCAGCCACATGTCTCACCACAGGTCTGATTACCGACACGAGGAATTTCTCAGTCAACTGTTCGGACCCCGAGATATATCAGGTGCTGATAAAGCTGCTTGAAAAGGGTGTGGACAAGCCGAGGATAGTAAGACTCGCCCTTGAGCTTAAGTCGCTCGACTGCCTGCGGCTGCAGGTGTATGCACTCGACCGTAAGCTTGAAATCTTCGAGCGCCACCATGCCGCCATAATGACGCTCGATAAAAGTGATCTTGAACAGTTCAATTATCAGCGGGGCGACACTGAGGGCCTTGTCAACATCCCTCTTTCGGTCGACGGCATCGTGTATAGCTTCTTCCTTCGTGAAGACGACGACTGCATCAAGGTGTCGGCGCGAAGCATCAACTCCTTCCCTGTAAGCTCGATATGCGAGGAGCTGTACGGCGGCGGAGGCCACCGCATGGCGGCCGGAGGTGAATTTCACGGCACACTCGAGGAGTGCCGTCGTCTACTCGTGGACAACATGGACAGATACGACGAGTGGATTCGTCCGAACTCTTCCGGACACATTTAACCAATCTCAGTTTTAAATCAAGAAGGCATAATCAACAATATGAAATACAGCTCAATAATTCCGGTCATGGCACTGGCTCTTGTCGGCCTCGCAGGGGGATGCAGCAAGGGTAAAAGCTACTCGGAGCTGCTCCGCGAAGAGGAAAGGGCCACCAACTGGTACCTCTCCGGCCAGCGGGTAGTAACATCTGTTCCGGCTGACAGCGTGTTGGAGACCGGCCCCGACGCACCCTACTATCGGCTCGACAACGACGGCTACGTCTATATGCAGGTGGTGGAGCTCGGCGATACCTCGCAGATGATCAAAGCGGGCGACGTGGTCTATTTCCGTTTCAAGAGCTGGGATATCGAGCAGCTGAAGGAAAATCCTTCGCTAAGCCCCGGCGGAAACGCAAATGGAGGAGTGGCCACAAGCTTCGTCTATGGCAACACTTCGCTTTCCGGCGCGTCAAATTATGGTAGCGGAATCCAGATGCCTCTCCAGTTTGTGGGCAACTACAGCGAGGTGAACCTCGTGCTCCGCTCATACTACGGTTTCCCGGAAACCCAGTCGGAGTGCATACCCTATCTTATGAATGTCAAATACTTCAAGGCGGAGTATTGACGCATCACTTTTTCATAGCTTATAACTATCATGTCATTAATCAAGTCAATATCAGGAATCAGAGGAACCATCGGAGGCCGCACAGGCGAAGGCCTCAGCGGTGTGGATATAGTGAAGTTTACCGCTGCCTACGCAGCATTTATCGAGAGCACGCTCGGCGATAAGAAGCGCCTTATCGTAGTGGGACGCGACGCGCGTCTGTCGGGCGCGATGGTCGACCGTCTCGTATGCGGCACCCTCATGTCGATGGGCTTCGACGTAGTCAACATAGGCCTTGCCACTACGCCCACCACCGAGATAGCCGTTGTCAGCCATAAGGCTGCTGGCGGCATCATCCTCACCGCAAGCCATAACCCCGCGCAGTGGAACGCACTCAAGCTCCTCAACGAGCGTGGCGAGTTCCTGAGCGACAAGGAGGGTAAGGAGGTGCTCCGCAGGGCGGCTGAAGAGGATTTCACTTTCGCTACGGTAGATGATCTCGGGAGCGAATTGAAAGACGACACGCTCACCGACCTTCATATCGACATGGTGAAAAACCTCCCGCTCGTGGATTGCGAAGCGATTGCCAAAGCCGGATTCACGGTGGCTGTCGACGCTGTCAATTCGGTAGGCGGAATCGTTATCCCGCGCCTTCTGCGCGCCCTCGGCGTGAAGAACGTGATTGAGCTTAACTGCGAGGCCAACGGCCGATTTGCCCACACTCCCGAGCCTATTCCCGAGAATCTTACTCAGATTTCGGACCTTATGGCAGGCGGCGTGGCTGATGTAGGCTTCGTGGTGGATCCCGATGTTGACCGTCTCGCCATCGTGATGGAAAACGGCGAGATGTTTGTAGAGGAATATACGCTTGTGGCAGTGGCAGACTATGTGCTACGCCACACCCCCGGCTCCACTGTGTCTAACCTCAGCAGCTCCCGTGCGCTCAGAGACGTAACCGAAGCCCACGGATGTACCTACACGGCTGCGGCAGTAGGCGAGGTGAATGTAGTGGAGCAGATGAAGCGCACAGGCGCCGTGATAGGCGGAGAGGGCAACGGCGGAGTAATCTATCCCGAGCTCCACTATGGCCGCGACGCCCTTGTAGGAGTGGCTCTTTTCCTCACCCTGCTGGCCGAAAGCGGCCTCAAGGTGAGCGAGCTGAAAAAGAAGTATCCTCAGTATGCCATAGCCAAAGATAAGGTCGAGCTTACGCCTTCGACAGATGTTGACGCCATTCTCGAAGCGATGAAAGAACGCTATTCGTCGGAGAAGATAACCGACATCGACGGCGTGAAAATCGACTTTCCCGATTCGTGGGTGCATCTCCGCAAGTCGAACACCGAGCCGATTATCCGCATTTACAGCGAGGCCGCTACGATGGAGGAGGCCCGCAGACTTGCCGCCGAAGTGCGCAAAGTGATGGAACAGACTGCTGACAAGTGAACTCTGACTGAGCTATGTTAAAAAAATTTTTCTGGAATCTCCTTTCCTCATTTGTCGGAGCCTGGATCGCGCTTCTCGGATTCGGCGTGCTTCTCTTCTTCGTCCTGGTAGGCATGATAGCCCGCGTCGGGCTGTCGGCCGCTTCAGAGGCCGAAAAGCTTGAGAAGCATAGTATTCTGAAAGTGTCGCTCACTGGAGTAATCGATGAGAGGTCGCCAAAATTCGACCTCAATTACTTCAAACTCATTCAAGGCGACCTCGACCAGGCCCAGTCGCTCTCTACCATCGTTACCGCGCTTGAAGAAGCGAAGGAAAACAATAACATCGACGCCGTCTATCTTGAATGTGGAGGCGTAAGCGCCGGATTTGCCACTCTCGACGCCATACGCAACGCGCTTATTGATTTCCAGAAGTCGGGCAAGAAGGTTTATGCCTACGGCGATGCGTATACAGCCGGAACGTATTATGTGGCTTCGTGCGCCGACAGTCTGTTCATGAATCCCGAAGGATCGATGAGACTTCAGGGCATATCTTCGTCGGTGCCCTATATGAAAGGGTTTTTCGATAAGCTCGGTGTCAGCTTCCAGGTGGTGAAGGTCGGTACGTTCAAGTCGGCCGTCGAGCCTTATATAATGAATGAGATGAGCGAGCCTGCGCGTGCGCAGCTCGACACCCTCTATGGCAACGTCTGGAATCATATCAAGAGCGGGATAGCGCAGTCGCGCGGCATACAGGCGTCGGACATCGACCGCGCTGTCGATTCCAACATCTCCTTTGCGAGTCCTCAGAAAGCCGTAGACTTCAGATTCGTAGACCGTCTGATATACAACCGCAACATCAAGGAGTCGCTCGCACGCCTCGTAGGTAAGGACGACCCGGAGAAGGTTAACTTCGTCAATCCGACCCTGCTGTCGTCCCAGACCGACTGGGGACAGGCCTACACCGACAAGAATCAGGTGGCGGTGCTCTATGCCACAGGCGAAATCTCCGAAGGAAGCGAATCAGGCATCAATTGCTTCAAGCTTGTGCCCGAAATAGTAAAACTCGCTGACGACGACAACGTGAAAGCGCTCGTGCTCAGGGTCAATTCTCCGGGTGGCTCGGTGTTCGGCAGCGCCGAGATAGCCGAGGCTCTTCAATATTTCAAGAGCAAGAAAAAGACCTTTGCCGTCTCGATGGGTGATTATGCCGCATCGGGCGGATACTGGATATCGTGTGATGCAGAGCGAATCTTCGCCGACCCCATGACCATCACCGGCTCGATAGGTATATTCGGACTCATTCCGGAGGTAAGCGGCCTCGCGGACAAGCTCGGCGTCAGCATGCAGACCGTCTCCACCAATCCTTCCGCCGACTTCCCGACCCTCTTCAAGCCCATGACTCCCGAGCAATATCAGGTGATGCAGAGCTACGTCGAAAGAGGCTACGACCGCTTCGTGAAACGTGTGGCCAAGGGCCGCAGAATGTCGGAGTCAAAGGTGAGGACGATAGCTGAAGGACGCGTGTGGGACGGCACCACGGCCAAACGCATCGGGCTTGTAGACGAGTTCGGCGGTCTCGAAGAGGCCATAAAGTGGGCTGCCCGCCAGGCCAAGCTCGGAGAGAACTACGACGTTGCGCTTTATCCGAAAGGCGACGACAATATATGGAGCATGCTCCCGACCGCCGCTTCGGCACGCATTTCCGAAATGGTAACCAAAGCGATAACGCCCGGTATGGACCCCGACATCGCCGCCCATGCGGTGGAGGTGATACGCCGCCGTCCGGTGCAGGCGCGCATGATTCCCCTCGACCTCTGTATCACCCGCAGATAGAGAGTAAGACACGTATAAATCAACCCGACTATTAACCATCCCCGAGGATAGATAGCTTCAACTGCCAGATGAAGACAACAACCGACCGACTGCTGACATATCTGCTTACACCATTGTCGTGGCTTTACGGAGCCGCCGTCTTCATACGCAACAAACTCTTCGACGCCCATATTCTAAAGGAAGAGGAGTTTGACATTCCGGTAATTGGAGTAGGCAACATCACGGTCGGTGGAACGGGAAAGACTCCTCACGTCGAATACATCGTGTCGCATCTCGCCGGCATCTACAACATCGCGGTGCTGTCGAGAGGTTATAAACGCAAAACCAAAGGATTCATCCTCGCCAACTCAAAGTCGTCGCCCGACGCCATAGGCGACGAGCCTTATCAGATATGGCACAAGTTCGGAGGAAAGGTAAAGGTGGCCGTATGCGAGAAACGAGCCAAGGGGATACGCGAACTGCAAAGTCTGCATCCGGAACTTGACCTCATAGTGCTCGACGATTCGTTTCAGCACAGATACGTCAAGCCCAGGGTGTCGATACTGCTCATCGACTTCAACCGTCCTGTATGGAACGACCATCTGCTCCCCCTCGGCCGTCTGCGCGAGAGCAGCCACGCCATGGGCAGGGCCGACATGGTAATCGTTACCAAATGCAAGGAGCAGATGCAGCCCCTCGATTACCGTCTGATAGCCAAGAAACTCGAGCTCATGGCCTTCCAGAAGCTTTACTTCTCGCGCTACCGGTATGAGGCTCTCGAACCCGTCTTCCCCGACGATTCGCCCTATTACGCCGACCTGGCCGACTTCTCGGAGCGCGACTCCGTGCTTCTTCTCACGGGAATAGCCCAGCCGAGATATTTCGTGCGTCATTTCTCCCCTTATTCTGTTAAGGTGAAGGTGTGTCATTATCCCGACCATCACGACTTCTCGAGGACCGACCTGCTCGATATCGAAAAGAAGTTTGACGAGATGGCTGGCGAGAGGAAGATTATCATCACTACCGAAAAGGACGCGATGCGGCTTTCGTTCAATCCATATTTCCCCGACAGACTCAAGCCCCTGGTCTTCTATCAGCCTATCTCCGTGATGGTGGAAGGAGGTATCAGAAACAATGACCTTGTGGCCGACATACGCTCATCGCTCAGAACACCCGGTGTTGCTCCGGTGCAGAAACCGGATTCCGCGCATGCCTCTGAGGAGACCGCAGACTGAGCGGAAAGGGATTCTATTTAGGCTCAGACACAACCCAATGGGGGTTTAGATTGTTATTATTGCGATGGTCTGTGTCAGACAGCCGCCCGAAAACCACGGCTGTATTGACCCTGCACCTGACAAACAGAGGAAATTACACAATAACCCATATTATCCATGGAAAAGACAATGATAGACAAGATTAAAGAGACCGCCGAGTTTATCCGCCATCAGAGCGAAGAGATGCCGAAGATAGCCGTCATCCTCGGCACAGGACTGGGCGACCTCGTGAACCATATCGAAATCAAGAAAGAGATTCCCTACGCCGAGATACCCAACTTCCCGGTGTCGACCGTGGCCGGACACAGCGGCAAACTTATCTTCGGCAACCTCGGAGGCAAGTTCATCGTAGCCATGCAGGGACGTTTCCACTATTACGAGGGTTACGACATGAAGCAGGTTACATTCCCTGTGCGCGTGTTCAAGGAGATTGGCGTCGAGACGCTTTTCGTCAGCAACGCCGCCGGCGGAATGAACAAGGATTTCGTGGTGGGCGACGTCATGATAATCACCGACCACATCAACCTCTTCCCCGAAAATCCTCTCCGTGGCAAGAACTACGATGAACTCGGCCCGCGTTTCCCGGCCATGACGGAAGCATACAGCCATGCCATGGTGGATATGGCCGACGCCATCGCGCGTGAGGACGGCATCCGTCTTATGCACGGTGTATATGTAGGCACCCCCGGCCCGACTTTCGAGACTCCTGCCGAATATGAGTATTTCCGCATCATCGGAGGCGATGCCGTAGGCATGTCGACCGTGCCCGAGGTGATTGTCGCCAACCATGCGGGCATGAAGGTGTTTGGCGTCTCTGTAATCACCGACCTCGGTGGCAAGGACATCCACGAGGTGCCGTCGCACGAAGAGGTGCAGCAGGCTGCCGTAAAGGCCCAGCCCGTAATGACCCACGTCATCAAGAAGATGCTCGAACGCATCTGACCCTAAAAGCTATTCCCGAAGAGCCTTCCGCCAAGCGGAAGGCTCTTTGGAGTTTTTTTAATCTCCCGGTTTCACCGCCATTTCAAAGCTATATATGTCTCAGGAGAAACAAACAGAAATATCGGCTCTCGGCGAATTTGGCCTCATAGAGCGTCTGACAAAAGATTTTCCTCTCCGCAATCCCCAGACCGTCAAGGGTGTGGGCGACGATGCAGCCGTGCTCTCATTCGGCGGCAAAGAAGTGCTCGTAACAACCGACCTGTTGCTCGAAGGTATCCATTTCGACCTCAGGTACGTGCCTCTCAAGCATCTCGGCTATAAATCGGCTATTGTGAATTTCAGCGATGTCTACGCCATGAACGGCACGCCGAGACAGATTACCGTATCGCTCGGAGTATCATCGCGTTTCACGGTAGAGCATATCGAAGAGCTCTATGCCGGAATACGCCTGGCTTGCGAGGCTTACGGCGTTGACCTCGTAGGCGGCGATACGAGTGCGTCGGTTACAGGCCTTGTCATAAGCATCACGTGCCTCGGAGAGGCCGATAAGGAAGACATCGTCTATCGCACCGGTGCCAAAGAGACTGACCTCATCTGCGTGAGCGGCGACCTCGGAGCCGCATATATGGGACTGCAGCTCCTTGAGCGCGAGAACCGGGTAGCCGCCCAAAGCGGCAAGGATTTCACCCCTGACTTCGCCGGGAAGGAATACATACTCGAGCGCCAGCTCAAACCTGAGGCGCGCAAGGATATAGTGGAGGAACTGCGCAAAGCCGGTATTCACCCTACATCGATGATGGACGTGAGCGACGGACTCTCGTCCGAACTCCTTCACATCTGCCGTAATTCCGGAGTGGGGTGCCGCGTCTACGAAGACCGCATACCCATCGACTACCAGACGGCGTGCATGGCCGAGGAGCTCAACATGAATCTTGTTACCGCCGCAATGAATGGCGGAGAAGACTATGAGCTGCTGTTCACCGTGCCTCTCGCCGACAAGGAAAAGGTGGAGAAGCTCGAAGGCGTGAAGATGATAGGCTATGTAACGAAGCCAGAACTCGGAGCAGCGCTTGTGAGCCGCGACGGTGTGGAGCTGCCGATAAAAGCGCAGGGGTGGAATGCGTTTACACGGTCAGAAAACGATGCATAGATGCAATGATACGCATCCGGCATTTCGACGCCGAAAATATCGTTTGCGGATTATACGCTGATAATCAATCGGTAAAAGTACTTGTTAAAAACGTTAATAAGAAATTTTAAGATTCTTATCGGTTTGGACAATATTATTTAACTCATAAAATTATCTCCGTAAGCGAATAATTCAGTATTTTTGCGGTGGTTTACGGCGCTCGACGCCAGGCCCGACCACTATACGAAACAGAATAACCATCAAGGAAAGCCGACCCACTCGGCCCACTTTAAATATAACTTACTTCAAAACAGATATGAACGACTCTGTAAATATCCGTGAGCTGAACGACCTGATAGCGTCCAAAAGCAATTTCTCAAGCATGATCCGCAACGGCATGGACCGCAGGATAGTCGGACAGAAACATCTCGTCGACTCACTGCTCATCGCGCTCCTATGCAACGGACACGTTCTGCTCGAAGGCGTTCCCGGTCTCGCAAAGACTCTCGCCATCAAGACTCTCGCACAGCTTGTGGCTGCAAAATACAACCGCATCCAGTTCACGCCCGACCTTCTTCCTGCCGACGTGATAGGCACGCTCATCTACAGCGTGAAGAATGAATCGTTTGAAGTGAAAAAGGGCCCTATTTTCGCCAACTTCGTGCTTGCAGACGAAATCAACCGCGCCCCCGCCAAAGTGCAGAGCGCCCTGCTTGAAGCCATGCAGGAACGTCAGGTTACCATCGGCGACGAGACATTCCCCCTCGACAACCCCTTCCTCGTGATGGCCACGCAGAACCCGATCGAGCAGGAGGGTACCTACCCGCTTCCTGAGGCACAGACCGACCGTTTCCTCCTTAAGGTGGTCATCGGATATCCGAGCAAGGACGAAGAGAAGCAGATTATACGTCAGAACATCTCGGGCAAGCAAGAGCCTGTGATGCCTGTAATCGACCCTAAGGAGATTCTTGAGGTGCAGAAGATTGTCGAGAAGATATATATCGACGAGAAAATCGAAAACTATATCGTCGACATCGTGTTCGCTACGCGCGAGCCGGTGAAATACGGACTTCAGGACCTCCAGAGCATCATAGCCTACGGAGCCTCGCCCCGTGCCTCGATCAGCCTTGCGAAGGCCGCAAGAGCCTACGCATTCCTGCGCGGCCGCGGCTACGTGATTCCTGAAGACGTGCGTGCGGTGTGCCACGACGTGATGCGTCATCGTCTCGGACTCACCTACGAGGCCGAAGCCAACAACATCAGCACCGACGACATAATCAACGACATCGTCGACAAGATTGCCGTACCCTAACCGCGCACGGCGGACAGACGCGGCCACCGCGCTGTCCGCCCCACGCTTTTACCACACGAATCAGCATAGTTGCCCATGGATGCCAACGAACTTTTACGCAAAGTCAGGCAGATAGAAATCAAGACCCGCGGACTGAGCCAGAATATTTTCGCCGGTGAATACCACACCGCTTTCAAAGGACGCGGCGTAACGTTCTCCGAAGTGCGCGAATATCAGCCGGGCGACGATATCCGCGACATCGACTGGAACGTTACCGCACGCCACAACAAACCCTTCGTGAAAGTATATGAGGAGGAGCGCGAACTGACGGTGATGCTTCTCATCGACGTCAGCGGCAGCCGTGATTTCGGTGCCTGCGGCGATTCAAAGAAAGAGGTGATGGCCGAACTTGCGGCTACTCTCGCTTTTTCGTCGATACAGAACAACGACAAGGTCGGCGTAATCTTTTTCAGCGACAAAATCGAGAAGTTCATCCCGCCCAAGAAGGGACGGAAGCATATCCTGCTCATCATCCGCGAGATAATCAATTTTCAGCCGGAAAGCAACGGCACTGACATCGACGTTGCCCTCCGCTTCCTCACGAATGCGCTCAAAAAGCGTTCGGCGGCCTTTCTGATAAGCGATTTTATCGACGACCACGACTTCTTCTCAAGCATGTCGATTGCCAACCGTAAGCACGACCTTGCAGCAATTCAGATTTACGACAGGCGCGATTCGCAGCTGCCGGCCATCGGACTGATCCGCATGAAGGATATGGAGACAGGTGCCGAGCGTTGGGTCGACACTTCGTCGGCCAAAGTCAGAAAGCTCTACGAGCGCGAATGGTACGCCCGGCAGCAGAAGCTCTCGTCGACTGTGGCCCGCTGCGGCGTGGATCTCGCGTCGATAGCCACCGACGAAGATTACGTGAAGGCGCTTCTCGCCTTGTTCAGGAGACGCGGACACTGAGTCCGGCCGACCCCGACTTCATTTGTGAAAAATAATAATATAAAATCCGACTTATGAGAATTCATAAGCACATATTGGCGCTCGTGGCGCTCATCGGAGCCCTCACCGCCCACGGTGCGGAAATAAGCGTCAGCGCACGTCTCGACTCCGTACAGATGCTGATGGGGCGCATGAATACGCTTCATCTGCAGGTGGTGCAGCCCGAGGGACGTAAAGGTGGATTCACAATCTTCTCCCAGGCTCCCGCCGACGGTTATGTTACCGTCTGCGGCGACACGGTGGAACTCCGCACTTCCATAGCACGCGACACATCCTCCATAGGCTCCGGTATGGTGCAGATAGACTGGCACGTACCTGTGCAGGTCTTCGATTCCGGCACTTACCGACTGCCTCAGTTCGTCTATGTCAGCGACCGCGATACGGCGCGGACCACTGAGCTGTCGCTCAAGGTGATACCTGTACCTGTGAGTGCCGATGCCCAGATTTCCGACTTTGCCGGTCCTGTCAGTCCCAAGGGTAAGCTGTTCGACTTTCTCCCCGACTGGATGCTCGACCTGTGGTGGCTCTGGCTGGCGCTCCTCATCCTCATCGCGCTTTTCATCATCGGCATGCGCCGATACAGGAAGCAAGGCGGGGTAGTGCTCCGCAAGAAGCCGGCTCCCGACCCTTATCAGGTGGCAATGCAGCGTCTCGACAATCTGAAGAGCCGCAAACTCTGGGAACAGGGTATGGAGAAGGAATACTTCACGTTCCTGACCGATATACTTCGCGAGTATCTTGAAAAGCGGTTCGGCATCAATGCTCTTGAGATGACTTCAAGCGAGATTATCGCCTCACTCTCGGCCAACCCCGAGGTGAAGGAGAAGCGCGGATATATACGCGAAATTCTCGATGTGGCCGACTTCGTGAAGTTTGCCAAAGTGCGTCCTCTCCCTGCCGACAATATATCGGCCTTCGATAATGCCGTGTGCTTCGTGGAGGAGACGAAACCGGCCCCCGCCGATGAGACCGACAAAGACAAAGGCGACATCGACCCCGAAGAGAATATAAAGACAGGCATCGACCTTCCTGCGAAAGGATTGAAGAATGGTGCCGGACAGCCTGACAAGAAAAAGGAAGGGGGTGAGTCATGATGTTCAAACATCCCGGCCTGCTCTGGCTTCTGACGGTGCTCGTGCCCCTCGTGGCCTACTATATTTGGAAATGGAAGGGTGCCAACCCCACGATGGGAATGTCGTCGCTTTCAGCGTTCGCAAAGCTCCCTGTCAGCTGGAAGGTATGGATGATGCACGTTGTCTTCGCTATGGAGATGGGTGCGCTTGCCTGCGTGATAGTTGCACTGGCACGTCCCCAGACCTACGACCACATGCGCACATCGCGCATCGAAGGCACCGACATAGCCCTTGCTCTCGACATCTCAGGCTCCATGATGGCCAACGACCTTGAGCCCAACCGCTTCACCGCTGCCAAAAATATCAGCCAGCGTTTCATCAACTCCCGAACGGATGACAATATGGCGCTTGTGGTGTTTGCCGGAGAGAGCCTCTCGCTCATGCCTCTCACCAACGACCGCGCCGCCCTCGTGAACGCTCTGGAGAACGTGAAGCCCGGCAGCCTGGCCGACGGAACGGCCATAGGCGACGGACTTTCGAGCGCAGTCAACCGTCTACTTTCGGGACAGGCCAAGTCGAAGAGCATCATACTCCTCACCGACGGATCGAACAACTCGGGCGACGTGCCTCCCTCCACGGCCGCCGAGATAGCCCGCAAGAAAGGCATCAAGGTATACACCATCGGCGTAGGTACCAACGGCACTATTGAGGTGCAGGATCCATACGGATTCTCGTCGACTACCATTGAGACGAAAATCGACGAGGAGTCGCTTCGCTCAATTGCCCGGCAGACCGGAGGCAAGTACTTCCGCGCCAAAGACCGCCATACGCTTCAGGAAGTGTTTGACGAAATCGACAAACTCGAAAAGACCACGCTCGACGTGAACCGCTACACCCGCGCCGACGAGAACTTCATGCCGTGGACTCTTGCAGCCGTGGTCCTCTACGCGCTTGCCATACTGTTGCGTCTCACTCTGCTCCGCCGACTCCCTTAATAATATTCGTATATGTTCAGTTTCGCATATAAATATCTTCTGTTGCTGCTTCTTCTCGTGCCGGTATTGGTTACGCTCTATTTCTGGGCGCGGTACGCGAGAAAGCGGAAACTGTATAAGTTCGGACACTCAGCGGCTGTCAGGACACTGATGCCGCAGGCATCTCCCTATAAGCCGCCGCTGAAGATGACCGTAGCCATGCTGGCTCTCACTGCCCTTATCCTCGGCGCTGCCCGTCCCTGGGGCGGATTGCAGGATGAGAAGTCGGTGAAGGAAGGTATCGAAGTAATCATTGCCGTCGACGCCAGCAACTCGATGCTTGCTCCCGCCTCAGCCGAGGGGGAGGGTGTCAGCCGTATGCGTCAGGGCAAACTGATGCTTGAGAAGCTAATCAACCGCCTCGACAACGACCGCGTGGGCCTCATAGTGTTTGCCGGCAATGCCTATACGCTTATACCGGTTACGAGCGACTATGTCTCCGCCAAGATGTTTCTGAACTCAATCGACCCCTCGCAGATTTCAAATCAGGGCACCAACATCGGTGCGGCCATCGACCTTGCCGAGCGCTCCTTCTCCGAGAATAAGAAGGTGGGCAAGGCTCTTGTAGTGATTACCGACGCCGAGGAGCTCGACGACGAGGATGGCGTGATGAAGGCGGCCGAAAACTGCGGGAAACGAGGTATTCAGCTCGACGTCATAGGAGTAGGTTCGTCGGCTGCCGTGAAAGTACCGACCGGCAGGGGCGAATACCTTATCGATCCTACCACCGGCGCTCCGGTAGAGACGGCGCTTAACGAAGACCTGGCGGCGAAGATAGCAGGATCCGGAAAGGGTATCTATGTGAATGCAGCCAACAACGACGCTCTCAACGAGCTTTCGAAGCAGCTCGACACAGTGAAGAAAACCGCTCTGGAGACAAGTTTCAGTGCCCTCCATGTGGAGCTCTTCCCCATATTCCTGTGGATTGCATTCGCTCTGATTATCATTAATGTAGTTATCATGGAACGTAAGAACAGCTGGCTCGCTAAAATTACGTTCTTCAAGAAGGAGGACAACAAATGAAAAGGTTATTGTCTGTTCTGATTGCCGTTGCGGTGATGGCCGGATGCGCGTTCACAGTCTCTGCGGAGTCTACACGCAAGGAGCGCAAGCTTATCTCTGCCGGCAACAAGCTATATAAGGAATCGAAGTTCAAGGAAGCCGCCACACAATATCAGATGGCGGTGGCCGAGAATCCGCAGAGTTCGGAAGCACGCTTCAACCTTGCGCTGGCCCACCTGAAGATGGCTGCCATGCCGGGAGTGAAGGAAGAAGAGAGGGAGAAACTCTCAAAGAGCGGACGCGAAGGTATGGCAAACGTGATGCAGATTGGAGGAGCCAATCCCAAGCTGGCGTCGTACGCAGCCTACAACTTAGGCAACATCGCATTCAACGGTCAGAACTACAAGGAGGCCATTGACTTCTACAAGCAGTCGCTCCGTTTCAATCCCGACGACGACACCGCACGCCGCAATCTGCGCATAGCCCAGAAGAAGCTGCAGGATCAGAATAAGGATAAGAACAAAGACCAGAACAAGGACCAGGATAAAAAAGACCAGGACAAGAAAGACCAGGAGAAGAATCAGGATAAAAACAAGAACCAGGACCAGCAGCAGAACCAGAACAAGGATCAGAAGCAGCAGGACAACTCTATGAGCAACAACACTGCCGAACAGATTCTTAAAGCGATGGAAAACAAAGAGAATGCCACCCGTGCCCGCGTCAACGCCGCCAATCAGGGCAAAGAGGCGGGAGAAAAGGCTCGTGGCAGAAAGAACTGGTGACGGCAACTGTAAACCCTCTCAACCCGAATGAACCGAAGATTGAAAAGTATCAGCCTCAGAATAAGCAGACGTCTGCTCGCGTTGACACTGCTGACAGCCGTTGCCACACTGCTGGCCGATTCGGCAGCCTCGATGCGCGTGGAGACAAGCCTTACCGAAGGGAAATTGTATCAGGGGCAGACCGTGTGTCTGACGGTGAAGTTTTATTCATCTTCGCCCGACATAGAGTTTGTCGACCTTTACCGCCCCTTTGAGGTAGGCGGGCTCACACTGCTGAGAGTGCGCCGGGCTAATACAGACGACGGCATGCTCGAACGCAAGGGGAAAGGGAAGAATGAATATCAGGCAGTCGTCTACAGAGCCATGCTGCTCGTCAACGATGCCGACGAAGTCGAGATTCCCTCCATCGACTTCTCTGTCGGAATACCCGGTTATACTACCTACGACCACCCCTTCTACGGCAATGTAAGGCAGAAATATGTCGACGAGCAGATAGTATCCACCAAACCCCTGAAGAGGAAAGTGAGCCGTCTTCCTGCCGAGCCCGAGACCTTTACGGGAGCGATAGGTGATTTCACCATCGAGGGGAGCGTTCCCCCCGGAGAGATATATTCCGGAGGCACGGCGCTGGTACAGTTCCGCATAAAAGGGACCGGACTGCTTGAGGAGGATGATGCGCCCGACGTGCGTCTGTCGCTTCCGTCGGGAATCACACTCAAATCGCAGACAGCTGAAACCGGATCGATAGCCGAAGGCGATAAGCTCAGAAGTGAGCTTGTGGCTGACTGCCATCTGTCGGTGCCTGAAGCGGGGGAGTTTGTCATAGCCCCCGTGAAATTCACTTTTTTCGACCCGGCCTCGCGCCGCTACCGCACGGTGGAGTCGAAGAGCCTTACCATAAAGGTGGAAGAGACGGAGATTCCTTCCGGTCCGGTTATATTGCATAGTATCTGACCATTAAGGAAACCACTCTTTAAATCCCCGCTCCGGGAGGCAACTTTGCCCCGTTTTCTTCGTTATTTCAATAGAACCCACACCAGACAATGAAAAGAGCGTTGTTAAAGATATTACCCCTGCTGATGCTCCTGTCGGTAATCTTACCGGCATCGGGGGCATCGGTGCATCTCTCCGTCTCAATGCCGCGCGGCCAGCGTTCCATTGGTGTCGGAGAGCGTTTTTATATCACCTACGAGATTTCAAACTCCGACGCTGCTCCGTCGCGCCCCGCCTCGATACCCGGAGCCAAGATGCTCTACTTCGAACGCACGGGGCAAAGCTCAAGCTATTCGAACGTCAACGGGCAGGTAAGTCAGAGCCGGTCGACCACATGGACTCTTACAGCCAAGGCCACCAAGGAAGGCACATATACCTTCGGCCCGGTTACAGTCGGCGGCATGAAGAGCAACACGGTGAAGTACACCGTCGGAAAAGCCGCTTCCGAGCCCCGGCATTACCCCTCCGCCTCGGCCTCGCAATCCGGAGCACAGGATGCCGACAGCTCAAAGCCTAAATTCATCGGCAAAGGCGACGGCAACCTCTTTCTCCGCGCCTCCGTCAGCAAGACTGCGGCCTACGAGCAGGAAGCACTCGTATATACTGTGAAACTCTACACGAGCTACGACGGAATCAAGTTTATCGGAGCCACAGCCTCTCCGAAGTTCGAAGGCTTTGTAGTCGAGGAGTCGAAAGCCATCTCCAACTCACTTTCGTTCGAGACCTATCAGGGAAAGACCTACGCCACGGCTATAATAGCACGCTATATCATTTTCCCGCAGATGCAGGGCAAGCTGAAAGTGATAGGCAACACCTATACTGTCAGCGTCGACCAGCGTGAGTATTACCACGACCCCTTCTGGGGAAGCATGTCGATGTCGTCCCCGTTGCAGCTCAACGTTACGCCCAACGACCTCGTGATTGACGTGAAGCCCCTGCCTCAGCCTCAGCCGGCTGATTTCTCGGGAGGTGTCGGCAACTTCACCATAACTTCATCGCTTCCCTCGTCGTCGATGCTGACCAATCAGGGCTCGTCGATAGTCTACACGGTGAAGGGAACAGGCAACATCAAGTATCTGAAACTTCCCGAACTCAATGCGCTTTTCCCCTCGGAGATTGAAGTTTATTCGCCCGAGACAGACGTAAAGGCCAACGTTGGCGCAACGAATGTGGAAGGTACGGCTACCTTCGACTATACTCTCATCCCCCTCGAGGAAGGAACATTCAAACTTCCGGCCGTAAACCTCTGCTTCTTTAATCCGGCAACCGGAAAATACCAGCACGTCTCGGCCAAAGGCTACACGGTGAATGTAGGCAAAGGTAAGGCTTCGGCCAAATCGCAGACACGCGACCGCCTGCGTTTCCTCCCTGACCTCATGCCCGTAGGCGACTCCCTCTCGTCTGACCATACTCCATGGATTTATACATGGACTTACTGGGTTATCTACGCGCTCCTCTTCGCCGCGCTGGTAGCTTCGGCGCTCATCTACCGCAAGAGACTCAAAGACATGGCCAACATCGACGCCATAAAGAGCCGCCGTGCGGGTAAGATAGCAAAGAAACGCCTCAAAAAGGCAGAATTGTGCATGAAGAAGGGCGACGCATCACGATTCTACGACGAGATGCTTCGTGCTCTGTGGGGATACATCGCCCATAAGCTGAAGATGCCAACATCCGAGCTTACCCGCGACAACGTGCGTCAGCGCCTTGAAGAGTCGCGCATTCCGGATGGCGTGATAGGCAAAGTGCTCGGTCTGCTCGACGACTGTGAATATGCCAAATACACCCCGTTAGCCAACGGGATGAATATGGACAACCTTTATAAGCAGGCCACCGAGGTAATCTCCGAACTTGAAGAAGCCTTCCGCAAGGCGTCTCCCGCCGACGGCAAGGAGGAGAAACTGACTTCCACACTTACCGAAAAGCTCGACCGCGAGCTCAACAGCTCTACTCAACTCCGCAAGGACGTGGAGGCTGCGCGGAAAGCCACTCAACCCACACTCTCACAGAAAGAGGAGACACCTGACAAAATAGAAGAGACGCTCGATGAAAAAGAATAAACACATCATATTGCTTCTGTCGGTCATCATGCTTCTGCTTCCGCTCGCAGGCAGAGCCGACACGAAAGACGCCATTTCGGGGATACTCGTAGCCGATTCCGCCTACAATGCAGGCGACTACGCCGGCGCCATAGAAATCTACGAGAATGTGATGGAGATGCACGGAGTCTCGGCCTCGTCGCTCTTCAATCTCGGCAACTGCTATGTGAAGGCCGGCAACATGGGCCGGGCGCGTCTTTGCTATGAGAAAGCCCGACGCCTCGATCCGGGCAATAAAGAGATTGAAAACAACCTCGCCTACATAGCCTCGAAGGTGAACGACGCCAATGTGGCCACGGCCGGGAAAGACAAAGAGCTCCTTGCGCAAGACGTGCCGTCGTTTTTCGAATCAGTCCACAACAGCGTAGCCGTCGAGACATCGTCCGACAGCTGGGCCATACTCGCTGCCATGGCCTTCGCACTCCTTATCGGAGCTGTGGCGCTTTATATATTCAGCCGCAACGTTGCTCTCCGCAAGGCCGGATTCTTCAGTTCGATTGCGTTCCTTTTCTTCACTGTTGTATTCATCGCGCTGTCGTTTGTCGCGGCCTCGGAGTTCAACAGCGATAGGGAAGGGGTAGTTACAGCCTACCGCGTCAGCCTGCTCAAGACACCAGAGGCCGGGGGCAAATCCACCGGTCCGACCCTCAATCAGGGCACCAGGCTCACAGTGGAAGAGGAGCAGCTCGATTCGTCGGGTGAAGTGGCATGGTACAAAGTGCGACTTAATTCGCGCGTGGAGGGGTGGATCAGTCCCTCGGACTACGAGCTTATTTCCGACTGAATTATATAACTGAGAAATAACGGATTAATATTCAGAATATGCAAATCATGACGCAGGCACCGACATCACGGCTTCAAAAAAGTTAAAGAAATATCGCGAAAAGTTTGCATATATCCGAAATTATGTCTAAATTAGCAATCGCAAACCCAAACAAGACATTTATTAACATAAATCACAAATACCAGATATTATGAGCAAGACAATCACCTTCAACGAGCTTCGCAGACTCAAAGACAGTCTGCCCGACGGCGCAACCCATCGCATTGCCGATGAGCTCAACGTAACTGTACAGACAGTGCGCAACTATTTCGGTGGCGTCAACTATCAGTTTGGGAAAAACGCCGGCATGCACATCGAGCCGGGTCCCGACGGAGGAATTGTGGTGCTCGACGACACCACTATCTATGATATGGCAGTCAAGATTCTCGAAGAAGAGAACGGGAAGCAGTAAACCCGGCTGTCCGCTATCCGTGTAGACACCACAACACAAAGAGGCAAGTCCGAGCCATCGACTCCGGACACAAGCCTTACGGCATCAATCTCCACACACGCCGCCGACTTACCGGCGGTGTGTGTGGAGTGCGGATTTTTGAGTGTTACAATATTCTGAACATACCGTCTATGAAAAGTGACCCCACGACAATACTTGCAGTCCACAGCCGTGGCTATGCCGATGCAATAGCCAGGATGCTCGAGGCTCATAATATCGGTCATAAACTTGAAAGCGACGCTTCCGGAAACCTCGTTACGGTTTTTGTGGAGCCCGACAGACTGCGTGAGGCGGTAGCCGTGGTTGAAAGCGGACCGGCGCCGGTAGAGGCTGAACGTGTGAGGATGAACAGCAACGGCCGCAATATTCTTGTGCCCGTCGACTTCTCCGACTATTCGATGCTTGCCGTGAAGGCGGCATTCGAGTTTGCGAAGAGGCTTGACATGCATCCACTGATTCTCAACACGTTTGTCGCTCCGGTGCTTCCGGCACAGCCGTCGTTTGACGATTCGCCAGACGACACACTTTTCGAACAGGAGGCCGGAATGGAGATGCGCCGCATATCGCAGAAGCGCATGGAGAAATTCAAGAATGAGGTTCTTCTACTGCAGAAGGAAGGGGAGCTGACCGACATAGGCTTTTCGACAGAGACCGCTATGGGACTGCCCGAGGAAGTGATAAAGGAATACAGCAAGATTACGCCTCCCGGCCTCATAGTAATGGCCACGCGAGGGAAGAACCGCCGCGAGGCCGACATGATGGGAAGCGTCACTGCCGAAGTGCTCGACAGCTGTCGGGTGCCGGTCTTCACCGTGCCAGAGAACATATCGTTCGTCGGTGTCGAAAACATCACGCGTCTCGTATTTTTCTGCAACCTTGACCGTTCCGACGCCGCCTCGGTCGATTCGCTTATGACGATGTTCGACTGCCCGGTGGTCGATGTAACGCTCGTGCCGGTCAGCGAAGGCACCGACGCCACACTGCGCCACCGCATGGAGACATTCTGCTCCATGCTCACGGCCAAATATCCGCTCGCATCGTTCAGTATAGAGCTTCTGGGAAAGAAAGACTTTCGCGAGCAGTTTCAGCAATTGGTCGACCGCAGGCAGATACAGCTGCTGATTGTTCCCAACAAGAAATCAAACATATTTTCAAGATTGTTCAAGCCCGGAATCGCCCACAGGATGCTGTTTGAACGCGATATGCCGATGCTTGCCTTGCCGGTATGACGAAAGATACACGCAATATATACCCCTCTGATTTTGAAATTAAAATAGGCTTCGACGGCGTCCGCCAGTCAATTCTCGAACATTGCCAGTCGCCGATGGGAAAGCGGAGAGTCGAGGAGATGGCTTTCATGTCTGACCCGGAGGCGGTGGTGTGCCGTCTGCGCCAGACCGACGAGATGCTCTCGGCAATGCGCGGAGGAGTGGATCTGCCGACGGATACGCTCCACGACGTTGTGCCTTCACTCAAAGAGGCAAGGGCCGAAGGGAGCTTCCTTCCGGCCAAAAGCCTTTACCGCCTCCTTCAGATGCTCAACACCGTAGAGACCGTAAGGAGATTCTTCTGCACACCGCGCCGCGGCTCCGAGACTCTTGAGTGGCCCGCACTTGCAGAATGTTTCGGCTCGATGGAGGCGTTTCCGCACATTGCGAAAGACATAGACTCGGTCATCAATAAGTTCGGGGAAATCCGCGATACGGCATCTCCCCGTCTCTACGACCTGCGCCGGTCGATAGCCTCTGCTTCGGCATCGATGTCGTCGGTGATGCAGCGGGTGTTTGACCGTGCCGTCTCCGACGGAGCTGTCGACAAGGATTCGGCGCCCACCATGCGCGACGGCCGCCTGTGCATCCCGGTCGAGGCCTCGAAGAAACGCTCAATCAACGGCATCGTGCACGACAGGAGCGCTACGGGCAAGACTATCTTCATCGAACCGGCCGAACTTGTGGAAGCCGGCAACCGCCTCAGGGAGCTTCAGCTCGACGAGCAGCGCGAGCAGGTGGTGATACTCACTGCATTGACTGCACGCATACGTCCCGATTTCGAAGCCATTGCGGAGTCGGTAGAGCTGCTTGGCCTTTTCGATTTCATCCGGGCAAAAGCCAAGTTCGCGCTCGACACAGGCGGCGAGATGCCGATTATCGAGCGACGTCCTGAAATCGACTGGTTTCATGCCATCCATCCCATGCTCCTCCTCTCATTGAGAAAGCAGGGGAGAGAGGTGGTGCCTTTATACATCAAGCTCGACTCCCGGCAGAGAATCCTGATTATCTCCGGACCTAATGCCGGTGGTAAATCCGTATGTCTCAAGACTGTCGGCATCGTGCAGTATATGCTTCAGTGCGGACTCCTGCCTACCTTGCATTCAAATTCTCACGTAGGCATATTCAGAAAGATATTTATCGACATTGGCGACGAGCAGTCGTTTGAGAACGACCTCTCGACCTACTCGTCTCATCTCCGCAACATGAAGCACTTTCTTCTCCATGCCGACGCTGACACCCTCATCCTTGCCGACGAGATGGGTTCGGGCACTGAGCCGCAGATTGGCGGAGCACTCGCGCAGTCGATACTTATGAGCCTTAACGAGAAGAAGGCCATGGGAGTGGTTACAACCCATTATCAGAACCTCAAGACACTCGCCGACACAACCGACGGGTTTGTCAACGGGGCGATGCTCTACGACCGCCAGCATCTGCAGCCACTGTTTCAGCTCTCGATAGGTTCGCCCGGCAGCTCCTTCGCTCTTGAAATCGCATCGAAGACGGGATTGCCGCGCGAAGTGGTCGAGAGGGCGAAAGAGATAGTCGGATCCGACTATGTGAAGATGGACAAATACCTTCTCGACATAGCGCGCGACCGCAAGTACTGGAACAACAAGCGCCTCAACATAAAGGAGAAGGAGCAGAAACTCGACCGCCTGCTCGCTAACTATGAGGACACGGCCGGAAACCTGCGCGAACAGCGCGCGACGATACTGCGCGACGCCCGTCAGGAAGCCAAGGAGATAATGGCCACCGCCAACTCGCGCATCGAACGCGCCATCCTCGAAATCCGGCAGGCCGAGGCCGAGAAGGAAAGGACAAAGGAGATACGCCGCGAACTCGACGACTACAAGAAGTCGCTCGAAAGCGACAGGCCTTCATCCGGTGAACCCGAGGCCCTCAAACCCCTCCGCCATAAAAGCAAGACTAAGAAGGTGAAGCAGCCTGTAGCCGAGAAAAAGGAAATCGCAGTGGGCGACCATGTCAAGATGGATGGCGGCGGAGTAGTGGGGAAAGTGCTCGAAATCAACGGCAAGAAGGCTGAAGTGGCTTTCGGGGCACTCCGCACGCTGGTCGACGTAAAGAAACTCACGCCGGCTAAGGCTCCAAAGCCTGCCGCGACGGCCACCACCATAACTACGCAGACCTACAACGAGAGCCGCGAGCGACAGCTCAAATTCCGTCAGGAACTCGACGTGAGGGGTATGCGCGGAGACGAAGCCTTGCAGGCTCTCACATATTTTCTTGATGACGCCGTGCAATTTTCAGCCTCCCGCGTCCGTATCTTACACGGTACCGGCCACGGCATACTCCGCGAGCTTATTCGTCAGCAGCTCAAAGCCACGCCGGGCGTGAAGTCGTTTGCCGACGAAGACGTAAGGTTCGGAGGCGCCGGCATAACCGTGGTCGAACTCGACTGATGCTTACCACCACATCATTAACATACCTCAGAATGTCAAAGAAATTCACGATAATAGCCCTCCTTGCGGCGGCTGCGTCCGTTGCTGCCGTCTCATGCTCAAAGGAGCGTGAAGACAGTCCGGCCAACTTCTACGAAGAGATTACCAAGACCGATAAGCTCGTGCTCGCTTCGATGACTATCAACAAGATAGGTGAATACGACGATGAGTCGGACTGGAAGATAGGCAAACGTATTGCCGTCTATTCCTACAACACCTATCTCACGGCCTACATCGACCTCTCGCAGCTTTCGCCCGACGACATAGAAATCGACGAGAAAGCAGGCACCGCCGAAATAACCCTGCCTCCTGTCCAGACCGAGTACAGTGGGCGCGACATCTCGATGAAAGAGGAGCATTACCGCGTAACCGGCCTCCGTTCGCAGATAGGGCCCAAGGAACGCGCCGAACTGAAAGAGGAGATGAACACCACACTCAAGAAAGAGGTGAAATCAGATTCCAACTTCAAATCGGCCGTGGTTGACGCCGCAAAGCGAAAGGCCGAGATTTTCTTCAAAAAGCTGTTTGCCCAGCGCGACCTTAACCTTACCGTCAATTTCAAGTAATGAAGAAGATAGTATCCATCATAACAGTAGCATTGCTTATGGCCGTCGTAGCCGGAGCGGCAGTCTACTTCATAAAGAAAGGCAACGAGCCTAAAATCACGACCGAACCCGCGCGCATAGTCGACGTAAGGGAGCTGGCAGACTTATGTACGGTCGAAATCCTTTCCGACATACCGGTGAAGGGAAACATCGGTACGCGCCATTTCTTCGCACGCCAGACCATCAAGGGAGCCATCTCGTTTCCGCTCGACAGTCTGACGATCGGGTCTGCGACAGACACAATCAGCATTTACCTCCCTCCGGAGAAAGTGGACCTTCTTGAATCGACCGCACCCAATTCATTCCGCGTTATCGATGTCTGGAACACCAATATGCTCGCTTCGTCTACGCTCAGCAACAATGAGGAGAACTACATAAAGCGCAAGGCTATCAACAGCGCTACTTCGCGCCTATATCTCGACGGCACAGTCGCCAAGGCACGAGCCGAGGCATGCTCGCAGCTCGAAGACCTGCTCGGGATGACACTTCACCGCACGGTGGTGGTGGCCGACACCACACCCAACGGTTTCTACTATCGGAAAGCGACCGGCAGATAACACTTGCTTTTTTAACAGATTTCCGTTGGCCGCCTCGGTCATATTATGTAATTTTGCACTCGCTTTTGAAGCACGCTCTCCCCTACAGCTGACGTTTCATTTCCCGTTTTCATATCTTCATATTAGATGAAATCACCATACGCCGGTCTCTGGCTGATAGTGGCTCTTGCGCTGGCCATGTTTCTCACATACTCCTTCTCACAAGACATCTCACTCGGATCATGGAC
Source organism: uncultured Porphyromonadaceae bacterium (assembly GCA_945873625.1). Classification (GTDB taxonomy): domain Bacteria; phylum Bacteroidota; class Bacteroidia; order Bacteroidales; family Muribaculaceae; genus Lepagella. The sequence continues at coordinate 44,288 of CAMCDS010000002.1, read as the reverse complement.
CGTGAAGAAGGCTCCTTTCCACGACGCACTGCTTGCTGAAGAGGAAGCGATGGAAGACTCGCTCTCCCTCGACTCGCTCTACGCCTCCACGCCGGTGGAGGAGCAGACAGTAGACAGCGTGCCGAAGTCAATCCTCATCATCGGCGACTCCATGACCTTCAACCTCGCCCTGCGACTCGCCCAGTATGCAAAGCAGAACGGCCATACAATCCATGCCGTCAACTGGGATTCGAGCAACACCAAGATATGGGCCGAGTCCGACACACTCGAATACTTCATGAAGAAATATGATGCCGACTTCGTGTTTATCTCGCTCGGAAGCAACGAGCTATATTTCAAGAAGCCAGAGACGCGTCTCCCTTACGTGAAGCGTATTCTTGAAGTCATCGATACCGTGCCATACGTATGGATCGGCCCCCCAAACTGGGAGGAAGACACGGGAGTCAACGACATGCTTCAGCGGGCCTGCCGCAGAGGCAGTTTCTTCCGCACCGACGGCATGAAGCTGGCGCGAAAGAAAGACAAGATCCATCCTACCCGCCAGGCCTCGGCCGAATGGATCGACAGCGTGATGCGCTGGATGCCGGCCTCGGCACATCCCATCCTTGCCGACAGGCCCGACTCCACAGTCGGCCGCGTCAACCCCAACATTGTATTTCTTAAAGCCCTCAACAAGTAATATGCTTTTCGAAATCCCATTCATCGGCCACGCCGACACTATAGGCCAGGCACTCAGAAACATCGGCAACATGTTTCTCTACGACCCCGAGGCTCCCCTTCTTTTCTCCTCGGGTTTCTTCTGGCTCCTCTTCATACTCTTCCTGCCCGTCTACGCGTTGCTCAAGAAAAGCAAGGCGAAGATGGTGGTCTTCGTGGTCTGCTTCTCGCTCTATTTCTACTACAAGTCGTCGGGTCTTTTCTTCCTGATGCTTCTGGCCACGTCGCTCATCGACTGGTCGCTCTCGCATGCCATCGCGAGGCTTCAGAAGCGTGGTGTCCGGCTTGCCGTGATGTGGCTTTCCATCATCATCTCGCTCAGCATACTCGGCTATTTCAAATACGCCAACTTCTTCCTTTGGAACTGGAACCAGATGGTGGAAGGCAATTTCCAGCCGCTCGACCTTGTGCTTCCGGTCGGAATATCATTCTATACGTTCCAGTCAATAAGCTACGTAGTCGATGTCTACAAGGGGAGAATCAGCCCCACTTCGAGCTGGCTCGACTATCTTTTCTTCCTCTCGTTCTTCCCGGCTCTTGTGGCCGGTCCCATAGTGCGCGCCGACTATTTCCTGCCCCAGATTCAGGAAAACCGCGCGGCAACGAAAGACGATGTGTTCGGCGGACTCTGGCTCATCGTAATCGGCATTATCAAGAAGGCCGTAATAGCCGACTACATAGCGCAGTACAATGACCTTATATTCAACGATCCCTCGCTTTATACAGGAGTGCAGACGCTGATGGGCGTGCTCGGCTATACGATGCAGATTTACTGCGACTTCTCCGGATATTCCGACATGGCGATAGGACTTGCCCTGATAATGGGCTTCCGCCTCGGAATCAACTTCGACTCTCCCTATCAGAGCCGCAACCTCACCGAGTTCTGGCGCCGCTGGCACATATCGCTTTCATCGTGGCTGCGCGACTATGTCTATATCCCCCTCGGCGGCAACCGCAAAGGCACCTTCCGCACATATCTCAACAACTTCCTTACCATGCTCATCGGAGGTCTGTGGCACGGAGCGGCATGGAAGTTCGTGTTCTGGGGAGCCATGCACGGCGTAGGCCTCGCCATCCACAAGGCTTGCAAGCCCTGGCTCGGACGTATACCCGACAACTGGTTCGTCTCGTTCGTGTCATGGCTTCTCACGTTCGTCTACGTGTCGTTGCTGTGGGTGTTCTTCCGCGCGGCCGACTTTGAATCGTCGGTGCGGATAATAAGCAACATTTTCGTAGATTTCGACTGGCGTCAGTTCCCTCAGTTCTTCGAGGTGAGGATGGTGTGGTGCATAATGATGCTCGCGCTCATAGTGATGCATTTCGTGCCCCAGAGCTGGACCGACGCGTGCGGACGGCTCTATGTGCGCTCGCCCTGGATTGTCAAGCTGCTGGTATTCGCCGTTGTGGTTCAGCTTGTGGTCGAGTTCATGTCGGAAGAAGTGGTGCCGTTCATCTACTTCCAGTTCTGACCGCTTATTAAAAAACGTTAAATACCCAAATTTCGCCATGCAGGTGTGCAACATTGGAACGCCGCTTGCATTATCTGAATGTCGGCCCGAGGGAATTAAACCCGACGGCCGGGGAAACGTCTGATTAATAAAGCTACAAACGCTTCCAATCCGAATCAAACAAAAATTCATTCAGATATAGCATGAAGAAAATTGCAAGAAACTTTTATCTGCGCGGACTCGCCCTCAGCGGCGCGATTCTCGCCGGCGGCATGCTTGCTGCATCGGCAGGCGAAGTTGAATCCCCGCAGTTCATACGTACAGCGTCGACCTCGACTCCCGCTTTCCAGACCGATTTCACCAATGCGGCTGAGAAGACCGTAAACGCCGTGGTCTGCATCAAGAGCTACACCACCCGTCAGCAGCGCGGCATGTTCGGCGGTGGCGGAAGCGACCCCTTCGATATGTTCGATTTCTTCTTCGGCCCGCAGCAGCGTCAGCCTCAGCAGCGTCAGCCCCGCCAGCAGCAGAAGAATGAGCCTGTGCAGAGCGGTCTCGGTTCGGGCGTGATCATCACCACCGACGGTTATATAGTAACCAACAACCACGTAATCGATGGCTCCGACAAGCTTGAGGTGCTTCTCAACGACAACTCTACCTACGACGCGCGTGTGGTCGGCACCGATGAGGCTACCGACCTCGCCCTCCTCAAGATCGACGCAACAGGTCTCTCGCCCATCACGTTCGGCGATTCCGAAGCCGTGAAGGTAGGAGAGTGGGTGCTCGCCGTAGGCAATCCTTTCGGATTCAACTCCACGGTTACAGCCGGCATCGTGAGCGCCAAGGCACGCAGCCTCGGGCAGAACGGACGCAACGGACAGATGGGCATCGAGTCGTTCATACAGACCGACGCCGCACTCAATCCCGGCAACTCCGGAGGCGCCCTCGTCAACCTCAATGGCGAGCTCATCGGCATCAACTCAGCCATCTATTCCAACACCGGCAGCTACTCGGGCTTCTCGTTCGCTATTCCGACTACAATCGTGAAGAAAGTGATGACCGACCTCAAGCAATACGGCACCGTGCAGCGTGCCATGCTCGGATGCACCGTGGCCGAACTCACCGCCAAGCTGGCCAAGGACAAGGACATCACCGCAGTGAAATCCGGTATGCTCGTCGATGACGTAAGCGACATGAGCACCGCCAAAGAGCTCGGTCTCAAGAAGAATGACGTGATTACCGCCCTCAACGGTGTGGAGGTACACAACTTCGCGCAGCTCACCGAGCAGCTCAACAAGTTCCGCCCCGGCGACAATATCTCGGTAACCTACTACCGCGATAACAAGAAATACACCAAGTCGGGCGTGCTCCGCAACTCGCAGGGCAACACCCAGCTCACGAAGAAGGGTGATTTCTCGGAACTCGGATGCGCCTTCATGAAGCTTTCGCAGGATCTCAAACAGCGTCTCTCAATCTCCTCAGGCGTTCAGGTGGCCGGTCTTAAGAACGGTCCGGTAAGGGAAGCCGGAGTGAAAGACGGTTTCATCATCCTCGAAATCAACGGCGAATCGGTCAACTCCTCGGAGGATGTGGAAGACATTTTCAACCGCGTGATGAAATCCGACGAGAAAGTGCTCGTGCTCTCCGGCATCTATCCTACGGGCAAACGCTACTACTACGCTGTCAACCTCAATCAGGACTGACAATCACCGAACAACCATCGATAACTGAATAATCCCGGACGGGCGCGTCGAAACCGCAAGGTGCGACGTGCCCGCCTCTCTTTTTTCGTGGCCCTCTCAGCGCATAAATCCTCGAAAAACAGCGTATGGTAATGGTTTTATTACTACTTTTGCATTCTCAAACTGATGACCGACATGGACATTTTCCCCGATTCACTATTCGATTTCATATCGCGCCATGCGGGCGAGGACGCGGCTTCACTGCGGCTTCGCTTCGGACACGGTGAAAAAGACGGTTTTTCGATTGACTTCGCCATCGACCAGATAGAGGCGAGGCGCAGGGCTTCGGGCAGACTATCCTCTCTTCTGAGCCACGGCCGGTTTCTTTTCCCTGCCCTCATCTGCGCCGAGCAGGCAAGTTCGTCGGCCGTAGCAGCCTTTCATGCTACGTTAGTCGGCAAAGTCGACAGTGTGCTCGACCTGACATGCGGACTCGGAAGCGACGCCATGGCCATAGCGGCCAATGCATCTGAGCTTCTGGCGATCGAGCGGGATGAATGGTATTGCAGGGTGCTGGGCCACAACCTTAAAGAGTGTGGATTCGACAATGTAACAGTGTGCAACGATGACTGCCACAGTTGGCTTGCGGCCAATGACAGGCATTTCGACATCATTTTCGCAGACCCCCACAGGCGCGACGCAGCCAACGGGCGTACTTATTCTTTTTCTGACTGCACGCCCGACATAGCCGCCATGGCTCCGTCGCTGACGTCAAGATGCGGCAGACTCATCATTAAGGCGTCGCCGATGCTCGACATCTCGCTTGCCGCTTCGGAAGTGGCAGGATGCGAAGAGGTTTATGCCGTGGCCGAAAGAGGCGAGTGCAAGGAGCTTCTCATAGTGGCTCGCGAAGGAGGGGAATTCAGGAAGGTTGCATCGGTCAACATCACACGCGACGGCGTGCATGAGTACTCAATCAGTGCCGACAAACTCGGCAGAAACGAGACAATAGCGATAGCATCTGTTGAAGATATGAATGCGGGATTTCTTTACGAGCCTAATGCGGCCGCCATGAAGCTGCAATGTGGAGACGCTTTTTCGAAGGATTTTCCGGGCATCAGACGAGTAGGAAGCAATACTTCGCTCTACGCTGCCGTCGAGGAATACCCCTCGTTTCCCGGTCGTATACTGCGTATAGAAGGAATCGCCGACAGAAAGGAGCTGAAAAAGATGAAAGGGAAGCGGTTCAATGTGGTGAGCCGCAACCACCCGCTTAAAGCGAGTGAACTTGCCGCAAATCTGAAAGTAAGACCGTCGGAAAATGATTTCATCTATGCCACTTCAGTCGGACCCGGCAAAGGGAAACCGGTGATAGTCAGGGCCACCCTTCTGAAATCAAACTGATTCTTTCTTATTCCGCCAGCAGGTGCATGCGGCAGTTACGGCAGTCGAATTTGAGCATATAAGTATTGCCGCCTGAGCCTTGCAAAGTGAGCGGTTCGGCAAGCTGTTTCTCTTTGGGAGTGGTTTTCTTGCAGAATCCGAGCTCCCGCAGTATGCAGTGGCGCGTCGTCATCACCGACGTGGCGCCGCTTCTTCGGCTCGTGCCGTATAGCTCGAGTGCCGGCTCTATCCGCTTCACTCCGTGGTCGGCATAGAACTCACGGGCGAGAGTGTTGCTGACGTTGGCCCTGTAGTCGAGGCAGGCCGAGGGAAACTCGACGTCGAGATTCTCCTTGCGTCTGTAGTCGTAAGGATATGAGTCGGTGTTGGCGTTGTCGAGCGCTTCGGTTATCCTGTGGCGGAGCGCAGTAAGCTCCTTTGGCGGAATATAGACAGAATCATCGAGCGAGGACGTGAAATCGCGCAGACGGTAGATGGTTCCTCCAAGTTTTCCGAGCACAGCCGCACGGTCCTGAGGCGAACGAGCCTCTTCTATAGTACATTCATGTGCAAGCGTTACTTTCACACCCCTCTCGTCGCATGCCGCCACCGAACGAGCGTCAAGATGTAGGTCTACGGCTATCGTGCGCCGCCCCGTCGACTTGGCAAGCGCTTTCTGAAAATGCAGGTCGGATGTGCGGCGCAGCCCCGGCCGCAGCGGTATTTTGCGTCCGTCGGAAGTCAGTATCTTCCCATCCTTTATTCCGTTGACGAGCGCTCCGTCGTAGTTCCCGTCCCGGTCGAACCAGCTTATGCCGTCTCCGTTGTGCAGCATTGCCGTGTCGGTAATCTCCTCGCCGAGCGACTTGGGAGTCATTATCGAGGCTATTCCGCCCGAGGGGCGAGCGCCGTCGATGAAGTAATGCGTGAACGAACGGTTGAAGCTCTTGGCGGGGTCGGGCGTAAAGCCGATGTCGGAAAATCCATGCGAGGCCCGGCGGTATCTGTCGGGCGATGAGGCGATGAGTTCGTCGAGCTTCCGGCGGTAAAAGGCGGTTACATTCTTTACGTAGGCTGCATCCTTGAGTCGTCCCTCTATCTTGAACGACGAGGCTCCGGCTTCGGCGAGCAGGTTGAGCCGGTCGGAAGCGTTCAGGTCTTTGAGCGAAAGGAGATGACGGTCGGAAACTATCGCCTTGCCACCGGCATCGCGAAGCGTGTAGGGGAGGCGGCACAGCTGGGCACATTCACCTCTGTTTGCACTTCTGCCGCACGCATGCTGCGAGGCATGGCAACGCCCGCTGAAACTTACGCACAGCGCGCCGTGAACGAATACTTCCACAGGCACTGTCAGCTCGTTGCATACACTGCGTAGCTCACCGATGGTCAGCTCGCGGGCCAACACTATCTGCGAAAAGCCTACATCCTGAAGGAATCGTGCCTTCGCCGGGGTCTCCGTGTCGCATTGTGTGCTTGCGTGGAGTGCGATAGGGGGTATGTTCATGCGAAGTATACCCATGTCCTGCACGATAAGCGCGTCGACCCCGGCCTTATAGAGGTCGGCTATCATCTTTTCCACCCCGAGCAGTTCGGAGTCGTAAACTATGGTATTAACGGTAACATAGACCTTAGCGCGAAACTGATGTGCGAAGTCGACGGTGCGTCTTATGTCGTCGAGTGAGTTGGACGCAGACTTTCTCGCGCCATGCGTCGGGGGACCTATGTATACTGCGTCGGCACCATGCAGTATGGCTTCGCGGGCCACGTCGGCGTCTTTGGCCGGGGCCAGCAATTCAAGGCTTCGGGGTGTGGCTTCCATCTCAATCAGAATTCTACGGCGAGGCGAACGTTGAACTGACGGCGCGTCAGATAGTTGGGCACTGCATATTGAATATCGTTAACGTCGGTTACCCAGTAATATGAGCTGACGTTGGAGATGTCGAAGAGATTGAACACGTCAAGACCGATTACTATGCTCTTGAAGTGTCGCCAGAAATTATAGGGTCTGACGCCGTCGGTCGGAGCTCCCACAAGCTGATAGCTGAGGCCTATGTCCACTCGCTTGTAGGCAGGAGCACGGAACCACGACTGGTCGCGGCTCACACGCGGAGCGGTCATTGTGAGGCCGTCGGAGAATACGCCGCGCAGCGAGAACCTCAGCTTCGGGAATTTGGGGAAATAGTCGGTAAAATAGAGTGCCACGGAATAACGCTGGTCGGAGGGGAGAGGCACCTTCTTGCCATTGAGAGTCTGTTGGGTGTTCATCAGAGAGAAGGTGAGCCACGAGTCGGAACCGGCTACGAACTGACCGAAAAGTTTGAAGTCGAGACCCATGATGTGGCCTTTCGAGTCGTTGACGCCCGAATAGCTTACCTTCAGGTTGTCGTATTCGTATGAGATTAGATTGCTCAGTGCCTTATAGTAGGCTTCTCCGGTCAGCTTGAACGGACGGTTGAACATTCTGAACTCATAGTCCGCTCCGAAGATGAACTGCAGGCTCCTCGGCGACTTGATGTCTTTATTCAGCTTCACCACTGAATTGCCGTAGTCGTCGGTTATGGCCTGCCTGTATTCCTTATAGAACGGGCTTTGGTAATACAGTCCGACTGCGAAGCGATAGTTCCAGCGGTTGAAGTTGACGGGCGAAATGGAGAGGTTCACGCGGGGCGATACAAGAAACTCCTTGTTCATCGACCAGTAAGAGAAGCGCAGGCCACCGTTGAGAGTGAGATAGGCTGCTTTGGTCGAGAGATAGAGCGCGTCTTCAGCAAAGAAGGCGAAGCGGCTGTTGGAGATGTCCTGACGCGAATTGAGGTTGTAGATGAGGTGTACGCCGGGAGGGGCTGTCGGAAGCGAATATCCGGCCGAGTCGCGCCATTCCCATTCGCGGGTGCGGTCGCGGAAGTTCTCATGCTGGAATATAATGCCGTATGAGAGATGGTTGTTGCGAATCACGGTGCGTCCTTTCAGTGCGAGCTGGAACACCGAGGCTTTCAGACGGTTGCGCGAATGTTCCATATACTTACCCACACCGAGTTCTCCGCCCACGGCATCGTCGCCACCGGTGCCGGCCTGGTTGAGCCAGTATTCTCCCGAAATGTCGTAGCTCACAAACTCGTTGGTAAGGAAGCCCGAGGCATTGAGCGAGAACGATGTGGCGCGGTTGAGCCGCCAGTTGACAGAGAGCGAGCCGAGGTAAGTCTCGAATTTGTCTTTCTCCTCGCCGTCGAAATACACCTTGAACTGCTTGACGTCCTGCGACGTTCCGAAGCTCGTGGTGCGGTCGGCCGGCTTGAAGTTATAATGGTTGAGCGAGATGTTGCCGAGCAGATTTATGTCTATCTTGTCCGAGGCATGGAAAGTCATGTTGGTCTGATAGTCGAAGTAGAGGGGATCGTATTCGCCTCGGGTCTCAAGCGACGAGAGGAGCGAATTGTTCTTCTTCAGGCGAAGACCGTGTAGCTGGGTGAATTTCTTAGAGTTCTGTCCGAACGTAAGCGACCCGCCCATGAGCGAGAGGCTTACAGCGCCTTCAAGAGCTCCGGGCTCGCGATAGGTGATGTCGAGCACCGACGACATCTTGTCGGCATATCTGGCCGGGAATCCTCCGGTCGAGAAGTTGAGGCTGCCGACCATGTCGGGGTTGATGATGGAGAGGCCTTCCTGCTGTCCGCTGCGCACAAGCTGCGGGCGATATATCTCCGTTCCGTTGATATATACGGAGTTCTCGTCGAACGAACCGCCGCGCACGCTATACTGCGAACTCATCTCGTTCGACGAGTTGACGCCGGCCATGGTGGTAATCATGGCCTCTACCGAACCGCCTGACACGTCGGGCGACAACTTGAACGACTCAGTGTCGAGACTCTGCATTCCGTTGATGTTCTTGCGGAAACCAACCACCTCGAAGTCCTGAAGATCCACGTCGTTGGGATAGAGGCGCACGTTGAGGGTCAGGTCGCCCTTCGGCTTGATGAGCTGATGGGTTACTGACTTGAATCCGATGCAGCTGAACACCACTTTCAGCGTGTCGGAAGCGGCTACGCTGAGTGAATAGGCGCCTTTGAGGTCGGTGTTGGTGCCCACGGCCGTTCCGGCAATGCGCACAGTGGCAAACTCTATCGGTTTGTCTTCGTTGTCTATCACCTTGCCCGAAATCTTCACATTGTCGGCAAAGACCGACAGCACGATTCCGAGTATGGCTATGATTGATACTGCTTGGCGTTTAATCTCCATGTAAAAGGGTAACGATTTAATCGGCGCATTATTGCTCCCCGCAGGCGCGTAGCACAGCTGAAATCTTTTAGCCCCCTGCGTGCGTTGTATTATTAACTACCGGCTGATTCTTCGGATGATGAGGCCGATGAAACCGTAAACTACTATGAAAAAGATACTTCTTTCACTGATGATCGGTGCCGGAGCGGCGGCCGGTTTCGCCGAGACTCCCGACTCGGTTGCCTCGCAGCAGACCATCCCGGCCGAAAAGAAAAGCTCCGTGATTATCAGGGCGCAGGATTTCGCCGACTATCATAACGCCGCCCTCATGGGCGACGGCGAGGCCATGCGTCGTGTGGCGGTATGCTATCAGACAGGCACCGGAGTCGGCAAAGACCTTGAGGAAGCCATAATCTGGTATGGTAAAGCGGCCCGTGCCGGCGATGTAGAGGCTGAGTTCGACATCGGCACGCTCTATCGCGACGGCATAGGTTTTCCGCAGAGCGACGAAGAGGCAGCCTATTGGTTCAGGAAAGCTGCCCGCAACGGAAGCACAAAAGGGATGGTCGAGATAGGACGCCAGTTCCTCGAAGGCAAAGGTGTGCAGCAAGACGACATAATCGCTGCTGAATACTTCTGGCGCGCCGGATCGCGCGGCAATGCCGAAGGCCAGTACAGATACGCCTCTATGCTCCGCGACGGAAAGGGAGTGGCCAAAAATAAAGAGAAAGCCATAGAATGGTTTGAAATGGCTGCCGCCCAGAACTATAAGGATGCCGCTCAGCAAGCCGAATGGGTGAAGAACGGAAAGCCGGTGGTCAAAAAAGCGACCAAACGGAAGAAAGCCGCACCGAAAGCCACGGCTCCAAGGAAGAAGTCTGCGAAGTCAGGCAAGAGAAGATAATCAAATTCCCGGAAGGCAAATCTGCCTTCCGGGATACTCCATAATTTAATTCCACACCTCAGGACAAACTATGAATTCCACTACTGAACTTATACTTATGAATATTTCGGGTCCCGACCGCAGGGGACTCACCACGGCACTCACTGAAATACTCGCACGATACGAGGCCACGATTCTTGACATCGGCCAGGCCGACATCCACCATACCATCGCCCTCGGCATCCTATTCAAGACCGACAGCTCGCGGAGCGGAGAAATCCTCAAGGAACTCCTTTTCGCCACCAACGCCATGCACGTGCAGGTGCAGTTCAACATCATCGACCCCAAGGAATATGAGGAATGGGTCGACATGCAGGGTAAAAACCGATACATAATCACGATGCTCGGGCGCAAGATCACGGCTCAGCAGATTGCACGCGTAACGGCGATAGTGGCCGAGCAGAGGCTCAACATCGACGCGATACGCAGGCTCACCGGCCGAATGCCTCTCGACGAGGCCGAGCAGCCGATGGCAAAGGGATGCATAGAACTGTCGGTCAGAGGAAACCCGACAGACCGCACAGCCATGCAACGGAGCTTCATGGAGCTTGCGGCATCGCTCGACTTCGACATCTCGCTTCAGGAAGACAACATGTATCGCCGTTGCCGACGCCTCATCTGCTTCGACATGGACTCCACGCTTATCCGGACCGAGGTAATCGACGAACTTGCCGACCGCGCCGGGGTGGGAGAGAAGGTGAGAGCCATTACGGAATCGGCCATGCGGGGTGAAATCGACTTCAAGGAGAGTTTCACCCGTCGAGTGGCTTTGCTCAAAGGACTGGATGTAAGTGTGATGGAAGACATTGCCCACAACCTTCCTATAACCGAGGGAGTGGAACGCCTCATGCGCGTGCTCAAACGCTCGGGCTACAAGACGGCCATACTTTCAGGCGGATTCACTTACTTCGGCAATTACCTCAAACAGAAGTTCGGATTCGACTACGTCTATGCCAACGACCTCGAGATAGACGAAAACGGAAAACTAACCGGCCGATACCTCGGCGACATAGTCGACGGCCAGCGCAAGAAAGAGCTTCTCAGGCTGCTCGCCCAGGTCGAGAACATCGACATCGAGCAGACGATAGCCGTAGGCGACGGCGCCAACGACCTGCCGATGCTTTCCGAATCAGGTCTCGGCATCGCGTTCCATGCCAAGCCAAAGGTCAAGGCCTCGGCCTCGCAGAGCATATCTACCATCGGAATCGACGGAGTGCTCTATTTCCTCGGATTCAAAGACTCGTATCTGAAATAACCACCTATTCCACACCATCATGCGACTCCACACCATTCTGACGCTTCTCTTCTCAATCATGACAGTTTCAATGGCCTGCGCCTCAGAGCCGACCGACTCGCTTCTCGACGCCGAGGCCGTCGACCCGGCCGCCACGCGCTCGGGCAAAGGTAAGATCGGTCTTGTGCTCAGCGGAGGGGGCGCAAAGGGAATAGCGCATGTAGGCGTCATTAAGGCACTTGAAGACAACGACATCCCCATCGACTACGTTACCGGCACGTCGATGGGAGCCATTGTCGGAAGCCTTTACAGCTGTGGCTGGACACCTGACAGCATGATGAGATTTTTCACCTCGCCCGATTTCCATTACTGGAGCACCGGCACAATCAACCCGGCCGACAGGTATTATTTCTCGATGTCCGACCCCACTCCGCAGTGGCTCGGGGTGAACATAGATTTCAAAGACTCCACTATCTTCTCGATGAACATGCTGCCGACGAACCTCATATCGCCGCTGCCGATGAACATCGAGTTCATGAAGCTATATTCGAAATACACAAAGCAGTGTGATGAGGATTTCGACAATCTCTTTGTCCCCTTCCGAAGCGTATGCTCCGACGTCTACCACAAGCAGAAGATCGTGTGTTCGCGCGGCTCGCTCGGCGACGCCGTGAGGGCATCGATGAGCTTCCCGCTCGTCTTCAAACCGATAAAGCTCAACGGAGTGCTCGTCTACGACGGCGGCATCTACGATAATTTCCCTGTCGACGTAATGCGCAAGGACTTCGCGCCCGACTTCATCATCGGCGTCTCGGTGTCGGGTCCCGACACCAAACCGCAGGAGGGCGATGTCTACAGTCAGCTTGAAGACATGATAATCCAGAACAACGATTATTCGCTTCCTGAAGCCGAAGGGGTCAAGATTCAGGTGCCGGTATTGCAGTTCGGGGTGCTCGATTTCGGCAAGGCCCGCGAAATATACGACATCGGATATGCCACGGGTATGGCTATGGTCGATTCGATAAAAAGACGCACGCCTCTGCGTCGGAGCCTCTCGGAGGTGAACGGCAAGAGGGCGGGATTCGCCTCGGCCACACCGGAAATAACGTTTGATTCCGTGGCCGTAGAAAACGCGCGCCCCGCCCAGGCACGGTTCCTTAAATTCCTCTTCGACCGAGGACGCAAGCGCCCGTTCGACATGAATCAGGCTCAGAAAGGTTATTACCGCGCCATCAATTCAGGCAAACTGTCGGACCTCGTACCGAACGCAGAGTTCCACGGCGACTCTACCACTCTGATGCTCAATGCCACCGTGAAAGACAGCTGGAATATAGGAGTAGGCGGATGGATCTCCTCCTCGACCAACAGTATGCTCTATCTCAATTTCGGATACCACACCCTGCGGTTAAACTCGCTCGACGCCGATATAGGGGGCTGGCTCGGACAGACCTACTTCGCAGGTATGGCGAGCGTGCGCTTCGCACTGCACTCTGTAGTACCCTCGGCGCTGAAACTGGCCGCCGTCATAAGCCGCCAGAAGTTCTATTCCACCGAACTTCTTTTCTACCAGAACAATTCACCCACATTCATCTCCGACTATCAGGCTTACGTGCGGCTTGAATACTCGCGTGCCTGCGGTCAGCAGGGGAAGCTGTTCGCCAACATAGGCTACGGCTATCTTTGGGACAAATACTATGCCGACCATGTGGAGAACTTCGCAGAGCACGGCCGCGACAAGAGCCAATACAAGGTAGGGGCGCTAAACCTCGGATACGAATACTATACGCTCAACGACCGCATGTACCCGTCGTCGGGACGTCAGGCCCGGGCCACACTCTTCGCCGCCGTGGAGCACGAAAAGCACGTGCCTTACGGGCAGAAAGCCTCTGACTGCAGCTATAACGGCTTCGGAAAGGCAAGGCTGGAACTTGAATGGAAACATTATTTTCAGATTCACCGACGCTTCTCGCTCGGACTGATGGCCAACGGAATGGCGACATTCCAGAAATATCAGCAGAACTACACGGCTTCGTTGATTAGCGCTCCCGCATTCGCCCCGACTCCCTCAACCAAGGGGTACTTCAACGAGACGTTCCGCTCGGAAAACTATCTTGCAGCCGGCGTGATGCCGGTGTGGCAGCCATTCGGCAAGATGCAGATAAGAGGCGATTTCTACGTCTACTCGCCTATACGCAATTCCGTAAGGCTTACCGACGGAAAACGTGGATACGACGGATGGTTTCGCAAGGCTGAGTTCATAGGCGAGGTGGCAGCGGTCTATAATTTTTCGTTCGCGAGCCTTTCGGTCTACTGCAACTATCTGTCATACCCCTCGCGCAACTGGAATTTCGGCATCAACTTTGGCGTCTATATCAAGGCTCCGCGCTTCGAGCGATGACATGGATGTTGCATTTTTATGAAATGTAGCTCCCTGCACTTCGGCGGATGAGTGAAAATAGCTAACTTTGAAGTTTAATACGTGAAACCGCATGGAGACTAAAAGGAAGATACTTGTGGTGGACGACGAGCCCGCCCTGTGCGACACTCTGAAGTTCAACCTTGAGATGGAGGGTTACGAGGCCGATACGGCCTTGAGCGCCGAGGAGGCTCTTGCCCTTCCGCTCGAAGATTATTCGCTCATTCTGCTCGACATAATGATGGACGGCATAAGCGGAACCGACTTCGCAAGGATATTGAAGCGCAACCCGGCTATCAGCCACATACCGATAATATTCTGCACGGCGCGGGATGCGGAAGACGACATGGTGGGCGGTCTCGAACTCGGGGCCGACGACTATATCACCAAGCCTTACAGCATCCGCAACGTGATGTCGCGGGTAAGAGCCGTGCTTCGTCGCGTGGCCGACAAGAGCTACAAGGCGCGTGGTGAGGAAGAGGCTGTCAGGTCGGAGGGACTTACACTCGACTGCGTAGCCAAGACCTGCACTGTCGACGGCACCGAAGTGCATCTTCCCCGCAAGGAGTTTGAGATGCTTCGCCTCTTCCTGTCGAAGCCCGGAAGAATCTTCACACGCGAGGAGATAATCTCGGCCGTGTGGCCGGAAGAGATAGTGGTGCTCAACAGGGTGGTCGACGTCAATGTCAGGCGGCTCAGGTCGAAGCTCGGAGAATACGGCAAACGAATCATCACACGTTCGGGTTATGGATACGGCTACCGCGGTTAGGCTCCCTTATCAGTGGCGCCTGTTCATCCTTTTGGTGTCATTCAGTCTTGTGCTGACGGTCTGCTTCGTCGGTTTCCAGTATTCGCGTGAACGCCGCTACAAGGCCGACAGCCTCGACGCGGCACTGCAAGTCTACAACGCCCACATACTTGACGAGCTCTCCGGAGGCATGTCTCCGGAAGAAGCTGTCGGCGACTTTATTCCCCCTCTGAAAGACACAAGGGTATCAGTCATAGACGCCGACGGCAGACTCGTCTACGACAACACTCTCGACTCCATGCCGAAAGGAAATCACTTAGGTCGCCCCGAGATACGGCAGGCGCTTGCGGCAGGGAAGGGCT
This sequence comes from uncultured Porphyromonadaceae bacterium, assembly GCA_945873625.1. Taxonomy (GTDB): domain Bacteria; phylum Bacteroidota; class Bacteroidia; order Bacteroidales; family Muribaculaceae; genus Lepagella. The sequence goes on along the minus strand of CAMCDS010000002.1, from coordinate 29,140 downwards.
ACACCATCAGCCGCCACTCCGAGAGTATCGACCGGACTTTCTTCTATTCGGCCACAAAAGGCGACTCACTGGTTGTGAGGTCGGCGGTCCCTTACGGAGTGTCGCTGCGCGAGGTGCTCAGGGCCGACCGTTCGTTTCTATGGTTCATGGCAGCGGTTACCCTCGTCATTGCCCTGCTCGCATATCTTGCCACCCGACGCATAGGGCTGACCATCACACGGCTCAACGACTTCGCCGCGCGGGCCGAGAGAGGGGAGCGCATCTACGACAACATCCCCTTTCCACACAACGAGTTCGGAAGCATATCAAATCATATAGTGAGACTATATGCGCGTCTGCAACAGACCGCGGCGCAGCGCGACGCGGAGCACCGCAGGGCTCTGCACGAACAGCAGGAGAGAATCAGGATAAAGAAACAGCTCACAAATAACATCAACCATGAGCTGAAGACACCGGTAGCCGCCATAAAGGCCTCGCTCGAAACGGTGCTCGCCCATCCGGGCATGAGCCGCGAACGTCTCGAGGGGTTCGTCAGTCAGGCCGACGCGAGCACTGACCGCCTCATATCTCTCCTCAACGATGTGGCGGTAATCACCCGACTCGACGACGGGAAATCCGGCATAGAGATGAAACCGACCGACATTAGGCCGATAGTGGCCGACATGATTGAAGAGGAGGCCCCAAGGCTGCGGCAGGCCGGAATGGAAGTGATAACCGATATTCCGCACGAAGTTACCGTGGAGGGCAACACTACTTTCATTGAATCCATATTCCGCAACATCATCGACAACAGCATCGCTTACAGCCGCGGCACGAGAATCACCATCCGTCTCCTTTCCACCGAGGGAGGGATGGCTCTCTTCAGCATCGACGATGACGGAACGGGAATACCGGAGGAACATCTGGAGCGTATCTTCGAGCGTTTCTATCGTATCGACAAAGGCCGGAGCCGTCGCCTCGGAGGCACCGGCCTCGGCCTTTCGATAGTGAAAAACGCGGTTATGCTTCACGGCGGAACAATCACAGCGCGAAACCTTCAGCCCCACGGGGTATCGTTTCGGTTCTCTCTGTCGCTTGCACGAAATTAACCTCCTGACATCTATGCAGTTTAAGCGAGGCTCTGAGTTGCTTGCGCAGAGCCGACACCATCTCCTGCGACTCCTGCAGCAGGTTGAGGTAGACGTAGCTCACAGTCATCACTTCTGCCGACCCATTACGCAAATCGGCATAAACCTCACGGCATAAAAGTGAAATACGGTCTTTGATTCTGTCGCACTCCTCGCGAAGCAGCGACGTAGCGCGCTCGTCGGGGGTGCCGACCACTTCGTCGGCACTCGAGAGAAGGCCAAGTATCTCAAGCCTCAGCGGCTCGAAGACCTTGCTGTAGTTTTGAGGCAGAGGTCGGAAATTATTAGCCACGTGCTCCCGACTCACTTCGCAGATACGCTGTAGATTGTAGGTTATGCCCATGCATGAATTGAGCGAGAGATGAAACCATGCGCTCCGTTCGATGGCGGTCTCGGGGGCTACCCTCCGCAGGCAGAGAGTCTCCTTCCTCCTCTCGGATTTAAGGATTTGTTTCTCCTTGTCAAGCGAACGGTAAGCCTTTGTCAGTGTCTTCACATCGTCGGAAAGGAACGCATCCGTTATATCCGAGTACATGCTGCAGGCATATCGGATAAACTGACGGCGATGGTCGGCTATATATTGGCTGAGCAGATTCCAGGTTTCATCACGGTCGGGTGTGTTAAGGATTGTCTGAAACATCGTGTCGCCTCCCTCTTCGGTCTTTCGTTCGCGAAAACGTATGTTGCTCCTTATTATAACGGCCACGGCCACGAGAGCCACCACAATCATCACAGGCGTGCCACCCCAGTGCATGAGCGAGGCGATTACTGCGGCTCCGATGAAGGCCACGCCGGCCGTGATGAACCATCCGCCTATCACGGAAATGACGCCCGTAATCCTGAACACCGCGCTCTCGCGTCCCCATGCGCGGTCGGCCAGCGACGTGCCCATGGCCACCATGAAGGTAACGAACGTGGTGGATAGAGGCAGCTTCATCGATGTGCCGAGGGCTATCAGCATACCGGCGAGCATGAGATTCACTGAGCCTCTGAGAAGGTCGAACGAAGCTCCGTCTTCCACTGTGATATCGTCCGTGTCAAACCGGCGGTCGAGCCAGCGGCGCACCTTGACCGGAATATACCTGAGGGAGAGTGAGTGGATGGCTATTGACGTGCGGACGAGCCTGCGGGCTATGCGCGACGAACCGAACATCTCTTCGCCCGCGCCCTGACTGCCGAGACCTATTTCCGTCTTCGACACGTTGCGTGCCTTCCGCGAGGTGGCGAGGGACACCACCATTATCAGTCCTGCGCCTATCAGAAAGTAAAGGGGAGTGTCGGCAGGAGCGTTGAGTGCTCCCATCAGATGGGTCGACGGGTCGCCTGCTCCGTTGGCAGCGTAGTCCTGATAGGAGGCGAGACCGCTGAGCGGCACGCCGATGAAGTTCACGAGGTCGTTGCCTGCGAATGCCATGGCCAAAGCGAAAGTGCCGGTGAGCACCACTACTTTGAGCACATTCACCCCGAGGAAATGAAGAAGCTGCATCAGCAATGTGAATCCGGCGAAGCAACAGCCGAGAATAAGAAGTGTATTGTCGGCTATCCAGGCCTTCACCTCCGGAGTCATGAACGCGAGGTCTTTCGCCCCCTTGAGCAGCATGAAATAGACAATCATCGTGATGGCAAGACCACCGAAAACGCCTATCTTCCATTTGAGACGTCGCTTGTAGTCAAATGAGAATATCATCCTGGAAATGAACTGCACAAGCGTGCCGAACACGAAGGCGATGGCCACCGACAGGAAGATGCCGAGTATCACCGACAACGCTTTTTCAGTATTGATAAGGTCGGTGAGTGCCAGCGCGCCCGGATCTCCGGCCATCTTGATGATTGCCATCACGAACGCCGCTCCGAGCAGTTCGAACACCATCGAGACAGTGGTCGACGTCGGCATACCGAGTGTATTGAAGACGTCGAGAAGAATGATGTCGGTAACCATCACGGCCATGAAGATGCATATCAGGTCGTAGAACGAGAAATGCTCCGGCCGGAAAATGCCGTGACGCGCTATGTCCATCATCCCGTTGCTCATTGCCGCTCCAATGAACACGCCCAGAGAAGCGATGATGATGATGGTTCTGAACCGGGCCGCTTTTGTCCCGATTGCTGAATTGAGAAAGTTGACCGCGTCATTGCTCACCCCGACACTCAGGTCGAACACGGCGAGGATGAACAGAAACACGATGATGCATAGAAACAATATGTCCATTTTACTTTGCATTGATTGGTTAATCCGATGCAAAGTTAGCCCCCCGATGTTTCAAAAATATTACACCCCTGTTAACTCTTTATTATACCCGAAAGTCTCCTTTGAGGCGGTTCACCACAGAACAAGCCTTATATTGATTCCTCAATCATTTATTTCCTCTCTCTCCATGCCTGAAAACCAACAAGCAGAAACATATTAAATAGGGGCGGTCAGAAGGCGAGAGCTACGGAGGCGGAGCCGTCGAAGCGGGGGATGGGAGGGTGGAGCTTGGAAATGCGCAGATGGCCGGAAAGGATCTGCGGATAGCGACTGCGCAGGGCGTCGGCTATGCGCAGCGCCACATGCTCCAGAAGGCGAGAGGGGGTGGCGAACTCGGCCACACATACTTCGTAAAGGTCGGCATAGCTGAGGGTGCCGTCGAGCGAGTCGGCACGCATACCGTCTGTCACGGGCACTTCTACTTCAAGGTCAATCCTGAAGTCGTTGCCCACGGCGGTCTCCTGCTCGAAAACGCCATGGAAGGCGTGGAGCACCACGCCTTCCAGAGCAATCGATATCGAAGGGATGCTCATTTGCATTCGCAGCCTTTCACGGGAATCTTCTCGATGCGGCGCTCGTGGCGTCCGCCCTCGAATTTGGCGTCGAGATATGCGTCGACAATCTTGCAAGCCTCCTCGTAGCTGATGAAGCGGGCGGGGAGAACGAGTACGTTGGCATTGTTGTGCTGTTTGGCAAGGGCGGCAAGCTCGGGCAGCCAGCAGAGGGCGGCGCGGATGCCCTGGTGCTTGTTGAGGGTCATCTGAATACCGTTGCCCGACCCGCACATGGCGATTCCGAAATCGCATTTACCCTCTTCGACGGCGATAGCGCAGGGATGCGCATAGTCGGGATAGTCGCACGATTCTTCGGAATGAGTGCCGAAATCCTCGAAGGTATAACCTTTTGACTCAACGTATTTCTCAAGTTTCAGTTTCAGCTCGTAGCCGGCATGGTCTGAAGCAAAAGCTATTTTTTCCATCTTATTCGGTTTTTATTTACGCGAAGTTAGCAATAAATCGGGAAAAACATGTTAAATTTGCAAAATTAATTCGCGGTGCGTCATACGACGGGCCGCAAATCAAACGCAAGAATGAAAGGAATAGTGCTCGCCGGAGGCTCTGGCACCCGGCTTTATCCCATAACGAAAGGGGTCAGCAAACAGCTGCTTCCCATCTACGACAAGCCGATGGTCTACTATCCGCTGTCGGTGCTCATGGAGGCCGGAATCAAGGAGATACTCGTGATTTCGACGCCTGCCGACCTGCCCGGCTTCCGGCGTCTGCTCGGCGACGGGAGCGACTATGGCGTGCGTCTGGAATATGCCGAACAGCCTTCGCCCGACGGCCTTGCCCAGGCGTTTCTGATAGGTGAGGAGTTCATCGGCGACGACGACGTATGTCTTGTGCTTGGCGACAATATCTTCCACGGCTCCGGCTTCGAATCGCTGCTGGCCAAGGCAGTGGAGGGAGTGGAGCAGCGGCAGGAGGCCACTGTGTTCGGCTATTGGGTCGACGATCCGCAGCGCTATGGCGTGGCCGAATTCGACTCTTCGGGAAGATGCCTTTCCATCGAGGAGAAGCCTGAGCATCCGAAGTCGAACTATGCCGTAGTGGGTCTCTATTTCTATCCCAACGACGTGGTGAAGGTTGCGAAGTCGATCAAGCCTTCGGCCCGCGGCGAGCTTGAGATCACAAGCGTCAACGCCAATTATCTGAGCGTAGGTCGTCTCAACGTGCTTACCCTCGGACGCGGATTCGCATGGCTCGACACAGGCACCCACGACTCGCTTGCCGAAGCCTCGATTTTCGTAGAGGTGATAGAGAAACGTCAGGGTCTGAAACTCGCCTGCCTCGAAAGCATCGCCTACCGGAAGGGGTGGATCAGCCGCGAGCGTCTGCTCGAGATAGCCGAACCTATGAAGAAAAATCAATATGGACGCTACCTTATCAAGGTGGCCAATGAATTCTGAGAAAGAGATGGAATTTATCAAGACCGATATAGAAGGAGTGGTGATATTGAAGCCGAGGGTGTTTGAAGATGCCCGCGGCTACTTCTACGAATCGTTCAGCCAGAGGGAGTTTGACGAGAACGTCGCTCCTGTGCGGTTCGTGCAGGACAATCAGAGCCGTTCGTCGCGCCGTGTGATTCGCGGACTTCATTTCCAGAAGCCTCCTTACGCACAGGCTAAGCTGGTGAGATGCACGCTCGGATGCGTGGTCGACGTGGCTGTCGACCTTCGCAGCGGCTCGCCGACATTCGGCCGCCACGTTGCCGTAGAGCTGTCTGAAGCCAATAAGCTCCAGCTGTTCATTCCCAAGGGATTCGCCCACGGGTTCGCCGTGCTCAGCCCTGAAGCTGTGTTTGAATACAAATGCGACGAATATTATGCGCCGCAGAGCGAGGGGGGTATCTCGATTCTCAGCCCCGAGCTTGAGATAGAATGGCCCGTATGTCTGGCCGACGCCAACCTCTCGCCCAAAGACCTTCAGCTTCCGCTCTGGAAAGACTTTGTAACTCCGTTCTAATCGATACGTAACCATCAAAGCAAATCAATGAAACAGTTTCGTGAAACAATAGCCGTTACAGGCGGAGCCGGGTTCATCGGCTCGCATCTCGTGAAGCGCCTGGTGAAAAACTATCCCGACAAACTGATTGTGAATATCGACGCACTCACCTACGCCGGCAACCTCGAGAACCTCAAGGAGATTGAATCGATGCCCAACTACGTGTTTGAGAAAGCCGACATCTGCGACCCGGAAGCCATAAGGGAGATTTTCGCACGCCACCGCCCCGACGGAGTCATTCATCTCGCTGCCGAAAGCCATGTCGACAGGTCGATCGCCGACCCTCTGGCATTCGTCAGAACCAACGTGATCGGCACCATCAACCTCCTGCAGGCTGCAAGAGAACTCTGGGAATCAATGCCTGAGCGATATGAGGGCAAAAAGTTCCACCACGTGTCGACCGACGAAGTATACGGAGCGCTTGAGCCCGGCGACGGACTCCTTTTCGAAGAGACCACGCGCTATCAGCCCCACAGCCCCTACAGCGCCTCGAAGGCGTCGAGCGACCACTTCGTGCGCGCCTGGCACGACACTTACGGCATGCCTACGCTCGTAACCAACTGCTCCAACAACTATGGCCCGAACCAGTTTCCCGAGAAGCTGATTCCCCTTTTCATCAACAATATACGCAACCGTCGTCCTCTGCCTGTCTATGGCAAGGGTGAGAACATACGCGACTGGCTCTATGTGGAAGACCACGCATCGGCTCTCGACAAGGTTTACCACGAGGGGGCTCCCGGCTCCACCTACAATATAGGAGGCAACAACGAATGGCGCAACATCGACCTTGTCAAGGAGCTGATACGAGTGGTCGACAGCGAGCTCGGCAATCCGGAAGGCACGTCGCTCGACCTCATCACCTACGTTACCGACCGCAAGGGACACGACCTGCGCTACGCCATCGACGCGAGCAAGATAGAGCGTGAGCTCGGCTGGACTCCGGCCACCGACTTCCCCGAGGGCCTGCGCAAGACAGTGCGCTGGTATCTCGACAACAGCGAGTGGCTCGAAAACGTAACAAGCGGCGCGTACGCTGACTATTACGAGCGGATGTACCGCAACCGCTGACCCGATTCTCTGAAAGATTTAAGAAACTTTTACCACAAAAGTTTTTTAGTATCGATTTATATAGCTAAATTTGCGCAAAATTTCACACTTTAAATCTAAAACCATATTTTAGACATGAAAAAGCACAATTTCTACGCAGGTCCCAGTATCCTGAGCCCGTACACCATCAAGGAAACCGCCAACGCAGTACTTGATTTCGCCAACACCGGTCTCTCGATTCTCGAAGTCTCCCACCGCAGCAAGGAGTTCCAGGCTGTAGTTGACGAGGCTGTGGCCCTCACAAAGGAACTTCTTCACATACCCGAAGGCTATCACGTGCTCTTCCTCGGAGGCGGCGCAAGCCTTCAGTTCTGCATGGTGCCCTTCAACCTTCTCAAGAAGAAGGCAGCCTACATCAACACCGGCACATGGGCAACCAACGCCATCAAGGAGGCCAAGCTCTTCGGCGAGGTTGACGTAGTGGCTTCCTCGAAGGAGTCGAACTTCAACTACATCCCCAAGAACTTCATCATCCCGAAAGACGCCGACTACTTCCACTATACTTCGAACAACACCATCTACGGCACCGAGACCCGCAAGGACTACGACAGCCCCATCCCGATGGTCTGCGACATGTCGTCCGACATCTTCTCGCGTGAGTTCGACTGCTCGAAGTACGACCTCATCTACGCAGGCGCACAGAAGAACCTCGCTCCCTCCGGCGTAACTATCGTCATCGTGAAGGAAGACGCTCTCGGCAAGGTAAGCCGCGAGATTCCCACCATGCTCGACTACCGCACCCACGTCAAGAAGGGTTCGATGTTCAACACTCCCCCGGTGCTCCCCATCTACTCCGCACTCATGACTCTCCGTTACTACAAGGAGCAGGGCGGCGTGAAGGCTATGGAGAAGCTCGATCTCGCAAAGGCAGGCATGCTCTACGACGAGATCGACCGCAACAAGCTCTTCATGGGCACTGTAGCTGAGGAAGACCGTTCGATCATGAACGTCTGCTTCGTGATGAAACCCGAATACGCCGAGCTCGAGAAGGAATTCTTCGACTTCGCTTCGTCGAAGGGCATGGTCGGCATCAAGGGCCACCGTTCGGTAGGCGGTTTCCGCGCTTCGCTCTACAACGCTCTCCCCATCGAAAGCGTAGAGGCTCTCGTAGCCTGCATGAAGGAGTTCGAGGCAAAGCACTAATCGAATCCTCTTAATCGAGACTTTAGACAAACAGACAATAGTGGCAATCGTCCGTATGGCATGGATAATCAGGTCAGCCGGATGATTGCCCTTAAACTAAAATAACAATCCCCAAAAGATATGAAGATTCTCGTTTTCACTGAGAAGCCTTTTGCTCCCGCAGCTGTAAAGGCCATCGAAGACGTCATCAACGCTTCGGGCAACGAGCTTGAAGTAGTAGAACGCGGCACCCGTGCCGACCTCCTTGAGGCCGTCAAGAACGCTGAAGGCCTCATCGTACGCAGCGACATCATCGACGCCGAGGTCATGGACAACGCTCCCCAGCTCAAAGTGATCGTACGCGCCGGCGCCGGCTACGACAACATCGACCTCAAGGCCGCTACCGACCATAAGATCTGCGTGATGAACACTCCCGGCCAGAACTCCAATGCTGTGGCCGAGCTCGTGTTCGGTATGATCGTGATGATCTGCCGCAACAAATACAACGGCACTTCCGGCTCTGAGCTCAAAGGCAAGTCGCTCGGTATCTACGCTTTCGGTCAGGTTGGCCGCAACGTGGCCCGTATCGCCAAGGGATTCGGCATGAACGTTGAGGCTCTCGACGTGTTCGTTCCCGACGCAGTGATCGAGGCTGAGGGCGTGAAGCCCCTCCACGACGTGAACGAGCTTTTCTCGCAGAACCAGTTCGTATCGCTCCACATCCCCGCAACTCCCCAGACCAAGAACTCTATCGGCTATGACCTCGTGATGCGTATGCCCAAGAACGGTGTCCTCATCAACACCGCCCGTAAAGAGGTTATCGACGAAGAGGGTCTCATCCGTGCTCTCGAGGAGCGTCCCGACATCCGCTATGTCAGCGACATCAAACCCGGAAAGGCTGAAGAGTTCGAGCAGAAATTCGCCGACCGCGTATTCTTCACTCCCAAAAAGATGGGTGCCCAGACTGCCGAGGCCAACTTCAACGCAGGTGTTGCCGCAGCCGAGCAGGTAGTAGCCTATCTGAAAGAGGGATGGAACAAATTCCAGGTCAACGGGTAATAACCTCTCTGACAGAGGCAATCTGAAATGAAAACGGAGCGGAGAGCGCTTGCTTTGCAGGTGTTTTCCGCTCCGAACCGTATATACCCGGGGTAACCGGAAAATCCAATACACAATACTTATGATCCGCATAGCTGTGATAGGGGCGGGGAATGTGGGCAGCCATCTTGCCAAAGCATTACGGATGCCGAGGGCAATAGAGGCGGGTGCGGAGACTATCGCAGTCAATCCGCGCACCCTCGACGGTCTTCCCTCGGACGCCGACCTTTACCTTATCTGCGTCAAGGACGATGCCATAGCCTCCGTGGCCGACAGCCTCCCTCTGGTTGAAGGCATAGTGGCTCATACTTCCGGTTCGGTAGATATTGGGATTCTTTCCCGGCACAAGCGAAGAGGGGTATTCTATCCGTTGCAGACATTCACCAAAGGAGTGAATCTCGACTATCGGCAGATTCCATTCTTCATCGAAGGAAGCGACGAAGAGGTATGCCGGAGACTGTGCGGGTATGCTTCGCTGATTTCCGACACTGTGAAGCGTGCCGGAAGCGCGACGCGTGCCCGACTGCACCTCGCGGCCGTATTTGCCTGCAACTTCACCAACTGCCTCTACGGCATCGCTGACGATATATTGAAAGAAAGCGGACTTGATTTCAAAGTGCTTCTCCCTCTGATTGACCAAAGCGTCGCGAAAGTGGCGGACGTAGCTCCCCGCTGTGCCCAGACCGGACCGGCTGCCAGAGGCGACCTCCGCGTTATGTCGAAGCAGGAAGCTATGCTTGCCTCACACTCTGATTATCAAGAAATCTACACTCTTATCTCAAAGTATATATTTAACTTATACAACAAATGAGCTCCATATCTTACGACCTTAAAAAAATACGCGCCTTCGCTTTCGATGTAGACGGAGTGCTTTCACCCTCTACCATACCGTTGTCGCCCGACGGAGAACCGCTGCGGATGGTCAATATCAAAGACGGCTATGCGCTTCAGCTTGCAATAAAATACGGTTATGAGATAGCCATCATCACCGGCGGAAGCACACGTGCCGTTAAGGTGAGGTTCGAGGGCCTCGGCATCACCGACATATACCAGGGCGCGGCGCAGAAGCTCCCGGTGCTTAAGAAATGGATGGAGGAGAAAGACCTAAAACCGGAAGAGGTGATATATATGGGCGACGACATACCCGACCTCACGGCCATGAGGTATGTAGGCCTTCCGTGCGCCCCTCACGACGCCTGCACTGAGGCAAGGTCGACGGCACTCTATATCTCGCCTTTCGGCGGAGGCTACGGATGCGCCCGCGACGTTATCGAGCAGGTAATGAAAGCCCACGGGGTATGGATGCGCGATATAAAGGCATTCGGATGGTAAGAACAGCGCAAACGGTTATTTGACAGAACAATTCTATGCTTGAAAATCTACAAAAATACAATATCCTTCTCGCAAGCAAATCACCGAGAAGGCGCGAACTGATGAATCAGCTCCGGGTGCCCTATAAAGTGGTAACGCTCCGCAACATCGACGAAAGCTATCCCGATGATATGGCGGCCGGCGACGTGGCTCAGTATCTGTCGGGGAAGAAAGCCGACGCATATAGGGAAATCATAGGCGATGACGAACTTCTCATCACGGCCGACACCACAGTGGTGCTTGGCGACAAGGTATATGGAAAACCTGAAAACCGCGACGATGCGCTCCGGATGCTGCACGAACTGTCCGGAAAGGTGCATCAGGTGGTGTCGGGGGTTACGATAGCCACCAAGTACAAACGGACGTCGTTCACGGCCATAACCGACGTGAAATTCGCCGACATAGATGCCGACGACATACTCTATTACGTCGACAACTATCTTCCTCTCGACAAAGCCGGTGCCTACGGCATACAGGAATGGATAGGCTGCGTGGCCGTGGAATGGATAAAAGGGAGCTACTACAATGTGATGGGACTCCCCGTACACCGTCTTTACCGCGAGCTCAAACTGTTTTAGGGGCCACAACCTCTGCGTGGAAATCCGTGGCCGAAGCATATCGCTCGAAGAGACGCCTGGTGAGGGCTATGGTCTCCTCTACCGGAGTCTCCTCGCCGTAGACATTCACGAGCATCAGCACCCTCACGGTCTCTTCTGAAAGCGATGTGCGCTCCTCGTCGCTTGTAGGAGTGCCGATAGGTCCGGCAGCATCGCGATACACTGGCAGCCCCTCGATGTTGAGCAGACCGCGCCCTATGGCGTGAAACTCCTCTTCATGCATCCCGGCTCCGAGAGTCAGCGAATCGCCCTCGATTCTGTCGGCGTCGAATCCTCCTATGCTGTAGCCGGTAGCCATCGATACGAGATTGATGATGTCGACCATCGTCGTAAGCCTGTACAGTCCTTTTCCGTTCACCACCCGGCGGCACAGCGCCTCGGCCGACGGACGGTATCTGTTAGGTTCCTTTCCCAGTGCCTTGTAAGCGTTGCGTGTGGCGGCTATGGCCGGACGGAGACGGATGTCGGAGAGCTGATAGCGCGATTTTACCGACCCGGCCACTTCTTCCACTTCGTGCCAGAGCTCATCAGAAGTAGGGCGGTTCACTATCCCGGCCGAAATCATGATTGTGCGGATTTCAGGCGCAGCTTTAAGTATTATGTCCGAAAAGCGGATTTCCATTGTATGACGGGTATAATTTTTGAGTGCAAAAATAGCTAAATTATCTGAGATTATTTGTACTTTTGCATCTTAAAAACAGAACATATACTATAATGGCCCAGAAACCCTCGATACCCAAAGGAACACGCGATTTCTCGCCCGTAGAAACCGCGCGAAGAAACTATATCTTCGACACCATACGTGAGGCTTTCCGCCTCTTCGGATTCAAGCAGATAGAGACTCCGGCCATGGAGAACCTCTCGACGCTGATGGGAAAATACGGAGACGAAGGCGACAAGCTCCTCTTCAAGATACTCAACTCCGGAGATTTTCTCAAGGGAACGGACCGGGAACAGCTGCTCGAGGAGAACCCTGCCCGTCTTGCAACAAAGATTTGCGAGAAAGGACTGCGTTATGACCTCACGGTGCCGTTTGCAAGATACGTGGTGCAGCACCGCAACGAGCTACAGATGCCGTTCCGCCGTTTTCAGATTCAGCCGGTGTGGCGTGCCGACCGGCCGCAGAAAGGGCGCTACCGCGAGTTCTACCAGTGCGACGCCGACGTGGTGGGTTCGGAATCGCTGCTCAACGAGATTGACCTTCTTGAACTTATTGATTTCGTGTTCGAGCGTCTCGGCATCCGCGTGCAGCTGAAGCTCAACAACCGCAAGGTGCTGGCAGGTATAGCCGAAGTGATAGGCGAGCCTGAAAGAATTGTCGATATAACAGTGGCTATAGACAAAATCGACAAAATCGGCCTCGAAGGTGTCAACAAGGAACTGCGCGACAAAGGAATATCAGAGACTGCAGTTGAGGCTTTGCAGCCGATTCTCACCCTGCAGGGCACCAATGAGGAGAAGCTTTCGGTTATCGAGAGACTCCTTTCCGAATCAGAGACAGGACGCAAGGGAATAGAGGAGCTTCGCTTCGTGATGGCCGGATTCGAGGAGCGCGGACACGTCTGCGAGCTCGACCTCGACATCTCGCTTGCCCGGGGACTCAACTATTACACCGGCTCGATCATCGAGGTGAAGGCTCTCGACGTGGCCATCGGAAGCATCACCGGGGGCGGCAGATACGACAACCTTACCGGAGTATTCGGAATGCCCGGCCTATCGGGAGTGGGCATCAGTTTCGGCGCCGACCGCATCTACGATGTGCTCGAACAGCTCAATCTCTTCCCCGAAGAGATTACATCGTCCGTGAGAATCCTCTTCGTCAACTTCGGCGAGAAGGAAGCAGCCGCAGCCGCACGCATGGCCAAGCAGCTTCGCAAGGCCGGCATCCCGGCGCAGGTTTATCCCGACGCTGCAAAGATGAAGAAGCAGATGGGACTGGCCGACGCCGAGAAGATTCCTTTCGTAGGTATTATCGGCGAGGAGGAACTTGCCTCCGGAAAGGTGGCCATTAAGGAAATGGTCACCGGAAAGCAGGAAAGCCTCACATTGGAAGAGGCAATCGAAAAATTGCGCTAAATTAAACCATTACTTTAATATTCCGAGCCTATACATTGACAACCAATGTATAGACCCGGAATATAAGAGTTGCCGATAAAGGCGCGAAACAGACCCTTAAAATCAAATACTTAGGAAACACATTTAAATGAACACTTTAAAGTATCCATTTATATTGCTGACAATATGCATTATGGCGTTGGCTACATCTTCATGTTCCAACTCAGACAGGAGAAATGAAGACGGCGTCAACCTCATGGGGTCGGCAAAAATGCTTCACGTGGAGCAACGGGACGGCTATCGGGTAGCGACTATAGTCAGCGCAAGAGATTCAAATACGGTCGAAGCGGCCTATATCCTCGTAGACCGGAATGTGGAACTCCCGGACTCGCTTCCTCAGGGCATAGTACTCCGGACGCCGCTCGACAATGTGGCCGTCTTCGCCAGTGTATTTGCCGGAGCGTTTGAAGAACTGGGATGTATCGATGCTGTCAAAGGCGTAGTTGACAAGGATTACTTCAAGCAGCCGGCCATTATAGCCGGTCTGAAAAACGGAAAGGTAGCAGACCTCGGTCCTTCTTCCGGCCCTTCGACCGAGCTGCTGACCGCTCTGCATCCGCAGGCCATTATAATGAACATCTATGAGGGGATGGACGTGAAGGGTATCGACAAGACAGGCATCCCCATTATCAAGATTGCCGACAATCTCGAAAAAGACCCTCTGGCGCGGGCCGAATGGATACGTTTCCTCGGCATGCTGACAGGAACCGAAAGCAAGGCCGACTCTATCTTCTCGTCGGTCAAGGCCGAATACCTCCGGTTGAAAGGAAAGGCCTCCCTTTATGAAAGCAGACCGCGTGTGCTTACCGACAATATGTATCAAGGCGTCTGGTATGTACCGGGTGGTGCGAGTTTTCAGGCCAGACTGATTGAAGATGCAGGAGGCGACTATATCTGGAAAGACGACAGGTCGACCGGGTCGCTCAACCTTAGCTATGAAGAAGTGCTCGCCAAGGCTCACGATGCCGACATCTGGATGCTCAAACTTTTCGGGGTGAAAGACCTCGACCGCGATGCGCTCTGCGGAATGGACCAGAGATACAAAAACTTCAAGTGTCTGATTAAAGGAAACGTGTATTATTCAGATACAGAAGAGTCTACTCTTTTTGAAGACCTCCCGTTTCATCCCGACAAAGTGCTTGCCGACTATATAGCACTCTTCCATCCCGAGTCAGGGATTGCATTAAAGTATTTCTTGAAGATAAAGAAATAAATTGCAATAAATCATGAGGTTCGCGTTTCTTACACTCCTTTCGCTGCTTCTGCTTGCTCTTTCGCTGGTATACGGAGCCGTTGAGATTCCGCCCGAATCGGTGTGGCAGACGATTGTAGCTCCGGGAGAGGCTGATGCCGTCTGGCGCCTCATTGTGTTGGAATCGCGTCTGCCGATGGCACTCGCCTCGTTTGTATCCGGTGCCGCCCTCGCCGTGGCCGGGCTGCTGCTGCAGACCACTTTTCAGAACCCGCTTGCCGGGCCGTCGATACTCGGAGTTAGCTCGGGAGCATCGATGGGTGTGGCTGTGGTGATGCTTTTCGGTGCCGGAGCTATTGTATCCGGTGCCGCACAGTATCTTTCTATCATCGGCGGAGCGATAGCCGGCGCCGCGGCCGTGATGCTCCTTCTGATTTTCTTCTCCTCGATACTCAAAAGCTCGGCGATGCTCCTCATAGCCGGCATCATGATAGGGTATCTAACCTCTTCGGTGATTTCGCTGCTCAATTATTTCGCACCTTCCGACGATGTCAAATCGTTCGTGGTGTGGGGACTTGGTAGTTTCGCCGGAGTCGGCGTGCGCGAACTGCCGGTCTTTCTCGGCATACTTGTCCCGTTCACGGCAGCATCCATACTTTTCGCCAAACCCCTTAACGCGCTCCTGCTTGGCGAGAGGTATGCCTCCAACATGGGGTATTCCGTCCCGGCCCTGCGCACATGGCTGTTGGGCGTCAGCGGAGTGCTGACAGCTATTGTAACGGCGTTCTGCGGCCCTATCGGATTCATAGGTCTCGTGGTTCCGCACATAGCCCGCATGCTCTTCCGTACCTCCAACCATTTCACCCTCATACCGGCTACGATGCTGACAGGCGGTCTGGTTACGCTGCTGTGCAACCTGCTGACTGTTTTCCCGGGGAAATCGGGGGTACTTCCGGTGAATGCCATCACACCGTTGATAGGCGTTCCGGTGATAATCTACATACTCGTCAACAGGCGTAAGCTAAAATATTTCAACTGATATGCGCGAAGAGCCAACGACACCCGCACTCGAAGGGGCTGACCTTTCGATAGGCTACGGAGAGAAGATAATCGCCTCCGGCCTTTCGATACGCATCTATCCGGGCGACGTGGCCTCTCTGCTCGGTCCTAACGGAGTGGGGAAATCAACCCTCATCAAGACCCTCACAGGCGAACTGGAAGCCGTAGAAGGGATAGTTTACGTCTTCGGGAAGGATGTGGAAAGCTACAGCCGCAAAGAGCTTTCGCGGCTGCTCGCCATCGTAACCACCGATTCCGTGCTGGCCGGTGGACTCACGGTGGAGGAGCTTGTAGGTCTCGGACGTCAGCCCCATACCGGATTCTTCGGGCGAATGGGCGACGACGACCGCAAGGCTACGGAAGAGGCCATGCGTCGCGTCGGCATCATCCACAAGCGTGAGGCGTATGTGGCGGAACTGTCTGACGGAGAGAGGCAGAAGGCCATGATAGCCAAAGCGCTGGCGCAGGAAACGGCAATAATCGTGCTCGACGAGCCATTCTCATACCTCGACGTCGCGGCCCGCATCGAGATTCTGTCTCTTCTGAAAGAAATCGCGGCCGGAGGGAAGGCTATTCTTTTCTCCTCTCACGATGTAAGCCAGGCGCTTCGCATGGCGTCGAAAGCCATACTCTTCACCCCCTCCGGGGAACTCATCTCCGGCACCCCTGCGCGCCTGATAGCCGAGCGCCGGCTTCCGCTCCTTTTTCCGAGGAGGAATGTCGTCTTTTCAGAAGAGGCCAAGGATTTCATAGCTGCCGAAACGGGTAGTGAACTTTCTTCCGTAAAGGCATGTAATGTAAATGAGTGTCCGGTTCAACCACACACTCCCGACAGATAAAGTATTATACGATATGGACCAGATAAGCGAACAGAGATTCTGCATCTCACAGCCGGGTTATCCCGACATCGACCCGACCATGGGCTATTACCACAGTCTCACCAATCGCGTGTATGACCGACTCAGACCGTTCAAGGATTTCAGGATAGGACGGCTGCTTGAGGGGATGGCTATCTGCATAGTGAACTATTATCAGGACGTGATAGCCGACGGGGGAATATGGCACGCCTTCATCGACGAATGTCGGAAGATGTATGGATTCACGGTACCGTTCTTCAGCGTCTCCGACGATTATCTCGACTATGAGCTGAACCCGGAGGACGTACGGTTTCTTATCTGGTACTACGTGTCGATGACGTATTCGGAATACCGCGACATCTCGCCCGACGATGCCCGGCTGATGCGTATGTCGGACACCGTCTGCGAACTTCTCGAACAACGATACGAAGATGCTCCGATACCGGAGAACTGGACGTTTCTGCATGAGCTTGAAATCAACGACCTCGACGACAGGCAGGCTGTGCTCGACGCCGCAAACTGGCTTTTCCTTCTCTGCTATCTCACAGTGCCGGCCAATACACTCTCGATGCACAATCTTCTTGAATCGGTAGAAGCCGGCGATGAGGAGCAACGCATGAACGAGCTGAACGAAAAGATCGGTGAAGCCATCAAGACTGAGCCTACTGGTCCTCTTGCCTTGTATGCACGCGAATGGATTCACCTCATCATCGACCATAAGCTGCCCCGTGAGCGCCGCGTCGCGGAGGCGGACGATGACATTCATCCCTACTTCGCGAAAGTAAGCGAAGCCTTCGGCGGCAGGACGCTGCTCTATTTCAAGACCTACGACGAGCTCAACAGCTTCTTCATCGGCGTGCTCGGATGGACGGAAGGGGAGCGGCATCTCGATGCCCTCGCTGAAAGCGGATATTTCGCCGTCATGGTCGACCGCACGAAGGGTATGCTTCTGTCCCGCGACGTGGCCCGCTGCATAGCCGACCCGGAAAATCCCTATTTCGACAAGGATTATGCCTACGACCATGCCTTCGCGCTGCTCACCGAACGGGGACGCTGTCCGGCCGACTTGCTGCAGCGAGTGCTCTCGGAAGGCTGGCTGCCTGCGACGCATTTTCCCGGAAGCGACGATACAGCCCTCGTGAAGGATAACGCCGACTTCATTGCCCGTTGCTATCTGCAGCTCTATTACAGGGGAGACTGACTCAGCTAAAACACACCGACACAACCATACAGGACAACACAATGAATACCAGACAACAGTTTGCGGAGACCACTGCCGTATGCCGCGACATATTTGAGAAAAAACTTTTCGACTACGGCACTTCCTGGCGAATAATGCGCCCTGAAAGCATCACCGACCAGATATATATCAAGGCGATGCGCATAAGGTCGATTCAGGAGAAAGGTGAGGCAAAAGTGAACGAAGGGGTAGAGCCGGAGTTCATCGGTATAGTGAACTATTCGATAATAGGACTGATTCAACTGCACCTCGGTCCCGGCACAGCCATCCCGGCCGATGAGGCACTTGCGCTCTACGACGAATGGATGGACAAGGCCACGTCGCTGATGCTCAACAAGAATCACGACTACGACGAGGCCTGGCGCCACATGCGCGTAAGCAGCATCACCGACATCATCCTGCAGAAGCTGCTGCGCACTCGTGAAATCGAAGACCACAAGGGGGTAACCAAAATCTCCGAAGGGGTCGACGCCAACTATATGGACATGATAAACTACGCTGTTTTCGCACTCATCCATCTCCGCTACTGATGAAGGAATCTACACGACTGACAGTCATAAACCTCATTACGTGGCTGTTTCGCCTTGCCGTAGGCGGAGTGTTTGTCTACTCCGGTTTCGTGAAGGCCATCGACCCGTGGGGCACTATCTACAAGTTTCACGACTATCTCGCGGCCATGAACTTCGGCCTGGCCGACGGTCTCGTCCTCATAGCCGTCGTTTTGCTGTGCGTCTACGAGTTTCTGACGGGAGCCTTCCTTCTGACAGGCTCGTTCCGCAGAGCCGCGCCGTGGATGTCGGGAGTGCTGATGCTTTTCATGACGCCGCTCACGCTCTGGATAGCTCTTAAGGCCCCGGTGGCCGACTGCGGCTGTTTCGGCGATGCCTTCATCATCTCCAACTGGGCCACTTTCTGGAAAAACATCGCGCTCTGCATCATGACGGGTTGGCTTATAGTGTTCAACCGCAGAATCCACTGGCTTATCACCCCCTCGCTTCAATGGCTTGGATTCGTGGTCGATGCGACATTCGTCAGCATAGTGTCGTTTTTCGGATACTCATATCAGCCGCTCATCGACTACCGCCCGTATAAGGTAGGCGAGAAACTTGTGGAAATCAGCGACACGGCCTACGAGCCTGAATACGAGTTCGTCTATGAAAAAGACGGACAACGCCGCTCCTTCGGCATCGACGACGAGCAACCCGACGAGTCAGACGGATGGACATTCGTAGAGCGGAAGGAGCTTCCTTCAAAGAATAAAGGGGGAGACCGTCTCAACAGCGAGAAATCTCTTGTAATCCTTGACGAGAACGACGACGACGTTACCGCCGATGTAATTCAGGAATCGGGCGCCCAGCTCATACTCTTCATGCCCGACATGAACCATGCCACGCCGGCATCGTCGTATCAGATCAATTCGCTTTTTTCAAGCGCCACGCAGTCGGGAATCGACTTCATCGCCGTGGTGGCCGGAAGCAAGAAGCAGATAGAGCAGTGGCGCGACCTCTCGATGGCCCGTTATCCCATTTATACGACCGAAGACACCACAATTAAGGAGATTGTGAGAGGAAATCCCGGAGTGGTATACCTCGAAGACGGCACTATAAAATGGAAAAGCACCCTTAAGGCGCTTCCTTACGATGACTTCATGCAGAAAGGAGCCAGTCACGACCCCATGAGCTATGCCGTCGACACTGTGTCGATACTCCGCAACATCATCTATCTGTATCTCACCGTAATGGCTGTGCTAATCCTCTTCTCTTTCGCGCCCGGACTGAAACGTATGTACGAACCGTGGCAGCGCCGCAGGCATCCTTCGGCAGAGGGAGGAAATAAAGATTGAGGCAGCGTTCCCCTTTACTCGGAAATCTGCATGTTGCACCGGAGTTTCGACAGATATTGGGGAGTGATGTCGAGATAAGACGCAATAATCTTAAGCGAAACGTTCTTTATGATTTCGGGTCGGTTCTTCAGAATCGACTCGTATCGTTCTTTGGCCGGTCCCTGGATTATGCGCCCCTTCATCTCAAAAAAATAGAGCTGAAACTTCACGTTGCCCAGACACCATCGTGCAAACTCGGCCGAGCGGTCGATAAGCGCCGAGAAATCGGCCTTTCTCACCCGCATAAGCGTAGACGCGCAGCAGACTTCATAATTGTTGGCGACGGCTGTCCGAGCAGATAAGAATGATACGATATGCAGACAGTGCCCGGCAGTCCGAAATAGGATGTACGCTCCACCTCACCCTCGCCTTCGGTGTGCCAGTAGCGCATGATGCCGTCGATGAGGATGTAGAAGTCCGAATCGATGTCGCCGGCCCTGGTGATGGCGTCGCCCGATTTGAGACGGATTATCGTACCCATATCTATCAGTTCGTCGGCAAGACTCTGAGAGATAGGATAGATAGATTCCCTTGCAATTAGTTCTCTGAGTTTTTCCCGCTGGGAGTGTGTCGCTTTTCCCTTTTCTTGCATCTTGAGATTGAATGGTATTTTTGTTCGTCGGTCCGGTCGGCTTCGACGCACGACCTTGAAGGGAAAGGGAAGGGGCCGCCGTCATCGTGCCGTAGGCATCGGGACTGAGGCGGCCCTTCGCTGGATTTCTTTATCAGAAGGGGAGGTCGTCGTTGGCAGCTCCCGGCTCAGCGTCGCGGGGCGAACCGATGCCGCCGCCCATGCCCTGGGCGAAACCGGCCTGAGGCTGCTGATATCCGGGATAGGGCTCTGCCACGGGGGGCTGCTGGCCGTAAGCCGGTTGTGCGCCGTCGAGTGGACGCGATGCAAAGGCGCGGATGTCGGTATACCATCTGCCATTGAACTCGCGGCTCTCGATGTCGAACGAGATGGAGTAGCTTTCACCTACTTTGAGCGGGTTCTGGTCAACGCGGTCGCCGAAGAAGTGGAAGCACACCTGACGTGGATACTGTCCGAATGTCTCAAGCACCCATTCTTTCTTTTTCCACGGATTGCCTGCGCGTGATATGCCTTCCTGAAGAGGAAGATCACGTATTATTTTGCCTTCTATTTCCATATATTTCAGTTTGGTTTGAGATGCAAAGTTAACGATTTTCCGGCTGACGGCAAAATAATTTTCGACATATATCCGAAAAATCGGTTATGAATCAGCGCTGACAGTCAGGCGGCCGCATAGAATGACTATGCGGCCGCCTTGGTATATTGTGCCGTCGGGCAGTGATCAGCAGGGGAGTGCCTCGTTGGTCTTGCGGACAGCGGCAGCGCTCTTGGCGAAGAGAGCCTTCTCTTCCTCGTTGAGCTCGATCTCAATGATCTTTTCGATGCCGCCCTTGCCGAGCAGACAGGGAACGCCGATGCAGAGGCCGCTCTCGCCATACTCGCCCTCTACGAGAGCCGAGCAGGGGATGATGCACTTCTGGTCGTGGATGATGGCTTCTACAACCTCAGCGGTAGCTGCGCCGGGAGCGTACCATGCGGAAGTGCCGAGGAGCTTGGTGAGAGTAGCGCCGCCTACCATTGTGTCGGCTACCACTTTGTCCATAGTCTCAGCGTCGAGCAGAGTGGTTGCGGGAACGCCGCGGAGAGCAGCGAAACGCTTCATGGGAATCATGGTGGTGTCGCCGTGGCCGCCGATCACGAAACCTTCAACCTCGTTGGGGTTAGCGTTGAGAGCCTGCGAGAGGTAGTATTTGAAGCGCGAGCTGTCGAGAGCGCCGCCCATGCCGATGATGCGGTTTTTGGGAAGACCGGAAATCTTGTGGATAAGATAGGTCATGGTGTCCATCGGGTTCGAAACGCAGACGATGATAGCGTTGGGGCTGTGCTTGAGCACGCTTTCGGTAACCTGCTTCACGATGCCGGCGTTAACGCCGATGAGCTCCTCGCGGGTCATGCCGGGCTTGCGGGGGATACCCGAAGTGATGACAACCACGTCGCTGTCTTTCGTAGCCTCGTAGTCGTTGGTTACGCCCTTGATGCGGGTGTTCATGTCAAGGAGGTTGGCGGTCTGCATCATATCCATGGCCTTGCCTTCGGATACGCCCTCTTTGATGTCAATCATTACCACTTCGTCGGCCACTTCGCGGATGGCCATCACGTTGGCTGCGGTGGCGCCTACGTTACCGGCGCCGACAACTGTTACTTTCGACATAATAGTTGATTTTATTATTGTATTTTTGTTTTTTGAATCAAAGCTCCTTGCGGAGCTGCTTTCAGTCTGCAAAATTACTCAATATTTTGCTTATTCCAAAAAGAAAGGGGATGATTTATCGCCTCACACCTCTTCTTTTCCGGCTCCCTCGCGCACTATCGTGAAGTCGGACGTCGTGCAGTCGATCACGGTCGAGGGTTCGGTGAGTCCGTCGGGGCCTTCGAGCATGATGTCGGCACGCCCTTCGTAGGCCTCGGCTATCAGTCCGGGGGAGACGGCATAGTCTTCATCGGCGAAGTCGATCGACGTGTTGAGCAGGGGATTGCCGAGAGCCTCGGCTATGGCGCGCGCAGGCTCGTAGCCGGGGATGCGGATGCCTACCGTCTTGCGCCCCTTGAATGCCTTGGGAAGCCTGGAAGCAGCGCGCAATATGAACGTGTAGGGGCCCGGGGCAAGACGCTTTATCAGACGGAAGGCTTCGTTCTCGATGCGTGCATACTCCGATGCCTGCGAGATGTCGGAGCAGACGATTGAAAGAGTGTTCTTGTCGGGATTCAGTCCCTTGAGCCGGCACACGGCATCTATCGCCTTGGGATTGAGCGCGTCGCATGCCACGCCATAGAGCGTGTCGGTGGGCCACACCATTATCGCTCCGTCGCGAAGCTCGCGCACTATTTCGTCTATCACGTTGCGGGGCAGGCCATTGTCCCAGACTCTGATGGTTTTCATTTTGATTTGGGGGTTGAGAGGTGATGATGGCTCTGGGCTCGCTGATGCCTTATCAGCTGCCATGAGTTGATGATATTCTGCCAGGCCACGTATGCCGCCGGAGCTATCGACGAAACGGGGTTGAGGTAGGTGAGGGCTATCCAGATGGCCAGCAGCGTGTTTTTCTGTCCGAGAGCCTGCCCGCCACTGACTGTGTCGCCGAAACGGCGTCCGGTTCTGCGACCGATGTAAAACTGCACGAGGCAGGCGGCGAGGGCGCCGAGAGCGAGCAATATCATCGTGAGAGCGAGTCCGGACGTGTATTTGTTGATAGCGAAGCTCACCGAACTGCCTACAACTATAAAGAGCGAGACAGCCCAGATATAGAACGACAGCTCCTGCCTTGCGACAAGCCACCGGTGAGCTTTCGGAGCGAGACGTTCCATCAGCAGGGCTGTTACTATCGGAAGTATCAGCAGCGGAAACACGTTGCGGCATATCAGCATGAAGCTCTCGACAAACGACATTTCGGGATGTTCGCCTACCGCCGCAAGCACCACCGGGCCTACAACGGCCACAAAAAGGTTGCAGAGCAGCGAATACGTGGCCAGACGCGATATGCTGCCTCCGAGCATGCCTGTAATCACCGGCGCGGCTGTGGCTGTCGGGATGAAGACGCAGATGAATACGCCTTCGGCCAACGTGCGGTTCCAGAGCGCAAGCGGGAAATAGACGGCGGCGGCTAAAAGCATCTGTACGGCGAGTAGATACCACTGAAACCTCCCGGGTCTGAACTCGGAAGGCTTCACCCGACAGTAGGTGATGGTGAGCATGATGAAGATGAGATAGGGGGAGAGGAACGTGAGATAACCCATCCATCTGTAGAAGAGCGCACCGGCCGCCATGGCCAGAGGAAGCATGAGGGTCTTGACTGTGGATTTTGAGATAGCCACAACTGCTGGTTGTTTGGGTTGAACCGTTCAGAGGTATTTCAGAAGCGACGACAGCACCCCGAAGGTGGCCTTTGGCGCATCTTCCCAGAAGCTCACATATTCAGCGAAATTGTCGCCGCTGCGCGGACAGTCGCTGATGACGCGTATCACGGCACACTCGACTCCTTCAGAAATACAGGTCTGAAGAATCGAGGCCGACTCCATGTCAACGGCCAGTGCATCGGGAAAACGCCCGCATATCTCCTCCACCTGCGCCGGGGAGTCGATAAATCTGTCGCCGCTGCATATCAGACCGCGCCTTACTCCCGGAGCGGTCTCGGAGGCTTTTTCCGCCACCCGGCCGGTTGTCTTCATCCTGACCGGGAAACCGTCGGCGGCGCCATATTCGGTGCCGGGTCCGCACCACACGTCGTGATAGGCCACTTCATCGGCCACCACCACGTCAAGCGGATGGATGTCGACGGCCGCTCCGCCGGCAACACCTGTATTGATTACAAGGTCGGGATTCTCGCTCTGTATCAGACGCAGGGTGGCGAGTGCCGAATTAACCTTGCCGATGCCGCACTGTCCGACCGTTACGGTATGCTCTCCGATAGTGCCTCGCGCATATTTCCGTCCGGCAATCTCCACGTCGACGCTATTGCTGAGAAGCGACATCAACAGGTTCATCTCCTTCTGCATCGCCACTATGATGAGGATATTCATGTCTGTTTATCTTTTGATGAGTTTCACCACGTTCTCCACATGGTGTGTATGCGGAAACATATCCACGGGCTGCACTGCCTCAACTCTATATTTCACGTCGAGCAGGGCGAGATCACGTGCCTGAGTGGCAGGATTGCAGCTCACATAGACAATTCTGTCCGGCTCTGCGCGCAAAATGGTGTCGACCACGTCGGGATGCATTCCGGCTCTGGGCGGGTCCACAATCATCACGTCGGGTCGCCCTTCGCGACTGATGAAATCGTCGGTAAGGATGTCTTTCATGTCGCCGGCATAGAATCGGGTGTTGTCGATGCCGTTGACGCGCGAGTTGAGTTTCGCATCCTCGATGGCTTCCTCCACATATTCGATGCCGACCACTTTCGAGGCGTTCCGGGCCACGAAATTGGCGATTGTGCCTGTGCCGGTATAGAGGTCGTAGACCAACGGCCTGTCTCCCTTCATCCCGCAGTCGTCGAGTCCGGCAAACTTACGGGCCACCTTGTAGAGTTCATAAGCCTGCCTCGAATTGGTCTGATAGAACGATTTGGCGTTGATTCTGAAACGCAGGCCTTCCATCTCCTCCTCTATATAGTCGTTGCCACGCCAGGGTATAATCTCCTGATCGCCGATTGTGTCATTGAGCTTTGTGTTGACAAGATAGAGGAGCGATGTGATGTCGGGAAAACGGTCGGCCACCGCTCCCATAACCCCGGCTATCGCCTCACGGTTGTCTTCGCCGAAGGAGAGGCAGACCATCACGTCGCCGGTCGAGGCGATGCGGATCATGAGAGTGCGGAGCAGTCCGCGGTTCTCCCTCAGGTTATAGAACGAGAGACCGTTTGATTCGGCATATTCATAGATGAAAGTGCGTATTTCATCGCCGAGCGAATCCTGCAGATGGCATTTTTCGATATGAAGCACCTTGTCGAAGGCTCCGGGGATGTGGAATCCCAACGCGTTTGACGAGTCGGTGAAATCGGCACCCGATTTCACTTCCTCCCATGTGCGCCATTTCTTGTCGGAGAAGGTGTATTCCATCTTGTTGCGATAGGCCCAGACGGATTCACTGCCGAGGATAGGGCTTATCTCGGGGAGCTCAACCTTGGCGATGCGCTGCAAGGCATCGGTAACCTGCTTCTGCTTGCACTCAAGCTGGAGGCGGTAGGGGAGATGCTGCCATTTGCATCCGCCACACACTCCGAAATGGCTGCATGCCGGCTCCACACGCTCGGGCGAGGGAGTAATCATTCGCTGGATGTGTCCCTCCGCGAAACTGCGTTTCTTGCGGTCGATCTTGATGTCGGCAATGTCGCCCGGGGCACCGTAGGGTATGAATATCACCATCTCCGATTCATCCTCGGGGCGCATCTTCACTTTTGCGAGAGCCTTGCCTTCGGCTGCAAGACCTGTGATCTCTATGTTTTCAAGCAGGGGAAGCTCCTTTTTCTTTCTTGCCATCGGGTGTCAGTCTTCTTTGGGGAGAAGCGCAAACGAAAGCGCTTCGGTCATTCTGTCGAAATAGTGGAAGGTCAACCCTTCGAGATAGAGGGGGTTGATCTTCTCGATATCCTTTTTATTCTGAGAGCAGAGAAGTATGTCGGTGATTCCGGCGCGCTTGGCCGCAAGCACCTTCTCCTTCACTCCGCCTACGGGAGTGAGCTTGCCCCGCAGTGTAATCTCGCCGGTCATGGCGAGGCGTTCGCGCACTTTCCTGCCGGTGAATACGGAGGCGAGCGACGTCAGCATCGTGATGCCGGCCGAAGGGCCGTCTTTCGGAATGGCACCTTCGGGCACATGTATATGCACGTCTTTCCCTTCGATTGAGTCAGCATCGATGCCGAGTTCCTCGGCATGTGCCTTTATGAATTTAAGGGCTATTACGGCCGACTCCTTCATGACGTCGCCAAGATTGCCCGTCAGCGTCAGCACCTCTCCTTTTCCTTTGGAGATAGCCGACTCCACGAAGAGTATCTCGCCGCCGGCCTGAGTCCATGCAAGACCGGTAACCACACCGGGGATGTCGTTGTTCTCATACTCCTCGGGGTTGACTTCGGGCGCACCGAGCAGCTCGCGGACTTTGTCGGCCGTGATTTCTGTCGGGAACCCTTTGCCCGACGCTTTGAGACGCGCTATCTTGCGGAGCACGCGGGCTATGCTCTTGTCGAGCAGACGCACTCCCGACTCTCTTGTGTGCCGGTCGATGAGGTATCTCACCGCCTCGGGAGTGAATCTGACTTCCTCCTCTCCGAAGCCGTGTTCCCTAAGCTGGCGGGGGAGAAGATGCCTTAGGGCAATCTGCTCCTTCTCCTCGGTAACATATCCGCTTATTTCAATCAGCTCCATGCGGTCGAGGAGTGGACGCGCAATGGTCGAGAGGTCGTTGGCGGTGGCGATGAAGAGTATCTTGGATAGGTCGTAGTCCACGTCGAGGTAATTGTCGTGAAACTTCACGTTCTGTTCCGGATCAAGCACTTCGAGCAGGGCAGTCGAGGGGTCGCCCTTGAAGTCGTGTCCTATCTTGTCGATTTCATCAAGCACAAAGACCGGATTGCTCGTTCCGCAGTTCTTCATGGCCGAAATCACACGTCCGGGCATAGCGCCTATATACGTGCGGCGATGACCGCGTATCTCGGCTTCGTCGTGCAGTCCGCCGAGCGACACACGGCAGTATTCGCGTCCGAGTGCCTCGGCCACCGAACGCCCGAGCGAAGTCTTTCCTACTCCGGGAGGGCCATAGAGGCAGATGATGGGTGCCTTCATGTCGTTGCGCAGCTTCAGCACCGCCACCTGCTCTATTATTCTCTCCTTCACCTTCTCCAGTCCGTAGTGGTCTTTGTCGAGCACGGCCTCGACGTTTTCGAGGTCGAAATTATCGGCCGAATATACGTCCCACGGGAGATTGAGCATCATGTCGAGATAGTTGTACTGAATGGCATACTCGGGACTCTGCATATTGAAGCGCTCGAGTTTCTTCAGCTCCTTGTCGAAATGGTCCGACACGTGCTGCTGCCACTTCTTCTCCTTAGCTCTCTCCTTCAGTTCCTGCTCGTCGATGTCCTCGGCCGAGCCTCCGAGCTCACCCTGAATGGTAAGGATCTGCTGACGGAGGAAGTGCTCGCGCTGCTGACGCGACATCTCCACGTGGGTGTCGCGCTGGATTTTCGACTTAATCGACATCTTCTCAAACTCCTCCGACAGCATCCGGAGCGCAAGCCGGCTGCGCTCACGCAAAGTGCCGGCTGCAATCAGCTGATATTTCTTATCAAGATCAAGCGGACTGTTGTAGCCGATAAAATAGAATTTCATCGGATAGTTGGGAAGATTGTTCAGGGGCTTAAGCAATTCGCCGGGCTGTTCGCAAAACTGATTGACGATATTTTCAAAACATTCCTGCACCGATGCGAAGATGATTTTCGTTTCCTCATCCGTATCGTGCATCTCGTCGGTCAGCACCTCGATCTTTACCCTGACGTGAGGTTTCTTACGGGTAACGGCAAGAATGAGCGCACGGGGGCCGGGGAGCAGAAACGCCGTATGTTCCGTATCAGACTCCGCGATGACTTTAAGCACCTTGCACGGCACTCCGAAACGACCTACGTAATCGGCGGGAGCCATCTCATCGGCCCCGAAAGCCACCATCACGGGCTTATGCGTCTCGGCAGCCTTTTTAAGAATCTCGACATACTCGGCCGTCGACGTGTTGATGCTCACGGGGGTCATGGGGTAGACCACTTCGTTCCTGGTGGTAACGAGGGGCAAGGATGTCGGAATTGAAAGCGGATTTGTAATGTCGATTTTATCGTCGACGTCTGATATAATAGTGCCTATCATTTATTTCGCTGTTGGTTATGAAGAGCGGAGCCTCCGCCGTCAGCGCGGCGTGGGCTACGCTGCGGAAAAAGCGACTGCAAAGTTAACGAAAATAGCCCGAATGAGAAAATCATTCACCTATTTTTTATAATTTTGCGTGCTGTATTGAAATCAAAACGTAAACAGGGTATGAAGAAGTCATCGCCATTCAGATTCAAGAAGTTTGAAGTGAGCCACAGCCGCAGCTCGATGAAGGTCGGGGTCGACGGTGTTCTCATAGGATGCTGGGTGAGGGCATCCGAAGCAGGAACGATTCTTGATGTGGGCACCGGTTGCGGAGTAGTGGCACTTATATGCGCACAGCGCTTTCCCGAGGCGAGCATCAGGGGAATAGACATTGATGCTGAGTCTGTTGATGAGGCGAATTTCAATTTTAATAACTCCCTGTTTTCCGGACGCTTGCAGGCAGAAATTAAAGATTTTCTTGAAATGGCGGAGACTGAGAGATTCGACCTTATAATCTCCAATCCGCCTTTCTTCTCATCCGGCGTCAAAAGCGTTGAGACAGCTCGTGAGAAGGCACGCCACGAACTTTCTCTTCCGCTGTCGGCGCTGATAGCTAAGGCACGACGACTTATGACAGATATGGGTGTTCTTGCTCTTGTGCTGCCCGTGGATAGATTTGAAGATTTAGTTGAAGCTACACGCTTGAACGGATTGTGTATAAGCAGACAAACCACAGTAAAAGGTCATCCCGATGCTCCGGCAAAAAGGATACTTGTAGAGATTACTGCCGCGAAAGAAAACGAAGACCGGCGCGAGGAATCAGAGCTCACAATGATGCAGGAAGGCACAACACCGACCGACGAGTACCGCCAACTTACAAAAGATTTTTACCTTAACTATTGATAAGCCCCAAGGGAATGCTTTTATTATAGAAGATTCTCGTGCGTGGTTTCGTCGCACACGACAACATGAATTCCCACATTCACAATAAATTTACCCAGCTAATTTCAATCAATAGTTTATATCAGCACTGACGTCTGTAACCAAGACGAGAGTCAGAAAAACGCCCGCTCTCCATCCATAGAATAACCGCATTTTCACCCCATAATCGGGATT
>CAMCDS010000001.1 GCA_945873625.1 uncultured Porphyromonadaceae bacterium | reverse complement strand
ACCCTCCGGGCTTGCAATCAACATTTCATAAATTCTTCACCCTCCAGGACCCAAGATTTTACCGCGGGGCTTGAAATAACGTTTGCAACTCCGCTTTCTCAGCTCTCCCAATTATTGCAACGTAAATCAAACGCGCCCCGGCGCACAGTAAAAACCCTCTTAAACTTCAAAATCATGACCCACGTAATGAACATATTCGACAGCTCTCTCATCTCCAACCGCAAGCTCAAATACCTCTCGGTAGAAGTAATCACTTTCGACGGCGAAAGCTACACTGAAGAAGTGGAAGCCCGCGACGCCGAGGAAGCACAGGAAATCGCAGCCTCCCTGCACGAAGACGTCGATTACACAATGGTTCAGGGCTGCTTCGTAGGTTGGTAAAATCCACCTCCCTCAAAGGGCAGGCTGTCCGCCGGGGCAGCCTTTTGCCTACGGCCAAGTTCGGCTACGCTCGGCATGGGTCAAGCGAGCTTGACACCCTGCTCTCACTTGCACGAACAGTTTCTCTGTTCATCTGTCGCCGTTGCCTTCTCTCATTTGTTCATCGGCTCTCCGGCGCCGCCTCTAAGCCGAGGATTGAGTGGTCAGGCCCTCCGCAAAGGGGCTACTCCGGGCAGGTGCCTGTCGGCCATCCGAGCTGACCGCTCCGCATCGAGGTTGCCGTTCTTGTTTTGATTGTTTTGGGTCATATCCATTGCTTCGGGAGGGTGAAACGTGATTGCCGTTGTCTGGATGATTGGAGCGCTTCTCGCAGCCCGAACTTGACTTTTGCCATCGTTATTGCACCTGCTATAATGGTCGAGCGCAGCGCGTCAGTTGTCGGCCATATCCATTTGCCTTTGTGAATCAGTAGTGCGCATCACCAATCAAGAGGTCAGACATCCGGGCGCGACGGACATCGCCTGAAGCATTTAGAGTCGCGTGTCGGATTACGTTCCTCAACTCTCGGATGTTGCCCGGCCAGTCGTGGAGGCGCAACGCTTTAACAGCCGAAGCATCGAGGCGTTTTACCGGTGTCCCGTTTTGTTCGGCGAACATCTGAAGATAATACTCCGCCACAGGCTGAATTTCATCACCCGACTTTCTCAACGGTAGGATTGTTACATCCATCTCGCGCAGATTGAAGAAAAGGTTGGACCGAAACGATTTGTCAGCTACCATATCAAGCAACTCTGGCTCGGCAGTACATATCACCCGCACATCCGGATGGTCTGTAACAAGAATGTGCAACAGCACCGATTGTTTGTCGAAGTCAAGAAGATGAATGTTCTTGATGATTATCGTACCGCCTGTAGCATTTGTGAAGTAACTGCTGATGCGACCGTACATCTCGCTGTCGGTTGACGTCGGATTATGCTTGCCTATAAGTGCGGCTCCATCGGCCTCAATGACTGTAAGCGGTTTATCGATGCGGGAACTCCGGCGGTAGATTTCTCGTGCAATCTGCTCCTTTCCCATACCGCTCTCACCGAAGATTATGATATTGGCATTGCACGTAGCAAGCCGGGCAATCTTCTCCTTGACTTTTCTGAACTCGTCGCTCGGACGGTCAATCAGTTTTTCTTCAGGTGGGGTTGCCGATTCAATATCCCTTACATACCGGGATACATAATCAACAAGCTCCTTGTCGATTGCCGGACGCTGTATGACGGCAACAGCTCCGTGGTCTTCCATAACATTTGTCGCTTCGAGGCAAGTCCGGTTATTCACTATGGCTATAACCGGGAATTTGAAGCCCTCGGTCTTTTGCCAGTTGATTAACTCTTTGGCGGAGCCGTTGGGGAGTTTGTAGTCCGCGACGATGACTGCGTCAGGTGGCAGCTTTGCCACCTCTTCCTTTGCAGCCTCCATACTATCAACAGCAATCGGCTCATAGCCGGACTTGACAAGCAAGCCCGACATGAGCCGACGGTCGGAGTCGGAGGCATCCACAATGAGGATTTTGTTAATTGTTAATTAAATTATTGTAATTATTGATAAAACACACATAGATACGTCTCATGAAAAAACATAAAACGTATCAGGTTCTTATTGATATGTGTCAGTACATCTACATTCTTTTCAGGCTATTTTGTGCGCTCGATGTAGTGGATTGTTTTGCCATCTTTGTCAAGTAAATTCAGCCTGAGGTTCTTTTTATCGGCAGTCAGAATTGAAAATCCCGGAGAATCGCTATAGAATACTGTGCCGTCAATCTTTTTCGGAACTCTCGTGAGCGAACCGGACGTGTTGACCACATAGTCAATCTTGGAATCGGGTCTGCGGATATGCTGGAAATTGTGGATGTGACCGCAGATATACATATCCACATTGTGTTTGCGCAGAATTGTGTCAACCCGTTTTTGCATATCCGTGCGTTCCGATTCAGATTTGTCGGTATAGGCGTAGATGGGATGATGGCCTACGACGACAACCCAATCTTCGGGTGAGTCAGCCAATGTCTGGTCAAGCCATTGAAGCTGAGTGTCAACATCCTGCTTTGCCGCATCGGGATAAGTGTCGGCATTCTTATGGTATCTGTCAATCAGAGGTGTGGTGTCGATGAATACCACTTTGACGGTTGTCCCGTCTTCCTCAAATGTCTTTGCGTAATACCTCGCGGGCATTTCCCATCGGCGCGAAACGTCAGAATAGTCAATTACCGCCTGAGTGTTGCCACGATATTCGTGGTTGCCCAAAACGGGATACCAGTTGACCATCAACTCTGGATGCGAGTAAATCAGCTCGTAGTTGGTCATCCAAAGCGGATCTGCCACACTCTGCACGCCACTATAGTGGTGAGTGTCGCCAAGTGCGAGGACTGCGTCTGGACCCACCTCCTCGGCAATTCTGCCCATTGTGGCGGCTACAGTTTTCTGATCATAGTGACCGTTGCGTCCGAGGTCGGACACCACCATCAGATTTACATCCCCTTTCTTGATCTCATTTTGGGCAAATGCTCCCGAAATCGAAATGAGAGCTAATGCCGCTACAAATAATTTACGAATCATAATACTTATTGTTTAGAATGTTACTTTTACTCCACCGTTGAGTTTCACTCCGTAATACTCCTGCTGCATCGTGTAGTCCTTACTTCCCTGATAGTAGCGCAACGGCTGATTGAGAAGGTTGTTGCAGTCAACATAGATTGTGAATTTTGTTTTGCGCCCGAATGTATAGCTGACATTCAGATCCAGATATTTCACGGCATCGTAGTAACGGTCGTAGAACGAGCTTGCGCCCATCTCGTCGATAAATGCCGATGCATAATTGAACGAGGCTCTTGCGGAGAAACCGCACTTGTCGAAATATAGCGAGAGATTAGCGGTATGTTCAGGGGAACCGGGCAGACTTAGACCTTTTTCGTTTTCACGACCCTCGAAATTGAAATCGGTGATGCGTGAACGTGTATAGGTATATGTTGCATAAAGTCCGAGGCATTTCATCGCCGGTGTGATGAAACTGAAATCGCGTTGCCATGCAAGCTCAACACCGAATATATTGGCATTGCCGCCGTTCTTCGGTTGAGTGAATTTCGTCCATAAATTTCCTTCGTATTCCTTGTTGTAGGCCACCTCGTCGACAATAAAGCCCTCAATGCGTTTATAGAACAGACCGGCAGACACAAGTCCTATCGACTTCCAGTAATATTCGGCATTGAGGTCTATGTTGTGTGATGTGGTTGCCTTCAGACCGGGGTTGCCCACCGTTATCTCATTGTCGCCGCGGCTTATTTTCATTCCCGGGACGAGTGCCGAATATTTTGGACGGGATATTGACTGATTGTAGCCCGCACGGAACAGGAAATCCTTATTTATCTCCCATTTCAGAAGAAGCGATGGGAGGAAGTTTATGTAGCTTGAAGTTGCCGGCGCGGTTTTCGACACCTCTCCGGTCTCGTCGTCATAGATTCTGCCGATGTAACGCAAGTCGGTGTTCTCCACTCTCAATCCACCCATAAACTGAAGATTGTCCGCGAGCCGTGAGTCGATGCGCATGTAACCGGAAGTGACATTCTCTCGGGCGTGGTAATTGCCCGCAAGTTCCTCAGCCACCTGTTCGCTCTCAAACTGATTTTTATCATCAAGATTCAGAGAGCCGAGAAAAGATTTGTCAATGAATGTTCCCGCCTTGTATTTAGCCGAAGGCATAAAACGGTCTGTAGTCATATCGACAGTATGGGCGAAAGCATCCTTGTCAAAGGCCTTCTCATCAATGGGAGTGTATTCGTAGAAGTCTATCTCTTTGTTCTTGGACTTGCTGACGAATTTGAAGCCGAATTTGAGCTTTGCCCTGTCGCTGAGTTTTGTCTTGAAATTAAGAGCTGCCTTGAAGTCCTTCTCGACAATATCTTCCTGCGCCTGTGTCAGTTCCTTGAGTGAGAAATCATCATTTAGTGTCATGGTGGAGCCTTCGTCCGGAGTGGCAAGAGGCTCGCGTGGATTCGACATATCGATACTGAACTTCTGCTTTTTCAGGCGATAATCGATATAGCGCTCGTTGGGCCTTTCCTCGGAGGCTCTCGCATATCCTAATTTCCAGTCAATCCCGAAAATGCCGAGACGGTTCTCGCCTCCGAGAGTGAAGTCCATAGTGCGTTGGCGTTCCAGACGGGCGTTGCGGTTGTCGGGCGTGCCACCTTTGGTCTGCACCCTGACATCGGCTTTCCCCTCCGGGGTCATGTCTTTCAGCGTCGTGCGGTAGCGGTTTTCCCAGTCGTTGCGGTTGTTGAAGATACCTTTGAACCATATCTTGTTGTAGTCGTTGAACTTCCAGTCGAGCGACAACGAATAACTCTGACGCTCGCGGGTGACAAAATACTGCCTTATCTGGTAGTCATTGATATATATTTTGCCGTTGTCGTCCTTTTCCCATTTAAATTCAGTATTGTAGGATCCGGAGGGTGCATTATTATAGGAGGCGGCAAACATTACTCCGAAACGGTTGTTGAAAAAACGGTTTCCGAGAGTAAGACCGAAATTCATCTGCGCTTTGCGGCTTATCCAGTTGTATCCTGTTCCAGCGACAGCTCCGACAGTGAATCTATGCGGCGAATTTTTCGTGACAAGGTTTATGGAACCGCCGATGGCATCGCCGTCCTGATCAGGCATGAGTGTCTTGCTGACCTCGATTGTCTGAATCATATCGGAAGGTATGAGGTCGAGCTGCACGTTACGGATGTCGCCCTCTGCCGACGGCAGCCTCGAACCGTTGATAGTAACCGAACTGAACTCCGCCGGAGTGCCACGTACCTGACCGAAACGCGCCTCGCCCTGGTCATACTGCACGTTTATGCCGCTTATACGTTTCAGCGCGTCTCCGATATTCGAGTCCGGAAACTTGCCTATCTGGTCGGCAGATACCACATTGGTGATGTTGACGTTGTTTTTCTGTGCATTTATCGCTCTTTGCTGCCCGGAGAAAACACCGGTTACCACCACTTCGTTCAACTCCCGCGATGTATCCGACATCACAATATCGTCGATAGTCGATTCTTCCGATACTGTTATCGTTTTGCTCACGGGGAGAAATCCGATATAGGTTACCTTAAGACTGTGGTTGCCTGATGACAGATTGGCAAACGAGAAAAAGCCGTCAAGGTCAGTGACTGCCGACAGCTTGTCGCTGTCAATGACCACCACCGCCCCTGCCAGCGGGTTCTTCTCGTTGTCAAGGATGCGGCCTTTAAGTAGTCCGTATTTCGGACTGTCAGCCGCTAACATGGTCAGCCCCGAAACAAGCGCGACCATAAAAGTTGACATTACTTTCTTCACTGTGATTGTTGTTTATTGTTTGTTGTTTACGGTGCAAAATTAGCCAACTATCATTTCATGGGTTTATCAGTTTTGTTTAGCTTTTGTGAAACTTACTGATGTCATTATATACAGAAATCCTCACGACCCATTTTAATCAAATGGATGGTGAGGATAGTAACAGAAGGGATATATACGTTAATAGACTGTGTTCTGGGGGTCGAAGTTTGTCCAGCCTTGAAGCCAGTCGTCGGATGTATCCTTGAAAGCGCCTATGTATCCGCCTTTACCGTCCGAGAGCATCGTGGAAGGACAATAATTCTGGCCAAGACCTGCGGGATCGGTGAGGTTGAGAGCGACCTCGGTCATGACCTTGTTGTTAGGATTCGACAGGAAGAAGGTGTGGGAGAATGATTCTCGGCCTTTGTCCTCAGTACCGGCCGCAAGGTCTATGAAATAATCCTCATATACTTTGTTTTTGTCGGAGCCGATTATATCCATACCTGCAAATATAATATTGTCGAGTTTGAAGTCTCCTGCCTTGGCATATTTCACGGTATTGCCTTTCTCCCCATCGACAATCAGACCGATGGGATAACCTACGGCAAGAGTATTGGCTACATTGAGTTTGCTGCCACGGCGTATCTGCATGGCCGACTGGAATTTGCCGAGTTTCGAGCCATTGTCGGGGAACATGTTGCCGGCCGTGATATAATCAGAACTGTTGCGGAAGTCTCCGTTCTTGGCGGTTTTAGGACCGATGAATGTGACATGGCTGAAATGAGCTGACGTGAACGGGGCTGTCTCGGCACCGCTGGCGTTGTTGTCGCTCTCGAAACCGTTGCTCTGCGATGTATCGGCGATTCGAGGATCACGAACCGACAGACAGTATTCAACATTGCCGGAGAATCCGTTGTCGGTGTCAAACTCATCGTCCCAGCCGTTGTAAGCCACGAGGTATTTACAGTTTACAGAACCACCGAACCATTCGAATGAATCATCGTTTGAGTATGATACCTGAATGTGGTCCACGGTCGTGCCGCTGCCCACCGAACCGAAAGTCAGGCCATTGATTTCCTTGTCGGTGTCGAAGGGATAACCGGCGAACTCTATACGTACATAGCGGTATATGCCGGAGTTGTCGCTGTCGTTGTCACCTCCGTGGATTGTGGTCGGGCCACCCTCGATCTGCATTGTCTGCTGGTTGTTTCGGGCTTTTCCGCAGATGATGAGTCCGCCCCAGTCGCCGGGACGCCGCTGCCCGGGAGCCTGTGCCGAGGTCATTACCACCGGCGCGTCCTTCGTGCCGTTCATCTCGACATATCCTCCCGGTTCCACGATGAGCGAGGCCATAGTCTGCTTGTCGCCCTTGATGACGGTTCCGGCGGGTATGCGGAGTTTCGCTCCGGCATCCACATAGACCCATCCCTTGAGCAGATAGACACCCTTCTCAAGAGTCACGTCGCCGGTAAAGTGGAAGTTCTGGGTACCATTGCCGAGTTCCTTGCCCTCGTTGAAGAGTATGCCCTTGCTGTAGGCCACGTTCCCTTTGTAGGTCACTTCCGGGTCTGTGAACTTGGGCGAATCGGGTTCATCGTTCGATGAGCAGGATGCCATTGCAAGTCCGGCTCCCACGGCAAGTGCCGCCATGAGCAGCCTGCCTGAGTTGATGATGTTGATTTTCATACGTTTTCTCATTTTTAATTAGAAATTGTACTTTCTTGATTAGAAATTATATCCGATTGTTATGTTGAAATTGCGTCCCGGTTTGTAGCTCCGGGTTGTTTCTTCAATTGTTTTACCTTTCCCTTCGTTTGTCACTTCCTCAATTTGTTTGAAAAGGTATCTTTGAGCGAGGATATCGCGTGCCGAAAGTTTCAGGCTCCATCTGCCGAACTTCTTCGACACCGATATATCAAGGCTGTGGCGCGGCATCTCGTAGGAATTGGGGATGTTGCGTGCAGTGCCGTCCGATGCGGTACCGTAACGGTTGCCCACACCGGTGATGCGTTTGCCGATGATATTGTAGAGTAATGCGGCGTTCCAGCCGTATTCATCGTTGTTATAGAACAGTCCTGCGTTCACTAAGTAGGGGGACTGTCCCTGCATCGGGCGGTCGATGTTGTTTGTGCCTTTGTCGAATGTAACCCGGCTTTTGATCAGCGCTCCGTTGAGCGACAGCGAAAAGTCTCGGAGTCCGATGAAACCGAGGTTCTTGCGTATGTCGATTTCCACACCATAGTTGTTGGCTCCATTGGCGTTGATGAAAGAATATATGAGGTCGGTGCCACCGGCCACGGTATATGTCCACTCAATCGGATGGGCGAAATGCTTGTAGAAAAGCGCTACCGAGATCTGTTCCCCCCTGGAGGGATACCATTCCCAGCGGAGTTCCGCATTGTCGATTGTGGCCGCCTTCAGGTCAGGGTTGCCCATCACGCTGCTGCCGAGGTCGAAGTCATAATATACCGACGAGGAAAGCTCGCGGAACTCGGGACGGTTGGTAGAGCGGCCGTAGGCGGCGCGGAGCTGGTGGCTGTCGGTTATATGGTATGTAACATTGACCGACGGGAACAGCCCCGGATAGTCATAATCGGTCTTATGGAGGCTCTCCTCATACTGGCGGGTGTTCATCTCGAGGGTCTGGCGGCTGTATTCATACCTCACACCGGCATGAATGTCGAATTTTCTCAAGGGAATGTCCGCTGAAAGATAGACCGCCCCGAGTGTCTGATGCGCATTGTAGTTGTTTAGCCAGTTTACCTCCTCGTAAAGATAGAGTTTGTCATTCCCGTAATTTGAATCAGTCAAAAGGTCGCCCTGCACATCGGGATTGAACATGAATCCGTCAGGGAGGCTGTTGTCAGGCTGCCAGCCGTACTGGAACTGACGGGTGCGGTAGGTGCGGGTACGGTATTCTCCGTATATGCCGGTTTTAAGTATGGGTTTGATGATCGAGAAATCAAACTCATGCCGGTAATTGCCCGACAGCGACCCGGTGTGCTCGTTGAGCTTTGTAAATTCCCGGCCGATACGGTATATGCCCATAGTCTGCTCCGTGCGGTCGGTGCGCTCTATCAGTCTCCGGTCTGGCAGATTGCGTTGTGCAAAGGCATATCCGACGCTCCAGTCCACGCGGTCGGCATCGAATGTATGGCTGCCGGTGAACTGAGTGTTGAAAGAGGGGCGCGACGAGTGATAATATTCCATGTCGTTGATATTGTCGGCCTGCGCATTGAAACCGATGCGGTCGGAATACCTGTTCTTGATGATTTGATTGAAGATGTTTTTCCACTCAAACAGATGGATGCCTCCCGAAGGACGGAAAGACAGGTTCAGCATCGCCCCGTAGCGGGTCTCCCGGGTATATTGGTTGTCGGAAGCCTTTCGCAGCGGTACGCTCTTGTCGTTGGATACATCGTACGGACCATAGAGCGAATTCTCCATATTCAGCAATGTCCGGTAGCTGTTCGAGAAATTCAGTGCCGCCACAAGCCACATCTGCCCGTCACCTATGAGCCAGGACTGATTGTATCCGGCACTTGCCTTAAGGTCGGCAACGGGATGTATGGTCTTAACCCGCCAGTTGTTGTCCAGACCGCTTGCCAACGGATCGATTCTTCCTTCAAATCCGGGATAACTCACTAACGGCGCGTCAAGTCCGCCGGCAGGGAAGGCAAACCTGCCTCCGGCCTTTACAAACTCACGGAAATGTGTCCTGTCGTTTATGCCTGCGCCGACAGAGATGTCGAAGCCGGTTTTCAACGGTTGCCTTTTGGTATTGACCATCACGAAACCGCCGGTGAAGTCGGCGGGATATTCCGGAGCGGGGCTTTTGACAATCACCATATTGTCGATCTGGCTGCTCGGGATGATGTCGAATGAGAAAGCGCGGGAGTCTGCCTCGGAACTCGGCACCGCGCTACCGTTGAGCCATACATTGTTGTATCGCTGCGACAAGCCTCTGACCATAACAAACTTATCTTCAATAATCGAAATGCCCGGCACTCTTCTTATAACTTCCGAAGCATCTTTGTCCTGCGTCTTGGCGATTTGTTGCGACGAAACACCTGTCTGCACTACATTACTTTTCTTTTCCTCCTCTATCATGGCAGCCTCGGTATCCCTTCGTGCGACAGCCACTACTGTCACTTCGGACAATGAAGTGGCATCCGGCATCATAGGAATGTCAAGTATCAGCTCTTCCATTCCTAAGGGTACCTGATGTGAGATTACCGTATCCCGGTATCCTATATACTTTATTGCAAAATCATATTTCCCTGCGGTGAGCTGCAATGTATAATGACCGTCTATATCTGTCGATGCCCCCTGCGTATGGTTGCCCGCTATGACCGTCGCGCCAATAAGCGGTTCATTTGTAGCCGAGTCATAGACTCTTCCTTTGACTATGCCGGCATCCATATTGACCGTGGAAACGAGCATTGACAAAGTCATTACGCATACATGTAATTTTTTACAATTCATATTCTCGTTGTCATTATTTCTGCCGCAAAATTATGGACATAATGTTTCATGGTTTTATAAGTTTTGTTTAGATTTTATGAAATAAATTGTATCATTAAACTTTTATTAAATTTTTGAGCATCAGGACAGCATTTGACCGATTATTAGTAATTTTGCGGCATGGAAGAAAAAAAGAAAATACTTGTGGTGGATGATGAGGAGGCTCTGTGTGACGGTCTCGGATTCAATCTTGAGGCGGAAGGCTATCACGTAGACATGGCATATAGCGCGGAGGAAGCTCTTGCCCGCGACCTTGCCGGCTATGACCTGATACTCCTTGATATTATGATGGGGGAAATATCCGGCATCCAGCTTGCACGCATTATGAAATCGAATCCGGCGACAGCCTCGGTTCCCATAATATTCTGCACAGCCAAAGACACGGAAGAGGATATGATTGCCGGTCTCGACCTCGGGGCCGACGACTATATAATGAAGCCATATTCACTGAAAGCCGTTCTTGCACGCGTCAGGACTGTACTTCGCCGGACAGCGGCTTCTGTCACACCCTCCAAAACTGATTCTGACATTGTTTCATACAAAGGTCTCGTCTTGTCTGCCAAAAACAGAACCTGTATGGTTGACGGAACAGAGGTGAAAATGCCCAAAAAGGAATTTGAGATTCTGCTGAAGCTGATGTCCAACCGAGGGCAGGTTTTCACCCGGACAGACCTTCTGAATGAGATATGGCCTGACGAGGTTGTGGTGCTTGACAGGGTGGTAGACGTAAATATAACCCGTATCCGGCAGAAAGTCGGCATATACGGCAAGAATATTGTAACGCGCTCAGGATACGGCTATGGGTTCATTGAATAAACTCTCCTATCCGCAGCGTCTGTTCGTATGGCTTCTCGGATATTCCCTGCTGATGGTCGGGTGCTTTGTAATTTTTCAATATCATAGGGAAAAGGAATTCAAAGCGGAAGAGA
Organism: uncultured Porphyromonadaceae bacterium; assembly: GCA_945873625.1. GTDB lineage: Bacteria > Bacteroidota > Bacteroidia > Bacteroidales > Muribaculaceae > Lepagella. Next base: position 213,578 of record CAMCDS010000001.1, on the reverse strand, counting down.
TTGACAAGCAGCTCCAGCTCATCAACACATATATTCTTACAGAACTGAGCGAAGGGCATGATGTCCCGGATATAAAACTTGACGAGTTCAAACCGTTCAACGATATTCGTGTAAGCGTAATTTCCGACAAGGGACACATAATATACGACAATACTCTTGACTCGTTGCCGAAAACAAATCACCTTGACCGTCAGGAAATCCGGGATGCAATGCTGAATGGCTCCGGCTATGCCGTAAGACGGCACAGCGAGAGTACGGGCAACTATTATTTTTACTCGGCAAGGAAAGGGGATTACGGCAATATTGTCCGTACCGCAGTACCGTATTCCGTATCGTTCAGCAGTTTATTGCGGCCCGATTACGGCTTTTTGTGGATAATGGGAACCATAACATTAGTCATGTGTGTGTTGGGGTACTTTGCAACCCGAAGGGTCGGCCTACACATAAGCAGGCTTAACAAATTTGCGGAGAACGCGGAAAACGGAGCCCGGATTTCCGATACAGAACCTTTCCCACATGACGAGCTTGGCGAGATTTCAAACCATATTGTCCGTCTTTATGCCCGGTTGCAGCAGGCTGTAGCCGACAGGGACAGCGAGCATCGTGCCGCCCTTCATGAGCAGCTTGAAAAGGAGCGCATAAAGAAACAGTTGACAAACAACATCAACCACGAACTGAAAACTCCTGTCGCGTCAATCAAGGTCAGCGTTGAAACTATGCTGGCACATAGGAATATGAGCGAAGAAAAGCAGACTTTGTTCCTGCAACGCTGTCTTACGAACACAGAAAGGCTCCAGAGGCTATTGACCGATGTCTCACTCCTGACCCGCATGGATGACGGAAGTGCCTCTATCTTAAAGGAACAGGTTAATCTCACTGACATAATTAATGATGTGGTTGAGGACAGACAGATAATTGCCGCGACAAAAGGTATTACGATCGAGAATTATATTTCCCGCAATATCGTCATGTCCGGGAATCAGTCTTTGCTTGAGGCTGTTTTCAACAACCTTATCGACAACGCCATTGTTTATAGTGGAGGTACAAAGATAAAAATAGAATCAATCAGCATCGGCAATGACAAAATAGTGATCGCATTGTCTGATAACGGATGCGGTGTGCCGTCCGAGCATTTGCCGAGGCTGTTTGAAAGGTTCTATCGGATTGACAAGGGACGGTCACGAGCCGCAGGAGGAACCGGTCTCGGTCTGTCGATAGTGAAAAACGCCGTTACTCTGCATGGAGGCGATATTACTGCCGAAAATCAATGCTCGGGCGGATTATTGTTCAAAATAACATTTTCAAGAAACTCAAAATGAAGACAAAACTAAAAATCGCACTTGTCGCTCACGACCAACGCAAGGCCGATATGGTCGATTGGGTAAAGTTTAATGCCCAATATCTTTCACAACATGAGCTGGTCTGTACCGGCACGACAGGCGGCCTTATAAAGAATGCTTTTTCAGAAGCGGGAATTGAAGCCCAAGTCGAATGTATGAACTCCGGACCGATGGGAGGGGATGCTGAAATAGCGGCTATGGTGGTACGAAACGAGATTGATCTCGCCGTTTTCCTGATAGACGACCTCAATGCGCAGCCTCACGAAGCAGACATCCAGATGCTTTTGCGTCAATGCCGTCTCCACAACGTGCCGATCGCCTGTAACAGAATCAGCGCGGATCTGATGATTTCAAGTCCCCTGTGGGATGATCCTTCATACAAACCCATAGAACAGAGTTACATACGGTTTGACCGCAAATGAATCCGCTGACAGTCCGCGGTTTTAATAAACAATTAAAAATTTTGAAATAATCATGAAATGTTTTCTTTGTTACTTTGCGGTAGAATAAGTAATTAAGAAAACAATGGAAATACTGTTTCTTTGCGTAGTAATTTTTCTATTCCTGCTGGCGGTGTTCGATCTGTCGGTAGGCGTGAGTAATGATGCCGTCAATTTTCTCAACTCGGCAATCGGGTCCAAGGCGGCATCTTTCAAGAGGGTTCTTGTTGTCGCATCAATCGGAGTGTTTATCGGAGCGGCTATGAGCAACGGAATGATGGAGATTGCCCGGCACGGAATTTTCCGCCCCGAGCATTTTTCGTTCTACGACCTTATCTGCATATTCATGGCGGTAATGGTAACTGACATCATTCTCCTTGACATTTTCAACTCCCTAGGTATGCCGACCTCGACAACAGTGTCGATGGTTTTCGAGCTTTTAGGCGCGACATTTGTCGTGGCATTGATCAAGATGGCGGGAGGCATCGGTCTCGGTTTTGATGACCTGCTTAACACGGAGAAAGCCTTGTCGGTGATTCTCGGGATATTCCTGTCGGTGGCGATAGCCTTTTTCTTCGGAACAGTGGTGCAGTTTATATCCCGCATGATATTCTCCTTCAATTACCGGAGCAATCTGAAATGGAAGATAGGGATATTCGGAGGCATCTGCGCCACTGCTATTGTTTACTTCCTTCTGATCAAGGGGGCAAAAGACCTGACTTTCATGACCCCTGAGTTTAAGGCATGGATAAAAAGCAATACGGCAATAATCATACTGTCTTGTTTCGCGGTTTTCACTGTGCTGATGCAACTGCTTCATATCTGCAAGGTTAATGTGCTGAAAGTGATAGTGCTGATGGGTACTTTTTCATTGGCTGTGGCATTTGCCGGAAATGACCTTGTAAACTTTATAGGTGTTCCTTTGAGTGGTCTGGCTTCATATCAGGACTTCATTTCCAACGGAGGTGGTGACGCCAGAGGATTCCTCATGGGTTCTCTCAACGAGCCTGCGAATACTCCGATATATTTCCTGATAGGTGCAGGCGTTATTATGGTGGTATCGCTTGCCACATCGAAAAAGGCAAGGAAGGTCACCAAGACTGAAATCGGCCTCGGAAGCCAGCAGGATGGCGATGAGATGTTTGGATCATCACGTATCGCCCGACGGTTGGTAAGATGGACATTATCATTCCTCTCTTGGGTACATCGTGTCACACCTGTGAAAGTAAGGCGTTGGTTTAACCGCCGTTTTAATGTCGATGAGACAATTATGGATCAGGGAGCTGCATTCGACCTTATACGGGGATCTGTGAATCTGGTGCTCGCCGGAGCACTTATCGCTCTTGGTACCTCACTGAAACTACCCCTGTCAACCACTTTCGTAACATTTATGGTCGCTATGGGTACTTCTCTCGCCGACAGAGCCTGGGGGCGTGAAAGTGCCGTGTTCCGCATCACCGGCGTGATTTCCGTAATCGGCGGGTGGTTCCTTACCGCCGGGGCAGCGTTCATCGGAGCAGGAATTATCGTTGCCGCAATGCACTATGGCGGCCAGTGGGTAATGCTGCTGCTGGCGGCTCTGACCATATTCATAATCATCCACAGCAACCGCCGGTTTAGAAAAAAGTCTGAGGAAGATAATGGCGACGCCTTGTTCCAGACCATCATATCCACTCAGGATAAAACCCAGACATGGCCGTTGCTGATGATGTATATAACCGAACAGCAGGAAAAGTTCATGACTTATGCCGAGGAAAAATACCGTGACATCACATCCGCTTTCATCTCTGAGAATTCCGGTGTTCTCGGCAAGACGGAGACAAGTCTTGCACGCCAGAAGACAACGCTTAAAAATGCGCGCAGAAAAGAAACCTTATGCCTCCGTCATCTGACCCGCGAGATGGCGATAGAAAAAAGCCCGTGGTTTTACCTGAGCAACAACTGCTGTATGGGCGTACTGTATAATCTACGACGTATCAACGAGGTCTGCAAGGAGCATATCGACAATAATTTTCTTCCGTTGCCGCCCCGCTATACTACCGAATACGAGTTGATAAGAACGCAAATCAGCACCCTTTTCAGTGATACCCTTGAATTGATGAGAAGCATGGACACGGAGACAATAAGTACCCTTCGCCGACACTGCGACGAGATAAAGGATACAGTTTCCGACACATATCACCGTGCTCATGACCAACTCCGCGACGGAGACACATCGGCAATGGCTGTGCTGTATGTCTATGTGAATATGCTTCAGGAAACACAGGAAATGGTATCGTCAATAAGAAAATACCTCCGTGCGTTTGCCAAACTGCGCGACTCGGAGTTCCGTAGCCGCCCTGCCAGAATTACTGTGCCTACAGCATAAAGTCCAAGGTAAAAAAGATTGTTTTTATATGTGTGAGATGGGGTGAGTTGTTCTCCCATCTTTTTTATATTGTAAGAGCCTGATAAATTTAATATTTATATAATACTCCCGATATAATGGTGTAATATAGATGCAGTTACTTTGCATCAAAGAAATTCTATAAGTTATGTTCGTAACAGTTATCTCGATAATAACTCTGGCGGCAACCTTCTTTATGTTGCAACGGCATATCCGCAGACGCAAAAGCAAGGAAACGGGTTATTCTGTCGCCGGTCGGCATGTTGGAAAGTCGTGTCTGATTATGACGATGCAGTCATGCGGCCCGATTATTGACAAAGCGTTGGAATGTCTTTCAAGCAATGACAGTATAGCGGTTTGTAAGAACCATAGAATCGGGTCAAGAAACCTTGACTTAATCACCGGGAAAGTCCGGGATTGTTCGGCAGACGCTGACAGCTCGATTGGCAAGACTGCTCTGTATTGCGAATATATGCTTGAGGCTACCGACAAGATTGCCGAAACTACACGTCATCTTATCACTTCACCTGACAGCTATATTCCGATTTCATATAGATGTGAGATTGAGACAATTCGCGGAGGGATTGCGCGGCTGTCCCAATTAACTGACAGCATACTCGATGCAGATGCTGATACAGTGAAAATTAACAGAGATACAGGCTTGGAGAAAGATTTTATCGAACACAGCATCGCCGTACATTCCAAAGGAATGACGCATGAAGATTTTGATGAGGGGGCACCCGCATATTCATATCTCATGCTCCTGTATTATCTTCATTCCTTTGTCAGCTCTTTTTCACAGGCGATCAGAAACACTGAAACCGGCAATAAACTAATGACAGCATGAGACAGATTTTAATTATGACGGCATTGTCCGTATTTGCATTGTCTGCCGTGGCTCAGGATAAAAATCCATTCATCCCGGAAATACACGGAACAGTCCGTGCCAAATATGAGTATGAGCCTCAGATAGACAAGGGACGCTTCGAGATACGCAATGCGCGCCTGAGCGTGGAAGGCAAGGTGATTCCCATCGTGAGATACAAGGCCGAGATAGACCTTTCGGACGAGGGATCCATCAAGATGCTTGACGCTTACATACGTCTGCAACCAAAGGATGCGTTAAAATTCACATTCGGACAGATGCGAGTCCCATTTACAATCGATGCCCATCGTTCACCCCATATTCAATATTTTGCTAACCGTTCTTTCATTGCCAAGCAAGTGGGAAATGTGCGCGATGTAGGCGTATCTGCCTCATGGTATTTTAATGGCCGAATACCTGTTACACTTGAAGGCGGCATATTCAACGGTTCCGGATTGACGAATCAGAAAAACTTCTGGACTGATAATTACAACTTTTCGTTTAAGGCTCAAACCATGATTGCAAAGCAGCTGAATATCACATTAAGTTGCCAGAAAGCAAATGCCGGAGATGTTAACGTGATGATGTATGATGCCGGTGCTTTCTGGCAGAGCGACCGATGGCATATCGAAGCGGAATACCTGCGTAAGCATTATGCACACAATTCGTTCTCTCCAGTAAATGCAATTGACGCATTCGCCGCCTATAGACTGCCTCTGAAAAAAGGGATGACCGCTTTATCATTTCTGGGGAGATACGACTATATGTCAGACCACAGCAAAGGTACGAAAGATGACTCCGGCAATCTTAAAATAGACGATCCCGAAAGACACAGGCTGACAGGGGGTGTTACATTGAGTCTTGGCAAGAAAGCATTACAGGCTGATATCCGACTCAACTATGAACAATATTTCTATAATAAAGGCGTAACTCCGGCAATCTCTGAACAGAATAAGATTGTTTTAGAATTTGTAGCACATTTTTAATAAAAATTGAACCGACAGATAAAAAAATCGTTATCTGTCGGTTACTCAGTAAATCTATCAGCCAAAAAAGTTACGGCGCAAAGAGTAGTGACTTACAGGTTCAGCCACCATTGTCTCCTTTGAGCCGTTGGCCTGAGATGGGTTATCTCTTACTTCGACCCTTTGGGTGTCGGGCTGCTGCTTGTTTTCCTCGCCGTCCTGTTCCTCTTTCTTGGGAGCGAGGGCAGCGGTGATTTTGCGGTAAAGGACAGTGCCTAAAGGCTTTTTATTGATTTCTGCTGAGCTTGAGGGTGTCGCGGATGGCGTTCATGTCGCGGAGGATGGAGGAGTCGAGGACGCGGGCGTAGCGCTCGGTCATTTTGACGCTTGCGTGGCCGAGCATACTCGAGACGTTTTTCAGGCTGACGCCTTGCGAGAGACAAAGCGTTGCGTAGGTGTGGCGGGCGGTGTGCATCGTCAGGTGCTTGTTGATTTTACAGATGGTAGCTATCTCTTTCAGATAGCGATTCATCACCTGATTGCAGGGAATCGGGAGCAGCACGCCTTTTTTGGCGGCCTTCTTGTCGCCCTGATATTTCTCGATGATGGCGAGGGGAATGTCCAGCAGAGGGATGTTGCTCATCTGTTTTGTCTTTTGACGAGGTTTGCGTATCCACTTGTTGCCGTCGTTGTCGATCACGATATGCTCTTCGGTGACCGAAATTGCATTAACCGACAGCGCCACCGAGGGTTCCATTTCTCTCGGTGGCGATATTATTAAGTTTAATAGATTTTCAAATAAACCACATATGGTTTAAGGGATTTTATAAGTTCAGGGAAGTTTTCTTTGGGTAATGTCTTACCTTGAGGAATCGAAATATTGATCGGTGCAGAGTCTATAATATTATAGACATATGGAGTTTTAATAGCATATCCGACATTTTCGGCCACACTTTTATCTATTCCCGCATTTGTGATGCCAACAAGATTCCCGTTTTTGTCAAATAAAGGGCCGCCGCTATTCCCGGGTTGAATTGGTACAGATATTTGATATGTAACAATATCTCCTTCGTATCCAGACTTAGAGCTTATGATTCCATCTGTAATTTTAACTTCATCTCCCAAAAAGCTGGTTAATGGGAATCCCATAGCAAACACAGAAGTTCCAACATCAACTGTATTTGCTAAAATTTTGAATGGTGACTCTCCTTGATTTTTGAATTTGTCATCCTTAATACATACGATCGCCAAATCGTTTGTTTTGTCTGTACATAACACGCGTGCCGAAAACGTCTCGGGAATACCGTTGATGTTTAATATGGCTTCAACCTTGTCTGCATCTTCCACCACATGATAATTCGTGATAATTATATTATCAGATATCAGAACTCCGCTACCAGTAGCCTTGTATTGTTCGCTTGATGATGTTCCTGCTATAGACTTTTCTCCACTTGAAGGGAAAATTTTGATAAAAGAGAAGTTCATAACATCTCCTTTATATGGAGCGGAAAACTCCAATAGTCTATTATCTTTTAGCCCAGCAATGGCATTCAACTTTTGATGATTCAAATCGTAATATTCTGCATCATACGCTGAACCTTCAATGTGATTCAGGACAATTTTAGTATCTCCTGCTTTCCAAAGTTCATTATCAGAATTCAATATTATTCCATAAAACTTATCTTTATGCTTTAAAATGCCTATGCTATATGCATTCCCATCGTTGGAATAATTCTTATAAATACCTTCTATAGGAGAAATTCTTTTCCCATTCAAATATGTTTTTACACTATCTTCTGTCCATTTCGCATACGGATGTTGAAAAGGCTGGTCTGGCACTAAGTTCTCGTCATACTTGTATTTAAGTCTTCTGAATGCAGTCATTATTTGTTTTGTGCATTTTTTGAAATCACCCGATGCTGACAGAAATGTGCATCCGTATCCTGTGTTTCTCCATATGGTTGCGCCAGAGGCGTTTTTTAAGACTATTGTCAGAGAACTGTTGCCATTGTGATTCAAGAAATAATCATATTCGACGAACAAGGTCTTTGATTTCTCTTTTGAATCAAGTTGTTCATAGTAATCATTGTCCATTATGAAGAATCCTGCTTTCTGAAACTCTTCAAGGAAGCGCTTTTCAATACCATAAGGATTCTCTTCTACGTCCAAGCAGAAGTACTTGTATTTGTTAACTTCATGAGCTAAAATGGAAGATATGCTCACAAAGACAAGTGTAATAATTGTCAAAGTACGTTTCATCGTTTATCCGATATTATTGTGTCATACTTTCTTTTTATTTCCTCTACGACTAATGTAGACATTATACGTAGTATTTTTAAAATCCTTTGAATTGCCTTCTCGTATATGAAATGTCAAAGTACCGGATTCATTCCAGCTAATTTCATTTGAAGTTTCCCGATACTTGACTTCATCATATTTTATTGCTATTCGCCCTTTCCCATTTCCATTTGAAGGAGAATATGAAAAACCACTAATATCACCATTATATGAAACAGACCACGGCTGGTTGCAATCAAATGAGATGACTTGACTGCCAGCCTCAGGTCGTATATTTCCGACTTGGGTTTCAACCCTAAAGTAATAGTTTTCAGGACTATTTGAGTTGTTTCCTTCGGAATTATTCCCATGATTTGTTTGATTGTCGCCTGGAGTATCCGGCTCGTTATCTTTATTGCATGAAAATAAGAGCATGCAACATATTATAGGTATAACTAAGAGATTTAGTTTGCTCGTGATTTTTTTCATTTTACAGTTTATTGAATGTTTGATTCTAATTCAGTTTCTATCACTTTTTTAATTGATTCGAAGTTGTTTTCCCCGTTGTCAAGAGAATATCTAAAATAACTCTCTGTGAGGTCCAAATTTAATATGTAGAGAACATTTCCAAAAGACACTTCTCCTTTACTATTGGCAGCTCGATAACGATGTACGACCTGCCATCCTATGAACTTACCATCCATAGAGAAATCTCGATTCTTTATTGTGGATTGTGTTTGTTCGATTTTATTTTGAAGTTGTTTCATGGTTGACTTTGCTTCGTCTCTATCCTTACCCCAGTGAAATGTACCCAAGTCGGTAATTCCATGAAAATTAATTTGGTCGATAGCATAACTATAAGCGCTTTGTGCCGATGAATATTGAGATCTTAAATCAATCAATTCTTCAGCAGCTTGCACACATTCCATGTCTGTAAGTGGACCGTAAAAGACGCTGTCAACTATTGTTTTCACAGGATCATATGTATCGGGGTAATAAAGATTTTCGCATATGGCATTATGCATATAAGCAATAGCTTTCTGCTGCACGGCTTCTAAGTTATTCTTTTTATCTTTATTCTTATCGGTAGATTGAGACGTTTGAGAACAAGACTTTAGGAAGAGTAAGCAGCCGAGAATAAGATTCAGCAACATACTAAGGATTAATCCTAACTTCGTTACTTTGATGCTCATTGCTTCACTACTTCAATATATCGATACCTTGGATAATATCCTTGGATATCACAATCTCATTAACCTCATCCAAAATAATGCCTACGATAGATCTGTTTGCAATATCAGCTTCAGCACTTATAAAATTTGTTACAACACCCATCTTGGGTGAGCCGTCCTTATATTTTATCTGTATTGTCCTGCCACTCAAAATTTGTCTGATTTGGAGGTCATTGTACGCATCAAAGATTTCTAATACTGACATATTAAGAGCTTTGGTGTCAACCCAACACCTAATAATAAATAAAAGAGGCGTGGGCTGCTATGCCACGCCTTTACGGATAGGTGGTAGGAATACCTGTATATGAAGATGTGGGAATAACAGTTCCACGCCTTATGGCATGGAGACTGTCATGACTTTCTCTTGCATATACTTGGATGTAAGTTTCCTACGCTTTATCCGTACAAGCAGAAGACATAACGCCTCTTTGTTTCAAAATGTCCGGACAGACTATGAGCTATCCGATTGCAAAGTTAGCTATAATATCCCATAGTTCAATGGAATCAGGGAATAAAAATTTTCAGCATCGAATAGAATCCAACAATAGAATCCAGTACCTTCTCTTTGTTTCTTTAATGAAGGGAGCTAAGGGAAGGATTAAGTAGAGCCTTGGAACAGCCTCTGCTGACGGAGGTCTCTTCCAAAATATTAACAGATTTTATAATTTAAGTGTGGTGACCCGGGTTGATTTTAGGCATAGGTCACCACATTTTAGAGGCTTCCACATAGTTAAAGTCTGTTAAAGTTTAGGGTATTGAGGAGGCTTGGTGGATTTGAACGGTGGTGAACGATGATGAATGACAATAAATCAATAGTTGAATATCAGCAAGTTAGAAGTCGGCGCATATAGATGCGCATACACCACGACACGCATAAAGCATATTATATCAATAAATTAAGTAGGGTGTGGTGACTTTTGTGGTGACTTGGTGGAGTGTAGTTAAACGAAAGACCGCTAACTCATTGAGAATTAACGGTCTTTTGTGGTGCCACCAGGAATCGAACCGGGGACACAAGGATTTTCAGTCCTTTGCTCTACCAACTGAGCTATGGCACCAATTATGTTTCGCAAACTTTATTCCGATTCATGTTGCCGGAGTGGCAGGCTGACTTTCGGTCGGAACCGCGTGTCGGGCGTTTGCGAGTGCAAAGTTAGTATGTTTTCGCGGTTCGTGCAAATTTTTCGGGGATTATTTTTGAATTATTTTTTACGGGATGAGGTGTGGGGTGGGGTAGATGTTTGGAAATTAGGGCGTTGGGTGGCGTGGCGGTGTCGGGGGTTTTGTGGGCGGCGGGCGCAACTTTGTGGCGGCCGGGCGCGTTTTCTCTATATATGCGGGTGTCGTGTCTGCATGGCGCCCGGTTTTTATTGCTCTTAATTGTTTTTGCGTATGCGACTAAACGGACGACGTCTCAGTAATAATGTGGAGGACCGGCGCGGCAGACGTTCGGGTGTGAAGATTGCGGGTATCGGCGGCATCGCGGGTATCGTGATTGCGGCTCTTGTGGTGTGGATGTCGGGGGGCAATCCTCTGTAGGTGATCACGCAGGGTGGCCTTCAGCAGATGCAGAGCCGGCAGGAGCAGACTTATACCCCTACGGCGGCCGAGGAGGAGTCGGCTACTTTTGTGCGTCAGATTCTGGCGGGCACGGAGGATGTGTGGACCAAGGAGTTTGAGAAGATGGGGCTGAAGTATGAGCCTCCCAAGCTGGTGTTTTTTACGTGTTCGGTCAACTCGGGCTGAGGAGGGGCCACTGCCGCCACGGGTCCCTTCTATTGTTCGGCTGACAAGACGATGTATATCGATCTGTCGTTTTTGAGCAGATGGAGAAGGAGATGGGTGCCGGGGGCGATTTCGCGTTTGCTTACGTGGTGGCCCATGAGGTGGGGCATCATGTGCAGTATCTGCTGGGCACGCTCGACAAGGCGCATGAGCAGATGGCGCGTCTTGACAAGACGGAGGCCAACCGCATGAGCGTGCGCACTGAGCTTCAGGCCGATTTCTATGCGGGCGTGTGGGCCTATCACGACAATGAGATGTTTGGTTCGCTCGAGGAGGGTGATATAGAGGAGGGGCTGCGTGCCGCGTCGAAGATCGGCGACGATTATCTTCAGAAGCAGGCGCAGGGGTATGCCGTTCCGGAGACGTTCGACCACGGGCGTTCCGACCAGCGTGTGCGCTGGCTTGAGAAGGGTGCCTCCACGGGGCGTCTGAGCGACGGCGACACGTTCAGTCCGTCTTATCAGTCATTGTAAATTGCATAGTGTTATGAAGAATGATATTGTTTCTCCCGGCTCAGGGGGTGCCGGCGGCAGGCGTGGCATTGGCGCTGCGGCCGGCAATGCGTGTATTTTTCTCGCGGCGTTGTTCTGGGGCGTGAATGTCCCTGTTACGAAAGCTCTTATTCCTGAGTGGATGAGCGCCGACGATGTAGTGGTCGTGCGTCTGATGGGTGGCTGTGTGCTGTTCTGGCTTGTGTCGCTTTTCATGCGCGGAGGGCGCATTACGGGCCGAGGCGACTGGTTGCGTCTCTGTGTTGGCGGCGTCGTGGGTCTTTTCGGCTTCATCTATCTGTTTGTAACGTCGTTGCGCTACGGCAACCCTATCGACATTTCGATTATCATGACGCTGCCTCCCATGTTTGTGATACTGATGAATGTGGTGTTCCGGCATCAGCGGGCTTCGCTTACGGAGTGGGCCGGCGTGCTGGTGTCGTTTGCGGGGGCGGTAATCGTGATTCTCGGCGGCCGCGGGGGCGGCCACGCGGCCGACAGCCTGCTGGGAGACCTGCTTGCCATAGCGTCGACGGTGTGCTATGCGTTCTATCTCGTGGTGCTCGAGGGGCCTACTCAGCGTTACCGTCCGGCCACGATGCTCCGCTGGGTGTTTCTGTTCGCCTCGCTACCGGCTCTGTTTCTGCTTCCGGGTATGCGCGGCATGCCTATTCTGGCGTCGGCGTCGGCCGTGCCCTGGCTCGAGATAGGGTTTATTCTGCTCTGTCCGACGTTCATCGCCTATTTCCTCGTGCAGCCGGCCATCCGTAGCATCGGGTCGGAGCTTGTGTCTATCTATCAGTATCTTGTGCCGGTGGTGGCTACGGTGGCGGCCGTGCTCATGAAGCTCGACAGCCTGCGCTGGCCGCAGGTTCTGGCCATGGCCGTGATAGTCGGCGGCATGGTGCTCACCAACGTCGGCAAGCGGCGCCGGGCGGCGAAAGGGGGGTGAGTGCGGATTTTTTCGCCGGGTATTTAGGCTTTTGTGGGAATAAATGAGTATATTTGCAGGGACAAACAAAACACTTCCAGCAGATCAGATGAATCGACTCAAGACACTTCTCCGCGCCGAATGTGCATTCAAGCCCTCCGACACCCTTCTCGACAGGTTTATCGGCCTCGGCAAGCTCCGTAAACTCACCTCTGCCGACGTGCTCACCGAGCCCGGCAAGGTCGACACCAATGTCTATGTGGTGAAGAAGGGGATAGTGCGTTTCAGCGACATGGACGGCGAGCGCGAGCGGACGTTCGGGTTTGCCCTGCCCGGGAGCGTGTTCTACAACAAACATTCCTTCGTGAAGGGGATTGCCTCTTATTATAAGGTCGACGTGTGGGGGGGCTACCGAGGTGCTCGTCATCTCGCAGACGTCTTACCGCCGTCTGCTCACCACCGACATCGAGGCGGCCGTGTGGATGCTGCATTACGCCGAGGAGGAACTCTTCTATCAGGAATACAAGAACCGGAGGTTGAACAACGGGACTGCGCGCGAACGCTTCGCATCGCTTCTTAAAGTGCGTCCCGAGCTGATGGCCGATGTGCCTCAGCGCATCCTCGCCTCGTATCTGGGCATCACTCCCGAATACTTCTCGCGCCTGAAGCGCATCCTCACCAAGGAGTTGCCGCTGATAGCCGAATGAATGCGCTTCCGGCCTGTCTCTCAGCGGGATATTGAGATGTCTTCTTTCAGGTCAGGCTGGAATCGACTCAAAAATAACGTCGCGGACAGCATAAAATTAATTTGAACTCTTACTTATTCAGATATTTTGACTAATTTCGCGAACTATTTTCAATCCCGAAGCGCAGCCGAGATGCGGACCGGGTATTCCGTACGCTTCCGTGGTGCGGGAGCCGCATGCGGCAGGCTGCCTTTTATCCCGACTGAAGATGAATTATACCATAATTGATTTCATAAGCCTGCTCGGTTCGGTATGCCTGTTTCTCTACGGCATGAAGGTGATGAGCGAAGGCTTGCAGAAAGTGGCTGGCGACCGCCTGCGCACCATCCTCGGCGTGATGACCAAGAACCGCGTAACGGGCGTCATCACCGGTCTCCTGATTACGGCGCTGATACAGAGCTCGTCGGCTTCGACGGTGATGGTGGTGAGCTTCGTCAACGCCGGCCTCATGTCGCTCGCGCAGTCGATGGCCGTCATCTTCGGCGCCAACGTCGGCACCACTGTAACCACCTGGATCATATCCGCCTTCTCGTTTGAGGTCAACATCTCCGACTACAGCATCCTGCTGCTGGCCGTCGGCGTGCCCATGCTCTTCATGAAGAAGAGCGCCTACAAGAGCTTGGGCGAGTTCCTGATAGGCTTCTGCTTCCTCTTCATGGGCCTCGACATGATAAGCCAGTATGTGCCCAACCTGCAGGAAAACCCCGAGATGCTGAAGTTTCTCAGCGGCTACACGTCGCTCGGCTTCGGGTCGGTGCTGATTTTCTTCGGCATCGGCATAGTGCTCACGATGGTGGCCCAGAGTTCGGCGGCCACGTTTGCCATCACCTTGATAATGTGCTCTCAGGGGTGGATTTCGTTCGAGCTCGGCTGCGCCATCATCCTTGGCGGCAACATCGGAACCACCATCACGCCCGTGCTCGCCTCGCTGAGCGGTAACCTCGCGGCCAAGCGCACGGCCATGGGCCATGTGCTCTTCAACGTGATAGGCTCCATCATAGTGCTCTGCATCTTCCACCCGTTCAGCGAGCTTGTGGCCGACATCACGCAGGCCTGCCAGGGCCTCAATCCGCTCGACATCGACAAGGCCGTCGACGGCAGCATGGCCGACAGCACGCTCCTCGACCCTAAGGGGGGGCTGACGTCGAAGGCCCAGGCCTCCGTGGCCTTCGGCCTGGCGATGTTCCCGACCGTCTTCAATACGTTCAACCTTCTCATGATGATATGGTTCACCAAGCTCTACGTGAAGGTCGTATGCTGGATTATGCCTACCCGCCATAAGGATATGGAAGAGGAGTTCTCGCTCAAATACATCGGCCGCGGCATGCTTTCGGCCTCAGAGCTCAACATCACGCAGGCGCAGAAGGAGATTGTGGTCTACGGCGAGCGCGTGCACCGTATGCTCGGCATGGCGCGCGACCTCATCCACCTCAAGGAGAAGGACGAGAACTATCAGAAGACATACAACCGCATCGAGAAATACGAAGAGATTTCCGACCGCATGGAAATCGAAATCGGCAACTTCCTCAACCACGTGGCCGAAGGGCGCCTCAGCCCCGAAGGCAAGATGCGCATAGCCGGCATGCTCCGCATCATCAGCGAGATAGAGTCGATAGCCGACGGATGCTTCAACGTGGCCAAGACCCTCACGCGCAAAAACCGCAACCACGTCGACTTCGACGAGCCGGTGCTCAAGGAGATCGACACGATGTATGCCATGGTGGAAGACGCCATGGTCAATACCCTCGAGATTCTCCGCGAGATGGAGACCCCCGAAGGCTCGAAGATTGTGGCCGCCTACAACAAGGAGCGCGAGATCAACAATCTCCGCAACTCGCTGCGCGACGGCAACATCTTCAACATCAACAACAAGGAGTACGATTACCAGGAAGGCATATTCTTCATGGACCTCATCTCCGAGGCAGAGAAGCTCGGCGACTACATGCTCAATGTGGTCGAAGGCGTGAAGCATCAGTTCAAGCCTATAACGGCCGACTGAGTCCCGGAGCCCCGCTGGGGGAGGGTTGTCCCTCCCCCGAAGAGAGTCATAACATCAATCAGACACCTAATCAACAGTCCAGACCATGAACAACGAAAGATATTGCGTGATAATGTGCGGAGGGGTAGGGTCGCGATTCTGGCCCTTCAGCCGCGACAACATGCCGAAGCAGTTTCTTGATTTCTTCGGCACCGGCCGCTCGCTGCTGCAGATGACCGTCGACAGGGTGCGCCCCGTGGTGCCCGTCGAGAACATCATCCTCGTAACCAACGCCAAATACGCCTCGGTCATCAGGGAGCAGCTGCCGGAGATTCCCGCCGGCAACATCCTCTTCGAGCCGGCGCGCCGCAACACGGCTCCCTGCATCCTCTGGGCCACGCACCATATCGCGGCCCGCAATCCCGAGGCGGTTATCACCACCCTCCCCTCCGACCACCTCGTGCTCAAGGAGAACGCCTTTGTCGAGGCCATAGAGAGCGGCATGGACTTCGTGGCCGGCGGCGGACGCCTGCTGACCCTCGGCATCAAGCCTACATCGCCCAACACCGGCTACGGCTACATACAGCTCGGCGCCGAGGTGGAGGGATGCGACGACGTGCGCAAGGTAAAGTCGTTCACCGAGAAGCCCAACCCCGAGATGGCGCGCCTCTTCGTCGACAGCGGCGAGTTTTTCTGGAACTCCGGAATATTCATCTGGCGCGCCGACGACGTGCTCAAGGCCTTCGACGAGTTCTGCCCCGACATGGCGCAGCTCTTCGACTCAGGCCGGAAATACTACAACACCTCGCTCGAAAACGAATTCATCGACGCCAACTTCCAGAACGCACAGAGCATCTCGATCGACTATGCCGTGATGGAGAAGGCCTCCAACGTCTACGTCAAGACCGTAGACCTCGGATGGAGCGACCTCGGCACATGGAAGGCGCTCTACGAGATTTCGCCGCGCGGAGCCGAGGGCAACGTTACGCAGAACTGCAAGGTGATCGCCTCCGGATGCTCGGGAAGCGTCTTCGCCGTTACCGGCGACAAGATAATCGTGGCCTCCGGCCTCAAGGACTACATCGTGGCCGACAACGGCAACGCGCTCCTTATCTTCCCGATAGCCGACGAGCAGAAGATACGCCAGGTGGTCAACGACGTCAAGTCGCGCTTCGGCGACCGCTTCGTATGAGCGGAGAGCCCGACGACTGGGGCGCGCAGGCCGAGGCCATAGCCGCCGACTATCTGACGGGGGAGGGGTATGTGGTGCGCGAACGCAACTGGCGCCCTAAGAACTCCCATCTCGAAGTCGACATCATCACCCAGCGCGACGACGTGATGATATTCGTCGAGGTGAAGGCACGCGCGTCGGCCGACGTAGACCCCGCCGACGCCGTCGACGAGAAGAAGATACGCCGTCTATGCCGCGCCGCCGACATCTATCTGTCGATGCAGAGCCACGACTTCGACTATCGGTTCGACATCATCACCGTAACCGGCGGCCCCGAAGGCTACGAGCTCGACCATATCCCCGACGCCTTCCTCCCGACCCTCACCACACGCTGACACCTCTCTGGCACAAAAAAGCGGCACTGCAATGCGGTGCCGCTTTTTTGTGCCAGAGAGGTGTCAGGATGCGTATGTTCTTTTAGATTCCTGGCGGTGCGTCCTCGTGTTCGCGAATACATTTTCGGACGTATCGGGATGCGGTGTTTCGTTTTTGGACGCATCAGGATGCGTCCCTACGGGCGGATATATTCGAGAGGATAATAGGCGAAGGCGGGTAGAGGAAACCGCCCTCCGGGGGTTGTCTTGACGCAGCGTGGGGTATACCCCATGTACCTCACTTCGTTCGTTAACATGGGGCTATAGAAAAGGCAACCTCCTCCGGAGGTGGGGAGGACGCAAGAGCTTCTTCGGAAGTTGGGGCTGAGGCAGGTGATAGTCCCGGAGGTAGGGAGTTGGTAGTTCGGAGGTTGGGCGGACGCAGGCAGGAGGAGGTTGGGTGGGTGCAGGCGATACCTCCGGAGGAGGTTACATCTTCAATAGCCCCACGTTGACGAGCGAGAGCGAGTCTACGTGGGGATACTCATATACCCTCACCAACAACCCCCGGAGGTGGGTTGCATCCGTCAGCAAAGGCACGTCCGGCGGGTAGAGGCACCCTTCTCCGGAGGTTGGGAGGACGTAGGCGGTAGGCCGGAAGGCGGTTGACTCCCTTGCGCATATCCGTCGGGTGCTGCGCCATGACAATGCGGTTGTTTTCATTCAGGGGACCGGGGGATGGCGTGTCAGCTATGATGCATCACGGACTTCTTTCTGACCTGTTTCAATAGATTCACTTCACGAAAACCTTGAAAGTCTTGTGTTTTCCATTTGCATTGACGTCGAGCACGTAGATGCCTCGGGCGAGGTCGCGAATGTCGATCACGTTGCTTGTGGAGGTAGCGTCGAGGCGGCGCATCGTCTGTCCGCGCATGTCGACGAGGGTGAGCGTGGTCTTCACTTCCGAGCCGTCGAATGGGAGGTCGACGTGGATTTCATCGGATGCGGGGTTGGGATAGATGTTGGCTTTCACCTGGCTACATTCCATCTCCTCTACTCCGGAGTTGGTATGGAGGTCGAACACGTAAGCCACAGG
Organism: uncultured Porphyromonadaceae bacterium; assembly: GCA_945873625.1. Taxonomy (GTDB): domain Bacteria; phylum Bacteroidota; class Bacteroidia; order Bacteroidales; family Muribaculaceae; genus Lepagella. The sequence continues at coordinate 195,501 of CAMCDS010000001.1, read as the reverse complement.
GTCGCCGCCTTTCATGCCGTAGCCGCAGATGTAGCGTCCGTTGGGCGACATGTCGAAGACCGATACGATTCCGAAGTCTTCAAGGGCATGTCCGAGCTTCTTCTCCACGTGGGTCTGGAGGTATTCGAGTCCGCCCTCTTCAGTCCAGATCCATGCGTCCTGCCAGCCTACCACTACGCTGCCGTCGTAGCTCACTGCGTTGGCGCGGCATGCGCGTCCGTCGAAGGCCTGGCGGTTGGGAAGGAGATTTACCTTGTCGATGCCGTCCCAGATGGCCGCGTGAGCGACTACTCCCTTGAATGAGTCGTTATAACCGAAGGCGATGCCGACTACGTGATTGCCGTCGCCCGAGATGTTCCAGGGAGAGGACTGGCTGTCCTGAGAGAAGCCTGTGGTGGCGAGGGGAGTCCAGGTGTCTGCATCCATGTCGTAGAGGCCGGCACCGTAGCCGCTTACATATTCCTGGTCGGCCTTGCGCCATGTCCGGCCGTTCTGGCCGAATACGTTGGTTACCATGCGGGCGTCGGCCGCGGCGGGAACTACGGCAAACACCACGGCCACAATAAGCAACAGAAGTCTGGTCATAAATGCGGAATACTCTATTATCGCGTAAAATTAAAGAAATAATTCAGCATATCAAAATCGGGCGACCCGTTTTTCGCACGGATGCCCGATAAAATTCTTTGTCATAAGGTATTTCAGACCGCTTAGGTCAGGGTAGCACCCGGGGGGTGAGCACGGCCGAGACGGCTGCGCCGACGAGCATGGTGGCGATGCAGACGATGAGCACCAGCGTGATGCCTCCGGCCTCGAGCAGCAGCGGCATGAGGAAGACGCCTATTATGGCCCCCGCCTTGCCGAACATCGAGGCTATGCCGTCGCCCAGACCGCGGCAGCTGACGGGGTAGATTTCAGTCGGGATGATGAACGTTACGAGGTGCGGGCCCCCGTTGAGGGCTATCTCGAAGGTCATGAACGCCACTATCGAAATCCATACCGGCCATTCGGCATGGTAGGCCCAGAGCAGCAGCCCCATTCCGGCCGCCGAGAGCAGGAAGCCCCACGTCATCATGCGGCCGTGGTTGACACGGCGCACTATCAGCAGTCCCAGCAGGAAGCCCGGGATGATGAAGAAGTTGACCAGCGTGGTCATCTCAACTGAGTTGATTACCTTGGCCATCCCCAGAGCGTGGGTGCGGTCGAAGCCGAGGGCGATGATGAGCAGCGGGAGGAACACCCCTACGCCATAGACGCCGACGCCCTCGCATGCCCACGTCACGCCGCTGAATATCACCTTCGTGAGGTTCTCGCCCTTGAACATGTCGCCCCACGTCATCTCCTGCTGCGCCTCTTTCTGCTTCGGTATTGGCACCGCCTCCGCTTCCGGACCGAGGAGCTTGCGGGCCGCCTCCTGCGCCTTATGGGTGAAGCCGTGGTCGATGAGCCAGCGCGGCGACCCCGCCCATTCGATGCGGAAGAGGAAGGTTATGAGTCCGAGAGCGCCCATTATCAAGAATATGTCGCCCCAGCGGCTCGCGGGCAGACCCGTGGCGAGCCACCACCAGCAGAGGGCGGCCGACCCGCAGAAGCCGATGGCACACGTGGCCTTGGCCGCGCCCACCATCATCTGCCGCCACTTGGCCGGCATCATCTCCGATATATAGTCTGAGTCGAGCGTATAGCCGCCGCCTACGCCGAATCCGGCCACAAACAGCGCCGGCACGAGCACCCACTTCGAGGGGAAGAGGAAGATGCACACCGAAGCGGCGAAAATGAGCAGGGGGCAGATGCGGAACCAGCGCAGATACCCTTCGCGGTCGCTGATGCGCCCTATCACCGGGGAGCCGACGGCTATGCCGAGCAGTCCGGCGGCGCCGACCACACCCTGCATCAGTCCCGAAAGCTCCTGGCCGTGTCCGGCGCAGAGCTGTATCATCGGGATGGCGATGCCCACAAGTGTCGACAGCACGGCGCCTATCACCTGCTCCATGCTGCTTACGGCCCAAACGAGCCAATGGCGTCCCGAAAGCGGCATCTCCGCGACGGGAATCTTTCCGAAATCGTCTTTATTTTTCATAATACCTTTTCTAACCTTTCGTCTATATATACGCCGGACGCGCACGTTCGGTTCGTGCGCGTCCGCAGAAAATGGGGAACGGGGTTTTAGGTATGCAATCAGACTTCGGGGGTGGAATAGAGGGCGTTGATGAAGATGCGGAGCAGTGGGTCGGAGAGCGAATAGCCGTCGTCCGACTTCGAGACGAGCCCGGATTTCATGAGCCCGGCCAGCGCGCTCTGCACAGAGCTTGTCGACCTCAGGGAATGTCGCTTCACAAACTCGCCCGCCAATGGGTTGGCCACAGTCCTGTCTTGCGCCAGCGCGTAGAGCACGGCTTTCCGGCTTGCGCTGACGTTTGAAAGCATCTCCCGGTAGATCACTTCGTTGGAGGCAAGCATCGACCGCACCGACCGCCTTACGGTCTCCTCACCGCAGAGGGTGCCCGCGGGCGTGTCGGCGAAAGCGCCGTTCATGGTGCGCTGCATATAGAATGTGTTTCCGTCGAAAAGCCTGAAGACCCACCTTGCCGGCTCCGCTTCCAGCCTGCGTCCGCGTTCGGCGAAAAGGTTTGCGGCAAACTCCACATAGATGTCTTCACTGATAGGGCCGAGGTGCATAATCTCCGAACTGTTGTAGAACGGACGTTTGGAGTTGACAAACATCTCCTGCAGGATCGTGCGCTCGCTTCCGGCAAAAACGAACGAGGCGTTGCCCAGCCTCTGGATGTGGCCGCGCAGTATGGCCTCGGTGTTCTTCTCGGGATATTTGGTGATTTGCTGAAACTCGTCAATCACCATTATCACAGGCTTTTCGCTCTGTTCGATATACCGGAATATCTCGTCGAGGGTATATTCCGGATGGGTGATGTCTCCGAGCTGTATGCCGAACGTCGGCGTTCCGCTGAGGGCGTCGAACCCGAAACTCCCTTTCAGCGACCTCAGAGCCGCGAGAAATCCCCTCACTCTCGACTCACCCCTCGACAGGAGGGCGTCGAAGACAGCCTTGCCGAGCAGATAGGTGAACTCGCCGAGAGAGTTGGTCTGCAATATGTCGAAGAAGAATGTGGTATACTCCTCCTGAATCTCAAGCGAGTCGTGAAGCGCCACATTCACGAGCGATGTCTTCCCCATGCGTCTCGGAGATATGAGCACCACGTTCCTCCCGTTGGTGACGGCAGAGACGAGTGCGGCCTCCTCGGCCTCACGGTCGCAGAAATAGGGGCGGCTGATGCGGTGGCCGAGTATGAAGGGGTTGCGCGGAGTGGTCATATTGCGGTTTTTCGTGCGAAGTTACATGAATTATGCGGATTATGCAAATCGGATTATGCGAAAAGCATAATCCGATTTGCATAATTGAGCGGAGCAGGGGGCGATGGCCTCATTTCTTTGTCGGAGAGGAGTCGGGCTTCCCGGCTTCGATAAGCTCCTTCACCCAGTTCGAGTGGTCGGGCGTCATGCGGTTGTCGAGGTTGTATCTCGGCAGCAGGAAGAGCCAGGTGGTGATGCAGAAGGGGGCTGTCAGCGTCGGCACGCCGTAGGGGAGCATCATGGAGTCCATGGCCGCCTGGATGAAGACGGTGGCGAGCACGGCGGCAAGTGCCCAGAGGGCTGAGCGCCAGTTCACCTTATAGAACGTGCATCCGACGGCGATGCCCGTCAGCACGGGGCTGAAGCCGAAGAGTCCGGCCGAGAGGGTGTCGGGGTCGCCCTTGAACAGGATGGCTATGGCCAGCGCCACGGCCGACGACAGTGCGGCCCAGAAGGCGGCCCAGCGGCTGCAAAGGAAGAGGCCGACGAGGAAGAATATGCCTGTTACCCACGAGTCGATAAGAAATACCTGGGCCACACCTTTGAGCCAGTAGACGATGATGTCGGCGAATCCGGCGGCGAGGTGTCCGACCTCAGGAACGGTTATCTCTGGAGTGGCGAGTCCGTAGGGGTCGAGGCTCTGGAAATAGCGGGCGGCGAAGAGGAACATCCATGTCATGAAGACGAAGGGGAAGGTGAAGGAATTGACCTTCCACGCGGCCATCACGTTGTTGAATCCCTTGCGCACCCAGGTGGTGATCATGGCGCAGAGCACGAGCGAGAGCCACATCATCCAGTTGTTGCCCAAGAACGTCGGGAAGGCGCATCCGACGAGCACGCCGTTGAAGCCCCAGAGGCCCGACCGGCCGTCGATGTAGCTCGAATTGGTGCCCATCATCAGTCCGGCCACGGTAGAGGCCACGACGCCGACCACGGCGCCCCATGCCACCTGCGGCACGTGGTTCTGATACGAACCCCAGAATATACCTATGAGGAAAAACAGTCCTGTCCAGGCGCTTTCCTGAAACATCACCTGCCCTATTCCCCTGAGTACGATGCGCACCGATATGGCGACCGACTGATATAAAGTCTTGGTGTTTTCCATAATCTATAGTTTTGAAATGTTATCGCCAGGGGAACTCGGCCGGCAGGGGCACGCCCTTGACGGCCATCCTCACTTTGGAGCAGAAGTCGCGCACCACGCCCTTCACCGGGCCCGGCTCCATGCCGAGCACCTTGAAGAGGAGTCCGGCGCCGTTGGGGAGGTGGGTGATTCCGGCAGCCAGACGCCTGTCGCGGTCGATGAAGGGGTCGGTGGCCGCGTAGACCTCCTCGGCCTTGTCGGCCGGAGCCATCACTATCACGTTGGCAAATACGTCGTAGCCGCCCATCACGCCCGTGTCGCGCAGGTTGGCCCTGTCGGGCGAGATGATGAATTTCTCGCGAAAGAGCTCGTCGCCGTCGGGACGGTGGCCGTGGGAGCAGACCGAGAGGATGTCGAATTTGAAGAGCTCGCCCCCGTTGTAGTGCTTACGGCCGCCCATGTAGATTTCTGAATAGACGGCGGTGGCCGAGGGGTGGACTGTGAGCCGCGTGTCGCAGATGAAGCGCGTGTGGGCGTGGGGAATTATCGGCTCGGGGAGAAACTCGAGATAGGCGTCTTCCTCGAGCGTGATGTTCTGCACCATGCCCGAATAGTTATACTTCATCGTGGCGAGCTTTGTGGCCGCGCCGGTCGACACCCACGCCTTTGCCCCTTTGCGGACGGTGATGTCCTGCCGGTAGCGGTCGCCGTCTACGTTGGGACCGCCCGACGAGAGGATGTAGACGCAGGGCATGTCGGGCATCTTCTCGTCGAAATAAAGCTCCTGCTGCACGATGAGCGGAGCGCGGCGGTCGAGCTGGCGCAGTATCGACTTTCCGTCGCTGTCGAGCTCGAAGCCGAGGTCGAGGTATCCGTGCTTGCCCGGGCAGCCGACATACATGGCCTGAGGCTCCGAGAGATAGGGGCGCATCTCGCGGGCTTTCGAGAAGTCGACTTCCGGCGAGTCGGAATACTGGCGTTTTATCCTGGTCTCATTCATCTTGCTGGTTTTTTAGAGTATGTTTGAGTTTAACTTCTATTCACTTGAAGAGGATTTTTTGAGATGATTTCGCAAGTCGAAGAGGGAGCGATGCGGGCATCGAGACCGATGAGGCTTGGCGAAATCAGCCAAAAAAGACCTTCAAGGGGATAGAAAGAATTTATTGAAGAAGTATGTTTAAATCAATTCGTGTTAAATTCAAACATACTCTTAGTATTGAGGGATGAGGCTTACTTGTCGAAGAGAGCCATCTTGTAGATGAGGTCGATGAGCTCATCGATGCCCTCTCCCTTCATCGAGTTGGTAAACACGAAAGGCTTGCCCGGACGCATGCGTTCGCTGTCGACGCGCATCACCTCGAGCGAGGCTCCGACGTAGGGCGCGAGGTCGGTCTTGTTGATTACCAGGATGTCGCTCTGCGATATTCCCGGGCCGTCCTTGCGCGGAATCTTGTCGCCGGCGGCCACGTCGATCACGTAGATAAAGAAATCCACGAGGGCGGGCGAGAAGGTAAGCGTCAGGTTGTCGCCGCCGCTTTCGATGAAGACGATGTCGGCGTCGGGAAACTTCGCCTCCATCTCTTCGACGGCGGCTATGTTCATCGAAGGGTCTTCGCGCACGGCCGTGTGGGGGCAGGCGCCGGTCTCTACGCCGATGATGCGGTCTTCGTGGAGCACGCCCTTGAGCGTCTTGCGCACGTGTTTGGCGTCTTCGGTGGTTACGATGTCGTTGGTGATGATGAGCACTTTGAGCCCCTTCTCTATAAGACGGGGTGTCAGCGCCTCGATGAGTGCGGTCTTGCCGGAGCCTACGGGGCCTCCGACGCCTATTCTGCAGGTTGACATAATTTTAGCGGGTTATTGAGTGCGGAGTCGTTTTTATAAGTAAGTGTTCTAATTTAATTTATACTATCCGCGAGGTTGTTTTTGAGGCGATTCCGGTGCGGATTGAAGGAGAGTATATTAATATTCGACTGAAATCCAAGCCGGAAGCGACCAAAAAGAAGCCGCGGAGAGTATGAAAGATAAAACACTCTCATTATTCGGTTAAATTTGAATACTTACTTATGCTTAATCAGCTCATGAACATCCTCATGGCGCCCTTCTCGTGGAGCGAGGCGAGGATGTCCATCTCGGGCACAAAGCAGTTCATGTCGGCGAAGTCCATCTCGCGAGCCTCGGCGAAGAGGTCGGGAATCTCGGCCGCGAGGCGGAAGAGAATCTGCTGCGTGTCGTAGTGGCTGACGCGCACGCACCGCAAGGCGGCTCCGAGAATCATGTTGATGACGCCATACTGCGACGAGGCGTAGAGGTCTTCTTCCGAAAGGCCCGCAAGGGCAAAGACGATGCCCTGCGCCACGGGGTAGCTGCCCGGGGTGCGTCCGGCGTCGATGTCGGCCAGCCAGTCGGCCAGCAGCTTCGACTCCGGAAAGAGTTTCACGCCCAGCTCGGCGAGCTTCTTGCCCATGCGGCGGAGCATGAGGCGCGCCTCGTCGTTCATCTTGAAGAGGATGAGGCGGCTGTCGGTGAGCCTCAGTGCTTCGGCGTCGCCGGCGAGAGTGGCGCGGTGGGCGGCGAGGGCCGCCACGCCGTCGCTGAAGGCTGCCTGCCGTGCGGCCGCGCGGGCATACTGCTCGAGGGTAGCCGCGTCGTGGACGGTCTTCTCGTAGGAGGCCGTCTCCAGTCCGTTGGAGAAGGAGAAGGTGCCCACAGGGAAGGTGGCGTCGCTGAACTGCAGCAGGCGGGTGAGGGCTGTGATTCGTTGGTTCATGGCGGAATGTGTTTCTGTATCGGTTTCTCGCTCACTCGTGGATGTTGGCGTGGATGTGGGGGTGGCCGTCGGCGTCGGTGTGCACGTGCGCGTGGCTCTCATGGCCCGCGCCGCCGAAGAGACGGCGTATCTCGTGGGGCGCGAGATAAGGTATGATCTCGCCTCCCTCCTGGAATTCGTAGGTGATGTCTTCGATGTGGTGGGTCTCGAGGACGGCCAGCATCACTTTGCGGTCTACGGTAAGAGGCACATATACCTTTGTGCCTTTCACTACGGCCGGCCAGTGCTGGTTGCCGATGGCGTGGCCCAGCTCGACGGCTATCCTGACGATGTCGGCCGGGGGCATCGATTCGAGCTTGGTGAGGTCGATGACGAGCACGGGGTTGAGGGCAAGGCGTATCACTGCCGCCTGTCCGGCCTCGGGGTCGAAATAGACAATATCGCCGTCTTTCACCTGGGAATGGCGTTTCAGCGCCACGGGGTATTCGTTGCCGTGGTCGCCTTTGCCGAGAAAACGGCTCTTCTGTGCTGTCCACTGGTCGAGAAACACCTGCTCGGTGTGCAGGCCTTCGAGACGCTGTTTCCATTCGGGGTCGTGGACATTGCCTATGATTTCTGTGATGACGTTCATATCGGTGTGGAGTGAATCAATGGATTGGTAGATGTAGTTTCAAATCTTTACGGTCTGAATGGATAAAGAAGGTAAGGGAGCCGGTGTCCGGACTCGGGCCGGACACCGGGCTTACGTAAGTTGACGGATCAGCTGAAGAAATAGAGCTGTCCGAGGGGGAGTTCCTTGGCGGGAGCCACAGTGGCGAGCTCGCCGTCGACATAAGTGTTGAAGGTCTCGGGATCGACCTCGATTTTGGGAGTGGCGGAGTTGCGCACCATGTCGGCTTTGGTGAGCTGACGGCAGCGGCGCACGCCGTATACTTCCGAGCGGAGGCCGAGCTTCTCCTTGATGCCGAGGTCGACGGCAGCCTGCGAGACGAAGCTTACGCGCGTAGCGGGCACTTCGGGTCCCCATGCGCCGAAGTTCTTGCGCATGGCGATAGGCTGGGTGGTGGGCAGCGATGCGTTGGTGTCGCCCATGGCGGCCCAGCTTATGATGCCGCCCTTGAGCACCATCTTGGGCTTGGCGCCGAACATCGAGGGCTCCCAGAGCACGAGGTCGGCCATCTTGCCCACCTCGATCGAGCCGAGGATGTCGGAGATACCGTAGGTGATAGCGGGGTTGATGGTAATCTGTGCAAGATAGCGGAGCACACGGAAGTTGTCGTTCTCGTCGCTGTCTTCCTTGAGCTTGCCGCGGGCCTGCTTCATGTAGGAAGCCATCTGGAATGTGCGGAGGAACGATTCGCCCACACGACCCATGGCCTGCGAGTCGGACGACACCATCGAGATGATGCCGAGGTCGTGGAAAATGTTTTCGGCGGCCTGCGTCTCCGGACGCACACGGCTTTCGGCGAATGCCACGTCGGAGGGAATCTGCGGGTTGAGGTTGTGGCACACCATGATCATGTCGAAGAGCTCGGCCTCGGAGTTGATGCCGAAGGGGAGCGTCGGGTTGGTCGACGAAGGCAGCACGTTCATCATCGAAGCCACTTTGAGAAGGTCGGGGGCATGTCCGCCACCGGCACCCTCGGTGTGGTATGTATGTATCGTGCGTCCGTCGATGGCCGCGATGGTATCCTCCACATATCCGGCCTCGTTGAGCGTATCGGTGTGGATGGCCACCTGCACGTCGTTGCGGTCGGCGTTGGCCATGCATGCGCGGATGGCGGCCATTGTCGAGCCCCAGTCTTCATGAATCTTGAATCCCATGGCTCCGGCTTCGATCTGCTCCTGGAGAGTAGGATCGTAAGATGTGTTGCCTTTTCCGAGGAAGCCCATGTTGATCGGACAGTTTTCGGCAGCGCGGAGCATCTGTGCGAGGTTCCACGGGCCGGAAGTGATGGTGGTGCCGTTCGAGCCGTCTGTCGGGCCTACGCCGCCTCCGATAAGGGTGGTGATGCCGTTAGAGAGGCAGTCGAAAGCCTGATAGGGGCTGACGAAGTGCACGTGTCCGTCGATGCCGGCGGCCGTCAGGATGAGGTGCTCGCCGGAGATGGCGTCGCAGCTCGGACCGGTGCAGAGAGTCGGGGTAACCCCCTTCATCACATTGGGGTTTCCGGCCTTGCCTATTCCGGCTATCTTGCCGTCTTTGATGCCTACGTCGGCCTTCACCACTCCCAGAATCGGGTCGATGATGGTAACGTTGGTTATCACAAGGTCGAGCGAGCCGGCTTCGGAAGTGATGGTGTTGGCGGTGCCCATGCCGTCGCGCAGCGTCTTGCCGCCGCCATAGACGGTCTCGTCGCCATAGACTCGCAGGTCTTTCTCAATCTGCACGTAGAGGTCGGTGTTTCCCAACCTGATCTTGTCGCCCACGGTCGGGCCGAAAAGCATATTGTTTTCTTGTCTTGATATTGTAGCCATGATGATTACTTCTTTTCAGGTTGGGTTTCAGCTTGAGTGAACTCTGCTTCGGCGTCTGTCTCGCTGATGTCTTTGAAGCCGTATTCGGCCATGCGGCGGTAAGCCTCGGCCTGCTTGGGATAGTAGACGGGAGTGTCTTCGAGTCCGGTATAGCCGTTGACGAGGTCGTTGAATCCGATCACCCGCGTCTTGCCGGCGTAGCTGACGAGCTCCACCTCTTTCTCCTCGCCCGGCTCGAAACGAATGGCCGTGGTGGCCGGGATGTTGAGATGGTAGCCGAAAGCGGCTTTGCGGTCGAACTCCATATAACGGTTCACCTCGAAGAAATGGAAGTGTGAGCCGATCTGTATGGGGCGGTCGCCGGTGTTGCGCACGGTAATCTTCTTCGTGCGGCGGTCGGCATTATATTCCAGATCGCCGTCGGCGAGTATGACGCCGCCTACAGGGCAGGGTTTTGCGGGAGCGAATCCCGGCTTGTTGGGATAGAGTTCGGGTGTGCCCGGAAAGACTCCGGTAGGAGTGGCATATCCTTCAGGCTTCGGAACCTTGGCGGCGTCCGTATTGTTGTTGGTGCTCATAGTCTGTGAATTTTTTTTGATTGAGGTTTCTGCAGTCATACGGCTACTTGATGGGATGGTGGATGGATACGAGGCGCGAGCCGTCGGTGAAGACGGCCTCTACCTGAAGCATGCTGATCATGTCGGCCACGCCGTCCATCACCTGGTCTTTCGTAAGCACCTGGGTGGCGGAATGCATTACCTCTTCCACAGTCTTGCCGGCGCGCGCCTCTTCGAGTGCGAACGAGGTGATATAGGCCACCGATTCGGGATAGTTGAGCTTGAGACCCTTTTTCAGACGACGCTCGGCTATCATGCCGATCGTCAGAAGCTGGAGCTTCTCGATCTCTCTTGGTGTCAAATGCATAGTATTAATAGTTTAAAATTGGGTAATAGCGCATCTAAAGATACGCCTGAAACAAGAAATCGGACGTCGGGCACACCGCGCAGGCGCGGAAATGGCGCGAACCGACTGCAAAATTACAACGTTTCCAATCCGTGGGAGGTTCATGCCCACCCCCCTTGTAGCTGAAATATCCTGCTGCAGAGCCTTTGCTGACGGATGCAACCCACCTCCGGGGGTTGTCGGTGAGGGTATATGAGTATCCCCACGTAGACTCGCTCTCGCTCGTCAACGTGGGGCTATTGAAGATGTAACCTCCTCCGGAGGTATCGCCTGCACCCACCCAGCCTCCTCCTGCCTGCGTCCGCCCACCCAACCTCCGAACTACCAACTCCGTCCTCCCAACCTCCTCCTGCCTGCGTCCGCCCAACCTCCGAAGGAGGTTGCCTTTTCGATTTCCCCATGTTAACGAACGAAGTGAGGTACATGGGGTATATCCCCACCGCGTCAAAACAACCCCCGGAGGGCGGTTGCCTCTACTCGCCTTCACCTATTATCCTCCTTGGATTAGCCTTTTTGATGTCTTGTAAGGCCTTGTAAATCTGCTGAAAATACGTCTCGTCGGTGTGATTCCGACAGGAATCTAAAGAGTCCGCTGATTCCGCTGCATGGATTACCGGTTTAACTAATCGCGATTTTGGACAATAATGGTTTATATCCGCCCGTAGGGACGCACCCTCGGTGCGTCCAAAAACGAAACGCATCCCGATACGTTCGATAATGTATTCGCGAACACGAGGACGCACCGAGGGTGCGTCCCTACGCAGCCGACAGGAATCCCGGAGGCGGGGCGGCAGGCGATGCCTTCGGGGGCGAAGGGGCGGCAGGAGGTTGGCAAGGCTTCGTGTGCATCGTTGTTTTTTAAGGAATTAGCTAAAAGTTGTCAAAAAATTTGGCTCGAAACGATTTTATTTGTAATTTTGCAGTCGCTTAACAGCTCTCGGGGTGTAGCACAGTTGGTTAGCGCGCTACGTTCGGGACGTAGAGGTCGGGCGTTCGAGTCGCCTCACCCCGACAGAGCTTCGGAGGACGCTATTTTTCGGTGTCCTCCGTTTTTATTTACCTATATGTAGTATGGCGGAATCCGGAAAGAAAGGCCGCAGGGAAGGCCGCACCAACAATCTGTATTATTACCTTATCGGCGGTATCAGAATGATGCTTCCGCGCTTCGTCAGGCGCTGGCAGCGTCAGTTGTTGCTCCGCGGATGGGAGAAGCGTCCCGACGCCGACTATATCCGCGACCGCGTCGACTTCTACTGTCGTCTGCCGCAGGGTGCTACTCTCGGCCCGAAGGCCCGGCGCATACGCGATTTCAAGCTGAAAGGCACCAGAAGCCGGTATTATTTCGACCTCGGCCGCTACATAAAGGGATTCCCGGGAGATGCGCTCGTAGACTATATGACCACCGACGTCTGGCACAATCCCGACACTCCCATGCTGATGAAGGCGAGGCGGCTCGACGAAAAGGCCGGCAACGCCGCCCTGCTCAACCTCAACTGCCGGAGGCATTTCATCCGCCCCGTAGACCCCGTGCCTCTGCGCGATAAGAAACCCGTGCTCTTCTTCCGTGGCGAAATCGACGGCAAGCCCCGGAGAATAAAGTTTTTCGAGATGTGGGCCGACAGTCCGCTCTGCGACCTCGGCGACACGACGCGCAAAAACCGCTCGAAATGGTTTTCGCCGATGGTGAGCCTCACCGACCATTTCGACTATCAGTTTATCCTCGCCCTCGAAGGCAACGACCTTGCTTCGGCTCTGCAGTGGGTGATGGCGTCGAACTGTGTGCCCGTGATGCCGCGTCCCACCGCCGAAGGATGGCTCATGCATTCCCGTCTTATTCCCGGCGTGCACTACATCGAGATAAGCCCCGACTTTACCGACGTCGGCGAGAAGATAGAATACTACACAGCCCATCCCGACGAGGCTGAAAAGATTTCGGCCGCCTCACGCGAATGGGCGGCTCAGTTTCTCGACCGCAAACGCGAGAGCATCATCTCCTACCTTGTGGTAGAGCGTTTTCTACGCTCCACAGGCTCCCTTCGCTGACCCCTCGCCAGCACCCCTTCTGTTTGCCCGATTGTTCCCTCGAAGGTGCAATCGGGCAAATTGTTCCTTTGAAGGTGCAATTCGCTAAATTGTTCCTTCGATGGTCTAAAATGCTAAATTGTTCCTTCGATGGAACAATTTTTATAAAAGCTGTCCGGCACCCGGAAGGCCGGGCGCCGGACAATAGACTAAGGTATGTTGCGTCAGTCGGATTTCGTCAGTCGGGCTGCTGCTCAGCCGGGGCGGGCTGCAGGGCGCGTGCCTTGCGCCAGAGCTTGGGCCTCACGTACCAGCGGCGTACGCAGTAGCCGAGCACGAGGTAGACTCCGGCCAGAATCCAGAGGTTGATGTATTCGGGGCGCACCTGCGCGAGGCTCGACCCGTTGGTGTTCATCTTGATGAATCCTTCTACGCCCCACGTGCCGGGGATGATGTCGCTGAGCAGTTTCCAGACCTCGGGCATTGCATAGCGCGGCCATGTGAGTCCCGACAGGAAGAGGAAGGCCACCGATGTAACCACCCAGAGCACGAATACCGTCTCGCGCTCCCATACTATCCCCTGGAAGCAGAATCCCAGTCCGAGACAGGCCAGCACCATCGGCATGATGAAGCAGAATATCTCCACCGGATTTCCGGCCATGGGGAAGGAGAAGATGAGCGGCACGTAGTGGAGCAGGAACATTATGGGCACGATGAGGATGGTGATGTAGCACAGCATCTCGCCGAGCATCGACATGGCCACCGACTTCGCCGGGCGGGTGGGGTTGTAGCCCGTCAGCAGCGGATTCTCGCGCCGCGCTCCTCCCGCCATCCCCGACGCGAGGATGATGCACTGGTGGAGGATGAGCACGATAACGCCGGGCATGACGAACGAGTCGAAGCCGTTTTCGATGTTGCCCATCGACACATTGTTGATCGGCAGCGGGTCGCCGGTCGATATCGTGGCCGCCAGCGGCAGCGTGAGGTCAATCTTCTGAGCCAGAATCTCCGACCCCATGTCCTGGGCCACATTGGTGGCCGCCACGAGGAAGCCGCGGTAGCGGAGCAGGAGGCTCATCTCGGCGTAGAGCACCGCCTTCGCCTGTTCGCCCCGGCCTATCCTGCGGCCGAAGCCGGCGGGAATCTCGAGTATGCCGTAACATTCGTGGCTGTTCATGGCGTGGCGGGCCTCGCCCATCTCGGCGGCATAGCCCGTAACCCACACTTCCTGGGTGGCGTCGAGCTTGCGCACCAGCTCGCGGCTCGCGGCCGTGCGGTCGTGGTCCACGACCACCATGCGCACGTCGCGCACCACTTCCGGATTATAGATCAGCGAATAGATGATCGGGTAGGCCAGCGGCAGGAAGCAGAAGAAGAGCACGATGCCTCCGTCGTGGAACACGAACCTGAACTCGTTGAAATATTCATCGACGAGGTCGCGAAACAGGCTTTTTATATATTTCCACATAGTAATCACTGTTTAGGGCACGTAGACCGGCTTCTTCATGCATCGCCTGATGTTCCACATCATGGTGAACGGGAGGAGCATGAAGATGATATAGGCCACATACCATACTCTCGAATAATAGACCGGAATGCCGTTGAGCGCCTGGTCGATATAGATAAGGAAGTTGTAGCGCGTCGGCAGTATCCAGCTGAAGATACCCATGGCGGGATACATGCTTTCTATCGGAAACGAGAACGCGGCCAGCGAGAAGGAGAGCACTCCGAGCAGCGCCGAGATGGAGAGCGAGAGGCGGAGGTTGGGGAGAAGTCCGAAGAAGAACACCGCCATCCCCTGCGAGGCGAGCACAAACATCACCTCCGAGAGGGTGAGCCACCACCATGAGCCGTGCATCGGGTAATGACACCATCTGAAGAGCCACGACTCCATGAATACGACCACTACAATCCATATCAGCGTCTGCGGCAGCAGCTTGGCGGCCAGAGCCTTGAATATTGATCCGTCGGCCATCTGAAGCAGGCGGCGCGACGTGCCGTATTTGATTTCCTGCCCGAGGCTGAAGCAGGTGATGAGGAATATCATCAGCTGCAGCACGCACGGGATGAACGAGTTGCAGAGATAGATGGCGTAGTCGAGCCAGGGGTTGCCCAGCGGGCGGCTGACGATGTTGACGGGCAGCAGCAGGGCGGGGTCGGCCTCGCCGCCTACGGCGTTGAGCACCGACATGGCCACGCCGGCCTTGGCGTAGGTGGCCGTCGTCTTGAATGTCTTGAAGAGCAGCGACGCCGGCACGTAGTACGTCATGTTGGTATAGAACGTGATTACCGGCTTGCGTCCGGCCATCAGGTCAGCCTGGAAGTTTTCGGGAATAAGGAAAAACCCGAATATATTTCCCTCCTGCATGCTGTGGCGCGCCTGCGTGAAACTGTGGCAGCTCTCCTTCAGGTCCACCATCTGCATCCCCCCGAGATTCTGCGTTATCTCGCGCGACAGCGGAGTGCCGTCTTTGTCGACGATGGCGGCGGGCACCCTTGTGGGGAGTCCCTGCTCCATCAGGCTCGACAGGAAGAGGAAGAAGAAGAGGGGGAGCATGAAGAAGCCTACCCAGTAGAGCGGGCGGCGCACTATCTGCAGCACACTGCGCAAGAATATGGCCTTGAATCCTTTTACAGGCAATTCTTTCATATTTCCTGACCTTTTCGTTGATTGATTGTGTTAAGGCGGCTTCTCCCGGCCTGAGCCGGGGAAGCGGCGGCACGGCGTCAATGGCCGAGGAGAATCACCGACATTCCGGGACGGAAGTTCTCTATGGGCTTGTCGGGACGGGCCTTGATCTCAAACGTGCGGGCGTCGTAGTCGCCGGTCGACTTGGTGGCCTGCCAGCTTGCGTAGGTGCCCATGTCGCGGATATAGAACACTGTCATCTCGGCCTCCTTGTCGAGCGCCGGGATGCGCACCTTGATTTTGGTGCCCTCCTTGATGTCTTTGAGCACGTTCTCGCGCACGTTGAACACGGCCCAGCTGTCGTCGCGCTGGAGCGTCATTATCGGCGCGCCGGTGGCGATGAGCTCGCTGACGTGGGGATAGATGATGGTGATGGTGCCGTCGCAGGGGGCGAGGAGCACCTGGTCTTCAAGCACTGCATGCACTTCGCTCACGCCGCCTTTGGCCACATTGACCATGGCACGCGAGGCGGCCTTGTCTTCCTTCTGGGCGCCCGACCTGGCGAGCTCATACTGGCTTCTGGCCGCGGCCTCGCCGGCCGTGGCGGCGTCGAAGGCCGCTTTGGCCTCGTCGCGCTTCTGCTCGCTTATCACTCCCTGCGAGTAGAGGCTCTGCATGCGGTCGTAGGTCTTTTTGGCGATGCCGGCGGCTGCCTGAGCCTGGCGGTAGACGTCGCGCGCGCTTTCGATAATCTGCACGCGGGTGCCGGCGTCGACCTTCTCGTTGGTGGCGGCGGCTGCCGTCTCCATGGCCTTGGCCTGCTCCATCTTGGCGTCGACGAGCGACGAATGGATGCGAACCAGAGTGTCGCCGGCCTTGACCTTCTGTCCTTCCTCCACTAAAATTTCGGTAACGCGTCCGGGCATCTTGCCTGAGATGCGTATCTCGGTGGCGTCGCCCTGACCCTGGATAGTGTCGGGACCCTGCTTGAGGCAGAGGAATCCCACTATGGCGAGGGCCGCGAGGATGAAGAGGATTATGATTATGGTGATAATCAGCAAATGGTCTTTTTTCGACACAGCCTGCGGGTCGGCGTAGTCGAGACCTTTCGGATCGTGAGTGTTGGCGTTGTTGGTATCCATGTCGGTATAAGTATGAATGTGTGTGGAACTTCTTGTTCAGTGGCTTGGTGAGGAGTGTGTCAGTTTTCGTCGAGCGTGCCGAGCACCTTCGAGAGATAGACGTTGCAGAGGCGTATTCCGATTTCGGAGTCGATCCGTTCCGAGTTGGCCTTCAGCCATGCTGTCTGCGCTCCGATCACGTCGTCGGTGGTGAGCACGCCTTCGCGGAAACCTATCTCGGCGTTGCGGAGGTTCTCGTTGGCGGCCTTCATGTTGCTGACGGTCATCTCGTAGGTCTTGAAAGCCTCCTGATATGAGAACTTGGCCTGGTTCACCTGCAGCTCAACCTTCTCCTCGGCGTCGGCCAGGGCGAGTTCGGCTATCTTGGTGGTAGTCTGTGCGGCCTTGTACTGGTTGTAGCGTCCGCCCCAGTGCCAGAGGGGGATGGTGAGCGTGGCGCCGACGCTGAATCCTCCGCCGAATTTCTTTTCGAATCCGTGGTTCACGTTGGGGTTTGAGAAGCTGTAGGCTCCGACGAGAGCCACCTTCGGCAGCATGTTGCCGAGGTCGAACTTCGCTTTGTGGCGGGCTATGTCGATGCCGTGGCGCAGAGCCGAGAGGTCCTGACGGCGGGCATATACGTCGGCCATGTCGAGGGTAAGCTCGCGGGGCAGCTGCGCGGCGCCCTTGAGCTGCTCGTCTTCAAGCTCCATCCGGGTGTCGACGGGGAGTCCGCATATCTGCGCGAGGGCCATGCGCGAGAGGGTTAGGCCGTTCTCCACTTTTGTGAGTGCGATGCAGGCCTCGTTGTATTTCACCTCCACCTGCAGCGAGTCGCTGCGCGTGGCCACTCCGGCGCGGAGCATGGCGTTGACGTTGAAGCGGAGCGTGTCGACGAGATTCACGAAGCTCTCGGCTAGGCGCTTCTTCTCTTTGAGCGAAACCACCTGCCAGTAGGCCTCGTCGACGGCGTAGATGATGTCTTGCACTGCCGAGTTGCGCATGGCCACGGCCAGCTTCTCGGCATAGCGCGTGATCTGGTTGAGGGCGCGTATCTGTCCGCCCATGAATACGGGCTGGGTGAGGGTGAAGGCTCCGGCAAACACGTTGTGCGTGTCGTAGACCATGGCCTCCTTCGGAATTACGGCCACCTCCGAGGGTATGTATTTCCCCGTCTGCGGGTTTTTGACCGGAATACCGTCGGGCCCGGTCAGGAGGTTGGGGTTGTATTTACCTGTGGCCGGGTCGAATTTCAGAGTAGGGAGCATGGCGTTTTCGGCCAGAAGCTCTATCTGCTGCTGGTTGTACATATATCCACCGGTGAAGTCGATGCCCGGTAGATAGGCCGCCGTGGCCGCCTTCTTGCGGTAGCCGGCGCCGATGATGCCTTCTTCGGCCATGCGTATGGTCTTGTTGTTGTGCACGGCCATGTGGCGGCAGGAGTCGAGACTCACCGTCTGCCCCCATGCCGGAAGCATGAACGACGAAGCCGCCACGGCGAGTAATAAGCCTTTTCCTTTAATCATAATAACCTTGATTTGCCGGCGCCCGGCCGCCACTCCGCGGGCATGGCCCGGAAACGCGGCAGACGCTTGATAAGACACGTCAGACAAGTGGAATCAATCCGGACTATCGCCGGTCTGAAAATAAAAATGTCCTATTTTGACTACAAATTTACGGCTAATTTGTTTAATATCACCAATAGATTGCCGACAATATATCCCGAAACCGAAAAATAGTCCATATTTTTCACCGGTATTTCCAATCTCTCCCTTATTTTCCGGCCGGCAGTGCCGCTATTTCAAAAAGATTTACTACTTTTGCAATAAGCAATAACAAGAGATTTAAAAATGACACATCAATCAAACTCCGCTACCTCTTCTCCTCTCAGGCAGGCGGGCAGATGGCTCTATTGGGTGCTTATGCTTGTGATGATAATTCCGTTCGGCGCCATCCCCGGCGTCGGGAAATCGTGGATTACGCCTCCGGTGGCTCTCTTCGTCGGTCTGGCGTTCGCATTCATCTTCGGCATCCCCTATCCGAAGTTCAACAAGAAGCTCTCGAAGTATCTGCTTCAGGCTTCGGTGGTGGGTCTCGGTTTCGGCATGAACCTCCAGAAGTCGCTGCAGTCGGGAGCCGACGGCATGCTCTTCACCGTAGTGTCGGTCATCGGCGTGATGGTCATCGGCGTGATGCTCGGCCGCTACATGCGCATCCAGGAGAAGACCTCATATCTCATCTCGGCCGGCACGGCCATCTGCGGCGGCAGCGCCATAGCGGCCGTGGGCGGAGTGATCAAGGCCAATGAGAACGAGATGGCCGTGTCGCTCGGCGTAATCTTCATCCTCAACGCCATAGCCCTCTTCATCTTCCCTCCGATGGGTCATTTCCTCGGTCTCTCGCAGGAGCAGTTCGGCACGTGGGCGGCCATAGCCATCCACGACACCAGCTCCGTGGTAGGCGCCGGCGACGCCTACGGCCCCGTGGCCTGCGAGCTCGCCACGCTCATCAAGTGCACGCGCGCCCTCTGGATAATTCCGCTGGCGTTCGTTACGATGTGGGTGTTCCGCAAGCAGCCTTCGGGCGAAGGCAAGGCTAAAATCAGCATCCCCTGGTTCATCCTTCTCTTCGTGCTCGCCATGGTGATCAACACCTATACGCCCGCCGGAGCCGCCGAGACGCTCCGTCCGGTCTACGACAGCATCGTGGTCGTGGCCAAGCAGGCTCTGATAGCCGTGCTCTTCGCCATCGGCGCGAGCCTCAGCATCGGCGTCATCCGCTCGGTAGGCGTCAAGCCGCTCATCCAGGCCATAACGCTCTGGGTGGCCATCGGGGCCACGAGCCTGTTTGTGGTGCTCTATACAATCGACTGACGCACCGCCCCTTTCAGCTGAATCTATTATCATCAATCTTCTTTTTCTTTTCATAACATTATGGCTGAAACAAACCCTATCTACGAATCGACATCCGTAACCGGAATGCTTGCCCGGGCCGCCCATACGCGCATGCTGCTGATCTCGCTGGCGTGCGTGGTAGCCGGCACGGGCGCCGCGGCCCTGCGCGGCAACATGGAGCTGCTCCCCGCCACGCTCTGCCTCATCTTCGCCGTGCTCTCGCAGCTCTCCGGCTCGTTCTGGTGCTGCTACAACGACATGAAGGCGCGACACGAAGACCTCGACGACGATGACGCGCAGTCCGACATCGACTCTATCCCCAAGGCCACCGTGCTCCGGGAGGCCGCGATAGGCCTCCTCATCATGGACGCCATCATCGGCCTCGCGCTGCTCGCCATGGCCGGATTCTGGGTGCTGCTCGTCGGCGCGGCGGTGGCTGTTACCGTGTTCTTTGCCTTCGCAGGCCCCCGGCCTGCGATACGCACCCCCTGGGGAGTGCTGACCACGTTCATTCTCTTCGGCCCGATAGCCGTCATAGGCACCACGCTGACGCAGTCGGGCCACGAGGCCAACAGGCTGCTCAACTTCTACGACGTCAGCCCGGCGCTCTACATAGCCGTCGTCATGGGACTAATGGCAGTGAACTGCAACATCACCCACAATATCTTCCATATCGAGCACGACGGAAGCTACGGACGCAACACCCTGCCGATGAAGGGGCGCAAAGGGCTCGCAAAGGCGTTGTTCTTCGGCAACGGAGTCGTTTGGACCGTCGTTATAGCGCTGCTCTGCGTGGCGCAGAACCTGCCCGACTGGTGGATGTACATGCCTGTGCCTGCCATTGCGCTGGCCGTGAACTGCCGCCTCGGCTTCCTGCTTGACAATCCCAAGGCCGACAGCGGAAAAATGCAGTTGGCCGTCAACCTCAACATGCTTGTCATGGCCGTCGCCATACTGATTACGTCGCTCTTCATCGGAGCGCCCGACGACAGCGCGCTGACCATATTCTGACACCTTACCGAAATGAAAAACCTCCGCAAGACACGTCTGATACTGGCAGGGCTGTTTCTGGTCCTGTCGGTGGCCTACGTGTTTGCGGGCGGATGGGCGGGCCGCCTCGGCACCCTCTCGTTCAGGAGCCAGATTATCCCCTCGATGATTTCCGTTGCCCTCGGGGCGACGCTTTTCTGGCTTGTGATTACCATCATCTACGGCCGTATCTACTGCGCCACTGTCTGTCCGGCGGGAACCCTGATCGACATCGCCTCGCGCCTGCGCCGGTTTCTTCCGGCTTCGCGCCGCCGCTACCGCTACCGGCCCCGCCGGCAGGCGCGCTATCATATCCTCGCCGTCTATGCCATCTGCCTTATAGCCGGTATCACGGTGGTGCCGGCGCTGATTGAGCCGTGGAACATTTTCGCCAACATCGCGGCGGTGGCCAGGCCCGACGCCTCGGCCCTCGCCGCCGCAGGTCTCGGGATAGGGGCCGCTACGGGGATAGCCGCCGGAGCGGCGAGCCTCCTCGCCATGGCGGCTGTGTCAGTGCTGTGGGGACGCGGGTTCTGCAACACGGTGTGCCCCGTAGGCACTGTCCTTAGCATAGCCGGAAGCAACGCCGCCTACCGGATAGAAATCGACCCCGACAGATGCACGGGATGCCTTATATGCGAAGACGTGTGTCCGGCAGGGTGTGTGAAGGTGGTGGGGCGCTACGTCGACGACCAGAGGTGTGTGCGCTGCATGAAATGCGTGGACCGCTGTCCCGACGGGGCCATCAGGTGGCAGTCGGGACGCAACCGGGCCGCCACCCCGCTGATGAAACGCGCCAAGAGCGGCGGAGTATAGCTGACAAATACCGAACAACGACATGAAACAATACCACGACCTCCTCAGACATATACTTGAAAACGGCCACCGCAAGACCGACCGCACCGGAACGGGAACCATCTCCGTATTCGGCTATCAGACCCGCTTCGACCTCAGCAAGGGCTTTCCGCTGCTCACCACCAAGAAGGTGCATCTGAAAAGCATCATCTACGAGCTGCTGTGGTTTCTCCGGGGCGACACCAACGCCCGCTGGCTTCAGGAACGCGGAGTGAGGATATGGAACGAATGGGCCGACCCCGACGGCGACCTCGGACACATCTACGGCTATCAGTGGCGTTCGTGGCCGGGATACGACGGCGAGGCAATCGACCAGATTTCGCGTGCCGTCGAAGACATACGCTATAACCCCGACTCGCGCCGCATCATTGTAAGCGCGTGGAACGTGGCCGATCTCGACCGCATGAACCTGCCGCCCTGCCACGCCTTCTTCCAGTTCTACGTCAACGACGGACGCCTCTCGCTGCAGCTCTACCAGAGGAGCGCCGACTCCTTCCTCGGCGTGCCCTTCAACATCGCCTCCTATTCGCTGCTCACGATGATGATGGCGCAGGTGTGCGGCCTGCAGCCGGGAGAGTTCGTGCATACCTTCGGCGACCTGCATATATACCTCAACCACCTCGACCAGGTGCATGAGCAGCTTAGCCGCACGCCTCGCGCCCTGCCTGTGATGCGCCTCAACCCCGAAGTGAAAGACATATTCGGCTTCAGCTACGACGACTTCACCCTCGAAGGCTACGACCCCTGGCCGGCCATCAAGGGGGAAGTGAGCGTCTGACCGCCGGCCACACCCAAAAAAGCATAATCATGGAACAGACCATAGCTTTCCCCAACACCTCCGACACCGACCGCGAGAAGGACATCGCCTCGCTCCATCCGTTCAGCGTGTTCAATTCCTCCACAGGGCGTCCCAAGGAGACCGCACTGATTGTCGCCATGGGCGACGACCGGGCGATAGGGCGCGCCGGCACCATGCCCTGGCACCTGCCCGCCGACCTGCGCCATTTCAAGAGGCTGACCATGGGCCACCCGGTAATAATGGGGCGCAACACGTGGTTGTCGCTCCCGAAAGGGGCGCTCCCCGGCCGCCGCAACATAGTGGTGAGCACCGACCCGGATTTCCGTCCCGAGGGAGGCGAAAAAGCCTCGTCGCCCGAAGAGGCCCTGGCCATGTGCGCGTCGGACCCGATGCCTTTCATCCTCGGCGGAGGCCGCCTCTACAAGGCGATGCTGCCGCTGGCCTCGCGCATGTATATCACAAGGGTAGAGGCCACTTTCCCCGACGCCGACACGTTCTTCCCGGAGTTCGACCCGGAGGAATGGCGTCCCGACGAGAGTTTCGAGGAGGAGGCCGGTTGCCATGAAGGATTGAATTATCGATTCACCGCCTTGCGCAGAAAGCCCTGAACATCAGCAGCGAGACCATGAAGGTAGTGATAATCTCCCGTTCAGACGACACCGGCGGGGCCGCTATCGTGAGCCTGCGCCTTATGGATGCGTTGCGCGCCCGCGGCGTCGACGCGCGCATGCTCGTATGCGAGAAGCGCACCGATTCTCCGTTTGTGGTGCGTGCGGCATCCGGGCGGCGCATCCGGCAGGCGTTTCTCGCCGAACGGCTAAAGATATTTCTTGCCAACGGGCTTAACCGGAGCACACTCTTTCAGATAGACACGGCGGAAGAGGGGCTGCCTCTCTGGCGCCATCCGCTCGTGAAGGAGGCCGACGTGGTATGCCTCGCATGGGTGAACCAGGGGATGCTCTCGCTCAAGGGGGTGAGAAAACTTGTCGAGACCGGAAAGCCGATAGTCTGGACGATGCACGACGAATGGAACTTCACCGGCATATGTCATCATGCCTTCGACTGCCGCCGCTTTGAGCGCTGCTGCGGCGACTGTCCGCTGCTCGGCGCGAAGGCGTCGCCTGCCGACCTCTCGGAGAAGACGTGGAGGCGCAAGAAGCGGGTGGTCGACCTGCGCGGAATTCATTATGTGGCCGTAAGCAACTGGCTTAAAGGTGAGTCGGCGCGTTCATCGCTGCTCTCCGGTCAGCCGGTGTCGGTGATTCCCAATCCCTTCGACCTTTCGCTCAGGCCGGAGCGCAGGCCGCACGTCGGCAAGACCGTGCTCCTCTTCGGGGCCGCGAGGGTCGACGCCCCGATAAAGGGACTGCCGGTTCTGGCCGAAGCCACACGCATACTCGCCGGGCGGCATCCGGAGGAGGCGGCGTCGATGGAGCTGCTCACGTTCGGCGACGTGAAAGACGCGGCGTCGCTCACCCGTTTCGGAATCAGCCACCGCCACCTCGGGCGCATCTCGGGCGCCGAAGCGCTGGCCGAAGTCTATGCCGGCGCCGACCTGCTTGTCTCCCCCTCGCTTTTCGAGAATCTGCCCGGCACGCTCGTCGAGGCCCAGGCCTACGGCTGCGTGCCCGTGGCGTTTCTGCGCGGCGGGCAGGGCGACATTATCGACGACGGAGCGACGGGCGTGCTCGTCGGCTATCCCGATGACGACGCGAAGGCGGCCGAAGCGTTTGCCGAAGGCATCCGCAGGGGCATCAGGCTCTCCGCCGACCCCGGGGTGAGGGAGCGGATGCGGCGCTCGGTGGAGGAGCGGTTTTCGGCCGCTTCCGTAGCCGGAAGATATATCTCATTGTTCAACGACCTGCTGACCCTCTGACCCATGCAGACCCCTCCGCCCGACTTCTCACGCCCCGCTCCGCTGCTGGCCCTCGTGGTGCCCTGCCTCGACGAGGCCGAGGCGTTGCCCGAGACGCAGCGCGTGCTGATGCATACGCTCGACTCGCTCGTGTCGGCCGGACTTGCGCGCGAGGGTAGTTTCGTGCTGTATGTCGACGACGGCTCTTCCGACTCCACGTGGCGTCTTATCGAAGAGTTTGCCGGCCTCAGGCCCGGACGTGTCAGGGGATTGCGACTGGCGGCCAACGCCGGCCACCAGCATGCCCTCATGGCCGGGCTCGACGAAGTGGCGTGCGTATGCGATGCCGCCGTGAGCCTCGACGCCGACCTGCAGGACAGCCCCGAGGCCATAGCCGACATGCTCCGCCTCTACGCCAAGGGGTATGAGATAGTGTATGGCGTGAGGCGGAGGCGTAAGTCGGACAATGTATTCAAGGTCCTGACGGCCAAAGCGTTCTATCGCCTGCGTCGCAGCCTCGGCGTCAGCACCGTCTGCGACCACGCCGACTTCCGCCTTCTCTCGGCCAAGGCGCTCAAAGCCCTCGGGCGGTTTGAGGAGACCAACCTTTTCCTGCGAGGCATAGTGCCCATGCTGGGGATGACGCAGGGGCGAGTATACTACGACCGCCCTCCGCGCCGCTACGGAAAATCGAAATATCCGCTTGCCCGGATGCTCAACTTCGCGGCCGACGGCATTACCTCGTTCTCTGTGCGCCCGGCGCGCATGATACTCGGCTGCGGCCTGGCTTTCATGGCGATAGCCGCCGTGATTCTCGTATATGTGCTCATCCGCTACTTCACTGACCATACGATAGCCGGATGGACCTCCATCATCCTCTCTATATGGTTCTGCACCGGAGTGCTGCTGCTTGCCCTCGGGGTGGTGGGGGAGTATCTCGCCAAGGTCTATATGGAGGTGAAGCGGCGCCCGCGCTGGCAGCCCGACAGCCGCACCGGCACGGCTGTCGCGCCGGAGAGAGACGAAAACGCCGATTCCGGCAGATAGAGTTGCGGAGACGAAAGATTTTCACTAACTTTGTCCCAAATTTGTAATTTTGAAACCGGACGGATTCCCGACAGGGAGTTTTCTTCCGGAAATACCCTTAGAGCGGCATGGACAACAAACTTAAAGTCAACGGACTAACATTCGTACCTTTTCTGCGCGAAGAGCAGATTCAAGAGCAGGTGAAGCGCGTGGCCGGCGAGCTGCGGCGCGATCTGGAAGGGAAATCGCCCCTCTTCCTCTGCGTGCTCAACGGCGCGTTCATCTTCGCCGCCGACCTCTTCCGCGAGGCCGGAATCAACGACGCCGAGATAGCCTTCGTGAAATATTCGTCATATCAGGGCACTCAGTCGACCGGCACCGTCAAGCAGATTATCGGCCTCCCGGAAAACATCGAGGGACGCGACATTGTTATTATCGAGGATATTGTCGACACCGGCCTCACCGCCGACAGGATGATCAGCGACCTCAAGAAGCGCAATCCGGCTTCGGTGCGCTTCGCGACGCTGCTGCATAAGCCCGAAAGCTCGAAGACCGGCTTCGTGCCCGACTATGTGGCGTTTTCAATACCCCCGAAGTTCATCATCGGGTATGGACTCGACCTCGACGGTAAGGTGCGCAATCTCCGCGACATATACGTCAACACCGAGGACTGAACCCCTCGCGCTCCTCCCCGCTCGGGCGGAAACCCCTACTTGCATATAAAAACACTCACTTCTTCATGCTTAATCTCGTTTTATTCGGAGCTCCCGGAAGCGGAAAAGGCACTCAGAGCGCGAAACTGATCGACCAGTTCGGACTCTACCATATCTCCACGGGAGAACTATTGCGCGACCATATCGCGCGCGGCACTGAACTCGGCAAGACCGCCGACAAATATATCTCGAAAGGGCAGCTGATTCCCGACGAACTGATGACGCAGATTCTCGAAGACGTGCTCGACAAGCATGCCGGCGAGAAGAACGGCGTGGTGTTCGACGGCTATCCCCGCACCATCCCCCAGGCAAAGGCTCTCAGGGAGCTGCTGCGCAAGCGCGGCACCGACCTGCATGCCGTCATCGGGCTTGAAGTGCCCGAGGAGGAGCTGATCGACAGGATGCTGAAACGCGGACAGCAGACCGGCCGGGCAGACGACAACCTCGAGACCATCAAGAACCGTCTCGACGTATATCATCACCAGACATGCCCCCTCAGGGAATACTATACCAACGAGGGTAAATACATCAAGGTGAACGGCTCGGGAATAGTCGACGAGATATTCGACGACATCGCCTCGGGCATCGAGGCCGCTACCGGCGAGAAACGCCGCTCTCCCAGGCACTGACCTTACCCGCCGCCCGCATGGAGATGATGTATCAGTATCTGTGGCGGACGGGAGCCCTCGGAAGGGATTTCGACCTTACCGACGGCTCAAGGATACATGTGGCGAATCCGGGCCGGCAGAACTTCGATGCCGGCCCCGACTTCGCCGACGCACGTGTCGCCATGGGCGGCACGGTGTGGGCAGGTAACGTCGAGATTCACGTCAGGGCCTCCGACTGGTTTCTGCACCGGCACCACACCGACCGCGCCTACGACTCGGTGATTCTGCACGTGGTGGCCGACGCCGATACGCAGGTGTGTCGCGCCGACGGCTCGCCGATACCAACTCTTGAATTTCCGGTGCCGGTCGAGGCTTCGTCGCTCTACGCCCGCCTGACCGCCGGAAAGACCGACATCAAATGCGCCGCTACGCTCGACCGCATCCCCTCGCTGCTGCGCGAGGACTGGCTTGAGTCGCTCGCCGTGGAGAGGATGCAGGCCAAGGCGCGCAGGGTGCTCGACGAAAACGCCAACCTCGCGGGCGACTGGGAGCAGACCTGCTTCGTGATGCTCGCACGTAGCCTCGGATTCGGGCTCAACGGCACCCCCTTCGAGATGCTTGCCCGCAGCCTGCCGCTCAGATTCCTGCTCCGTCATTCCGACAATCTGTTCCAGCTCGAAGCCATGATGTTCGGCCAGGCCGGACTGCTCGACCCCTCGCAACGCATATTCGACGAATACTATCAGCTGCTGTGCCGCGAATACTTCTTCCTCTGCCGCAAATATTCGCTTCGCCCGATGCAGGCGTCGGTATGGAAGTTCGCGCGCACGCGTCCGCAGAATTTCCCCCACCGCAGAATAGCGCTGCTTGCAAAGGCCGTCGAGGGCGGATTCTCGCTCGCCGGCGACGTGTTGGGCAACGCGGGCGGATGCGACGGGCTCAGAAAACTGTTTGACTGGCAGCCCGAAGGTTTCTGGGCGAACCATTATTCATTCGACAGCGTGGAGCCGCGCCCGGTAGGCGCTATGGGGCAGGCTTCGGTCGACTCCCTGATAATCAACTTCGCAGTCCCGGTGATGTATGCCTACGCATCGCTTTCGGGCAATATGAGGCTGGCCGAGGATGCGATGGCTATTCTCGAAGAGCTACCGCCGGAGAAAAACAGATATGTACGCAACTGGCAGACTCTCGGGCTTAAAGCCGACAATGCGCTGAGGAGCCAGGCGCTGGTGCAGCTCCATAAGGAATATTGCGACGCGGCGCGCTGCCTCGACTGCCGCTTCGCCAACCGTATGATTTCCACCGTGGCGCGCGAGGCCGCCGCAAGCTATGGCCGGGTCGACCCTGAGGCGGTGTTCGACTGACGGCTTTTTCCGTAAAATTGACATGACGAGGCATCCCAAGGACGATAAAGAGATAAGGATAGTGGCCGCGCCCGATTCGTTCAAGGGCGTGCTCACCGCTCCGGAGGCGGCCGCCGCTATCGCAGCCGGCGTGAACGCCTTTCGGCGCATAAGCGGCAGGAGGGCGGTGTGCGTGGAGTCGGCGATGGCCGACGGGGGAGAGGGCACGGCGTGTGCGCTCGCTTCGGCCTGCGGTGCCGAGGAGGTGAAAGTGCCGACGTTCACGGTCGACATGCGTCCCCTTTCGGCATCCTATTTCATCGACCGGTCGACATCGACGGCTTTCATCGACCTCGCCTCGGCGTCGGGACTTCCGCTTGTGCCTCCCGAGCGGCGCGACCCGATGCGGGTATCGACATTCGGCACCGGGCTTCTGATTCTCGATGCCATCGGTCGTGGCGTCCGTAGTATTATCGTCGGGGCGGGAGGCAGTGCCACCGTCGACGGCGGCATCGGTGCGCTTCAGGCTCTCGGCTGCCGCTTCTACGCCGCCGGCGGACGCATCATAGACTCTCCGTCCGGAGGAGCCATGCTTGCGGAAATATGCGGCGTCGACACTTCGGAACTCGACCGTCGCCTCTCCGGTATAAGCCTCACGATAGCGGTCGACGTAGACGCCCCTCTGACCGGGCCTCGTGGCGCCGCGCAGGTGTTCGGACCGCAGAAAGGAGCCTCGCCGGAGCAGGTGAAACTCCTCGAAGCCGGGCTCAATAACTTAAAGCGATACTTTAAATATTCTGATTGTAATATTAAAGTGTTTGTTGAAGAAACGGAGAAAAATGCCGATTTCACCGAAGAAAAACCGGAAGCCGGATTTGGCGCGGCAGGCGGTTTTGCCGGAGGAATGGCCGGAATAGCCGGCGCCGTGCTGGCACCCGGCGCCACGCTTGTGGCCGACACCACCGGCCTTGCAGGGAAGCTCAGCGGTGCTTCGCTGCTGATAGTCGGCGAGGGGAGTGCCGACTGCCAGACACTGATGAACAAAGCCCCGCTGCAAGCCATGCGCATAGCCGCACTCATGGGCGTCCCGACTGCGCTCCTTGCCGGGCGCGTTGCCGACCGCCCCGCCCTCCTCGCCGCCGGCTTCTCCGAAGTAATCTGCATCAACGACCCCGTCGCCGCCGCCTCCGCCTCTGCCGCCTCCGCCGGCGGTGCCGACCCCCTCGACCCTTCCGTCGCCTCCCGCCGCCTCGCCTCCGCCACCCTCGCCCTCCTCTCCGCCCGCCTTTAGCCCCACCACCCCCACCGCAACTCCCGGTATGCAATCCTCGAATAATAAATCGTGGATTGCACCTAACTCATAGTCTTTACCGTTTGGCAGTTGCAAATTTCGCACAACCGTACATTCTGACATCATCAGCTTGCCTTTCCCGTGGAGGTTACAGACCTCACGTCCCCGAAAAGTATCCCGTCACCACCCTTCCCGGTGTGTTTTTTGGGTGAAAAAGTTGGTGATGTCGGGAATCGTGGCTATCTTTGCGGTTACCTTTGGCCGGATGAGGTCCGGGCGGAGGCTGAATGAGGGAGTCCGGTGTGGCTTCGTCGCGTCGCGGGCGCGTGTTTATCAGTGCGCGGGCGAACCGATTTCGCTGTCTGTGCGTTGATATTGGAACTGCAGACCTCTTGCCGCGCATGCAAGATTACACCGAATTTCAAAACAACTAAAAACATATTATAATATGGACAGATACCAGAAAGCTCTGGCAGCAAGCAAGGTAACGGAAGACGATGCTATCGTTGCTGCTGAAGTGCGTAAGATAGTGGAAAATTCTTCGAAGTATGTCTCGCCCGAGGTGTATCAGTTTCTGTTCAGCTCTATCGACCTGACTACGCTGAGCACCGAAGACAGCCAGAAGAGTGTGGCCAAGTTCACTCAGAGGGTTAATGACTTCGACAATGATTTCCCTCAGTATAAGAATGTGGCCGCCATCTGCGTCTACAGCAATTTCGCCGAGGTGGTGAAGGCTAACCTCGACGTGCAGGGCGTCGACATCGCAGTGGTGGCCGGCGGCTTCCCTTCGAGCCAGACTTTCACGTCGGTGAAGATCAGCGACGCGGCCCTGGCCGTGGCCGACGGTGCCGACGAGGTCGACATCGTGATGAACGTCGGGATGTTTCTCGACGAGAACTACGAGGACCTCTGCGATGAGATTATCGAGATAAAGCATACCATCAAGGATGCGAAGCTGAAGGTGATACTCGAGACGGGGGCGCTGAAGACGGCTGCCAACATCAAGAAGGCTTCGGTGCTTTCGCTTTACAGCGACGCCGACTTCCTGAAGACGTCGACTGGCAAGATCTATCCGGGTGCTTCGCTTGAGGCGGCTTACGTGATGTGTCAGTGCATCAAGGAGTATCATGAGCTTACGGGCCGCAAGGTGGGCTTCAAGGCCGCCGGCGGCGTGCGCACCTCGGAGGAGGCGCTTCATTATTATGCGCTGGTGAAGGAGGTGCTGGGCGACGAATGGCTCAACCACGACCTCTTCCGCATCGGCGCCAGCTCGCTGGCCAACTCGCTCCTCTCTACCATGGAGGGCAAGGAGACCAAATATTTCTGATCTGAGGCACGGGGATGCGGGCCGCAGGGCCGCGCATCCCCGTCCCCGTCCGCACTCTTAATCTACAAATTTCTGCAGATGAAATTCAAAAAGTTTACCTTAGCGCTGCTCGGCATGCTTGTGGCCGGGTCAGCGTCGTTTGTGTCTCATGCCCAGACCTCGCAGGCGCCGGGGCAGGGTCGCAAAGTGTATGGAGTGGCGTTCTATAACCTCGAGAACCTCTTCGACACCATCAACAACAATGGCAAATACGACCTCGAGTTCTCGCCGCAGGGCAAGAACCGCTGGGATTCGTATAAGTACAACTCGAAGATAAAGAATCTCTCGTATGCCCTCTCGAAGCTCACCACGCGGCGCACGCCCGACGGGCCGGCGATGATCGGAGTGAGCGAAATCGAGAATATCACTGTGCTTCAGGACCTTGTGAAGGCTCCGGCGCTGGCCGGGCGCAACCTGCAGATCGTGCACCACGACTCGCCCGACCGGCGCGGCGTTGACGTGGGCCTGCTCTACGACCCAAGGCAGTTCCGCCTCATCAACGTTACCAACCATTACCTCCACATCCCCGAGCTTCCCAACTTCCGCACGCGCGACCAGATGTGTGTGTTCGGCCTTCTTGGCGGGCAGCGAGTAGGCGTCATCGTCAACCACTGGCCTTCGCGCCGCGGAGGCGACAAGGAGAGCAGCTGGCTCCGCGAGGCTGCCGCTTCGCTCAGCAAGCATATCGCCGACAGCCTCACCAACCTCTATCCCGACTGCGGAATCATCATCATGGGCGACCTCAACGACGACCCCAGCAACAAGAGCTGCGCCGAGGTGCTCGGAGCCAAGAAAAACATCGACAAGGTGAAGGCCGGCGGCTTCTTCAATCCCTTCTGGCAGAAGCTCGACGACGGCATCGGCTCCTATATCTACCGTGGCGGCTGGGATCTCTTCGACCAGATTATCGTGGGCTACAACCTGCTGCCCGACGGACGCTCGCGCCTCGTCTACGACGGCGCCCTGGTGTGGAACAACCTGCCGTTCCTGCTCCAGACCGACGGCAAGTACAAGGGGTATCCTTTCCGTACCTTCTCCGGCGGCGTATGGACCAACGGCTATTCAGACCATCTGCCCACCGAGGTGTTTCTGACGTTCAGATGAGCGACAACAATGACAATCAAAGAACAATCCATCTAATCACCTACATATCAAATGCGTATTAAACTTTCTCTACTGCTCCTGCTGGCTTTCGCTCTCCCGTCGCTGGCAGCCACAGGCATCAAGGGGACGCTCGTCGACGCCGTCTCGGGGAAACCCGTGGCCGACGCCAACGTGTTTCTGAGAAACCAGTCGGCCTACGTCATGGGCGGAGCCGACGGCCTGTTTACCATCACCAATGCAGCGCCTGGCGACGATGTGCTTGAAATCTCCGCTTACGGATACAAGAACCTCGACCTCGACGTCGACATCCGCGAAGGACGGGTCGAAGACCTCGGCACCATCCGCCTCACGCCCGACAACTCCATCTTCACCGGCACGTCGCAGAACGACGACACCAACTTCGACGACGCCAACGTGATGGAAGACGAAGGATCCATGCAGAGCATCGGCACCATCCAGGGCGCTACCGACAACATCTATTACCAGGCCACCAACTACGACTTCTCCGTGATGCGCTTCCGCTTCCGCGGCTACGACTCGAACTGGAGTGCCGGCTACATCAATGGCTTCGACTTCAACGACGCCATGCGCGGACGATTCAACTTCTCCGGACTCGGCGGCATGACGTCGAGCGCCTTCCGCAACCGTTCGGTCGACGTAGGCCTCGACGCCTCCAGCTATGGCTTCGGCGACATCGGCGGCGCCTCCAACTTCACCACCTACGCCTCGGAATACGCACCCGGCTTCCGCGGAAACTTCTCCTACACCAACTCAAACTACATGCTGCGCCTGATGATGCAGTACTCCACCGGCCTCAACAAGCACGGATGGGCATTCTCGGCATCGATCATCGGACGCTATGCCCCCGAGGGTGTGATCAAAGGCACGTTCTACAACTCGATCGGCTACTCGCTCTCACTCCAGAAGGTGTTTAACGACAAACATTCGCTCAACCTCACCACATGGGGAGCCCCCACGCAGCGCGCCACCAACACGGCCGCCACGCAGGAAGCATACGACCTTGCCGGCAGCAACCTCTACAACCCTGCATGGGGCTATCTCGACGGCAAGAAGAAGAGCTCGAAGATTGTCGAGTCGTTCGATCCCGCCGCCCTGCTCAACTGGATATGGAAACCCCGCATGGGAACTACTGTCAACACCGGCGTGGGCTTCCGCCACAACGCCTACTCGTCGTCGGCTCTCAACTGGTATCAGGCGGCCGACCCCCGTCCCGACTACTACCGCTACCTCCCCTCGTACTATAACCCCGCCAACCCCTGGAGCGGCAACTACATGACCGAAGAGGAACGCCTCCGCAACCCCGACATCTGGGCCAACCACGAGGCTACCTACAACTACTACCGCGACCTCTGGGAGAACGACGAAAGCGCGCGCCAGATCAACTGGGACGCCATCTATCGCACCAACCTGCTCAACCGCACCAACTTCGACCGTAACCCCGAGCTCATCGGACAGTCGAGCTATATCCTCGAGAACCGCCACAGCAACCTCACCTCGTGGATGTTCAACTCCTATATCGACCATCGCCTCAACGACTTCATGACGCTTCAGGGCGGCATCAGCTTCAACTATAGCGACGGCCACTACTACAAGACCATCCGCAACCTGCTCGGCGGCGAGTTCTGGCGCGACATCGACAACTTCTCGGAACGCGACTTCCCCGGCAACCCCGAAATCCTGCAGAACAACCTCAACGACCCCAACCGCAGGGTGAAGGAAGGCGACAAGTTCGGCTACGACTACCACATCCGCTCTATCACCGCCAAGGCATGGCTGCAGAATCAGATCAATACGCGCCACTGGAACGTGAACTACGGTCTGGAAGTTACCTACACCAACTTCATGCGCCACGGCGAGATGCGCAACGGACGCGCCCCTGAAAACAGCTACGGCTCAGGCAAACGCCACACATTCGACGACGCAGCCATCAAGGCCGGCGCCACCTATAAGATCAACGGCCGCAACTACATCACAGCCCATGCATCTTACGGCACCCGCGCCCCGCTGCCCGACTACGCCTACGTGTCGCCCCGTATCAAAGACACTGCCGTGCAGGGTCTGAAATCAGAGCGCTTCCTCTCGGCCGACATCGCTTATGT
Organism: uncultured Porphyromonadaceae bacterium; assembly: GCA_945873625.1. Classification (GTDB taxonomy): domain Bacteria; phylum Bacteroidota; class Bacteroidia; order Bacteroidales; family Muribaculaceae; genus Lepagella. The sequence goes on along the minus strand of CAMCDS010000001.1, from coordinate 162,065 downwards.
CTGGAACTATTCGCGTTTCCGCGGTTCGATCGGCGCATTCTACACCGAGATGTGGAACGGCATCAAGCGCACCGGATTCTACGACTATCAGCTCAACACGTTCATGAACTATTCGATGAGCGGAATCCACACCCAGTACCGCGGCATCGAGCTGGGTCTGAGCTATAAGATCATCCCCTCGCTCACCGTCTCGGCAGCCGCCACCATCGCCAGCTACCGCTACAAGAACAATCCCCTCGGCGTGCGCTCGTATGAGAACGGCTCGCAGGACGACGTTACCCGCCGCGTCTACCTCAAGAACTATCACCTCGGAGGCACCCCGCAGCAGGCCTACAACATCTCGCTCAACTATGCCGCTCCGAAAAACTGGTTCTTCGAAGTATCGGCCAACTGGCTGGGCGACGCTTATGTAGACCTTTCGCCGACTCGCCACGAGGAGATGCCCGAGCTCTACACCGTCGTGAAGCCCGCAGCCGGGCAGACCTACGAGCAGGCCATCGAGGAGAAAATCAAGGAGATTACCCACCAGGACAAGCTGAAAGACGCATTCGTGCTCAATCTCTCGATCGGCAAGATGATCTACACCAACTGGGGCGCTCTCAACTTCAACCTCTCGGTCAACAACCTTCTCAACAACCGCAACATCCAGACAGGCGGCTATCAGGAGGGTAAGTTCGACTATACTACCTACGATGTCTCCAAGTTCCCCAACAAATATTACTACGCCCAGGGTATCCGCGTATTCTTCAATTTCGGAATCCGCTTCTGAACCGGGCCGGCTTCTACAATCAAAAAAGATAATTCGACATGAAAAAGATAAGTCTGTATCTATCAATGCTGATGCTGGCCGTAATCGGTCTGGCGTCGTGCAGCGAAGACCTGGCCCAGCCGCCGGTCATCACCCCCGAGGGTGGACTCGGCGACGGCTCGGCCCTCAATCCCTATACGGCCACCCAGATTCTCAACGGCACGCAGATGTCGGACAAATGGGTTACCGGCTACATCGTAGGCTGGATCGACACCAAGGAAGGCACCGACAACCGCTTTGCGGCTGAGACTGCCACCTTCACCACTCCGTGCAGCCTCGCGAGCAACATCCTCATCGCGGCCACGCCCGACGAGACCGACTGGGAGAAGTGCATACCCGTGCAGCTCTCCACCGGCGACGTGCGCTCGGCCCTCAACCTCAAAGACAATCCCGCCAACCTCGGCCGTCAGGTTACCGTGAAAGCCTCCGTGGAGCGCTATTTCGGCACCAATGCGGCTCTTAAGAGCGTAACTGCCTACGTATGGGGCGCTCAGGGTGAGGAAGGCGACGAACCGACACCTCCCGTAACCGGCGGCGGCAACGGCTCGGCCGACAAGCCCTACTCCGTGGCCCAGATGCTCGCCGGACAGACCGGCACCGGCGTATGGGTGAGCGGCTACATCGTGGGCTACATTAAGTCGAACCCCGACGGCGCAAGCTCGCTCAACGAGCAGTGGGCCACATTCTCGGCCGAAGACGCACAGGCCTCGAACCTGATGATCGCCGACAGCCCCACGGAGAAGGACTATAAGAAATGTACGTCGGTCAACCTCCCGACCGGAGCTGTGCGCGCCGCGCTCAACCTCAAGGACAACCCCGGCAACCTCGGCAAGCAGGTTTCGCTCAAGGGTGATCTTGCCAAATACTTCGGCGTGAACGGTCTGAAAAATACCTCCGACTATGCGTGGGGTCCCAAGGGTAATGCCGGCAGCGGCGGAGGAACAACTCCCTCCGGCGACGCCATCTATTCGGCCCTTGACGCCAAGTCGGCTTCGCTGACCGAAGGATGGACATTTGAGAACATCAACCTTCCCGCAGGCCTTGAAAGCGTGTTCGCATGGCGCTCCTACAACGGCAACAACTATCTGAATGCAAGTGCCTACGTGAGCGGTACTGCCTACGCTTCGGAAGCCTATGCCGTATCGCCCGTGATCGACCTCTCGGGTTATAAGAGCGTCGGCGCCTCATTCGATCATGCCGCCAAGTTCCAGACCACCCTCACCCAGCTCTGCGGCTTCGCAGTGCGCGAAGAGGGAGCCACAGCCTGGACCGCTGTAGCCATACCTACATGGCCCGCAGCCGGATCGTGGTCGTTCTCCAACTCCGGAAACATCGATCTTTCGGCATTTGCCGGCAAGAAGGTGCAGGTGGCATTCAAATACGCCTCCTCCGCCTCCGGAGCCGACACCTGGGAGATTCAGAACCTCAAGATCACAGGCTCAAAGTGATTGTATCTTCATCAACCACCTGAAAATCAGAAGCAATGAAATTCAATAAAAATATATTCCTCGGTCTCGGAATGCTCGGAGCCATGGCTCTGACTTCTTGCCAGGCCGATATGGATACTCCCGACCTCGTAGAGCCGGAAGCACCCGTAGTGGCCAACACCACCATCGCGGAGCTCAAAGCCGCTATGTGGAAAGAAGACACCAACTATGCCATCCCCTTGAAATACAAAGACGAAGCCACCAAGACTCCGTATATCATCAAGGGCCGCGTGATCTCGTCTGACGCTTCGGGCAACATCTATAAGTCGATGTATATCCAGGACGCCACCGGTGCCATCACCCTTTCGATCAACCAGAACAGCCTCTACACCGTCTATCCCTTCGGACAGGAGATAGTGATCGACCTCTCTGCCGTAGACGTGAAGTATCCCGACCGTGAGTCGGGCGACGCCGTAGACGGCTCGCTCAATTTCTATATCGGCAAATATGCCGGCCTCGAACAGATAGGAGGTCTCGGCGTCTACAACGGCACGCAGCAGGTGAGCTTCATGAGCTATCAGCTCTTCAAAAACGGCACTTACCTCAGCGGCAACCCCGACACCGACATGCACTATATCCGCTTCGGCGACGCTTATCCCACCGATGGCAAGATGTATTGCATCCAGTCGACCATCTCGCAGATCAACGGCTGCACCTCGGCCGACGAGGTGCGCAAGATGCAGAGCCAGCTCGTCGAGCTTCAGAACGTCAGCTTCCAGGACGGCGGCAAGGAGACTTTCGCCCCTTATCAGGCCAATGCGAGCCGCAACCTCACCGATGCTTCGGGGCAGACCATCATAGTCCGCAACTCGGGTTATGCCTCGTTCTACAACGATATGCTTCCCGAGGGCACCGGACGCGTGCGCGGTCTCCTGAGCTACTTCAACGGCTCGTGGCAGCTGATTCTCCGCTCGCGCGCCGACTGCATCTTCGACTCGAAGGGCACCAAGGATGAGCCTTACACCGTAGAGGAGGCCCAGAGCCTCGCCAACACCGGCGCCGCCGGATGGACCACCGGCTATATCGTCGGCACCCTCCGCCCCGGCGGGCAGACCGTAACCTCCAACGCCGACATCGAGTGGACCACCGCCGACCCGACCGACAACAACCTCGTGATTGCAGCCTCGGCCGACGTGCGCGACTGGACCAAGTGCATCGTGCTTCCCCTCGCCCAGGGCAGTCCCGCCCGCCAGTACGGCAACCTGCTCGACAATCCCGGCAACCTCGGCAAGAAGATTCTCGCCTACGGCACCCTGGCCACAGTCAGCGGTATGACCGGCATCAGCGGCAACGACGGCTCGGCCGCCCAGGTTGAGATCGAAGGCGTCGACCTCTCACAGGGAGGCTCCGGAGGCGGAGGCGACAAGCCTCAGGTGGACGGCGACGGCTCGAAGGAAAAGCCCTTCAACATCGCCTACGTGCAGAATCCGACAGGCGCCACCACCGGCGTCTGGGTAGAAGGCTGGGTGGTAGGCTTCGTCAAGTCGGGCAGTCCCCAGGAATGGAAGTTCTCGAGCGACCTCACCGGTATCGAAGACAGCCCCACGGCGGGCTACAACGGATCGAACATCATCCTCGGCCCCGCCTCGACCACCAACTCGAAAGACGCCTGCATAGCCGTGCAGGTGCCTGCCGGCGACATCCGCAACGCCCTCGGCCTGCGCCAGAATCCCGGCATCTATCTCAAGCATGTCAAGATCAAAGGCAATATCGAGAAATACTTCGGCGCCCCCGGCCTGAAGAGCATCTCGGAATATGAGGTGATTGACTGACCCCGCGTCAGCACGACACGATACGCGCCGCCGGCAGAGCAAGTTCCTGCCGGCGGCGTTTCGACCGCCGGCGCCTCAACCTTACGCGCGGCTCCGGCGTTAACCCATTATAGTATGTATAGTATGCGATCTACTTATTTACTTAAAGACATTCACGCATGAAAAAACTTTTACACTTCTTCCTTATCGCCCTGCTGTGTCCGCTGGCATCGCAGGCTGTCTACAAACAGGGTTACTACGACAAGATGGAGGGCCTGAAGAAAGAAGCCCTCAAGGCTGCCGCCAAGGAGTGTGTGCAGCGCCACACCATGCTCGTATATACCGACCTGCCCAACTATTGGCAATACTCCGACGTCTATCCCGACCTCTACGACGGATGCAAGCGCTGGTGGGACATGTACAGCGACAACATCTATCTCATCCGCTCAGGGCAGACAGCACGCTCGTCGTTCTCGGCCAACAATATGCAGCGCGAGCACAGCGTGCCCAAATCGTGGTGGAAGAAGAACGGCGACGTTGAATATACGCCGGCCTATTCCGACATGTGGAACCTTTACCCCTCCGACGGCCCGGCCAACCAGGCCAAGCTCAATTACCCCCTCGGCGTCTGCAAGTCGACCACGTTCAACAACGGCGTCTCGAAGGTAGGACCCGCCCAGACCGGCTACGGAGGCGGCTCGGGCAATGTGTTTGAGCCCGCCGACGAGTATAAAGGCGACTTCGCCCGCGGATTCTTCTATATGGCCCTCGTCTACGACGACCTCCCCTGGGTGGTCAATTACATGTACCGGCAGAACTCGTGGCCCACGCTCCAGCCCTGGGCTTACCAGATGCTGCTCGACTGGGCGCGCAACGACCGGGTGAGCCAGAAGGAGATAGACCGCAACGACGAGGTTGAGAAATATCAGGGCAACCGCAACCCATTCGTCGACTTCCCCGAACTCGCCGAATACATCTGGGGCACGCGCCAGACCGAAACCTTCTACATCAGCGAGCAGGGCGGCTCCGTTACCCCTCCGCCGAGCGGCGACCCCGAAATCACGCGTCCCGTCAACGGCTCGGCCATCGATATGGGCGAGGCCGCAGTGGGCCATACCGTGGTGATGCCCCTCGAGATAGCCGGAAGCAACCTCTCAAGCGCGCTCACCGTGCGCATCCAGGGCGCCGACCGCAATATGTTCTACATCCCGACCAACTCGATTTCGGCAGCCGACATCAATTCGTCTGACGTATATCTGCTGCAGGTTGAATACCGTCCGACCTCCGTCGGCGTCCACACCGCCACGCTCCGCCTCTACGACGGCGGCCTCCCGCTCGACCGGGATGTGGCTGTAACGCTTCAGGGTCAGGCCTTCGAGGTGCCGCAGCTCTCGACGCTTGTGGCTACCGAGGCCACTGAAATCACGTCGACGTCGTATCAGGCCAACTGGGAACCCTCGCCCGACGTAATCGACTACTACGTCATCAACCGCGTGCGCTATACCGAAGACGGCCCGCAGGCCTCGACGCTCACCTCCGACTTCAACTATGTGCTCGTCGAGGACCGCGACCCCGATGTGGCCGAATCCTACACCGTTCAGGCCTCGCGCCTCGGAGTGCTCTCCGAGCCGTCCAACTCCATACAGGTGGCTGCCGGCAACGACGCCGTGATCGGCATTGGCGCCGACCAGCCCTTCAACATCGGCCTTATCCCCGGAGGCTTCGTGGTGATGCTCGACTCCGAGCATACCGGCATGAAGGTCTACGACGTGTCCGGACGCGTGGTGCTCGAGCGCGAGCGTGTCTGCGGCGGCGAGACGATAATGCTCACCAAGGGCGTCTACCTCGTCTGCACCGACCAGCATCCCCGTCCCCTAAAGATAGCCGTGGAGTAACCCTCTCACTTAATCGACTTTATGCGGTCCCCGCGTCGGCAAGCCATCGGCAGGCCGTCGCGGGGACTCTCTGTGTGGGATTATGTATCAGCGTAATGAGTGCCTGCATCCATCTGCGTGCTCCGAATCCCCCCTCTTCGCGCCCCCGGCGGCGGGGCGCGGCAGGGGAGGGGTGGCAAATAATTTTGCGAGTTGGAGAAAAATTGAGTAAATTTGCAGGTTGAAAATCGCGGCTGACTGCGGTCCGGCATTCCGTCGGTCCTCAATGGGCTATTTATCAAAGAAATATCTAACCGCATCATATTCAGAAAGTGGAAACCAAATATATTTTCGTAACAGGCGGAGTGGTGTCGAGCCTCGGCAAGGGTATCATTTCCTCGTCGCTGGCGCGGCTGCTCCTTTCGCGTGGCTATCGTGTTACAATCCAGAAGTTCGACCCCTACATCAACATCGACCCGGGAACGCTCAACCCCTACGAGCACGGCGAGTGCTATGTTACGGTCGACGGTCATGAGGCCGACCTCGACCTCGGACACTACGAGCGTTTCACCAACACGCAGACCACACGCGCCAACAACGTTACCACCGGACGCATCTATCAGTCTGTGATCGACAAGGAGCGCCGCGGCGACTATCTGGGCAAGACAGTGCAGATCATCCCCCATATCACCGACGAGATCAAGCGCAACGTGAAGATACTCGGCAACACCGGCAAGTTTGATTTCGTAATCACCGAAATCGGCGGCACCGTGGGCGACATCGAGTCGACCCCCTATCTCGAAGCCGTGCGCCAGCTGAGATGGGAGCTCGGACGCAATGCCCTCTGCATCCACCTCACCTACGTGCCTTACCTCAAGGCCGCCAAGGAACTGAAGACGAAACCCACGCAGCACTCCGTGAAGCTTCTGCAGCAGGTCGGTATCCAACCCGACATCCTGGTGCTCCGCACGGAGAAAGACATACCGGCCACGATGCGGCGCAAGGTGGCGCAGTTCTGCAACGTAGAGCCCGACGCCGTGATTCAGAGCCTCGACGCCCCCACCATCTATCAGGTGCCCCTGATGATGCACGAGCAGCATCTCGACGAGATCGTGCTCCGCAAGATGGGTGTGGAGGCCGTCGGCGAGCCTGACCTCTCGGCCTGGAACGCCTTCCTCGAGAAGCTGGCCACGGCCGAGGAGGAGGTGAAGGTAGGCCTCGTAGGCAAATATGTGCAGCTGCAGGACGCCTATAAGTCAATCGACGAATCGCTCAGCCACGCCGCCACCCACTGCGACCGTAAGCTCAACCTCTCATATATTGATTCCGAACAGCTGACAGCCGACAACGCCGGCGATTATCTCAGCGGCCTCGACGGCATCGTGATAGCCCCCGGATTCGGCCAGCGCGGCATCGAGGGTAAGTTTCACGCCCTCAAATGGGCGCGCGAGAACGACGTGCCCACCTTCGGCATCTGCCTCGGAATGCAGTGCATGGTGATTGAGTACGCACGCGACGTGCTCGGACTTAAGGAGGCCAATTCCACCGAGATGGACATGAAGACGCCCTACAACGTCATCGACCTCATGGACGAGCAGAAGAGCATCTCCAACATGGGCGGCACCATGCGTCTGGGCGCCTACGAGTGTGAGTTGCGTCCCGGCTCCAAGGTGGCCGAGGCCTACGGTTCGACCACCGTCAGCGAGCGCCACCGCCACCGCTTCGAGTTCAACGGCGACTTCCGCGAGCGCTTCGAGAAAGGGGGCATGCAGTGCGTGGGCACCAACCCCGGCACCGGCCTGGTGGAGGTGGTGGAAGTGCCCGAAAAGCGCTGGTTTATCGGCACGCAGTATCATCCCGAGTACCAGTCGACCGTGCTTCATCCCAACCCCCTCTTCATCAGCTTCATCAAGGCAGCTATCGCCTACCACGACGAGAAGGAATGTCGCTGAGCCTCAGGCCGACGGCATCCGATAAACAACTGACCCTTACCAATGGATAAAAACACAATCTACGGGCTGCTGCTAATGGCCGCCATCTTCTTCGGATGGATGTGGCTTCAGCCCAAAAACGAGAATCCCGGCGCCAAGACCGACGCCGCCACCGAGCAGGCTGCCCCGCAGACCACTCCGGGCGGCACCGACTCCCTCTCGGCCACCGAGAAGGAATGGCTTGCCGGCAACATCGCCGAAAACGGCACCGTCAGGATTCTGGCCGACAGCACCCGCGTCAGCACCATTGACGACAACGGCCTGCACCTCACGCTCCGCGGCGACAGCATCTACGGCACTGTGGAAGTGGCCGGCCGCAACGTGGACTACGCCGATGTGGTCAACGCCAACCTCGAGCGTCTCTCACCCGCCGAACAGCGCAACGGCATCGCAGTACTGCGCGCACGCAGCGCCTCACTCGGCCGCTACGGCAAGTTTGCACGCTTCCTCACGGGCGAAGACAAGACGGTGAAGCTCGAGAACGACGTGCTCGCATTGGAAATCAGCTCGAAGAGCGGAAGCATCACCCGCGCCGAGCTCAAGAAGTACGACACCGAGTATTCGGCCGTCGAGACCGAGAAGCGCAAGGAGAAGGTGGTGATCTTCCGCGACTCCACCGACCGCATGGCCTTCAACCTCCCCCTGCCGCAGGAAATCAGCACCCGCGACCTCTACTTCAACGCCCGCACCGTCAACGACTCCACCGTGCTCATGGCCCTCGACATGGCGCCCGACGCCTACTGGGGCATCGAGTATACGCTCCCCAAAGGCGACAGCTATGTGGTGAAGATGCGCATCGTGCAGCGCAACATGGCGCCCATCGTGCAGAGCAACAACCGCAACCTCGGCGTGGAATGGAGCCAGGACATCAAGCGCCAGGAGAAGGGCCGCATGTTTGAGGAGCGCAACTCCGGACTCTACTACAAGTATGCCGGCGGCTCGGTCGAGAATCTTTCGGAAAACAAAAACGACACCGAGGAACGCAAGGCAAAGGTGAAATGGATTGCCTTCAAAAACCAGTTCTTCTCGTCGGTGCTCATCTCGAAGCGCCCCTTCAACACCGCCGACTTCAAGAGCGACATACTCAAAGGCTCCGACTATCTCAAGAGCCTCTCGGCCAGCGCCGTGGTCAACGACTACGACTGGACGGCCGAGAACCCCGTCAGCTTCGACTATTTCATCGGCCCCAACCTCTATCCCCTCCTCTCTGACCTCGACAAGCAGGTCGACACCGACGAAGACCTCTCGCTGACGCGCCTCATCCCGCTGGGATGGAGCCTCTTCCGCTGGATCAACACCGGCGTGATTATCCCCTTATTTACGCTTTTGGGCTCGTGGATCTCGAACTACGGCATCATCATCCTGATAATGACGCTCCTCATCAAGCTCGTGCTCTTCCCGCTCACCTACAAGAGCTTCAAGAGCCAGGCCAAGATGCGCATCCTCGCCCCCGACATCAAGGCTATCAACGACAAGTATCCCGGACAGGACAACGCCATGCTGCGCCAGCAGAAGACGATGGCTCTCTACAGCAAGGCCGGCGCGAGCCCCATGTCGGGCTGTCTGCCGATGCTGCTCCAGATGCCTATCCTCTTCGCCATGTTCACGTTCTTCCCCTCGTGCATCGAGCTGAGGGGCGAGAGCTTCCTCTGGGTGCACGACCTCTCGGCCCCCGACGCCATTATCTCGTGGAGCGGCAACATTCCCCTCGTTACCGAATACTTCGGCAACCACATCTCCCTCTTCTGCCTGCTGATGACCGTAACCAACATCGTCTACACCTACATCAACATGCAGAACCAGCCCGGACAGATGCCCGGCATGAAGTGGATGATGTATCTGATGCCGGTGTTCTTCATGATTTTCTTCAACAACTATGCAGCCGGCCTGAGCTACTACTACTTCCTCTCGCTGCTCATCACCATCATCCAGACCTACGCCTTCCGCTATGTAATCAAGGAGGAAGACGTGCGCCGGCAGATGGCCGAGAACGCCAGGAAACCGAAAAAGAAATCGGGATTCATGGCCCGTCTCGAAGAGATGCAGCGCCAGCAGCAGCAGATGCTCAAGGAGCAGCAGAAGCAGCGCGGAGGAAAACGATGAGGCGGCTTCGCTCCGAAGACTGAAACATATCTCGGCGGGGACGCGTGAAAACTCTGACGCGCGTCCCCGCGTTGTAATTATCGCCGAGGCATCCGAACCTCAACAGAAAAGTATGAAATTCCGACTCTTACACCTCCTGCTTCTACTGGCATGCGCCGCGCCGGCCTCTTTCGGCCAGGCATGGGAACTTGACTGGATGGACGACTTCGACGCACCGCGTCTCGATCCGGCCGTTTGGGCCAAAGTTACTCGCGGCACGTCTGACTGGGACCGCCACATGTCGCACGGCGACTCGCTCTATGAGCTGCGCGACGGCAGCCTCGTGCTCCGCGGAATGCGCAATCTCAACCAGCGTGCCGACACGGCACCCTACGTTACGGGCGGCGTATGGACCAAGAAGCTCAAGGCCTTCGAGCCGGGACGCATCGAAATCCGCGCGCGCCTCGGAGGCGCGAGAGGGGCATGGCCGGCCCTGTGGCTGCTCCCCTGGAGCGACAAATGGCCCGACGACGGCGAAATCGACATTATGGAGCGCCTCAACTCCGAGTCGATAGCCCATCAGACCGTACATTCGGGCTACACCCTGAATCTCCATCAGGAGAACAATCCCCCTCACTCCACCACATATCCCATCGACCCTGACGGATGGAACGTGTATGGCGTCGACATTACGGAAGACAGCCTCACGTTTCACATCAACGGCCACAAGACTCTCACTTACCCGAAAAAGAACGGCGGCCGCAACGGCCAATACCCCTTCTTCACCGATTATTACCTCGTGCTCGACATGCAGCTCGGCGGGCAGTGGGTGGGACGCGTAAACCTCCGCGACCTCCCGGTGGAGATGGAAATCGACTGGGTGAAGCACTATCTGCCGGCCGTCTCGAGGAAGGCCGCCCCCGCCGGGACTACCCCCGCGAAGGCCGCCCCGAGGCTGAAGGCCGCGCCGACCGCCAAATCAGCGGCGGGCAGACTTTCGACCGTCAACTCCCGGCAGCTTCAGACTCCGAGAAAAGCCGTGGTCAGACGCAACCGATAAACATTATTTCCGATGAAGCAACCGCACAACAGGCGAAACAACGCGCCCGACAGAATACGCACATTCACCAACGAATCGACCGAACCGGCGCCCCTAATGGAGCTGCTCACGTCGCGCCTCACAGACGCGACGCGCACCACAGTGAAATCGCTGCTCCGCCACGGGCAGGTGAGGCTTGGCGGACGCGTAACCTCGCAGTTCGACGCCCCGGTGGAGCCCGGAGCCGCAGTGGAAGTGAATTTCACGAGGTCGTGGCCCGTATTCCGCAATCCGCGCCTCCAGATAGTCTATGAGGACGACGACATCATCGTCATCAACAAGGGCTACGGACTCCTCTCGGTAGGCACGGGCAACAACAAGAATGAGGCGACCGCCTACAACATACTCAAGGACTACGTGAAGAGCATCGACCCGGCCAACAAGATTTTTGTGGTCCACCGCCTCGACCGCGGCACTTCGGGCCTGATGATGTTCGCGCGCAATCCTCAGGCCCAGGAGGCGATGCAGCACAACTGGAAGAACATGGTGCTCGACCGCCGCTATGTGGCGGTGCTCGAAGGCTCACTCGACGACGACGAGGGCACCGTGCGCAGCAACCTGGGCGAGACCTCGCAGTATGAGGTGTATTCCACCGACGACATGACGGCCGGAAAGCCGGCCGTAACGCGCTATCGCGTGATGCGTCGCGGACGCGGCTTCACCCTCGCCGAGTTCTCGCTCGAGACCGGACGCAAGAACCAGATTCGCGTCCATGCCCGCGACCTCGGCCATCCAATCACCGGCGACCGCAAGTATGGTGCCCAGCGCAGCCCCATCGGGCGCATCGCGCTCCACGCCATGACCCTCCGCTTCGCCCATCCCATCACGCGCAAGCTCATGTCGTTCGAGCTTCCCGTGCCCCAGAAATTCCTCTCTCTCGTAAGATAAACCCACCGCAATGGAAAACACCAATCCCACATCCGAACCATCGCCCCTGCGCCGCAGGCTGAGCGGCGACCCCGTCGATTCGGTGGCCTCGCTCCTCTCGTGGATTTTCGTGCCGCTGATGATGCCGGTCTACGCCACGATGTTCCTCTTCGGCCTCTCGCCCCTTGAAGCGGCCCCGACGGGCGTCAAGGCGGTAATCACGCTCATCATACTGGCCATCAACGCCGCCCTCCCGATGCTGCTGGTCTATCTGCTCAAGCTTTTCGGCCTCGTGCAGGACGTAGGGCTCAACAACCGCCGTGAGCGCATGATTCCCTACATCATCACCGTGCTCGCCCTCGTCGGCTCGGCATGGTTCATGGCCTCGAAGGGCGCTCCGCTGTGGATTGTGATGTTTTTCGCCGGAGGAGCTCTTGCCGGACTCATCAATTTCGCAATCAACTTCCGCTGGAAGGTCAGCGCCCACGCCGCCGGAATAGCCGGTGTGGTGGCTATCCTTATCCGCATCCGCATGGAGTGGATGCCCTCCGACGGCCTGTTTGCCTGGACCATCGTCTGGATTCTCCTCTCGGGCCTGCTCGGCAGCGCGCGCATCTGGCTCGGCCGCCACACGCTCGGGCAGGTGCTCGCCGGATATGCCATCGGATTCCTTTCTGTATATTTAATGACCATGATATGAAACCCGTAGTAAGCATTATAATGGGCAGCACTTCCGACCTGCCCGTGATGGAGAAGGCCGCGGCTTTCTTCGACTCAATGGAAATCCCCTTCGAGATGCTGGCCCTCTCGGCCCACCGCACCCCCCGCGAGGTGGAGAAGTTCGCCACCGAAGCCAAGGGACGCGGCATAAAGGTGATAATTGCCGCCGCCGGCATGGCGGCCCACCTCGGCGGAGTGATAGCCTCGCTCACCACAGTGCCGGTGATCGGTGTGCCCATCCGCTCGTCGTTTGACGGCCTCGACTCGCTCCTCGCCATCGTGCAGATGCCTCCGGGCATACCCGTGGCCACCGTCGGAGTGAACGGCGCCCTCAACGCCGCCATCCTTGCCGCCCAGATGCTCGCCCTCGCCGACCCGCAGGTCGACGCGCGGATGGAGGATTACAAGCGTTCCCTCACTCAGAAAATAGTGAAGGCCAACGAGGAGCTCTCGCGTCTGGAATATAAGTTCAAGTGCTGACCGCATAAACCGTAGTTTTGAAATGAGCAGATACAACTATCTCCGCCGGCCGACGTGCGAGGTGCGCGTCGGCAAGGTCGGAATCGGAGGCGACAACCCCGTGCGCCTGCAGTCGATGACCAACACCGATACCCTCGACACCGAAGCCAGCGCCCGGCAGTCGGAGCGCATAGCCGAAGCCGGCGGCGAGATAGTGCGGCTCACCACCCAGGGGCAGGCCCAGGCGGCCGCCCTTGCCGACGTGCGCCGTCGCCTCGACGAGGCCGGATGCGATGTCCCTCTGGTGGCCGACGTGCATTTCAATCCAAAGGCCGCCCTCACGGCGGCCGCCGTCTGCGAGAAGGTGCGCATCAATCCCGGCAACTTCGTCGACGCCGCCCGCACGTTCCGCAAGCTGGAGTTTACCGACGAGGAGTATGCCGCCGAGATTGAGCGCATACGCACCGCCCTGCTTCCGCTGCTCGACGTGTGCCGCACCCACGGCACAGCACTCCGCCTCGGAGTGAACCACGGCTCCCTTTCCGACCGCATCATGAGCCGCTACGGCGACACGCCCGAGGGTATGGTGGAGTCGGTGATGGAGTTCCTCCGTATCTGCCGAGAGGAGAATTTCGACCGCATTGTAATTTCGATAAAGGCCTCCAACACGCAGGTGATGGTGCGCACCGTGCGCCTGCTTGTCAAGGCAATGGACGCCGAGGGGATGAGCTATCCGCTTCATCTCGGCGTTACCGAGGCGGGCGACGGCGAAGACGGCCGTGTAAAGAGCGCCGTAGGCATAGGCACACTCCTTGCCGAAGGTATAGGCGACACCATCCGCGTCAGCCTCAGCGAGGCTCCCGAAGCCGAGATACCCGTGGCAAGGCTGCTCCGCGACTATATCACGTCGCGCGCCGGACACTCACCCATAGCCGAGCCGGAGGGGGAGCCGAAAGAGGTGTCGCGCCTCTTCTCAGCTGCTGTCGACGGGTATTCCGAAAGCCCTCTGTCGTTCCATACCGACATAAAGGCCGTTCCCGCAGGATGGCATGAGGCCGACGCTTCAGCCGACCCGGTCCTTTTTACCGACGAACTGCCCGTAACGCTCACTTCCGGCCACGCCAACGCCCCCGGCGAGATAATGTCGTGGATCGACCGTTTTCAGACCCTGGGCGGACGCAATCCGCTGATGGTGAGCCTGACGTATGCCGATACCGACCCCGGGACCGTTGCCCTCAAGGCCGCCGCCGACTTCGGCACGCTTCTTCTCAACGGCTATGCTTCGGCCATACGCATTGAAGCCCCGATTGATGAGGAGACGCTCGGACGTCTCGAACTCGCCATACTCCAGGCGGCCCGACTCCGCTTCACCAAGCCCGACTACATAGCCTGCCCCAGCTGCGGGCGCACCCTCTTCGACCTTCCCGCCACCCTTCAGGAGGTGAAAGCCGCCACGGCCCACCTCAAGGGGTTGAAAATCGGAGTGATGGGGTGCATCGTAAACGGCCCCGGTGAAATGGCCGATGCCGACTACGGATATGTCGGCGCCGGACGCGACCGCATCTCAATCTATCGTGGCAAGGAACTTATCCATAAAAACATCCCCCGCGCCGAGGCGCTCCCGGCCCTCATCGCCCTCATCAAGGCCGACGGCCGCTGGAAAGAGGAAATCTGACCCGGAATATGGAACATCTTGAAATCAGCGGCGGCACGAAAGAGGAGAAATACCGCTCCCTTCTTCCTCAGCTTAAAGCTCTGGCCGAAGCGTCGCCCGACCTTATCGCCGCCATGGCGAACTTCAGCGCTGCCATCCACGAGACCTTCGGTTTCCTCTGGACCGGATTCTACCGCGTGGTAGACGGACGGCTTGTGCTCGGCCCGTTTCAGGGACCGCTCGCCTGCATGGAGATACGCCACGGCAAAGGCGTATGCGGCACCGCGTGGGCCGAGGCCCGCACACTGGTGGTCGAGGACGTCGACCGTTTCCCGGGTCATATAGCCTGCAGCAGCGCGTCGCGTTCGGAGATAGTGGTACCAGTGGAGCGCGACGGGCGTGTAATCGCGGTGCTCGACATCGACTCCGCCTCTCTCGCCACCTTCGACTCCACCGACGCCCGCTTCCTCGCCGACGCCGTCGCCCTCCTTCCCGCCTGACACAACAACACATAATGAACCAAAAAAGCGAGGCGCCGCCGGAACATCCGGAAGCGCCTCGCCACCATTTTATGCAAGCCATGCTTTGGCCGGGCTTGCTGTTTCTACCCGGCCAAAGCCTCCTTACTTTTTAATCAGGCGGACTGTGTGGTCAGAACCATCTGTCATCTTTATTATCGCTACATAAACACCTGCCGGCAATCCGGATACGTCGATGCTCTCCGAGGGGCTGACGGTGTGGAGCACTGTCGCGCCTGCCGACGAGACAAGCGTAATGGCTGCCACTTCCTCAGTGCCCGTGATGCGGAGTTCATCGCCCACCGGATTGGGGCCTACGGTTACTGCTGTGCCGAATACGGTATCCACAGAGCTGAGCTTAATGACTTTCGTCCTCACCTCATTGGCATCGCCAGTAGCGTAGGAAGCCACTACGGCGTAGAAATAGGAGTCGGTCGAGGGAACGTTTCTGTCGACCCAGTCGGTTGATTCGGTAGTACCGAGTGAAACCCATTCATCCTGCGGCGCACCGTTCTTGGCGCGGTACACTTTGTATTTGTGGGCAGGACGGGTAATCGACTCCTTGTCGTCGGCCTCTACAGCGGCTGTGCTGTTGTCGAGGTCGTCGCCGTAGGCGCGGAGCATGAGATGGGCTTCGGCGAAAGTCGACATCTTGCTGATGTGCATGTTGTAGGAATCGCCGGCGTAGAAGCACTGTCCGTCCTCGAAGGGGTATTCCCCGGTGGGGTTGCATATTCCGATACCCATGAATCCGTCGCAGCTCACGGCTATCATGTAGCGGTCGGCCTCCACGGGGGTGCCGAGGATGTGGGTGCTCCATGCGTTTTCGTTGAAGTCAACGTTGCGGGCTACGTAAAGGATGTCTTTGGGATTGGGGTTGCCCTCTTTGTCGAGGCCGAACACGAACACGTTGAAGTTAGAGTGAGCGCCGTATTTGTCGGTTACATACCATGAAATCTCCTTGATTCGGGCTTTCTCATAGAATGCTGTGCCGACAATCACCTCGCTGTTGCCATGGGTCCATCCTATGTAGTCCACGGGATCGCCGCTGTCGTAGCGGAACTCGGGCATGGGCCGGTTCCATGTGAGCAGGGCGCCTTCGGACGTGGATGTTACATTCGCGTTGTGGGCGCGGAGCAGTTTCTCGTCGAGCGAGAAGTCGGTTGTCTTGTCGGCGTTCACGTCGAGGGTAGAGGTCTTGGGCTTGAAGTAGCTGTCGGTTACTTTCAAAGTATATTCAAGCTTAGTGTCGCCGGCCACACCGGGGATTTCATAACGTCCGGAAGCATCGGTAAACGTTGAGAAGTCGTCGTAGCCGAGGAGCTGCACCTTGGCGCCCTCAATGGGCTGTCCGGTCTGTGCGGAAGTGATCGCACCCTTGACGGTGTGGCGCGGGAGGGCGCGGAGAGTGATGTTGCAGTCGGCGGTCTGTCCGGCGGTTATGGTCATGGTGTTGTCGGAGTTGGTGTAGTAACCATGCTTCGATACCTCGAGGGTGGTCTGGCCGGCCGCCACGCCTTTGAGCGAATATCTGCCCTGGGCGTCGGTGATTTCATATCTCTGGGTTCCCTTCACGAGTACTTTCGCACCCTCTACCGGGCCTTCTGAGTCGCTTACCACGCCCGAAACGGCGCCCGACTCAGCCTTCACGATATTGAAGCGGATTTCGGGATAGACATCCGTCGAGGCTGCGCCTTCGTAGCCGCTTTCCACAAGTGTGCCTGCCGTGTAGGTCGAAGCCTGGATCGAGCGGGGCACGTCGGGGCATTTGAGGATTACGAAATACTGGCCCATCACAAGCTCCTTGCCGAGTTTCTGACACATCACCACGATGTTGCCTCCCTTATACCGGTAGGGGGTGGAGAAGGGAATCACGAGGTCGCGCGTGCCGGACTGCATATAGATCGAGCCTTCAAACACTTTGGTGAGCGATTCAGGATCGACCATTCTGTTGTCGGCGAAATCGGCGCGGTCGGTCTCGGCGATGTAGACCGAGAAGGGCTCGCCGTAGAAGTCTGCATTAAGGTAAGACTTGAACACGAGCGAGTTTATCTCACCCTTGGTGGCTCCTATCTCGTTGGCGTAGAAGATGCTCTGGGTGGCAGACTCCACCACATAGAAGTTTATCGGGAACGACATCGAAGCCACAGCCTCGCCGTGGTTGATGCTTACTGCGGAATTGTTGTCGGGCAATACCTGGACGTGGTGGGCGTAAGACGTATTGTTCTCCTCCTCAGGGTCGGAAGCGGAGACGATGCGGGCGCGCAGACGGGTGTAGCCCTGCTTTTCGGGAGTCCACGAAAGAGCGACCTCTGCATTCTTGCCGGCCTCGGCGGGCACGCCGTCGACGGTCTGCAGCACGCCGTTGTCGTCGAGCAGCTCTACTTTATAGTCAGACATGGTCTCGGCACCGAGGTTCTGGAGCGTGAAGGTATAGTCGGACTTTACGCCGATGCGGGGGAGAGCGTTTCCGGTAAGGCTCATGGCGCGAAGGTCGTTCTGCACTTTGGTGCCTATCTCCACGTCGTCGGCCATGCAGCGGATCTGGTTGAAGAAGGAGCCGCCGCCGGGCTGGTTGAACACCACGCGCAGACGGCAGGTCTTGCCGGCATACTCGGGTACGGGGACTGTAACCTGATACCAGTCGAGCGACGAAACGAACTCATGTTCGCCTCCTGGCTCGATGGTGTAGACGGGCTTGTAGGTCTTGCCGTCGTCATCGCTGAGCAGCACCTTCACTATTACTTCCGAACTTTCGGCCGCACCTGTTACGTTGCCGCTGAAATCCACTTTCGCCATCTGATACCAGAAGCTTACCACGGGCGACGTGCCCATGTTTACGTAGTGGGTGGTGAAGCCCACACCGTCGAGCTCGGCGTTGCGTTCGTCGGAAGCGTACATAGTGGTGGTGTAGTAGGCTCGGCTGGAGTTGTGTCCGCCGTAGACGGCCACGTTGCCGGCTCCGAAGCTGAGGTCCCATCCCTCGGGTCCGCCCTCTTCGAAATCTTCAAGCACGTAGCCTGTGAGGCGGGCTTCCTTCACTGTTCCTGTAAGGGTGATTTTCACTTCAGGAAGGGTAGGGTCGTTGGTGGCGAGCACGAGGGTCTCGCGATAGTCGCCGCCTTTCTGCGGCTGTGCCTTGATGTTGACCTTGATGTCGTCTTCTGCGGCAATCGTAGCAGGCAGTCCTTCGACCGTAACGCCTTCGGGGAGCGATTTCACCTCCACAGTGAGGGGTGCCGTTCCGCCGTTAGCCATGCGGTAAGTGGCTTCGAACTGCTTCCGGCGGGTGTCGGTGGTGCCCATCTCCACTTCCGCGCTGCCGTTGTAGATGGGCAGCGGACCCGACGAAATCTTAAGGTCGTCGATCACGGTGGAGTTGCTGTGGGCCGGCGAGATGCTGTGGAAACCGATGTGGTAGGTTCCCGTCGTGGCCGGCGTGAACGTATAGGAGTAGTAACGCCAGTAGTCGTTGTCGTTTTCAATCACTTCGAGTTCCTTGGCCACGGCCGATGCGTTGGCGGCGGTCATGACACAGACCTGCATCTTCTCCATGATGTCGTCGTTCATCACCGGAGGCATCATGGCGAAAAACTCGATGGTATATTCCTTTCCGGCGGTCATCTGCATTCCGGGGCTGAAGAGCCATGCGTCGTGAGCTTTTTCCACGTCGCGGTTGCCGAGAATGTATGCGTATTTATAGCCCGACACACCGTTGAGAGGCGTGCCGTCGCGGCCGAGCGTGCCGGCTTTCCACGTGTCGCCATCCACTCCCGGAGTGGTGGTGGCGGTCCAGCCCTCGGGAAGGGCCGACTCGCCGTCGGGCACGCTTTCAAAGTTTTCGTAGAGGAATCCCTCCGACTGTACTACACGCACGGGCACTGACTCATGTACGGGAGCCTCGACGGCCTCGAGCACGGACTTCTCCGCCTTCTGCCCCGGCACTGTCAGAGCCGTGGCGACGGCCAGGCCCGGAAGCGCGATAAGAGCGTAAGAAAGAATTGTGTGAAACCTTTTCATGTTGTTGGTTTTTTTATTAACTTCGCACAAAGTTACATCGGAAAAGCTATAATCACGTCATTTTCAACGTGTCGGTAGTGTCTATTCAAGAATTGACACGTGCCGCGAGTGCCTATTTATGCAAAAGTATCTTCCAAAGCGTTTCTTCCGTATGGCAAGGACCATAATATTCATATTGCTTGTGTTTATATCCGCCGGCTCCGCATCGGGAAAGGCGGCCATATATTTCGACGACATCTATCGGCGTTACCACGACACCGACAGCAAGACCCTTGCCTCGCTCGGGCGTGAGCTGATTTCGAGGCAGAGCAACGACACTGCCATGGCTGTCTTCACGATTCTCGCCAACAGATTCGATGTGGATGTGGACGATGCCAACAGACGTTACGCCATCGAGGCGCGCCTGAGCCTCGGAGTGCTGAATTTCCTCAACGCCAACTATGCCGCGGCCTATTCCAATTTCCTTACGGCGACGCAGCTTGAGGGAAGAACCGACTCGCCGGGCAATCTCAACCTTTCGGCCATCTATCTCTACTATGGCGACAGACAGAGGGCATACAGATGCCTGAGGCAGGTGTTTGACGCGGCTGTGAAGTCGGGCAACAGGTATATGGCCTCGGCGGCGCTGATTAATCTGCTCACTTCCGACATCGACGACTCAATAATGCCGTCCGACACACTGCGCTCCATAATAGGCACGTTCAGAAAACACGTGCCCCGCTCGCCCGACGACAAGGCGTGGCCTCTCGCGCACTGCTATTCGGAGGCGGCGGCCTTCAGCCTCGACCGGCGCCACCGCGAGGCCATCGACATGCTGCGTGCAAGTCTCGATTCGGCCCACCGGCTCCTGATTCCAAGAAGGGAATACTTCGCTTCATTCACGGCCCTCGGAAAAGAGTATCTCAGCGTAGGCCGTCCCGACTCATCCGAGTATTTCTTCCGGAACGCCGAGAAGATAGCACACGACAATTCGTTTGTCGAGCTTCTGATCGATGTCTATTCCGAACTGAGCGCGCTCTATGCCTCCACCGGACGCCCCGACCTCGCTGCGGAATACAAATACAAGCATCTCGAACTCCACGATTCGGTGTTCAACGCCCGCGAGTTCGGACGCATCCACGACCTTGAACTCTTCCATGAGGCCGACAAGTTTGAGAAAAGAATCAACCGCATCAAGATGGAGGAGCAGATGCGTTCGCGCATATTCGCCATTACCGGTGTAGGGCTGGTGATTCTCGCCGTGATGCTCGTGGTGCTGTTTTTGCAAAACAGGACTCTGCGCCTCAAGAACCGCTCGCTGTTTGAACGCAACATGGAGATAATGTCGACCGAGAAAATCGATTTCCCCGATGATGCCGAAGAGGAAAAGAAATACAACAGCTCGGCCCTCAGCGAGGAGACGCGGAGCCGCATAGCCGCCGACATAAGGCGCGTGATGGCCGACGAGGCCGTGTTCTGCCGCGAAGGATTCTCGATGCGTGATCTGGCTGAACACTGCAACTCCAACCAGAGGTATGTGTCTCAGGTGCTCAACGAGGATTTCGGAAAGACATTCACCCAGCTCCTTAACGAACGGCGCATCAACGTGGCGCGTCGCCGTCTGATGGACTTCGACCATTACGGCAACCTCACCATCGAGGCGATAGTGAGCGATCTCGGTTTCAAGTCGAGAAGCACCTTCTCAAAGACGTTCAAGCGGCTGACGGGCCTCACACCTTCTGAATTCCAGCGTATGGCCGCCAGCGAGAAACCGCTTCCCTCTGAAGAGCCAGAATCTGCGGAACAGTAAACCAAAGGCTGAATGAGACGATTTTAAAACACTTATATGAAGATGGGAAAATCGGTTTCGAGTTCGTATCTCCCGAACCTAAGGTCGGAAGCAATCTTGCCGGAAAGAGTCTCAGGATGACTACGTTCTACTTCGGGGGAGGCAGTCAGGAGAAATGTAGCTTCAAGAGCGGCAAACTGACGGTGCGGGAATTTGGCGATTGGACGATGACCGTGCGGTTTGAGAATCTCCGGATGGAGGGCACTGATGAAAATGGCAAGAAAGTGTCGTACACCTTCAATGGCGTGGCAACTACGCCCTTTCAAAAGTTTTTCGACTGAATTTCGATTTACGTGATAAAGCGAGCCGCCGGTCTTTCAAAAGGCCGGCGGCTTGTGTCAGATTATGAAGTTGCGGATTATGAACCAGGCGATTATGGCGCATCCGACTCCGATTATCAGCGGCAGTGAGTGGAGCCGGGCGTAGAACTCCGGGCGTCGCTTGCGCTGCGTCTCCGCCCATATCATCAGAGCGATGAGGGGCAGCATGAGCAGCAGGAAGGCGTTGTAGCCCCAGGCGGACGCTATGTCGCCGTGGAGGAGGGCGTGAATCATGCGCTGGGCGCCGCATCCGGGGCATTGCAGACCCGTGAGCCGCAGGAAGAGGCAGCGCGGCAGCCATGAGGTGCGCGAGGGGTCGGCGAAGAAATAGAGCGCGGCAGCCGTGGCTACGCCTCCTCCGGCAAGGAGCGAACGGGAGAGGGCAGGCTTCAAGGTCAGAAGAGCGAGAGGGGGATGTAGAGCGAAGCTGAAAGCACTCCGAGCACGAATGAGACGATAATCCATATTTCGGCCATGCGCGAGGCGCGTGCTGCCCCCTCGTAGTCGCCGTTGTGGTAGCGCGAGCTTACCATCATCGAGAATATGATTGCGGCTATTCCCGGGGGGAAGCAGCAACAGATGGTGCAGAGCACCGACCAGAGCAGGAAGGTGGGCGGCATGGCCGGACGCTCTCCTTCGGCTCCTGCAGCGGCTACAGGCTGCTGGAATTGCTGACGCCGTTGAGGCTCTTGCGGAGCGACGGTCTGCCGGATCTGGCTGCCGCCGGGCACGGGCGGGGGAACAGTGGCGGATGCGGGATCGTATTTCACTTTCAGCACGTCGGCCCATTCCTCCTCGACGCTTTTAGGCACTGCCGGGGGCTCGGATGGGGAAACGGGGGCGGCCTCCACGGCTACGGCAGCCTCTCCGACGCCCGGCTCGTCGTTTGCGTCGAGGCGGTGCACGGCGGCGGCTATGGCACGCGGATAAAGCTCATATTCAGCCTTGTGGATGCGGGCTTCGAGAGTTTCGGCAGTGTCGTCGGGGTAGATTTCCACCTCCTGCTGCATCAGGATTTCGCCTGAGTCGAACTCTTCGTCGACGTAATGCACCGTAACGCCGCTTTTCTTCTCGCCGGCGGCCATCACGGCTTCATGCACATGGTGGCCCCACATCCCCTTGCCTCCGTAGGCCGGGAGCAGCGAGGGGTGGATGTTGATTACCCGGTTGGGGAAGGCGTTGATTATCACCGGGCTTACATAGTGCATGAACCCGGCGAGCACCACGAGGTCGATGCCGCGAAACTGAAGCATCTCGACGATGCGTTCCGGCGCCTCGTCCCACACGCGGTTGGGCACATACTCCACGTCGACGCCGAGCGGCTTCATGCGCTCTATTACTCCGGCGTTCTTACGGTTGGTGATCACCATGGCCACGCGGATGCGGTTGCCGTTGTTGAAAAACCGGGCGATGTTCTCGGCGTTGGTGCCGCTGCCCGAAGCAAGGATAGCTATATTTTTCATTTAATTCTGTTTTTGTCTCAGTTGTTGCCTTTTCCGTTTCTTACACCTGCTGCATGTCGACGAGCCTCTTGTAGTGGCCGCCCAAGGCTATCAGTTCGGCGTGGGTGCCGCGCTCCACGATGCGCCCCTCGTGGAGCACGCATATCTCGTCGGCGTTGACGATGGTCGAGAGGCGGTGGGCGATGACCACCGTGGTGCGGTTTTTCATCAGGCGCTCGAGGGCCTCCTGTACGAGGCGTTCGCTCTCCGTGTCGAGCGCCGAGGTAGCCTCGTCGAGAATCAGTATTGCCGGATTGCGGAGTATGGCGCGCGCTATGCTGATGCGCTGGCGCTGACCGCCCGAGAGGCGGCATCCGCGGTCGCCGATGTTGGTGTCGTAGCCTTCGGGGGTGGCGGTGATGAAGTCGTGGGCGTTGGCTATTCTGGCGGCGGCCACCACTTCCTCCATCGTGGCCGACTCCACGCCGAAGGTGATGTTGTTGAAGAAGGTGTCGTTGAAGAGTATCGCCTCCTGGTTGACGTTGCCCATCAGGCTGCGCAACTCGTCGACGCGGTATTCGCGCACGTCGTGTCCGTCGATTTCGATGCTGCCGGAGGTAACGTCCCAGAATCGCGGAATGAGGTCGACGAGAGTCGATTTGCCCGAGCCCGACTGTCCGACGAGGGCCACGGTCTTGCCGGGCTTCACCTCAAGGTTGATGTCGGTGAGCACAGGCACCTCGCCGTCGTAGCTGAAGCAGACGTCTTTCATGCGGATATGGCTGTTGCGGCCGGCGTCGGCGGGCAGCTCGACCGGATGCGCGGGGCTCTGTATGGGGTTTACGGCATTGAGTATCTTGTCGATGCGCTCGAGGCTCGCCATTCCTTTCTGAATGGAATAGCTTGCCTTCGAGAGGTCTTTGGCGGGATTGATGATGCTGTAGAATATCACCATGTAGTAGATGAAGAGTGCGCCGTCCATCGACGAGCGTCCCGAGAGTATGAGCGATCCTCCGAACCAGAGCACTATGGCTATGGCGATTGTGCCGAGCAGCTCGCTCATGGGGTGGGCGAGGCTCTGGCGCCGTTCGATTGAGTTGGAGAGGGTGAAGTATTCTCCGGTCTCGGAGGTGAACCGTCGGTTCATCTTCTCCTCGGCGTTGAAGGCCTTGATGATGCGCAGACCGGAGAGGGTCTCCTCGGTGGTGGAGAGCACCTGTCCCCACATCTGCTGTGCTTTCAGCGACTTGCGCTTCAACCGCTTGCCCACCTTGCCCATCACGGCTCCGGCTATCGGGAGCAGCACGAAGACGAAGATGGTGAGCTGCCAGCTGATGGTTATCATCATGGCGAGGCACACGATGATCATGATGGGATTCTTGAAGAGCATGTTGATGCTCGACATCACCGACGACTCAATCTGGTTGACGTCGCCCGAGATGCGAGCTATCACGTCGCCCTTCCGCTCGTTGGTGAAGAATCCGATGGGGAGCGTCAGTATCTTGGCATACATCGTGTTGCGTATGTCGCGCACAATGCCGTTGCGCATCGTGATGGTGAAGTATTCGCTCAGATACGCCACTCCGGTCTTCAGCAGCGTCATCACCACGAGGATGAGGGCGAGCGCCCCCAGGGCCATGGAGGGGCCGTAGTGCTCCACGATCTGCCCGGTGTAATAGTAGAAGTTGTTGATGGCCACGTCCTTGATACTTCCGTCATCGAGGCTCATATAGTCATACCGCGTGTCGGAGATGTTGAAGAGCATCTGCAGAATCGGCGTGATGAACGCAAACGAGAAGAGCGTCAGGAAGGCCGTGAGTATGTTGAAGAGTATGCTGAGGGCGATGTTGAGCTTATACGTCAACGCGAACCTCCGCAAAAGTTTTAGAAAGTCGGTCATATTCAGTATGTTGTCTGTCGGGTGCGGCCCGTTTCCATGCGGATGGGCCACACTTAACCTGCAAAGTTACAAATTTCCCTGCAACCCTGCAACTTCCGCTTCCGCTCCCGGCTTCGCAGTGAACCCGCCGCCCCGCTCCGGGCGTTTTATATTGAGACTCCCCTCATAGAAAGAGAATGCTATGAACACACCATTACCCACCGACGGCGTGGCTAAAGGCGGCGTGGCCGTCAACTTCACTTTCCTCGTGATATATCTTGCCGGATTGAGCGCGTTCGGCTCGTTTGTCAACGACATGCACCTCCCTTCGCTGCCGAGGATGACACGCTTCTCTTCTCGCTGCTCACGCGCCGCATACCCGCCGACCTCGACCGATAGCGGCAGGTCAGCGCTGCCCGATGGTCCAGGCCGAGAGCGTACGCGTCGAGGTGTCGAAGCTGGCCCCTATGGCGTAGACGCGCTTCCCCCTCAGCCGGAAGGGCGCAGAGTAGTCGCGGTCATCAATCTGGTCGGCTGCTATTCCCGGCTCCCGGTCGATCTTGAACTCAAACACGTAGACAAACGACGAGGTCTCCACCAGCAGGTCGATGCGCCCGGTAGCGGTGCGCATCTCCATCTCGGTGTGGAATCCCATCAGCGTGAACACGAGGTAGATTATGTTCTGGAAATGACGCTCCAGCGGGCGGTCGGAACCGTCGTAGGGCACCTGCGCCACGAGCGTGGCCAGGCGCGTCATGAACTCTTCGGGACGCCCGGCGCGGACATCGCCGATAAACTCGGCTATCGAAAACTCCATGCGGCTCTCCGGACGTCCGAAATAGTAGGGGAGGAGGAATTTCAGAAACCCCTCCTTCACCTCGCGGTTGGGATAGTCGAGGCGGTAGAGCTCGAGGTCGCGGTCGTAGCTTCGGATGGTGAGGTAGCCGGTCTGGAAGAGCACGGCCACCGGGTCGGGTTCGTAGAGGCGCAGCAGCGAGAGCGAGGCCGGGTCGGTCTCGATGCGCTGCAGAGCCTCGAGGCTCCACCGCCCGTCGCGTATCATCTTTACAAGGAAGGTCGGCGTGCCGGTCTCGAACCAATAGCTGCCGAACTCCCGGCCGGCCATCACGTTCATCAGGCTGAAAGGATTGAAGAGGCTCCGGCAGCGGCGGGCGAAGCGATAGCCTCCGTAGCGCGATTCGAGTTGCGCGAGAGTGTCGGCTTCGGTGAGCTCCTCGGCCTCGGCCAGAAGCCTGACGCCTTCCTGAAAGGAGGTCTCCAGCTCCTCGCGCGTGATGCCGCATATCTCGGCAAACTCGTTGGCCAGCGATATGTCGCGTAGGTTGTTGAGGTCGGAGAATATCGAGATTTTGCTGAAGCGGGCCACTCCCGAGAGCATCGCGAACCGGATGTAGCGGTCCATCCCCTTGAGATTGGAGTAGATCCCTTTCAGCATCGAGAGCATGCGGGAGGCTTCGGCCTCGTCGCCGGCGGCCTGAAGCACCGGCTTGTCGTATTCGTCGACGAGCACCACCACCTGCCTGCCCGTGGCGCGGGCCGCGGCGCGGATGATGCGGTTGAAGCGGATTTCCGGAAGCACGCCGCTGTCGGGTGTCAGTCCGTATTGCGTTTCCCATTCCGCAAACCGGTCGTCGACCACGGCCGCGAGTGCTCCCGGCTCGCCATAGTCGCTCCGGTTGAAGTCGAGGTGGAGCACCGGATACTCCGTCCAGTCTGTCGCCAGGCGGTCGATGGCGAGGCCCCGGAAGAGGTCGCGCTGTCCGCGGAAATAGGCCTCGATGGTAGAGAGGAGCAGGCTCTTGCCGAACCGGCGCGGGCGCGAAAGGAAATAATACTTCCCTTCCGACACCAGCCGGTGGACGAAAGCCGTCTTGTCGACGTATAGGTATCCGTCGTTTCTCAGTTCCTGAAACGACTGGATCCCGATCGGATATTTGATCATGTCAGAAAAATTTTTAGAATGTATAGTTCACGATATCAGATGCCAGCGCATTCATGGCGAGGCATATTTCGCGAGAGAGAGGCGTCGCTGGCGGTCGCCCAAGCGCGACTATGAGCAGGCGTCCTGCGGAGCAGAGGTCGAAATCGTGCTTTGCAGGTTTGAAGCGCTCCGGGAACGCCTCGTGAGTGATGAGGATAATGTCCCCGCCAATCGCCTCCACCTCCCGTCTCAACGCCTTCTCCTCCGCCGCCACAAATGGCGAGACAAGCACGCCGCCGTTGGCTGCCGTATGAATCCATCTTTCGCGGTTTTGCCTTCTTGTGGCATTGTCGTCGCGCCTGTGGACCACGACCTGCTCCCTGAACGGATTTGACAAAAGCGCAAGGTTGCCGTATGCGCAGAGTTTATGGCCGGCAATCTCGATTCTCTCTGTACGGCTGAAATATTCGGGATGCTCTAATCTGACAGCGAGCCGGTACGGATTCTCCCTCAGATACCTGAATACCGCATCGAGGCTCCTGCCCGGACCGATAATCTGGTCGTTATATCCGGTTTTGAATATTCCTTTTAGTCCGCACGTGTCGTTGACTTTAGTCTTGAACCTGGCAATCAATATTCCAAGGTGTTCGTCAAGAGGCTGTTCCACCGATACAAGAAGATGCAGGTGGTCAGGCATCAGCGCGTATTGAAGGAGCCTCAGCCTGTAGTCAATTTGCGAAAACCGATATAGCGTATGCTTTATGGCTCTTCCGATTCCTGAAGCCTCGATGTGGGGACTGCCGAAAGTGCCGGAAGGGATATTCGTGCGTCCGGAAAGGTTCCCGAAAGCAGGAATGCTGTCCTCTTTAAGCAGGGTTATGAGGTAGATGCATCGACGGGTGTAATCGTGCCAGGGTGCCCGGTAGTTGCCGCTCCATGGTTTGCTCATATTATCGGTTGTTGTTTAGGTTCGGAACTGGATGCTCGCTGAAGCGAGTACCTTATGCAAAAAGATAATTGACAGGAGGCTTTGCGGAGGCCGGAGTATTATCTTTTTGTCATTGGCCGGGGATTTATCCCCGGGGTTTGTCGCTGATGCCGGTGGTTCGCTGGCTGGGAGGCGGGGTCAGACGGGCTGGCCGAAGGTGGAGCGGTCGAGGGAGCGGTAGCCGATGGCTTCGGCGATGTGGCGGCTCTCGACGCGGGGGCTGCGGTCGAGGTCGGCGATGGTGCGGGCCACGCGCAGGATGCGGTCGAAGGCGCGGGCCGACATGTTGAGTCTCTCCATCCGCTCTTTGAGCTTGGCGAGCCCTTTGGCGTCGGGCCATGCGTGGGCGCGGAGCAGCCTTGAGTTCATCTGTGCGTTGCAGTATACGCCTTTCTCTCCCCGGAACCGCTCTTGCTGGATGGCGCGTGCCTCCACCACACGCGCGCGTATCTCTTCCGAGCTCTCGGAGGGGGAGGTGTCGGCCATGTCGTCGAAGGCCACGGGCTGTATCTCCACCTGTAGGTCGATGCGGTCGAGGAGCGGCCCTGAGATGCGGTTCATGTATCTGGCCACCTGCGTGGCGCTGCAGGTGCAGGGCTTGGTCGGGTGGCCGTAGTAGCCGCACGGGCAGGGGTTCATCGATGCCACGAGCATGAACGAGGCGGGGTAGGTAACCGTGTATTTCGCCCGGGATACGGTTATCTCTCTGTCTTCCAGTGGCTGACGGAGCACTTCAAGAACCTGCCGGCTGAATTCCGGAAATTCGTCGAGAAATAAAATTCCATTGTTGGAGAGCGATATCTCGCCCGGCTGAGGGTTGGTGCCTCCGCCTACGAGGGCAACGGGCGACACCGTGTGGTGGGGCGTGCGGAAGGGTCGGCGTGTCATCAGCATCGAGCCTCGCGTCAGTTTTCCGGCCACGGAGTGTATCTTTGTCGTTTCGAGCGCCTCCTGCATGGTGAGCGGCGGCAGTATGGAGGGTAGGCGCTTGGCCATCATCGACTTGCCTGAGCCGGGCGAGCCGATGAGGAGGATGTTGTGGCCTCCGGCGCATGCCACCTCGAAAGCGCGTTTCACGGCCTCCTGTCCCTTTACCTCGGAGAAATCGAAGTCGAAGCTGTCGGCGTCGCGGGCGAAGAGGGCGCGGGTGTCGACCACGTGTGGCTGCAGGTCGCTTTTGCCGTTGATGAGGTCGACGGCTTCAGTCAGGCTTCTGACGCCGAATACCTCTATGTTGTTGACCACAGCCGCTTCTGTTACGTTGTCGGCCGGCACTATCAGGCGTTTGAATTTCAGTTCGCGTGCCTTTATGGCCATCGGGAGGGCGCCTTTCACCGGGAGCACCGAGCCGTCGAGCGACAGCTCGCCCGTTATCATGTAGTCGGTCAGGCTGTTGTGGTCCACCAGCTCATTTGACGCAAGCACTCCGATTGCCATCGGAAGGTCGAACGAGGCTCCCTCTTTCTTTACGTCGGCCGGCGCGAGGTTGATAACGGTGTGGCGGTGGGGAAACTTGATGCCGCTCTGGTTCATGGCCGAAACCATGCGCTGGTAGCTTTCCTTTACGGCTGTGTCGGCCATGCCGACGATGGAGAATCTGACGCCCCTCTCCACGGCGGTCTCGATGGTTACCTTGAAGGCGTCGATGCCTTCGATGGCGGCTGAGTATACTTTGGTCAGCATGGCTTTGACTGTTTGCGAGTTGAGGTTGTCTGATTACTTTACGAGGCGGCGGAACTCCCGGGCTGCCTTTTCGCGGTCGGCTCCCCGGTAGAGCTGCCGGCCGTCTTTGCCGGCCACCACAAACCAGGGGGTACGGGGCACGCAGAGGGCGATGGCTTCTTCCGAGGCCTCGGCGGCCGGCATCCACGCGTTGACCACCTTCTTGGCGAGTGAGTCGCCCCGGGCGCGCATGAGCCACGCGATGGAGTCGGTCTCGAACGAGATGACGGCTATCTGCCCTTTCCCGAGCGAGGCGAGAGCCTTGACCGTGTCGGCGTCGGCTTCACCCTGCAGGTCGGCGTTTCGTCTGAAATAGAGCAGTGTGGCTTTCCCGGCCGAGGCGCGCATCTCGACGAGGGAGTCGCCCATGGCGTGGAGCTTGAGCGTGGATACCTTAGCGGGCAGCGGCTCCGCTCCGGCCGTGAGTCTGTCGGAGCGTCCGGCAAGCTTCACAATCTCCTCGGTGCGGGCCTTGTCGCTGATTGAGTTCCAGAGGGCTACGAATCCGGGCTCATCGCTCCGCCGGTCGTAGGAGGTGAGCATCAGCAACGCCGACACTTCCGACTTGGGATTGGCCTTGACAAACGAGGCGACGGCCTTGTTGCCTGCCGCCGGGTCGGGCGATGCCAGCTCGGCCGCGTGCTCCTTGCGCCAGCGGCTCCATTCCGCGCTGATGTCGTTCCCCTCGATGGTCCATAGGCGCGGGTCGGGCGAGTCGCCGGTGATTTCGATGTCGTCGCCGCGCTCGGCATAGAAGATGGCAGCCGGCGTGCGGTCGCCGCCGCGATAGATGTAGACGAGTGTGGGATAGCGTGTTACCCCTTTCACCACGGCCTTCCCTTTCTCTACGGGCACCACGGCGTCGACGTCGATGCTGTTTGACTTCGACGTGCCGTGGTAAGCGATGCGGTAGTTGCCTTCGACCTTCGGGTCGAGGTCGAATTTCACTTCAAATTCGTTTTTCGTGCATCCCGCCAGCAGTGTCAGCGCCGCCGCGAGCACAATGGCTAAGTATAGGGGTATATGTCTCATATTCAGAAGCTATAAGTAGCTCCTACAGAAAGGATGTTGTATGAATTCAATGACGTGCCGTTGACGCGGCGCACGTTGGCGCTCACCAGGCCGAACTGCGCGTTGAGCGCCCAGTCGGAGTTGAGGAAATAGCGTGCTCCGACGAAGAAGGCGCACGCGAAGGTGGCCTTTGCCTTGTAAGGCTTTTTATTCCATTCGGCATGGTCGGCGTCGTTGTAGTCGTAGCGCACGGTCATGGAGCCGTAAGGCATGTCGGCTTCATGATGATAGCTTTTCTTCTCCATCCCTCCGACAGTCCCGACTCCGGGCACGTACACTTCCGTAGGCTCGAAGCCTGAAAGCGAATAGGTCTGGATGCCGAGTCCCGCCCCGAAAGTGGCGTAGAGGTCGAGCTTCTCGAAGAATTTTCCATGAAGCGACACGGTTGGCATCAGCGAGATGTTGTCGCGCACCACGTCGGCTGTCGCCAGTCCCGAGCCTTTGCGTCTCACCTGCTCGAACTTAGTTTCCGAACCCGGGCGTCCGTGTCCGTTGTCCTTGCGGTAGTAAGTGGTGTAGCGGGTGTAGGTGTAGTCGTATTTGCCGTCGACTATCGATGAATAGCGTCCGCCGACGGCATTGTCGATCTGGAAGCCGACGCCGAGGGCGAATCCGTGTCTGCCGAGGTTGAAGATGTCGTCTTTCACTATCCATTCGGCTGCAATGCGTTGCGTGAACATGCCGAGAGTCTCACCGGTACTTTCCGATGCTCCGACACCTATGCCGATGTCGATGAAACGGCTTGATTCGTCGATGGCCTGGGCCTGGGCGGCGACAGGCGAAAGGGCGGCGGCGATAGCCAGCGCGAGGAGTCTGTGGGTTTTCATGATGCGTTGGTGTGGAATGTGGAGTGGTAGGTTTTATGGGTGTAGGCCGAGCCGTCGCGTCGGTCGGCTGGGAAAGCACAAGCCCGCGGATCGACAGGGTCAATCCGCAGGCTTTATAAGCACTGGAAGGGATGGCCGGCGCCGGCTCGGTGTTCCGGAGCCTTGTCCGTCTCAGTCTTTGTATTTCTTGAGAATCAGGGTAGCGTTGTGTCCGCCGAATCCGAACGTGTTGGACATCACGGCGTTGATTTCGCGCTCCTGAGCCTTGTTGAATGTGAAATTCATCTTATAGTCAACCTCCGGATCGTTGTCGCCCTCAGTGTGGTTGATGGTCGGGGGCACGATGCCTTCCTCCATCGCTTTCACGCTGAGCACGGCTTCAAGTGCGCCGGCCGCACCGAGGAGGTGTCCGGTCATCGACTTGGTCGAGCTGAGGTTGATGTTGTAGACATGGTCGCCAAACACCTCCTTGATGGCCTTTGCCTCGCCGATGTCGCCGACGGGGGTCGATGTGCCGTGGAGATTGATATAGTCGATGTCTTCGGGCTTCATGCCGGCGTCGGCAAGAGCGTTTTCCATACCGAGGCGCGCGCCCAGACCTTCGGGGTGGGTGGCGGTGATATGGTATGCGTCGGCGCTGAGGCCGCAGCCTGCCACTTCGGCATAGATTTTGGCGCCGCGGGCCTTGGCGTGTTCAAGCTCCTCGAGGATGAGGGCAGCCGCGCCTTCGCCGATCACGAATCCGTCGCGCGAGCCGCTGAAGGGACGCGAGGCGGTGGCGGGGTCGTCGTTGCGTGTCGAGAGGGCCTTCATCGAGTTGAAGCCGCCTACACCGGCGGGGAACACAGCAGCCTCCGCACCTCCGGCCACGATGGCGTCGGCCATGCCGAGGCGGATATAGTTGAAGGCGTCGATGATGGCGTTGTTCGACGAGGCGCAGGCAGATACGGTCGCGAAGTTCGGACCGCGGAAGCCGTGGTCGATCGAGATATGACCGGCGGCGATATCGGCAATCATCTTAGGAATGAAGAAGGGGTTGTATTTCGGCCCTTTTTCTTCATTTACAGCATAATATCCGGCCTCTTCCTCAAAGGTGTGGAGGCCGCCGATGCCTGCTGCGAAAATCACGCCGATGCGGTTCTTGTCGAGAGACTCGTCGTCGAGACCGGCGTCTTTGATAGCCTCGTCGGCTGCCACGAGGGCATACATCGCGTATAAGTCGAGCGAGCGGGCCTTTTTCCGGTCGAAGTGCTCTTCCGGCTTGAAATCCTTTACCTCGCAGGCAAACTGGGTCTTAAACAAGGCCGCGTCGAAATGTGTGATAGGACCGGCTCCGCTGACGCCCTCTTTGGCATTACGCCAGGTAGTGGCTACGTCGTTGCCGATAGGCGAGAGGGCTCCCATGCCTGTCACTACAACTCTTTTCAATTCCATATTTAATCGCTCTGGGATATGGTGGGTAGTATGGGTTCGTCTTAACCCGTGTCGTCCGCCGATGCGGACGCCTTTATCGGGTTTATGCCCGGAACCTCTGGTCTGAATCCTTCTCGTCGGCCCTGAAGCCTCCGGGCGCGCATGGCGCTTCCGGCAAGGCCGTCTGTCGAGGGGACAGTGATGGGGGGAATTCGGGTAGTGGCTCCCGGCTGTCGGGTGGTTTGTCCGCCGGCGGCGTGGCCGCAGCGGCGGAAGTACGTGACTCCGTGGCGGACAGGTGTCGCCACCCGGTCCGCCTACGGAATCGCCGTCTTATTTCTGGTGCTGCTCGATGTAAGCGATGGCGTCGCCGACAGTGGTGATCTTCTCAGCCTCCTCGTCGGGAATCTGGATGTCGAAAGCCTTCTCGAACTCCATGATGAGCTCTACGGTGTCGAGGGAGTCAGCGCCGAGGTCCTTGCTGAACTCTGCGTTGGGGGTAACTTCGTTGGCGTCTACACTGAGCTTGTCGACGATGATGTCCTTCACTTTCTGCTCGATATTGTCCATAATAGTCTAAGTTTTCGTGTTAATATTCTGTTTTCTGTATTTTCAGACTGCAAAGTAAATCATAATTTTTTACATACGGAAATTTTCGGGCCGAAAATGCACAGATTTTTACATGTTGTGCACTTTTTTTATCTCTTTAGGCATATTTCGGCGCTTTCAAGCCCGGTTTCTACCCCAGCACCTCGGTCAGCACGGCCGGCGACTTCAGTCCCCCGAGCCCCGGAAGATGGATGGAATAATATCTCAGCAATTCTTCGAGCGTCTGCCGGCGCTCCTCGCGGCTGAAACGGAAGCGCCCGGCGTTGGCGAAAGTGATTCGCGAAAGCATCCTGACCGCTTCAGCCGCCGGGCCGCCGAACAGGTCGCCTCCCGCACGCGCGTGCGCATCTGTATATGTCCCTGCGCGCATGTCGAATATCCGCCCGGGCGCGTAGCCGCGTGTGTCGGGCGCGATGCCCGCGAAAGGAGTCAGCGAGGCGAGAAAGGCTATCGGGAAGTTGGCTACCCCCGAGGCTGAGGCGGTGGCATCGAGCAAGCGCACCGACTCTGCCACGTAGGTCCACATCGGCCGGTCGGGACCCGAGTCGCGCGTCAGCTTGCCGATAAACTCGGCCATGAACATCACCACAGCCATCTTCGCCGGGTCGACATACAGTGTGCGCCACACTTCGAGCGGCGCTATCCCCGAAGCGCGCATCACTTCGCTGCCGCCACGTCCCGACACATTCAGCTCCACCACCGACAGGGGCATCAGCGGCGTGCGCCTCCTGCGTCCGCCCCCGGCAGCGACGGCCACGGCCACGCGGCCACGCTCGAGAGTGTAGAGGGTGGCTATGTCGTGGCGGTCGGAATGTTTCACCGACCCCAGGGCTATTCCGGTCAGTTTCTCCTGCATCTTCAGATATAATCGGCGGCGCCGCATAAACTTTCGGCACACCCGCTTGTTATGTAGATAAAACAACTCTTAATCATTTTTTATTATGTCTGACACACCCAAATCGATCAAGGGCACCAAGACCGAGGTGAACCTTGCGACATCCTACGTAGCCGAATCGTGCGCCTTCACGCGCTATACTTTCTATGCCCAGCAGGCCCAGAAAGAGAGCTATTATCAATATGCCAACATCTTCAACGAGACAGCCGCCAACGAGCTGCACCACGCGAAGATCTACCTTAAATACCTCGAAGAGGGCACCCGGACCGGCGGCGCCATAGGAGTCGACACAGGTGTGATCGGCACAACGGCCGAAAACCTCAAGATCTCGGCTCAGGAAGAGCGTACCGAAGGAGTGGAGCTTTACAAGAAGTTCGCCGCCGTAGCCGAAGAGGAAGGCTTTGAGGAAATCGCCTCGCGCTTCCTTGCCATCGCCCGCGTCGAGGAGCACCACGAGCAGCGCTTCGAGGCCATGCGCAAGCATATCGAAGACGGCACCGTCTGGAAACGCGACAAACCCATCAAGTGGCAGTGCCTCGTGTGCGGCTACATCTTCGAAGGCGTCGAGCCTCCCGTGAAGTGTCCCGCCTGCTTCCATCCCTATCAGCACTTCCAGCCGATGGAAGACAACATCTGATCAATGCCGCCGGCGGCATAAGCCGTGCCCGGTGGAGAAAGAGAATAATGCGGAAGATGCGGCCCGAAAGGTGTCCGCATCTTTTTTTTCGCACGCTGAAGCGAGCGACCGGGGACAAACTGTTGTCGCCATCCTTGTTAATAAAGGTGAATATTATTTCAAACAAGAGTCTTAAAGTTAAATAATCAAAAACAGGCTACAAAAAAACATTGTTTTATAGCAGTGTTTAAGAGTTTATGTATTAACTTTGCATCGAGTTTTTCATGGTATTAGATTTTAAGGTTAACACGAAGATTGGTTGTCGCGATGACAATCAATTTTTTTTATGCCCTTACGCGACCGCCCGACTGCTTGTCGAGGCATACGGATAAAGCAGACCCTGCCTCCCTTTTCACAGGGCGACAGGGTCTTTCCTCATGATAGTCGGAATAAATTCAGAATATGTGCTTTAATGCACTTGCCTTTTCATCATTTATGATTCTTATCACGCAAGGACCGGAGACGCTTACTTCCACGCTGCCAATGCCGGAGGCCACCATGGTGCCGAGCATGTCGTACACTGCGATTTCAGCATTCCCGGAGTCGGCGGTGATGCGGTTGCCGTTGATTGCCACTCCGCCCGCTACATTGGTGTCGATGCCGTCGTGTCCGGAGTATGCAACTCTGAAATTGCGCACCTCAAGGGTATATCCGTGGGGGAAGTGGAGTTCATCTTCAGCGCGGCTCATATTGCTTCGGATTGCGATGTGCCATTCGCTGATGTCGCTTTCGGGGGTGAATATATAGCTTGCTTTCTTGAAGTCAGGCGAAATGGGGAACGACTTGATGTTGACAAACGAGTCCGGGTGGTTCACGTTGGCTTCGTAGAGGTTGACCATGAGCTCGTCGGATGCCGTGGCAAGCGAGTAGTCGAATGAAACCTCAACCTCGCGGTTTCCTCCTAATGCGATTGCAGGAGAGGCGAGCAGGCCTTCCGACATTTTGTTGTAAGCCACGCCGGGGTCTGGGGTGCCTCTTTCGGCTTTCATGCCGTCGGCACTTGCCTCCCATACTACGAAATTGTCGGAGGGATCGTATGCTTCCCATTCCGTCCAGTCGGCGGTGTAAGGGAGGTCCTTGGGCTGGGCGAGGGGGACAAAGCGGATGTAGTCCACCAGTGTGCCGCCAGAGGTGGCGGAAGAAGCGTTGTACATGAAGGAGAAAGCGACAGTCGATTTCTCAGGTAGTGCGAATGGTGCGGCCGAGATAAGGTGCTTGCCTATCCAATCGCGTTTGGACGCGAAGATGCGGTAGGCCGAATAGGCCGGCTGATATTGCCAGTCGTTCCAGCTTGTGGTAGCTCCGGCGAAGTCGGCCGTCATGGTCTCCGGGTCCCATACATAAGGAAACGGGAGGGTGTCGGCGGCTTTGGCCGTCTGTGCCGTCGGCAGGAGCGCCGTCAGCAGCATGGTCAGTCCGAGTAGTAGCTTTGCGCATAAGGCGGTTTTTCGTATAAGGCGGTTGCGTTTATAGATTTAAGTAGTAATTTTGCACCCGAATAACCGCAATTCTTTATGTCAGTAATGAACGTTATCTTTCGATTGATGCCGGTCGTGATGCTTCTCTTATCCGGCTCTTGCCGTGAGTCGGGCAGGTCGGCTGCCATAAACCCTGCCGAGGAATATCGTCTTAAAGGTATTGCCTATCTGCAGGCCCAGCAGTATCCTGAAGCACTCGAATATTTCATAAAAGGGATGGAGAGTGCAAAGGATTCGCGCAACAGACACGCTTACATAAGCTGTCTTGGAAATATCGGCAGCTTCTATGGGGCAATGGCCAATTATGAAAGGAGCCTCTATTATCAGAACCTCGCCTACATCGAAGCCGTGGAAGCGGGTGATTCTGCAATGGCGAGCGAGCTGATTGTGAATCTCGTGGGTTCGTCGGTGCTTGCCGGCGACCTTGACCGTGCAAGGAAATATATTCGGGAACAGCGTGAGCATCCGATGCAGGACAGTGAGCTGGCCGAGTTCTATCAACACGCTTGCAGGTATGGTCGGCGTCAATTTCAAATATGTGTCTTGGGTAATCAAGAGATCCTACTGCAAGAATTTCAAGTCGTTCATAAACGATCTGAGAATAAGGGAGGCGTGTCGTCGTCTTGACGACGAACGGTATGCCAACCGCGCTATCCAGGCCATATATCAGGAGATTGGCTTCAAATCGCCGGCCACATTCAACGAGGCATTCCGGCGCATGACCGGTATGACTCCCTCGGCCTATCAGAAGCGTGCGTCGGAAGAGAAAAAGTCTGAGGAGACGGAGTTGTAGCTGTCAGAGGCGGCGGAGGCGGGCTTCGGCGTCGGGGAAGCGGGCCATGAAGGCCTCGCGGGTGCGCTTCCAGCGGCGGTGGCTCCAGAGCCAGTATTCGGGTGCGCGTTCTATCGACGCTTCAAGCAGGCGGAAGTATTCGCGCGTCAGCGAGAATTTCTCGCATTTCGAGGCGTCGGAGGCCATCTTCACGAACCGCCCCACATACTCTCCGCGGCGCGGGCGGGTGATGTCGAGGTAGTAGGCTTCGGAATGTAGCATCCGCGCTATGCGTTCCGGTCCGGAATATACGGGTGTGTCGTGGTTGAGGAAGTCTACCCAGCAGTGGATGCCGTTGTAGCCGGGCATCTGGTCGGCGATGTAGCCGGTCATCGACGGGGTTCCCTCTCGATGCCACCCGGTGATTACCTTCAGGGTGTCGTTGAGGCGTATGGAGACGGCGCCCCAGCGTCCGCGCAGGCGGAGGAAGAAGCGGTCGCTGGCCTCGTTCTCAAGAGGGTGGTAAATCTGTCCGCCGACGGCTTTGGCCGACGTGAAGTGGAGCGGAAGCGAACTTACCCATTCCCAGTTGCAATAGTGGCCGAGGTAGAGCGTTACGTCGCGTCCCTCGCTCAGGGCGCGGTCGGCCTCTTCCATCCCCTCGAAGCGCATGCGCCGGAGCATCTGCCTGCGGCTCATGGTGAGCATCTTGACGGTCTCCACGAAATAGTCGGCGAGGAAGCGGTAGAAGCGGCGTTCAATCGAGGCTATCTCCCTCTCGGCGCGTCCGGGGAACGAGCTGCGCAGATTCGAGGCCACCACCTTGCGGCGGTAGCGCACCACGCTGTGCACGGTCCATGCCAGGACGTCGCTTATCAGATAGAGCGCGCGCAGCGGCAGGAGCGACAGGGGCGTGAGCACGGCGCAGAGCAGGGCGTACTGCAGGGCTGAAAGGGCTTTAGGGGTCTTCTTCATCCGGCAAGAGGGAGTTCGATGCGGAATGTGGTGCCTTTGCCGAGTTCCGATTCCTTGACAAAGATGCGTCCGCGGTGATAGTCTTCGATTATGCGTTTGACGAGCGTCAGTCCCAGACCCCAGCCGCGCTTCTTGGTGGTGAAGCCGGGGTTGAACACGTTTTTGAAATTCTTGCGGGCTATTCCCTTGCCCGTGTCTTTCACCTCGATGAAAGCCTTGTCGCGCTCGGTGCCGGTGGTGATGGTGATCTTGCCGGCTCCGTCCATAGCGTCGACGGCATTTTTCGTAAGGTTTTCCATCACCCATTCAAAGAGCGATGCCGACATCATCACGGGGCTGTCGTCGGCCGAAAGGTCGAGATTGATTTCCACTTTTCCGCTGACGCGGCTGCGCATATAGAGAAGGGCGCCGCTTACGGTCTCGTTGAGGTATTCGAGCTGAAGCTCGGGCCTCGACCCTATCTTAGAGAAGCGCTGGGCGATGGTCGACAGACGGTGCACGTCTTTGTCGATTTCGCTCACCACCGACGGGTCGGTGCCTGACGATTCGAGATACTGCGTCCATGCCATCAGCGAGGAGATGGGGGTGCCGAGCTGGTGGGCGGTCTCTTTCGAGAGTCCGGCCCAGACGCGGTTCTGCTCCGCGCGTTTGGTGTAGAGCACGGCCACATAGATGATTACCGCCAGTATAATCATCACCACAATCTGGATGTAGGGGAAGAGCGAGAGCTGGCGCAGGAGTATGGAGTCTTCGTAGTAGATATACTGGTGTGAGCCTCCGAACGCCTCTACCTCGATGAAATGCGGGTTCGACTGCGAGAGGGAGTGGAGCGAAGCCGTTCCGGCAGCCTTGCGCAGGCGGCCGAGCAGGTAGTCGCGGTTTTTCTCCGATAGGTCGGCAAACACGAATTTGCCGTTGTCGGCCTTGTCGGGCATCGAGAAGTTGCGCGATTCGAGGATGTTGAATGCCGAGTCGGTGAGCAGCACGGGGATAGAGTTGTTCTGGCTTATTATCTGCAGCAGAAACTCGAAGTCGGAGTTCACGTCGGCCGTTGCCAGCCTTTCGGTAGATTTGGCCCAGATGTTCATCCTCTCCCGCTCCTGCTGAGCGAGCTGCTTGACGAGGTTGTTGGATATGATGACGAAGATGATTACCGCGATGATTGACACCACGATGAAGATGAGCTTACCGGTGCGTTGGCGGTCGTAGATTGATACCATGCTCAGTCGTGAATGGTTTGGGAGGTGAAGTCGTCGAGTATGAATTTCGCCACGGAGTCGGCCGTGTTGGGCCCGATTACGATGTCGGCAGCCGCTTTCACTTCGTCGACGGCGTTTTCCACGGCCACGGCCACGTCGGCGGCCCGCAGCATGGGGAGGTCATTGATGTTGTCGCCGAATGCCACTATGCGTGTGGCTCCGATGCTGTCGGCCAGAGTGCGCACGCCCCGCGCCTTGGTCGACTCAGCGGCGAACACTTCGGCCACGGCGATTTCCGGGCCGTAGATGTCGTGGTAGCATAGGGGCGAGCAGACCATGCTCTCCTTCACGGCCTCATGTGCGCGGTAGGCTTCGGCGTCGGGCCGCACGCCGTAGAAGAGCACCACGCGGTCGAGCGGGGAGGGGAGTGCGGATTCTCCGTCGGCCGGGATGTGGAACGTCTTGAACGGACTGTCGTCGCGCTCATCCATAAATGTCTTTTCCTGAGGCGAGAGCTCACCGATATGGTATATGTGGAGCATGTTGTCGCGCAGTGTGTAGACAAACGATGAGAAGCCGAGCCGGCGGTAGATGTCGACTGCCTTCTCAGCCTCCTTCTCGGGGATGAAGCAGGTGTGGGTGTATTTTCCGTCCTTGCGGTTCCAGAGCGTGGCACCCGTCATCACCACCATCGGGAGGTCGGTGTCGACTTCAGATAGGAGCGAGGCCACTGTGGCCGGCGTGCGTGCGGTGGCTATCGAGAAACTGGCACCGGCGGCTATGGCGCGGTTGAGCATGTCGGCGCTCGCCCTGCTTATCAGCGAGTCGGAATCGAGCAGCGTGCCGTCGAGGTCGCTTATATAGAGTGTCTTTTGCACTTATATTCTTAGAGTATGTTTGAAGTTAACTTCTATTCACTTGAAGAGGATTTTTTGAGATGATTCCGCAAGTCGAAGAGGGAGCGATGCGGGCATCGAGACCGATGAGGCTTGGCGAAATCAGCCAAAAAAGACCTTCAGGGGGATAGAAAGAATTTATAGCAGAAGTATGTTTAAATCAATTCGTGTTAAATTCAAACATACTCTTAGTTATTTACCTTTTATTTCCTCCCATTCGGCGTCGCTCACCTGGCTTTCGGTGCGGATGCGTGTAGAGGTGTGTTCGCGTCCGTCGCGGTCGGTGAAGCGGTCTTCGGAATAGTCGACCGTCTCGGTAAACTCCACGTCTTCGGCATATTCACGCGGAATCACCGGCTCGTCGTCCTGCCGGTCGCGGTAGCCGGCGCGGCTGCGGTATGCGTCGCCTTGAGGAGCGGAGTGTCCGGCGTTTTCGCGGCGGGCACGGCTTTTCTTCTGCTTCGGCGGCGGAGGCATGCCGGCGGCGTTGCGCACGAATTTCTCGATGCGGCGGGCCATCCATCGCTGTATGTAGGGTTGCAGCCAGCTCATTATCCTGGGCCAGAGCATGAAGAGAACGAGGAGGAGAATGAGTATGATAGCGGTTGTCATCAGTCGGTAGTATTATTGTTGACGGCTACTTTCCGGGCAAAGGGGAAGCAAACGGCGTGCCAGATTGCCGGGCAAGTGAAGGTCCGGAGGCGGAGGTCAGTGAGCCTGCCGGCGTGCGAACGGAAGCATCGACAGAAGCACATAGAAGATTATGAGCCACAGGAGTCCGCCCGTGTGGAGCGTGGCTACCAGCGCCACCGCCGCAACGGCGAGTATCCATCGCGCTTCGTTGCCGCGCCATCCGAGGCTCTTCATCTTGAGCGAGAAAATCGGGAGTGGCGACACCATGAGCCAGCATTCCGCCGCCACGACCGGCACGAGCACCCACCATTCGAGCAGGAATCCGGCGCCGGCAGTAGCCGAGGCCGTGTATCCGATCCAGAAGATGGCGTTGGCCGGGATTGGGAGCCCGATGAATGATGTGGTCTGCCGGGTGTCGATGTTGAAGCGGGCCAGTCTGATTACGCCGGCTATGGGGATGAGCAGAGCCACGAGCCCCCAGTGCGCACCCTGCGAGGCGGTAAGGAAATAGAGGGTCATGGCCGGAGCCACGCCGAAGCTCACTGCGTCGCAGAGCGAGTCGAGCTGCTTACCCAGCTCCGAATACGCGTGCAGGGTGCGTGCGGCCAGTCCGTCGCAGAAGTCGGCTACGGCTGCTATTCCGATGAAGATGTAGGCCCATTCTATTCCGGTCAGCCCGTGGAGCGGGCTTTCTCCGAAAGAGGCGCAGATTATGGCCACGCATCCCGACAGGATGTTGAGGCAGGTGATGGTGTTGGGTATCTGACTGGTAATGAAGTTCATTTGGCAGAAAAATTCAGAGTGTGGCAGACAGCGGTCCGACCGGGCCGGAGTCTCTGACAGTAATAACGGATTCAGGGGCGATTTTGCTCATGCGGGTCAGCTGTGGAGCTTTGCCACCGGGGTAACGCCGCCCACTGTGGTATCGCCGATGCTGACGAGGATTTCGGCGTCGAGCGGAAGGTAGAGGTCGACACGCGAGCCGAATTTGATGAAACCGAGGTGGTCGTCGATGCTTGCGGACTGCCCTTTGTGGGCGTAGGTTACGATGCGGCGGGCCATCGCGCCGGCTATCTGGCGCACGGTGATTTTAGTGCCGTCGTCGCACACGATGCCGATGGTGCTCCGCTCGTTGTCGGTGCTTGCCTTGGGGAGGTAGGCCGAGAGGAAGCGTCCGCGGTGGTGGCGGATGTATTCCACGCGTCCGTCTACCGGAAACCAGTTGGCGTGCACGTTGAGCGGCGACATGAACACCGAGAGCATTATGGCCGGGCCGCCAATGAACTCCGGCTCCTCGACGCGCTCGACGGCTACCACGCGGCCGTCGACAGAGCTTGCCACATATCCGTGGCGGGGACCCTTGTAGACGCGGTGCGGACACCGGAAGAAGTTGAACACGAAACCGTATGCCAAAGCCGAGATGGCGGTGCTTATGACGGGAATCACATACGGAGGCATGAAGAGCCAGACGAGCAGATTGATTGCCGCCAGCACTGCGAGAAGCATTATGAGTATATTGGTTCCTTCGCGATGGATTCTCATTCTTGTCGACGTTGTGGTTTCAGAAACTGTTTAAAATAAAAACAGTTCATTAAGGTGTGTTCAAACCAAGCGCAAAATTAAGAAAAATACCTTGAATTGCCAAATATTTTATCAATCATCAGTCCGGCGGATAGTTCAATATCTTCAGCGGGACTGGACAGGCGGCTTCGCAGGTGGGCAAAAAGAAAAGGGGGAGAGCTCACAAACTCTGCCCCTTTTTCATAAAATAAGCAAATCTGTTTTATTATTTTATGGGTATGCTTTTGGTCCGCTGTCGGCGGTGCCGGCCCGGTGGCCGCGTTCCGCCGACGGGAATGGTGGTGTCGGTTTCTTACTGTCCGAGGCGGGCTTTCTCGCGCTCGATGTATGCGTCGATAGTCATGCCGTTGCCGAGGCTGAACTCAGGATACTGCGTCTTGATTGTCTCGTAGCATTTGAGTGCGTCGGCATATTTCTTCTGAGCGTCGTAGACGTTGGCCTCCTTGAGGAGCGCGCGGGGTGCTATCTCAGAATTGTTTTTGGCGATGCCGATAGCCTCCTCGAAGCATTTGATTGCCTCGGGATACTTGTTGAGGTTCACGTTGCAGTCGCCGCGCAGAATGGCTGCGTTGGCGTCGAGCAGCTCGTCTTTCGACGAGAATTTCTCAAGGGCTGCGAGAGCCTCCTTGTATTTGCCCAGGCGGTAGAGAGCCATGCCGGCGTCGAAATAGGCGAGGTTGCCGCCGTAGGAGTTGCCGTATTTCTTGGCCACCTCCATATATTTCACGGCTGCGATCGAGTCGTTGCCCATGGCGTCGAGCTCAACCTGATTGTAAGCCTCATACGATTTGTTGAGCTTCGGGTTGCGGTATATGAAGAAATACGCAGCAAGGAAAGCGCCGATCAGCACGATGATTCCTACTGCCCAGTATATGATTTTCTTGTTGTTAGCCAACTTCTCTCCGGCGGAAGTGAGGTGTGAGTTGAGGTTCTCTATGCCGTTGGCTTCCTCCTGGGGATTTTTGTCGTTTGATGCCATTGTTGAGTTACGTATATTTTTCAAGGTGCAAAATTAATCAATATTTTAGGAAAATAAAAATTTAGAGGGATTTTTTTTGACTGCCATGCTTTTTTTCGTGCCGGAACAAGGATATAAGAGGGAAAAATAGTAATTTCGCACTCGGCTTCCGCAGCCTTTGGCGGCTTGTGGTGCCTTTGCCCGTTCTATCAATGAGTCAGAGTCAGAATATCGGTCTCGAGCAGCGCACCGTGCAGCGGCTCACAGCCCAGCAGCTCCGCTACGTGAAGCTGCTGGAACTCTCCGCGCCCGAGCTCGAACAGGCCGTGGCCGACGAGCTGGCCGAGAAT
Source organism: uncultured Porphyromonadaceae bacterium (assembly GCA_945873625.1). GTDB lineage: Bacteria > Bacteroidota > Bacteroidia > Bacteroidales > Muribaculaceae > Lepagella. The sequence continues at coordinate 118,281 of CAMCDS010000001.1, read as the reverse complement.
CCGGCTCTCGAAAGCGTCGACGAGGCGCCCGTGCCCGAGACCGTGCAGAGCAATCTTACCGACGACGGCTCGGAATTTCGCGAGACGGCCGAGGATATGCAGAAAGCCGACTACGGCAATGTGGACGACATACCCCACTATCGCCTCGAAGCCAACAATTTCTCGCCCGACGACGCCGGCTACGACTTCACTCCGGCCGACGACGCGGAATCAATTTACGGTAATCTCGAACGCCAGCTCTCCGAGCGCTCGCTGACCCCTGAGGTGGAGCTGACCGCACGTTTCATAATAGGAAGCCTCGACTCAAACGGCTATCTGCGGCGCTCGGAAAGCCAGCTTATCGACGACATGGCCATCTCGACGGGTTTCGAGCCCGACGCGCCCACCTTTGCCGCCGCCCTCGATGCCGTGAGGAGTCTCGACCCTCCCGGACTGGCCGCGCGCGACCTGCGCGAATGTCTGCAGCTTCAGGCCCGGGCGCTTCCCCCTTCGCCCGAACGCGACCTCGCCATAAGTATCCTCGACAGGCAGTTTGTGGAGTTCACGATGAAGCATGCCGACAGGATAGCCTCGCATCTGCGTGTCGACAAGGAGGAGGTGAGGAAGGCCATCGACCTCATACTTACGCTCAATCCCAAGCCCGGCAGCGCCCTCGGCTCCGGCGCCATCGAGAAGGCTACGCCGATCGTGCCCGACTTCATCATATCGGTAGACCGCGACCAGATCACTGTGGCTCTTCCCGGCAGCCCCGACCTCCGCATTGAGGAATCGTTTGCTGAAGCCGTAGCCCGCATGGAGCGCAACGCGCGCAGCCGCTCCGCGCGTAAGGGTAAGGAGTTTGTGATCTCACGCTTCAACGCCGCGCGCGACTTCATCCAGATTGTCAGGCAGCGGCGCGAGACGCTCTTCGCCGTGATGACGGCTATCGTCAAGCTGCAGCGCGACTATTTCCTCACCCAGGACGTCCATGCCCTGCGCCCGATGATGATCAAAGACATCTCGTCGATGACGGGCTACGACATATCGGTGGTGTCGCGCGCCACTAACAATAAGTATGCTGCCACTCCCTGGGGGATATATCCGCTCCGATTCTTCTTTTCCGACGGCCTCGGCGAAGAGGGGGAGGAGTTTACCAACCGGCAGGTGGAGGAGGAGATGCGCGACATCATCGCTGCCGAAGACAAGCGCCACCCGCTCAGCGACGAGAAGCTCCGCGCCGTGCTCGTGGAGAAGGGCTACGACGTGTCGCGGCGCACGGTGGCGAAATACCGCGACCGCCTTAAGATTCCGGTAGCGCGCCTCCGCAAAGAGATGTAGCCGGTTCCTTATACTCAACGACTAACATAATATCACATACATAAGGCAATGAAATTTTACAGACTAATATCGTTCATAACGCTGCTTGCCATCCTCGTGCCGACAGCCGGCGCGGTTACCGACCGCGAGATGGAGCAGGCACGCACTATTGCGACACAGTGTTATCTCAGATATGCCAACGACGGCTCGGGCTATCTCGACGACGTGAAGGCCGCCTCTATGGCAGAACTTGAAAAGAGCCTCAAAGCCAAGGAGAAAGAGAATATCAAGGCGTTCAAGGCAATAAATCTCCCGGCCGGCTACGACAAATGGGACAAGAAGCAGCTCGTGGAGTTCTGGAGCGTAACGGCCCTGAATGCATCCGGACTCCAGGCCAAAGGAAAGGCTGCCCGCAACCGTATCCGCGCTAAAATCAACGCCATGACTGTTGCCGCTCCCGCCCCGGCTCCGGCCACGGAGGAGAAGCCCGCCCCGCAGGAACAGCCTGCCGCACAGGCCGCGCAGGCGGCTTCGGCCGACACTGCCGCTCCCGCAACTGTGTCCGTGCCCGACACGGCGGCCGGCGTCGGGGAGCAGAAGCTCGAGGTGGAAGACCTTGAGACAGCCCCCGTGCGCAAAGACGATTCGTCGACATGGATATATGTAGGCATCCTCATAGTGCTCATCATCATTGTGATAGCTCTTGTGGTATATGCCGCGAGGACTATGCGCGAGAACGCTAAGCCGCAGCGCCCCGACCGTCCGCTGCTCACCGACACCCCCCATAGCGGTGAGGAAATCGACGAGATACGCGAGAAATTCGGCAAGACCATTGCCGCCAAAAACGAGGAGCTGGCCAAAGCCGGCGAGGAGCTGCGTGCCGCAAAAGAGCGCGTGGCCATGCTTGAGGAGAACCTTGCGGCCGTGAGGAGCGAGACCGCCGGACTGCGCAAGGAGAACTCCGACCTGCGCGCGGCTCTCGAAGAGGTGCGCCAGGCTGAGGCGGCCACACGCAAGCGTATGGCTCAGGCAACGGCTGCCGTAACTGCCGCTGCCGCGCCGGCACGGGGAGAGGCGGCTCCGCGTAAACGCTCCATCTATCTTGGACGCGTAAACGCCGACGGCATCTTTGTCAGGGCCGACCGCACGTTCAATCCCGCCCACGACGTGTATTGCCTCGAAACCGCCGATGGCCTCACAGGCTCCTTCTACGTGGTGCCCGACGCCACACTCGCCGAGATGGCTCTCATCACGCCTGTGGAGACTCTCGGCGGAGGATGCGAGGGCACCGACCTCGCCGATACCAAAGGCTTCGCAAGCATAGACACCGAGATGCGCGGCACGGCCCGCTTCGACGGCCGCTGCTGGCGCGTAGACCGCAAGGCCCGCATCTTCTACCGTTGATTCTCAGAACCATATACAGCCAAAACGGCGCCGATTCGCGAATCGGCGCCGTTTGCGTATATAAGGTCAATGGATTAGCGGAGGCTCCATTCCACGCCCGACTTGGTGTCTTTTATGTCGAAACCGAGTTCGGCGAGCTTGTTGCGGATAAGGTCGGAGGTAGCCCAGTCTTTATTGGCCTTCGCGTTTGTGCGGATTTCCATCAGCAGGTCGACGGCACCCTCGAATGCCTTAGTGGCTTCGGCGTTTTCTGCCTCGGCCGAGACGCGTACGCCCAGCAGCTCGATGAGGAATGTGTCGAAGAGGTGGCGGAGCTTGGCGAGGTCGTCGGCGTTGAGCTTGGCGAGGCCGTCGGTGGCCTGGTTCACTACCTTGCATGCGTCGAAGAGCGTGGCTATCACCTGCGGGGTGTTGAGGTCGTCGTCCATGGCCTCGTAGCAGAGGCTCGTGTAGTCAGGGAGCTCAACGGTCGATTTCTCGGCCGGGAGGAGGTTCTGGAGGCGGCGGTATCCGTCGAGCATCTTCTGGAGGGCCTTCTCGGCGCCGATTAGGGCGGCGTCGCTGAAGTCGACTGTCGAGCGGTAGTGGGCCTGAAGGATGAAGAATCGTATCACCATCGGGGCGAACGCCTGCGAGAGGAGGGGATGGGAGCCTTCGTAGAACTGCTCAAGGGTGATGAAGTTGTTGTACGATTTGCCCATCTTCTTTCCGTTGATGGTAATCATGTTGTTGTGCATCCAGTAGCGCACGGCCTCGTGTCCCTGGGCTGCGACGCTCTGGGCGATCTCACATTCGTGGTGGGGGAACATGAGGTCGAGTCCTCCTCCGTGGATGTCGAATGTCTCGCCGAGGTATTTGGTTCCCATCGTCGAACATTCGAGGTGCCATCCGGGAAATCCTTCGCTCCAGGGCGAGGGCCAGTGCATGATATGTTCGGGCGATGCCTTTTTCCAGAGGGCGAAGTCAAGGGGATTGCGCTTCTCGTCCTGTCCGTCGAGGGAGCGGGTGGTGTTCTGGAGCTCGTCGATGTTTCGGCCCGAGAGCTTGCCGTAGTCGTGGTCTTTGTTGTATTTCTCCACGTCGAAGTACACCGAGCCCTGGCTCACGTAGGCATAGCCCGACTCAAGTATCTTCTTGATGTATTCGATCTGCTCGATGATATGGCCCGAAGCGTGGGGCTCGATGCTGGGCGGCAGCACGTTGAGGGCCTCCATGTCGCGGTGGTATCTGTTGAGGTAAAGCTGCACCACCTCCATCGGCTCGAGCTGCTCGAGGCGTGCTTTCTTGGCGATCTTGTCCTCGCCCGAGTCGGCGTCGTGCTCGAGGTGGCCGACGTCGGTGATGTTTCTGACGTAGCGCACTTTATAGCCCAGATGTGTCAGATAGCGGAAGAGGATGTCGAACGTAATGGCCGGACGCGCGTGGCCGAGGTGGGCGTCGCCATACACGGTCGGGCCGCAGACATACATTCCGACATGACCCTCATGGAGGGGTTTGAAGAGCTCTTTTGTCCTGCTCAGAGTGTTGTGGATTACGAGGTTGTGTTTCATGATTATCTTTCGGCGCGTCGTGGCCTGATGGTTTTTGTATAGGTTGATGGAAAGACGGGCGGGAAAATCAGCAAATCCGACGTCCGGGAAGGTGTCACCCTTCGGACGCCGGAAAACGTGATTGTTTAGCTGACTCAGCCTGCCGGTCAGTTGTTGCCGATGTTCATCCCTCCTTTGGGAGCGCGCTGCTTGATTTCACCGAACTGGGCCTCATATTTGTTGACGTTGTCGGTGAGGGCGAACATGAGCTGCTTTGCATTTTCGGGGCTCATGATGATGCGGCTTACTACGGGAGCCTGGGGCATGCCGGGAGCGGCGAAGATGAAGTCGATGAGGAATTCATTGGGGCCGTGTCCGATCATTGCGAGGTTGCTATATTTGCCGTCGGCGATTTCGGGACGGAGCTGAATCTGGAGCTGGTTTTTGTTTTCCTGCTGGGCCATTCTGCGTTGATTTCTTATGTAAATAAATTAGTTAATTGTTGAGTGTCAGAAATTTGGATGGTCCATGGCCGTCCGGGCGCGGATTCCGTTTCCTTCTCTCGACTACAAAGATAATAAAACTTTCCGTTTCCGCCAAATCCGCGGCGTAGATTTAGGATATGTTTGCATTCGCGGGGCCGGATGTGTGGTCAGACGCTGTAGACGCGGAGGCGGAGGCGTTCGGCCAGCACTGCGGGCGACACGCCCGAGGCACGCAGCGACGCGGACGTCATCGGTTCGCCAAACACCACGCGGAAGTGCTCGCCCTTCTGGCTGAACATCTCGCCCGGCAGAAGCGCCTGCTCGAGGTTGATCTTGATGCCGAGCTGCTTGCGCAGGCGGGCAAGGCGGTAGAAGCGGTCGGTGTTCTGAGCCTCAAACCTTACGGGAACTATGTCGCGGTCGAACTCGATTGCCTTGGCCACCACCGACTTCTGCCATTGCAGGTCGCGGATGTGGCCGTCGGCCGATAGGCGCGAGACAAGCCCGGCCGGATAGACGCATATATGCCTGTCGGAGGCAAAGGCCTCGTTGATGAGCACGGCCGACCGGCGGGCCTGGGAGCCGTATTTGTTGATGGGGAGGAATACTCCGGCGAGCGGCTCGACGTTCATGAGCATGTCGTTGACCATAACGCGGATATTGTCGTCGCCGTAGGTCTCGCCGAGTATCTTCACCATCGTGATGCCGTCGAGGCCTCCGAGGGGGTGGTTGGACGCGAAGATGAGCCGGCCGCGTCCTTCGAGCTTCTCGAGTCCCTTAACTTCGACGGTGATGCCGAGCTGCCTGAGTATGCTCGCCGAGAAGGCCGACCCTTCGGCCGGATAGGCCTCGCGCAGCAGGCGGTTGAGACCGTCCTGGCGTATCAGCTTCTCGAGAAGAGAGATGGCGAAGCCGGGCACCAATCGGCTCACCCTGCGCGGCAGTCGTGCGCGCAGGATGGCCTTGAGATCGAGTTGCAGGGGGGTGCCGGAAGCTGCCATCAGAAATGCGACGAGCCGTCGAAACAGTGGGTGCAGACCTTGCACTTGGGCAGGCCGATGGCTTTCACGAGAGTCTCGAGCGAATTGAATCTCAGCGACGTGAGGCCGAAACGCTTGCGGATGATGTCGACCATGCGCTCATATTCGGGCGAGCCGGTCTCGGCATATTTCTCGAGATTCTTGTCGGGGTCGCCTTCCAGCTCCTGAATCACCCGGCGGGTAATCAGCTCGAGGTCGCTCTTCGAGGCCGAGAAGCCTACGAATGGACAGCTGTAGATGAGCGGCGGGCAGGCGATGCGGATATGCACCTCCTTTGCGCCGTAGTCGTAGAGCACCTTGGTGTTGTCGCGCAGCTGCGTGCCGCGCACTATCGAGTCGTCGCAGAGGAGCACGCGCTGTCCGTTGAGAATCGTGCGGTTGGGGATGAGCTTCATCTTGGCCACGAGGTTGCGGAGCTCCTGGCGCGAGGGGGTAAAGCTGCGGGGCCAGGTCGGGGTGTATTTGGCTATCGCACGCTTGTAGGGCACGCCTTTTCCGCAGGCGTAGCCGAGGGCCATGCCCACGCCGGAGTCGGGGATGCCGCAGCAGCAGTCTACCTCCGACTCGTCCGCCTCGCCCATCTCCTTGCCGAAGGCGAAGCGGGTGTCTTCCACGTTGCGGTCTTCGTAGGAAGAGGTCGGGAAGCCGTAGTAGACCCAGAGGAACGAGCACACCTGCATCTCCTCGTCGGGTTCGCGCAGCTGCTCCATGCCGTCGGCCGTGAGCTTCACTATCTCGCCCGGGCCGAGAAACCGCTCTATCTGATAGTCAAGGTTGGGGAATGAGCTGCTTTCGCTTGTGGCGGCCATGGCTCCCTCCTTGCGGCCTATGATCACCGGGGTGCGGCCGAGGCGGTCGCGGGCGGCTATGATGGTGCCCTTGTCGGTGAGTATGAGCATCGAGCATGAGCCCTTCACCTTCTTATAGACGTTTTCGATTCCCTCGCGGAAGGTCTTTCCCTGATTGATGAGTAGAGCCACAAGCTCGGTCTGGTTGGTCTGCCCCGAACTGAGCTCGGCGAAGTGCATGTTGTTGTCGAGCATCTCCTTCTCGAGCTCGGCGAGGTTGCAAATCTTGGCCACCGTTACGATGGCAAACCGCCCGAGGTGGGAATTGATGATGATAGGCTGGGCGTCGGTGTCGCTGATGATGCCGATGCCGGCCGAGCCCTTGAACTTGTCGAGGTCGCCTTCAAACTTTGTGCGGAAATACGTGCTTTCCAGATTGTGGATAGAGCGGGCAAACCTCCCTGTCTCGGAGTCGAAGGTCGCCATGCCGCCGCGGCGGGTGCCGAGGTGGGAATTATAATCGGTTCCGTAGAAAAGATCGGCTACGCAAGGGCCTTTGGCCACCGTTCCAAAAAAACCTCCCATGGATGTGTATATTTCTCTGGTTATCTGCCGGGGATTGCCCGGCTCAGTCGGTTACGAAAAAGAAAGCGCAAAATTACAAAAAATCTCCGACCCGCGCAAATCCTCCTCCCGCCTGCCTTCCGTACAAAATAAGGCGGGTGCGGGTAGCGTTGTGTCTGTGTATGGAAGAAATGAAAGATACGGCTCTGCTCGTAATCGACATGCAGAGGGATTTTGTGGAGGCCGACGGGGCGCTGCCTGTGGCCGGAGCGGCAGCCACTGTCGGCGAGATAGCCAGGTGTGCGGCCGAAATGCGCAGGCGCGGGGCCACGGTGGTCCATGTGGTAAGGGCGCATCATCCGTCGGGAAGCGATGCCGAGACGTTTCGCCGCCGGCTGTTTGAGTCGGGAGGCGGCTACTGCGTGGAAGGCACGCGCGGCGCGGAGATTGTGGATGGCCTCGCTCCCTGTCCGGACGACGTGGTGGTGAGGAAGACGCGGTTCAGCGGCTTTTTCCGCACGGAGCTCGACGAAGTGCTGAGGAGCCGGGGGATAGCCCGGGTGGTGGTGGCCGGCACGCAGTATCCCAACTGCATACGCGCCACGGCAGTCGACGCTCTGGCGCGCGACTATCGCGTGGAGGTGGCCACCGACTGCTGTTCGGCGGCTTCCGAGGCTGTGGCTGTTGCCAATGTGGCCGATATGAGGCTTATGGGGATACGTTGCGAGCCGTGGCGCAGACTTTCAGAGTTTTGTGCCGAGCCAATAGCCTAAGGCGCAGCAGAAGAGGCCGAGAAACACGGTGAGCGCTCCGAAGATGAGCCACGTGCCGAAATGGCCGGCCTCGAAATAACGCACGCAGTCGAGCGTGAAGGATGAGAATGTGGAGAATCCTCCGCAGAAGCCCGTCATGGCCATCAGGGCGAAGGCCGTCTTTGCCTGCGCGCCCCATGGCGACACCACGAGCCATCCGGCGAAGACGCCGATGAGCAGACAGCCGACGGTGTTGATGATGAGGGTGGAGAGCCCCATCCATAGTCCGGTGGTGCGCACGGAGTTCTCGATCAGGAGTCTGCATATCGCTCCGATGCCTCCGAACACTCCTACCATCAGTATTTTAAGCCATGTTGCCATAAGTTGCCTTTTATTCCTTAACGCCGCTTTCACTGCCCGGGTTCGGGCCGGAACACGAAGAGACGCGTGGAGTCGAACCTCGGGAGCACGGCGAGCTGCACGTCGGCCTTGCGGTCGGATAGTGTCTCTTCGGCGGTGCCGACGGTCTTTCCGGCTTCGATAAGGGCATTGCGCACTGCGGTGTAGGCCTTCATCGGCGTGTTGTTTTCCTGCGAGAGGTGGCAGAGGAAGATGTATTTTAGCCGTGGATTGATTATTTCGGCGAGGAAGGCGGCTGTTTTGGTATTGTCCATGTGGCCGATTTCGGTCTGGATGCGGGCTTTGAGGTGGGCCGGATAGCGGCCGAAGCGCAGCATGTCGAGGTCGTAGTTCGACTCCATGACGAGGTAGTCGGCCTGGCTGATATAGTGGCGGGCGCGGCTCTTCACCTCGCCCATGTCGGTGGCAAGCACGAAGCGGCGTCCGTCGAACTCCACCGAAAAACCCATGCTGTCGGAGCTGTCGTGGGGCACCTCGAAGGCCGTTATCTCGAAGTCGCCGATCTTGAAAGGTATCTCCTTGAATATCGCGTTCTGGTATTCGCGTATGCGCTTCGAGATGCTCGTGCGGCGCAGTATTCCGGTTATCACGCGGTTGGTGCAGAAGATGCGGATATGCTTGTTGTTGCGCACGAGCGTGTAGGCGTATTTCACGTGATCCGTATGGTCGTGGGTGAGCAGGATGGCCTTTATCATGCTCATCTGTATGCCGTTGGATGCAAGCACGGTCTCCACCTTGTCGGGTTTCACGCCGGCGTCGATTAGTATTCCGCCGTTGCGCGTGCCGAGGTAGCAGCAGTTGCCGCTCGAACCCGAGCCGAGCGAGATGTAGTATAGCAGACGCTCGGCCATGTTTTTCTCTCCGGGCTTAGGCTCGGGATCGTCGAGTTCGTTGGCGGGTTCGCGTCGGGCGGCCTCCTCGAAGCGTGCCGCCTCCTCCGGGTCGGGGGGCGCGACAGGCACGTTCCATTCCTCGAAGGGGATGGAGGGGTGGTCGGGGTAGCGGCTTGTTTTGCTTTTAGGGGCCATTGCGGTTATTTTACGGAAATCAGGTAAATGGCCGGAATCTTCGCATAGTCGTATTTCCGGTTTTTCCAGTCGGCGGCTCTCAGCGTGAGAATCGACTCCCGTTCCGGGTCGGCTATTCCGGCGGCCACACAGAGGAGCGTGTCGGGCCGGAGCGTCGAGGCCAGCATGTCGGTCATGCGGTTGTTGCGGTACGGGGTCTCGATGAATATCTGCGTCATTCCGGTCTTTCGGGCGGTGGCTTCAAGCTCGCGTATCCTGCGCTGCCTGTCGGCATCGGCCACAGGCAGATAGCCGTGGAACGAGAACCCCTGGCCGTTGAATCCCGAGGCCATGAGCGACATCAGTATGCTCGACGGGCCGGCGAGGGGCACCACGCGCAGACCCTCTCGCTGGGCTATGGCGGCCACGAGTGCCCCCGGGTCGGCGACTCCGGGGCATCCGGCCTCGCTCATCATCCCTACCGGCTCCCCCTGGCGGAGAGGGTCGAGGAAAGCGCTCACCTCGCGCAGGTCGGTGTGGTTGTTGAGTTCGCTGAAGGTGCACTCGTCGATGGGAAACGCTGGGTCGCACTTGCGGAGAAACCGCCGGGCGGTGCGCACGTTTTCCACTATGAAATGGCGTATGCCGGCAGTCAGCTCCACGTTGCCCGCCGGGATGAAATCGCGGGGCGGCGCGTCGCTGATGCTGACCGGAATCATATAGAGTGCTGCTTCTGGCTTCATCTTTTCCTTTCAGATTTGGATGCCGATTGAATTTATTTTCAGCGAATTTTGCGAGGCGTTTTGTCGCTTACGCGCTGTCATTGCCTCCGCTTCGATAAATTTAATCGGTTTATTAGATGCAAAGTTAATAAAAAATCTGTAAATTTGCGGAATAAAACCGTTGTTAACACCAATGAGACCCGAATCAATCAGAGTATCTGTCCCGGAAGGCTTCATCGAAGAGATGCGCCTCGAACCGGGCATTGACGCCGACGCACTCGTCGACGCGCTCGACCGCGAGCCCTCGACGGGCGTAAGGCTCAACAGTCGCAAAAACAATGCTTCTCTCTTTGAGGATGCCGAATGTGTGAAATGGTGTGCCACCGGTCGTTATCTCGAAAGCCGTCCGGTATTTACCCTTATGCCGGAGCTTCATGCCGGGGCCTTCTACGTGCAGGATCCTTCGTCGATGATTCATCGCGAGATAGTGGCGCGTCTCGCCGACTCGCCCTGTGTGCTGGTCGATTTCTGTGCCGCTCCGGGCGGGAAGACCACAGCCGCTATCGACGCTTTGCCCGACGGCAGTGTGGTTATAGCCAATGAGTACGAGCCGTCGAGGGTGGGCGCGCTCAAGGAGAATCTGATTAAATGGGGCTATCCGGGCGTGGCCGTCGTCAATGCGCCTACATCCGAACTGCGCTCGCTGGCTGGCACCGTCGACATCGCTCTTGTCGACGCCCCCTGTTCGGGCGAGGGGATGATGCGCAAGGAGCCTGACGCGCGAAGCCAGTGGAGCAAGGGGCTGATAGCAGGATGCGCCGCGCTGCAGCGCGAGATTGTGGCCGACGCGGCCGAGACGCTGCGCCCCGGCGGCTATCTGGTCTATTCGACCTGCACTTTCAACCGCACGGAGAACGAGGATATGCTCGACTATATGGCATCTGAACTCGGTCTGGAGAGCGTGGATCTGCATCTCGACGACGAATGGGGTATTCCCGACGGTCTTACGGGGCGTCCGGCCAAGCGGTTCATGCCGCACCTGACGCGCGGCGAAGGTCTCTTCGTGGCCGTGATGCGCAAACCCTTCGGCGAGTCTGACCGCCGGAAACGCAAGCGCAGGACCCTGCGCCCGAAGCAGGCCATGGCCGGCGGCGTGATGCTGCGCGATAAGGAAAACTATATGATTTGCGACAGGGACGGCATGGTGGTAGGCATTCCGTTCGCGCTCGCCGAGGTGCTCGACCGCCTGCCTGAGAAGACGCGCGTAGTCTGTGCCGGCGTTGAGCTGGGCGAAGTGAAGGGAAAGGATTTCATCCCCTCGCAGGCTATCGCTCTCAGCACTTCGCTGCGACGCGACATCTATCCCGAAGTGGAGCTGTCGCGGTCAGCCGCCCTCGCATACCTGCGCAAGGAGAATGTCGACCTCCCCGACGGCACCCCCAGGGGGTATGTGCTCGCCACTTTCAGGGGCCTCCCCCTCGGATGGCTGAAGAATCTCGGCAACAGATGCAACAACCTTTATCCGAAGAACTGGCGCATAAGGATGTGATTTTGCGCTGTCGCTTGATAATCTGAGGTATAATGGCAAATAATAAAGTAAAGCTTGAAAGCGGGACATTCCCGGTTGCCGGCATGATGTGTGCCGTCTGCGCCTCTACAGTCGAGCGGACGCTCTCGGAGGCCGACGGGGTGGTTTCCGCCTCTGTCAACTTCGCCGCCGCGACCGCTACGGTGGAATGGCGTCCGGAAGATACTTCAATCGATACTTTAAAATCACTTATACAGGATGCTGGCTACGAGATGATTGTAGAGTCGAGTATCGACGAAGCGATGAAGCGCCAGCAGGAAGAGGAGCTGGCGGCCTACCGGAAGATGCAGCGCAAGGTGGCCGTGGCATGGTTGCTCACCGTGCCGCTTATGGTGATTTGCATGGGCGGTTTTCATTTTCCCGGCTCAGCATGGGTGATGTGTGCGCTTGCTCTTGTGGTCATGGTGTGGTGCGGCGGAGATTTCTTTGTCAAGGGATTCCGCAACCTCGTGAAAGGGAATCCGTCTATGGAAAGTCTCGTTGCGCTAAGCACTACGGTGAGCTTCTCGTTTTCCCTCTTCAATACACTCTTTTCCGGCCTGTGGGGCGCCCTGTCGATGAAAGCCGACCTCTATTACGAGGGAGCGGCCATGATAATCGCATTCGTTCTCACGGGCAAACTGCTCGAGATGAGAGCGCGACATTCCACCGGCAGCGCGCTCAGGGCGCTTATGGGGCTCAGGCCCGACATGGCCCACGTGAAACGCGAAAGTGGAATAATTGAGACTGTGGCCACTTCTCAACTTGTTGTGGGTGATGTGGTTGTGATTCGGCCGGGTGAAAGAGTGCCGGCCGACGGCGTGATGACCGGAGGCCGCAGTTCGGTCGACGAGAGCATGCTGACCGGCGAGCCGATACCGGTGGAGAAGATGGTCGGCGACACGATTGTGGGCGGAACCCTCAACGGTACCGGAACCATCGAGATGCGCACCGTGAAGGTGGGCAACGACACCGAGATAGCACGCATCATCAACAGCGTGCGCGACGCGCAGGGCTCGAAGGCGCCGGTGCAGAGGATTGTGGACCGCATAAGCCGCATCTTTGTTCCGACCGTAATAGCCTGTTCGCTGCTCACTTTTGCCGGATGGGCGCTCTTTGCCCCCGACTGCATGGCAGTCGGCGCGATAGCCGCCGTGTCGGTGCTCGTGATTGCCTGCCCCTGCGCGTTGGGGCTTGCTACTCCTACCGCCATAATGGTCGGCATCGGACGAGGTGCGCGCCACGGCATCCTCGTGAAAGACGCGGCAGCCCTCGAACACCTCTCCGACATATCAGTGCTTGCCATCGACAAGACCGGAACCCTCACAGAGGGAAAACCTAAAGTAATACTTGAGACTAAGGGTAAATTCCTCGATGAAATGGGGGTTTTTTATGCCCTTGAACTGAAAAGCGAGCACCCTCTCGCCACAGCTGTGGCCGACCGATGCCGTGAGCTCGGTGCCGTGCCGGAGGAGGTGAACGACTTTGAGTATATCCCCGGCGCGGGAATCGCAGGCACTGCGCGCGGCATGCGGTGGTGGATAGGCACCGAATCTCTCGGAAAGAGCCTCGGAGCCGGGATTCCGGCCGACATACGCGCGTTTGTCGACGAGAGCCTCGCGCAGGGTGCGGGTGTGGTGATAGCCGGCAATGAAAAGCAGGCTACGGTGGCATTCCGCATAGCCGACAGTCTGCGTCCTGGCGCGGCCGAGACTGTCGCCGACCTGCGCAGCCTCGGTGTGGAGACCGTGCTGCTGACCGGCGACAAGCGTCCGACCGCGCTCCATATAGCCTCGCAGGCGGGTATAGACCGTGTGTATGCGGAGGTAAGCCCCGCCGACAAGGCACGTGTGGTAGGTGAGCTTAAAGATGAGGCCGGCGGCCGTCTTGTGGCCATGGCCGGCGACGGCATCAACGACTCTGAAGCCCTGGCCACAGCCGACGTCTCGATAGCCATGGGCACCGGCTCGGAGATTGCCGTGGAAAGCGCGCAGCTTACGCTCGTCGGGTCGAGCCTCGCCGAACTGCCCGGTGCGGTGCGCCTTTCGGCCGCCACGCGCAGGATAATAAAAGAAAACCTTTTCTGGGCGTTTATATATAATGTGGCCGGCATCCCCATAGCCGCCGGCGCTCTCTATCCCGCTTTCGGCTTCCTGCTCACTCCGGCAATAGCCTCGGCGGCGATGGCCGTGTCGTCGATATGTGTGGTGTCGAACTCATTGCGACTCAGAAACCTAAAACTGAAATAAAGATGAAATTCAAGACTAATGCCAAGTGCGCGGGTTGCACTTCGGCAATCACCAAGGCGCTCTCGCCGCTCGCTCCCGCTTCGGACTGGAGCTTCGACCTCTCTTCGCCCGACAAGACGCTCACCTACGTCGGCGCCGCCCCCGGCCCGGCTGAGGAAGAGGTGATTACCGCAATCCGCAATGCCGGATTCAAAGCCGAACCCCTGCGATGAATATGCCCGAAGGCAACTATGCGGCCGACCCTGCCTCTGAAGCGTGGGACGACCGCACGCGCCGGGTGCTCGGCGAGGAGGCGGTGGAACGTCTGGCCGACGCCTCGGTGCTGATAGTAGGCGTCGGTGGTGTTGGCGGTTATGCCGCAGAGATGCTCGTCAGGAGCGGAGTGGGCAAGCTCACCCTCATCGATGCCGACAAGGTGGCCGAGAGCAATATCAACCGCCAGATAATAGCCCTGCGTTCCACTGTCGGGATGCCTAAGTCGATAATCGCCGCCGAGCGTCTTCACGACATCAATCCCGCGGCTTCGATTGATTGCCTGCAGATGTATCTCGACCCCGCGCAGGTCGACGAGATACTCGATGCGGAATTCGACTTCGTGCTCGACTGCATCGACACGGTGGCCCCTAAAGCGGCACTGCTGACGCGCTGCCTGTTGCGCCGCGTGCCGGTGATATCGTCGATGGGAGCCGGCGGGCGCATCGACCCCACCAAGGTGTGCTATTCCGACATCTGGTCGACGCGCGACGACGGCCTTGCGCGTGCCGTGCGCCATCATCTCAAGAAGAACGGTGTGCGCCGTTCGCTCATGACCGTGTGCAGCACCGAACCTGTAAGAAAACAGTCGCTTATGGAAATCAACGATACCAATAAGCGCACCTCCTACGGGTCGCTGGCCGCCATACCCTCGATATTCGGCATATACATGGCCAACTACGTGATTCGCAAAATAGGTAAAGTTTAATAGTGATGCTGCGACTCGAAAACATACGCAAATCGTTTGGCGACCTTGAAGTGCTCAAAGGGATAAGCCTCGAAGTGATGAAGGGGGAGATACTGTCGATTGTCGGCCCCAGCGGAGCGGGCAAGACCACCCTGCTCCAGATTGCAGGCACGCTTGAAAAGGCCGACTCGGGCCGCGTGCTCTATGAAGGCACCGACATCTCCGGAATGAAAGACCGGAAACTATCAGCCTTCCGCAACACCCATATCGGTTTTGTCTTCCAGTTCCATCAGCTTCTTCCCGAGTTTTCGGCTTTGGAAAACGTGGCCGTGCCGGCGCTTATAGCCGGGCAGAGCCTCCGCAATGCCGAGAGGCGTGCCTCCGACCTGCTCGCTATGCTGGGGCTTTCTGAAAGACTGCGCCATAAGCCCGCCCAGCTTTCGGGCGGCGAGAAACAGCGGGTGGCCATCGCCCGGGCCATAGTCAATGCCCCTTCGGTGGTGTTTGCCGACGAACCGACAGGAAGCCTCGACTCGCGCAACCGCGACGAGATACGCCGTATAATAAGGCAGCTGCGCGACGAAACGGGGCAGACGTTCGTGATCGTAACCCACGATGCGAGTGTGGCCGACTATTCCGACCGGGTGGTGTCGATGGCCGACGGCCTGATAGTCGGCGTCGAGAGCACGCTCCCGTAACCATGTATGCTTACGTTGTGTAAAGACGATGTAAAAGGTTTATTATTATATAGTTGTGAAGAAGTTGCGCTTCCTGCGGAATATAAAAAAGTTTAAAAAGGAGAGAAAAATTTGGTCAGGTCGGAGATTGTTTGTAATTTTGCACCCGGGTGAGTGCTGCACGACATGCTCCCCGTGAATCCCCCAGATCTTGACCGAAGCAAGGGTAGCGGGTCGTAGCGGTGCGATGCAGTCAGCTCGCCCACCTGCCTCTTTAGCTCAGTTGGCCAGAGCACGTGATTTGTAATCTCGGGGTCGTTGGTTCGAATCCGACAAGAGGCTCGAAATGCTGCTCTCAGCATTAGCGTTGAATGTTTTTCATAATTTTGTTTTGGCGGTATGTTTAGTGATAAGCATGCCGTTTTTTTATGTAAGTAGCCGAGAAAACTAATGTTCAGATAACACGAGTTTTAGCGGACAGGATTTCCAGGCTACATACATCGTTTAACTTCAAACATACTCTTAACCAGATGTATATCTACAATATCACTTTTGCCGCCGAAGCCTCGCGCCTCGACCGGCTCATATCCTGGATACGCACCGAAGCGGTACCCCGTCTCGCCACCGACCCCGCTTCCGACCCCGAGCTCTCGGTGGTGGAGGGTGTGGAGGCCGAAGCCGACATGGTGAAGAGCGTGGCGCTTCAGCTGCGTTTCGGGTCGCTGGCCGATCTGGAGAGGTGGCAGGAGGAGGCATTTGCGCCGACAATGGAGATATATGCGCGCGAGTTCGCGCCCGAACCCCTCTTTTTCGCTACCCTGCTCCGCAGGCTTCCCCTGAAATGAGCGACGCCACCTCCGGCGACCTCCGCCGCTTCGACCGCATCATCCTCGGCATCGACCCAGGAACCAACGTGATGGGCTACGGCGTGCTCGGCATTACAGGCAAGACTCCCCAGCTCATCGTGATGGGAGTCTTGAAGCTGAACGCCATGGAGACGCACTATCTGCGCCTGAAGCGAATCTACGACAGGGTGGTGTCGCTGTGCGTGCAGTATCTCCCTGACGAACTGGCCATCGAGGCCCCTTTCTTCGGCAAAAACGTGCAGTCGATGCTTAAGCTCGGGCGTGCGCAGGGCGTGGCCATGGCTGCGGCCCTCTCGCGCGACGTGCCTATTTCGGAATACGCCCCCCTGAAAATCAAGCAGGCCGTAACCGGCAGCGGCTCAGCGTCGAAAGAGCGCGTGGCCAACATGCTCAAATACATACTGAAGATACCCGAAGAGCGCATGCCCCATCTGCTCGATGCCACCGACGCGCTCGCCGCCGCCCTCGCCCACTTCTACGAGTCGGGAAAACCGGCCATCGCGAAGGGTGGCAACTCGTGGGAGCGTTTTCTCAAAGACCATCCGGAGCGCATCGCTCCGCGCCGCAAGTAGCAGGCGGCTAAAATGCAGACAACATACTCTTATGGCCAAACAGGAATACATACAGAAGAATATCGACTGGCTCGCCGCAAAGGCGCAGGAGCCGGGTGTGCAGACGCTCGACAAAGGCGTGTGCTACAAAGTGCTGAAGCAAGGCAACAAAAAGTCGGCGACGCCCAACCGTGGCAGCGTGGTGACGGCTCACTATACGGGCAAGACCATCAACGGCAAGACGTTCGACAGCAGCCGGGGCGGCACGCCGCCGGCCTTCCGCCTGCGCGACCTCATCCCGGGCTGGATCATAGCCCTGCAGCAGATGCACGTCGGCGACCGATGGGAGGTCTACATCCCCGCCTCGCAGGGGTATGGAAAGATGAACCAGCCCGGCATACCCGGCGGCTCGACCCTCATCTTCGACATCGAGCTTACCGGGATAGCTTAATCTCGGGCTTAGACATACCGCTCGAGATTCTTCTCAGCCGCCGCCAGCCGCTTAAGGCGGTCGGCGAACTCCTCTTCGAGTCCGGCCGCCTCCACGTATTCGCGGGCGGCCACTATGTTGTTTATGGCCGGCTCGGCATACTTGTGTATCTTCCACGAGCTCTGGATCCACTCGATGATGATTTCCGGATAGCGTATCATCATCGCCGAAATCGACCGGGGATCGCTGCTGATGGCGGCAAAAGCCTTCATCATCTTTTTGGCCTCAGCCAGCTTTGGCTTCGGCTTCAGCTTCCCTCCCGACGTGAAGAAAACACCCTTCACCTTCTGCTCGTATCTGATGAACAGGGCCTCCGGGTCGGGTTCGAGCCAATACTCCATATAGTCGCGCGCCTCCTTGCTTACGGTATATGTGTCGAGAATCATGCTGCGCAGCTCCTCGGGCTCCATCGCCAGCAATGCCTTTTTCAGTTTCGCTTTCGTCATACGTCCGCAAAATTAATAAAAAATCCGGGAAAGACACAAGCCTTTCCCGGACAAGATGGTATCCGGCCATATATTCCGGATGTTCAACGCATTATCCTGTCGGCTACGCGCAGTCCGCCGGCGTAGGTCCTGACGCGGACGCACGGGGCGTTTTCAGGCGCCCCGGAAAGGCGGCGTAATTCGGGAAACAGACGCGCTTCAGGGAGGGCGTAAACTGAAAAAGGCTGACATCACGTCAGCCTTATTTCTTCAATTAAAACAACAATAACAACTTTTTCAGAACGCTTATAGCAGTATAATTTTCAAAATCCTTTTGCTTTGAAGTCGGCCCCGGATTCCTTTCGGCACCCTTATCAGCCGTCTTACATCATCATAACGCCGCGCCCCGGCGGATGGTTCGGTCGGGACGAAAAATTTTTTTATCCGGTGTGCGGTGCCGGGATTCGGGGAAATTGAAACAGCAGTTCTGAAAAGAAATCGAGGCTCCCCCGTCATCACGACGGAGAAGCCTACATGCGCTTTAATTTAACTGTCGTTATCAGTTACCTAAATTTATTTACACCTAATTATCCATTAACAATTCAGTGGTCTCTGCCGGAGAGCGGTGTTCTGTCGGCAATGAAACGGCGCTTCCGGCGGCAGACAGACCCTCGTGAAATCTCCTTAACTCGGAGATGTCGGGGCTCTGTCGCCTTTCGACTACAAAAATACAACAACCCCTCTCATTTGACAAGAGAAACAGCAACTTTACGGTATAGAAAGAGATTTCAAACGTTTGAAATCTCTGCAATCGTTTTATTAATCATTTTTAATGTGCAGGCTTTTTGCAGAAAAAATTATTTTATTATCTTTGTGCCGAATTTACGTCCCTTTGCCTATGAAACGCGTTACCATCAAAGATATTGCCAAGCATCTGGCGATTTCAGCCTCCACCGTATCAAGAGCCCTGGCCAACGATCCGAACATCCGGAAAGAGACCAGAGACCGAATCGTGCGCACTGCCGACCAGCTCGGCTACAAGCGCAATATCGTGGCCGCTAACCTGCGCACCGGACGCACCGGCACGATAGGGGCGGTGGTCGACGAGATGATGACGCCCTACATAGCGCAGGCGCTCCGGGGCATCCAGAATGTGATGCAGCTCGAAGGGATAAGCATCATGGTGGCGTGCAGCTATCACGATTCGGCACAGGAGGCGAAAAACATCCATGCGATGGAAAGTGCCCTCGTCGACGGACTGATTATCGCCCCATGCCACGGCTCGGCCAACAATGATATATTCCAGCATACGGCCGACAAAGGGGTGCCGATTGTGTTTTTAGGACGCAATCCGGGTATCGAGAACGCTTCGGAGGTGGTGCCCGACGACTATTCAAAAGCCTTTTATCTGATGGACCACGTGCTAAGAGGGGGGCGAAAGAGGGTGGCCCACATCACGGGCGACGTGCCGTCGGCCTACTTCGACAGGATTGTAAGGGGCTACCGCGACTGCCTCGCGCGTTTCGGACTGGACTTCGACCCGAAGCTTGTGGTCAGGGCCAAGCCTACTTTCGAGGGAGGTATAAGCGCGGTCGACGAGCTTGCGCTGAGAGGTGTGGAGTTTGACGCCGTGTTTGCGGCCTCCGACCTCCAGGCCATCGGGGCGATGAACCATCTGCTGGAGAAGGGCGTCGACGTGCCGGGAGATGTGGCCGTGGCCGGATATGCCGGCTCCTATCTTTCCAAAATGGTGTTTCCGCAGCTCACCACCGTTGAACATCCCCAGCTTGAGATGGGGGAGAAGGCCGGGCGTCTGCTTCTCGAGCTGATAAAGAATCCCGACGCCCCGAGCCGTTCAGTGACGGTCGACGCCAAGATAATGCTCCGCAACTCCACCCACTCGCAGGTGCGCCGTTAGAGCCTTGAATAAAGGGGCGGTCAGGTGGCGTTTTTGATGAGGACGATGCTCATGAAGGTGGCGTCGGTGCCGTTGGGCGAGGGCGACGTGCGCGTCTCGAAGCGAATCTCTCCGCCGCCGAAGTCGTAGACGGCCACGTCTGTCTGGTCGTCGTCGGCATATTCCTCGCTGACTATTTCGTTTTCGGCGCCTACGCCGAGGTTGCCGAGCAGATACTCCTGCAGGTCGTCGGGCAGGAGGTCGCCCGGATTGAGGTTGCGCAGCACGGCCGATCCGGGCGTCAGCACATCCACCACCCATTCTCCCGGGTTGCCGTACAGGTCGGTATAGATGGGGCGTCCCCTGCCGTCGGTGAGGATGCCGCGGTAGTCGTAGTCGGCACTGTCGAGCTGTTCGCCGACGCGCAGGGCGTCGGCTATACTTCTGACAGTCATCGCTATGTCGGCGTCGGCGTGAAACTGCGTCTCGTCGTCGCCTTGAACCCGTCCGGCGTTGTCGCTTCCGGTTCCGTCCGGCCTGCATCCGGCCAGTGACGTCACGGCCATGACCGCTGTCAGCGCCAGCACACGCATCGCGCCGCGTCCGGGAATGATATGGATTATGTGGTTCAATCGCTGCATTTGCAGAACTAATTTAACTCCGGCTTGGAAATCGAATGCAAACTTACATATAATTTTCCAAACCGGAGTTAAAAATCCTAAAATTATCGTGAAAGACACCCTAAAAAGGGTCTTTCGGACGGGGTCAGCGGATAAAGTTGGTGCGGACGGGAGCCTCGGCCTCGGGATGAAGCGGCTCGGAGGCGTGGATCTTCCTGAGCAGCCATGCCATGTTCTGGCCGAGGGTGCGCATCGTCTGCATCCCTTCGCCGTCTTTGAGGGCGTCGCCCGGCTCGCGGCCGTAGACGATGTTCCAGTATTGCGAGGGCACCTGCGGCATCGAGAGGATGGTGAAGTATTTGTTCAGGCGCTCGAACGTGGAGCTGGCTCCACCGCGGCGGGCTACGGCCACGGCTGCGCCCGGCTTATATTTCAGATATTTGCCGCCGCTGTAGAAGAGGCGGTCGAGGATGGCGCAGAGCGATCCGTTGGGGCCGGCGTAGTAGGTGGGCGAGCCGACAATGATGCCGTCGCATTCCTGCACGAGCGGGAGCAGGCGCTCGTAGAGCTCGTCGTGGAACACGCAGCGTCCCAGCTCGTAGCATTTATAGCAGGCCACGCATCCCTGCACGGCTTTGGTGCCTATCCATTCAATCCGGGCCTCGATACCCTCATTCTCGAGAGTGTCGGCCACTTCCTTGAGCGCGAGATAGGTGTTGCCCTCGCGGTGGGGGCTTCCGTTGATGAGTAATACTTTCATGCCTTCGGTTTTTGAGGTTGATTGAGGGGAGAGGCCCGGTCAGGACCTCTCCCCTTTATAAACGCTGTCAGTGTGTTGTCAGGTTCAGAGGTAGGAGAGGTTGTAGGAAGCGAACTCGAGGTCGTTTTTGGCGCGGGTGAGCAGCTCGGGGTTGAGGCGCACGGCCTGACGGAGATTGCTCATCACCATGTTCTCGTTGTTCTGGCGGGCGCCGAGGATGGCGGTCAGATAGTAGGTGGTGGCGTCGGGGTTGGCGATGGCCGAGAGGGTGTTGCGGGCAGCCGGATAGTCTTTGGCGAGAATCTGGGCGAGGGCGGCGTTGTTGGTCTTGGCGCTTCCGAAAGCGTTGAGGGCCTTCGAGGTCTCGCCCTGAGTGAGATAGTATACGCCGAGGGCGTCGGCAGCCTCGGGGATGCCGGCTGCGCGGCCAATCTGCTCGTTGGCCGACGAATAGCGTCCCTCGAGAAGGTCGATGAGGCCGAGGTTCATTTCGGCTTCCTTCGACTGCGGATTCATCGAGAGGGCCTTGCGGAACATTCCGGCGGCCGACGAATAGTCGCCGGCTACGTATTCCGTCATGCCGAGGTTGTTGTAGCCGCGGTAGTCGTTGGGGAAGAGCTCGATAGCCTTTTTATAGACAGCCATCTTCCTGGCATTGTCATCAGTGAGGGTGGCCACATAGAGAAGCTCGTCGTTGGTGAGCTTGGCGGGGTCGTTGTTATAGAGGTCGAGAAGCTCCTGGTCGCTCTTGCCGATGACGTTGATGGTGGCCATCACGCGCGAATAGCGGAGCTGGGGCAGAATCTGGTCGGCCAGCTCGTTGAACACCGACGAGAGGTTGCGGATCTCCTTCTCGCGCTGCACGGGATCCTTATACATGCGGAGCACGCCAAGGATAAGCTCCTTGTCCTGGATGTTGCTCTTCTCCACAAGTTCCTGGAATCCCTCCCAGTCTTCGGGAGTGAACGACGATGTGAGCTCGCCGAACTCGGTTATCTTGTCTTTCTTCAGCTGATTCTCGAGGTAAGAGGCGGTGTTTTGCTCACGCTTCTGTGCAAGCTGCTCGTTGAACTCGTAGGAGCCTTCGGGCGAGGCGTATGAGTTGACTGTGAGGGCGGCGATTTCCTGATTGGGAGCCTTCGAAGCCTCGATGAGCTTCTTGTTGAGGTCGATGTAGTCGGCCTTTGAGGTCTGCGACGAGCGCACGTTGGCCTGGTTGATGAGGAAGTGGATGTCGGCGCTGTATTTCTCCGAAATCACCTTCTGGAAGTTGTCGGGAGCTGTGGCGGGAACCACTGTGGCAGCCGAAGCGAGAGTGGAAGTCGACACCACGCCGTAGCCCACCTTCACGCGGGGCAGCGTATAGAGCTTGCCGTTCTGGTCTACGTTGAAGTCGAGGAAGAGCTCGCTCTTCTCCATGCCGGGCTGATAGGCTGCGTTGTAGGGGATTACTACCTGTCCGCCCTCCTTATAGCTTACCATCTGTCCGTTGGCGCGCACGTTCTCGCCCTGGATTATCACCGGCTGTCCGGTTGCCTGTCCGTCGGCCCACTGCAATACGGGCGTGGCGGTAACCTTGGCGTTTTTCTGAATGAATTTTGCCGGGAGGCTGCCGTTGACTGTGGCCGGCACGCTTTCTCCCACGCTCTCGACCGGAGTCGGCACGGTGGTGAAGAACCGGCTTTCGAAATTACCCTGCTTTTTCGAGCAGCCCGCGAGGCCCACCGCTACGAGTGTGGCCAGAGCCGCATAAGAGAGTCTGTAAGTCATAATAGTTTGGTTTATCGTTGGTTATGAAAGAATTAGTCAATAGCGGAACGTGCATCCGGCCCGGGCCGCACGCACATGGAAACTGCCTGAGGAAAAATGGCCGGAGCCACTTCAGACAAATAACGTGTAAAGTTACCAAAAAATTTCCGTACCCGCCCCCTTTCCCCCGAAAAAAGATTGTGTCTGATAATCATTAACTTTATTTAACTATAAGTTAACATCATTTAATAATCGGGTGGGTGGTAAAAGTCGTCCTTTATTTTTACCTTTGCAAAACATTAATTAACAGGCAGGATTTCGGACTTAATGATATCGATGATTATCCGACATCGTGAATCACTTAACAGAAACTAACCACGCGTTATGATTAAAAAACTTGCTTACAGCCTTGCGACAGCAGCAGTGCTGCTCTGTGGCGTATCCGCTCCGGCTCAAGATTACAAGGAGCTGATGAAGGAACGGAAAGAAATCTCAAAACTCTCGAAAAAAGAACTCAACGAAAAAGCGAGCAAGGCAGCCCGCAAGGAGGCAAAGCGTCTGGCCAAAGAGGGCTGGGAAGCCTCGATTGGCGCGCTGCCCATCGAGAAGCAACTCGACCGCGCCTATATGATGCAGTATGAGCTTGACGGCGACATGACCCCCAAATACATCATGGGCGACGCCAGAAGCATCGGTGGCAACTACGATGCCGCCAAGGTGCAGGCTCTTGAGCTGGCCAAGCAGAACCTTGCCGGACAGATACAGTCTGAAATCACTGCGCTCATAGAGAGCACCGTGGCCAACAATCAGCTTTCCGCAGAACAGGCCGAGACGATTACCAAGAGCGTGGTGGCCTCGAAAGGTCTTATCTCACAGAGCCTCGGACGCACTCTCCCCGTCATCGAAATGAGCCGCACACTCAAAAACCGCAACAAGGAGGTGATGGTGAGGATTGCCTACAGTTCGGAGATGGCCCGGAAGGCTGTGAGAAAGGCCGTCGAAAGGGAGCTGGCTGACGAGGGCGACGAGCTGCATAAAAAACTCGACGAAATTCTCGGATGGAATTAAACCATACAACATAAAAACATGAAAAAGCTGACCATTATGATCGTTGCCCTCTTGGGTACGATAGCCGTCATGGCTGAAACGTTTGAAGGAGAACTCAACTACCGCAATTTTGAAAACCATTCGAAGGCAGTTCGCCGGTTGAGCCGCGGAATGGCCTACAACGGCGCGCGCGACATGCAGGTGCTCGTGAAAGGGAACGTAACCCTTGCGTGCGACAAGACGATGCACATCACGACAATCCTGAATCCCGATGCGGACTATGTAATCGTCTACAGCGACCTCGCAAAAGTAGGACTCAAATATCCCTACAAGGTATACGCCGATTTCTACGGTTCGACACTCGGTCCCAATCCCGTTATCGAAGCGCAGACGAAGGACTATGCCGTGAAGGAGACCGGCAACTCGAAGAAGATAGGGGAATGGGACTGCAAGTCTTACGACGGCACAGTGTCCGTTTCGGCCAATGGCATGAAACCGACGGTCAACTATGTGAATATCTGGTATATACCGAAGTATGAGGCGTCGGAGTCGTACCGCCACGCATTCAATGGCGTCCTCGTCCCCGGCATCATAGGGAAATGGACTTACAACTCAACAGCGAAAGTGCCCATCATAGGCACTATGAGTACATACGTCAGCATGGAGTTAAAGACGGCCGAGGCGCGTCAGATAGCCGACGCCGAACTCCTTCCGCCCGACGACGTAAAGATCGAGACTACAAATGACGCTGCCAAGATGTATGGCTTTCACGGCAAAGCCGTCAAAGCTGTGAAGAAAGCCGGACTCTATCCCACGGAGGCCGAGAAAAACACGGAGGTTACCTACAAGATTGACGAAGAATGGGACTTCTGAGAAGACTCGCCTCGGCGGTTGCGGCGGCAGGGATTCTGCTTGCGGGATCTCTGCCTACCGCAGCGCTTGCTGAAGAAAACGACTACGACTATGAGCGCTCCTCGCTTGCCATGATGCTTATCAGGCACGAAGCCACCCAGTTCGGCGTAGAGATTCAGTATGTGTTCTCCCGGATGCGGATTCCCGACCGTTTCAACGACCATGGTCTCGGCGTCCGCCTTGTGAGCTTCGCCGAGCAGGGGCGCGGCACAGAGGGAAGCATCGAGTCGTTCGTGCGGCAGGTGGCGCTTGGCCGGCGCTTGGTGGCCCGATGGTTCAACCGCGACAAGACCTCGGGGGTGATGAATATGGATCTCGTGAGGCAACGCGGACTCTACAACGCCACCCGTTCAAGCGAGGAGATAGCCCGCTCGCAGATGCGGGGAATGGCGTTGCTCGAAGACGCCGGCGAAAATCTGCTCAACAATACTTATGTCGTATTCAACGACATCACCTACGTGGATCATGCCAACGGACTCGGAATATTTAAAGACGTGATGAACGTTACGTCGACGCTTGCCCAGACCTGGCTTACGCAAACCGTAGTCGGCGACGACGACAATCCGTTTGAGAATCCGACGCTCTCGTCGTTCAATGCTTCGATCGACGACATAAAGAGCTTCCGCGTCAAGATTGTCTCATATCTATACCGCCTGCGGTGGAACGACGAGGTGGCCGGCAAGTTCTATTCCTCATATTATACCGACAGCCCTGACGCAGCCAAAAGCAAGGCGTTCGACGCCGACCGTGAGTCGTTCACTCTTGAATATGTGGGGAAGGTGCAGAGCACTGCCTCCAACACTTCGATGAAAGGCACCACTACCGCCGAGCAGCTCATCACCAAGGTGTGTACCCGTGCCGTAGACAAGAACCTCGCCAAGTTGCAGAAGGAGTTTGCCGACTTCCGCATCAAGGCGCCTCTGGTTTCCACAGAGCCTCTCGTGGCTCATGTCGGATTGAGGGAAGACGTTACTCCCGATTCACGCTTCGAAGTGCTTGAGCGTTCAATCGATAAGACAGGAAAAGTGAAATACAGACGGGTGGGCGTAATCAGGCCGGAGAAAGGCCGGATATGCGACAACCGCTATTGGGCGAAAGAGGAAGAGACCGAAAACTCCCGACTGCAAGGCACCACGTTCACCAAGGTGAGCGGCGGCAGCTTCTATCCGGGAATGCTTATACGCGAAATAAAATGAAAAATACCGACTTACGTGAAATAATCATATTGCTGCTTTGCTGCTTCCTCTGTGCCAATGTATGCGGAGCAAAGGATAAGGAGGAGGGTTATTTCATTCCGCGCCACGACCTTACGGCGGAGGGAACCGCCACAGAAGGCAACTATACGGTCGAAGCGGTGATATATCAGCAGAAACCCGACAAGGGGATTGACTCGGCTCTGCGTAAGGCCGCTGTCTACGGTACCATTTTCAAGGGAATCACTGGTAAGACAGGCGCTCCGTCGCAGAGACCCCTCGCACCGGCCTCTGCCGAGGCCGCGCATCCTGAATTCTTCAGCCGCCTTTTCGGAGAGGACGAATATCGCAGATATGCCGATGTGATTGGATCCTCGCTGAGGGTGGAGAAGGTGGAGAAAAGGCTTTATCGTATCCGTGCCGTGGTTGTTGTCCATAAAGACAGCCTCCGCCGTCTGCTCGAAGAAAATGGAATACTCGAATCATTTAACGACCTGTTCTGATGAAAAGAATAATCCTCTTGCTGCTGGCGTCGTTGGCCGTGTGGCTTCCGTCGGCTGCTCAGAAAATGATGAAGCCGAGCGTGATGGTAGTGCCCGGCGACGCCTGGTGTGCCTCTGCCGGATATACGCTGAAGTCGGGCGGCGAGACATATCCCGACTACGGCAGGGCCTTGGTCAGCGACCGCGACCTCAACAACGTGATTTCCAAAATCAACATACTTATGGCCGACAGGGGCTTTCCGCTTGAGAATCTCGAGACTGCTCTGAAAAACATGAAGACCGAGGATCTGGAGCGCAGGCTCTACACCGACCGTTCGGGCAACGCGATAGCCGAGAGTCCGCTCGACATGGTCTATCGGGCTGCGGCTGCCGACATCGTGCTTCAGCTAAGCTGGAATGTCAACAAGACCGGCCCGAAAAACTCTATCACCTTCAATCTTCAGGCTTTGGACTCCTACACCGCAAAGCAGGTGGCCGGAGTCGAAGGTACGGGAGCGCCGTCGTTCTCCGCCGACATCCCCACTCTTCTTGAAGAGGCAGTGGTGTCGCGCATGGAAGTGTTCTGCGACAGGCTGATGGATTATTTCAGCGACGCACGCGCCAACGGACGCGAGATTTCAATCGACGTATTGCTCGGCAAGGATGTCGGCGCTGATTTCAATACGGAGTTCGACGACTACGAACTTGCCGAGGTGATCACGAGACAGGTGGCACGCAACGCTGTGGGCCACAGCTTCGGAAAGGCTCCGTCTACAGATACGATGCTGCGCTTCAAGAGCGTGAGAATGCCGGTGGCCGACGAAGACGGCATGCCGGTCGACGCCTATTCGTTCGCGCGCAGGATAATGCGTCCGCTAAGAAAGGAGCCGTATAACTTCAACTATAAGGTAATATCAAAAGGACTCGGAAAAGCCGTCGTCGTACTCGGCGAGGAGTAATACCGGCTACCCACACAGCCATGAGAGCATTAGAGAAACTGCTTCTGGCCGGCCTGCTCATTCTCGGAGCACTGCCTGCCTTTGCGGAAGCCGCTCCGGCTCCCGCCGATTCGATAGAGATATCTTTCGCGGTCTCCGTGCCGCAGGAAAGCGGACTCGGCGCCGAACAGCGTAAGGCCATAAGAGAAAAGCTCGAAAGGGTGCTGGCCCGCACAGGAGCCGCAGCCGAGGGGGGGCAGACGCCGTTTGTAGTGGTGCCGTCGATAAGCACGGTGTCGACGTCCTCCACCGATGGGCTTACCCGCAACCGGACCTTAGTGGAGGGAGAACTCGTGCTGCTGGTGAGAAACCGCCACGACGGCACTCTTTACAACGAAATGTCGGTGTCGCTGCGCGAAGTCGTTGACATCAGCAATCCCGACAGTCCGACCGACATACTGATTAAGGCAATCAATCCGAAAGACCGGAGGTTCACGCGTTTCATTCGGGTATCGCGCGAGAGAATAGCCGAACGATATGAGGGTAAAGTGCTCGAAATCCCTTGATATGAGTGTTTGATCGGGTCGCGCAAAAGATGGCTGAATCACCGACTCGTTTTTAATCTGAATATTCACGTATATACGTCATGAAGCAATTGTTATTATTAATGGCCGCGCTGCTGGCCGTCTCGACTGCGTCTTCAGGTCAGCGCAAGGTGGAAGACAGAAGCGCAAAGAAGCGTCCCGCCTGGGTCGGCGCGGTGATGCCCGACCATATTGTGGCCTCTTCGGCCGCTCCTACTCTTGAAGAGGCGAAACGCAAATGCATGGACATCGTGAAGGTCGAGATGCTTGCTTCCGTAGCCCAGAATGTGGAGTATTCCACCGAGACGTTGCTGCGACAGCTGACGCATAACGACGAGGTAAGCTCCGACATGGAGTTCAGTCAGCACGGGCGAACGTCAGTGGCCAGACTGCCATATCTCGTAGGCGTGAGCGAGTCGAAGGCGGTCGACGCCTATTGGGAGCTGACGTCCGACCGCGACGCCGGAACGAAAGAATACACATATTCTCTGCTCTATCCGTTTGGGGTGTCCGACCGCTACCGTCTGTCGCAGGAGTTTGAGCGGCAGGAGGAGAACGTAACCCGGCTTGTGGAACGTTACCGGAACGCCTTGCCGGGAATTGCCCATACAGATTCGATAGCATCAGGAATCGCCGGGCTGAAGCACGCCGAGGATTATTACTTTGACGAGTTGCGCAGAAGTGACGTCCGGAGCATAATAGAGCGCTATCATACGCTGCTGTCGCAACTAAGTGTGGTCAGTGAACGCGTCGGCAGAGGACAATATGTATGTCATATCGTCCACGACGGGTCGATAATCCGCTCGTCGACGCTTCCGAGATGCAAGTCGGAGTCCGCCACACGAATATCGGCGGCATCCGACGGCGACGGGGGATTCATAATCACATTCTCTGACGAAGACTGTATCCCCGACGACGACAACCGGATCAGTCTTGTCTTTCCCTTGTACGGAAGAAACCTGAAACACACAATTCATTTCTGACACCGACATGATAAGGCATAGTTTGATTATAACGGCTTTTGCCTTGGCATTGTGCTCCTTGCACGTGAGGGCGCAGGAAGATGCCCGGGAGAGCTACGAGTCGTTCCGCCGCCGGGCAGCGAAGGAATATTCCGATTTTAGGGCCGAGGCCAACCGCCGATATGCAACCTTTCTGGAAAAGGCCTGGGGCCGCTACAAGGTTGCGCCCGGGCTTCCACGTCCGGAAGAGGAGGAAGTGGCCCCCGTCAGGTTTGACCGCGACAGTTATCGGCGACATCGGGACAATCTGCGTCGTGAGGATTCGGACGGCAAGGGAGGGAAACGAAATAAAATCGCCGTCAGGCGAGGACGGAAAGGCGAGGACGTAATAATCGACTGTCCGGAATCTGATGATGATTTGTATGGAGACGACCGCGAGATCTTGATTGAAGAGGTGATTCCCCGTCCGGATCCGCAGCCTCAGCCGGTGCCGGTAGCTCCGGTGCCTGAGCGCGACGATGATTTTCAAATGGTTACAGTGCCTTTCTACGGACTCAAAGTAGGTATCCGCTGTCCGAAAAGCAGGCTTTCACTCGCTTCGCTTGAAGAGAAGGAAATAGCGCGGGGCTGGGAGATGCTGTCGGGCGAGGCGTTTGACAATACGCTTCGCGATCTGCTCAAGGCGCGTATCCGCTATCAGCTGTGCGACTGGAGCTATCTTCTTCTCATTGATTCATTCGCACGGCAGGCAGTCGGAGGCGAATCCGACGAAGCAACACTGCTGATGGCTTATCTCTTCTGTCAGTCGGGCTATAAGATGCGTCTTGGCGCCGGTCAGACACGACTGTATATGCTGTTCGGAAGCCGCCACGACATCTACGGGCGTCCATATCTATCAATAGGCAGCGATAATTACTATGTCTATTCCGCTGATTCTCCGAGCGAACTCATGGCAAGCTCCGTGGCGTTTCCTTCTGAAACGCCTCTCTCGCTCGTGATTGACAGAGAACAGCTTTTGGGAAGCTCTTTGTCGGGGGAGAAAAGAATAGTCTCGAGCAAGTTCCCGGAGGTTGACATCAAAGTGAGAGAAAACAGATATCTGATGGACTTCTATGGCACTTATCCCACGTCGTCGCTGGGCGACAATGTGGTGTCGCGCTGGGCCATGTACGCGGCCACACCTATATGTGCCGAGACTCGCCGGGAGCTTTATCCGGTTCTCAAAAAGCATCTTGCAGGGAAGACGCAGAAAGAGCAGGTGGCCGTTCTGCTCGACTGGATACAGACCGGACTCGTATATGAATACGACGACAAGGTATGGGGGCACGACCGGGCTTTCTTTGCCGACGAGACGCTCTATTATCCTTATGCCGACTGTGAGGATCGCAGCATCCTTCTCTCTGTACTCGTGAGGGATCTCGTAGGGCTGAAATGTGCGCTGGTTTATTATCCGAACCACCTTGCGACCGCCGTGCGTTTCACCGATAAGGTGGCGGGCGACTACCTCCTCATCGACGGCGAGAGATACGTGATAACCGACGCCACCTATATCGGTGCCGACGTAGGAGCCACTATGCCCGGCATGGACAATAAGACCGCGAAAGTTATAGTGCTATGACGTCCGTTTTTATAGGACGGAGCCTATGAAGGCGGCCGGATGGAGTGTTTCCGTCCGGCCGCCTTTATGGATGGGACTGGGAGGGGTTATTTCACTTCCCAGGTCTCGGTGGTCTTGAGGATCATGTCGCGGAGGCTGGTAAAGCCTTTCTTGGCGACTACGCTGTCGACCTGGTTCTGCACCTCGGTCTCGTAGCTGGGAGCCTCAACGTCGCGGATCACGCCGATGGCGAGCGGGAGGTCGCTGCCGTCCATCATGGCGAGCTGCTGGTGGAGGAAGTTGCTCTCGGCGTGTGCGTCGTGTACAAGCACGTCGTCGATGGTGTAGCCGTCTTCGCCGAGTTTCACGGCCTTGAGACCGAAGCCGTCCTGCACGAGGCCGCGGTCAAGGTCTTTGCCGAAGAGCATCTTCTCGCCGTGGCGGAGATGGATGGTGCGGTTGAGGCGTTCCTCGCGGTCGGTGAACCATGCGAATGCGCCGTTGTTGAAGATCATGCAGTTCTGGAGCACTTCGACCACGGAGGTGCCTCTGTGGCGGGCGGCGGCCACCATCACCTCTTTCGTGGTGTCGAGGGCCACGTCGAAGCTGCGGGCGAAGAATGTGCCGCGTGCGCCGAAGCAGAGCTCAGCGGGGATGAAGGGATCTTCGGTGGTGCCGTAGGGGCTCGATTTGGTTACGGTGCCACGGTCGGTGGTGGGGGAATACTGACCCTTTGTGAGACCGTAGATCTTGTTGTTGAAGAGCAGGATGTTGAGGTTGATGTTGCGGCGCACGGCGTGGATGAAGTGGTTGCCGCCGATTGCGAGACCGTCGCCGTCGCCCGAGATCTGCCATACGGTGAGGTCGGGGCGGGAAGTCTTCACGCCGGTTGCTATGGCAGCTGCACGTCCGTGGATGGTGTGCATGCCGTAGGTGTTCATGTAGTAGGGCAGGCGCGAGGAGCATCCGATGCCTGAAACCACTACTGTGTCTTCGGGAGCGACACCGAGCTCGGCCATGGCCTTGTGGAGCACGTTGAGGATGGCGTGGTCGCCGCATCCGGGACACCAGCGCACATTCTGCTTGTTCTTATAGTCGGAGGGGGTGTATTGATTCTGATTGTTTTCCATGGCTTATTTCTCCTCTATGTGTTTGATTACGCCTTCTACTATCTCTCTCACCATGAAGGGCTGGCCCTCTATCTTGTTGATGCGGAGTATCTCGCGTCCGGGGAGGTGCATCTGCAGATAGTCGGCAAACTGGCCTGTGTTGAGCTCGGCCACGATGATGCGCTTGAAGCGTTTGAGCTCGGGGATGGCGTTCTTGGGCATCGGGTTG
Organism: uncultured Porphyromonadaceae bacterium; assembly: GCA_945873625.1. GTDB lineage: Bacteria > Bacteroidota > Bacteroidia > Bacteroidales > Muribaculaceae > Lepagella. The sequence continues at coordinate 86,430 of CAMCDS010000001.1, read as the reverse complement.
ATGTAGCGGAACTGTGCGAGGGCCACCTTGTGGGCGTCGTTGCCGTCGGCATTGAGTTCCTCCATAGCGGTGTAGAGGTGGCCGTAGGTGCCGCCCCAGCCTACGAGGATGGTGTCGGCGTCTTTCTCGCCGGCGATGGTGAGGTCGGGGATGTCGTTGGCGATGCGGGCCACTTTCTCGCGGCGGGTCTCGATCATGAGGGCGTGGTTGGCGCCGTCGTTGGAGATGACGGAGGTCTCGAAGTCCTTTTCAAGTCCGCCTACGCGGTGCATGGCTCCCTTGGTGCCGGGGATGGCCCACGAGCGTGCGAAGTTCTCGCCCTGACGCTTGTAGGGGCGCCATTCGTTGGCGAGCTGCTCTTCTGTTACGAACGGGGGCTTGATGGCGGGGTAGTCCTGCTCTTCGGGGATGCGCCATGCCGACGAGCCGTTGGCGATGAAGGCGTCGGTGAGCAGGATGACGGGAGTCATGTGCTCGATGGCGATGCGGGCGGCTTCGAAGGCCATGTTGAAGCAGTCGGTGGGCGACACGGCTGCGAGCACGCAGATGGGCGACTCGCCGTTGCGGCCGTAGAGAGCCTGCATGAGGTCGGTCTGCTCGGTCTTGGTGGGGAGGCCGGTGGAGGGTCCGCCGCGCTGCACGTCGATCACCACGAGGGGAAGCTCGGCCATTACGGCCAGGCCGATGCCTTCGCTCTTCAGGGCGAGGCCGGGGCCGGAGGTGGAGGTTACGGCGAGGTGTCCGGCGTAGGAGGCGCCGATTGCCGAGCATACGCCGGCGATCTCATCCTCCATCTGGCAAGCCTTCACACCGAGGTCTTTGCGCTTTGCAAGCTCGTGGAGGATGTCGGTGGCGGGGGTGATGGGGTAGGAGCCGAGGAAGAGGGGACGTCCGCTCTTCTCGGAAGCCATGATGAGTCCCCATGCGGTGGCGGTGTTGCCGTTGACGTCGGTATAGATGCCGGGCTCGACCGATTCGGTCTCTACCCGGTAGGTGGGCATATAGGAGTGAGTGTTGTGGCCGCAGTCCCAGCCGGCGCGGATCACCTTGGCGTTAGCCTCGTAGATGGCCGGTTTCTTGGCAAACTTGGCCTTGAGCTTGGCGAGCACGCTCTCGATGGGGCGGTCGAAGAGCCAGCAGATGAGGCCGAGGGCAAACATATTCTTGCATTTGAGCATCGCCTTCTGGTCGAGACCGCTGTCGGCGAGCGTCTGCTTCACGAGTTCGGTCATGGGCACGAGCATCACGCGGCGCTTGTCGATACCGAGCTCCTTGATGGGGTCGTCGGTAGTATATTCGGCCTTTTTGAGGTCGGCGGTACGGAAGGTGTCGCTGTCGCAGATGATGATGCCGTTGGACTTGAGGAATTTAAGGTTGGTCTTCAGTGCTGCGGGGTTCATGGCCACGAGCACGTCGGCTTCGTCGCCGGGGGTGTGCACCGCATGTCCGAGATTCACCTGGAAACCGCTGACGCCGCTGAGGGTGCCCTGCGGAGCGCGGATTTCGGCGGGATAGTCGGGGAAGGTGGAAATCTGGTTTCCCTCTCCTGCCGACACATTCGAGAAGATGTTGCCGGCGAGCTGCATGCCGTCGCCGGAGTCGCCCGAAAAGCGGATAACTACGTGCTCTACGGACTTGACATTGGTATTTTTCAACATAGCTTTATGGGCTAATTAACTAAAAACGAGTTAGTTAACACGATATAAACCGATTCTGACCGGCTTTCGGAAAGGGGTAGCGCACCCGACGGGGCGCGCTGCGCTCCGAAAACCGCTGCAAAGTTAGTCATTTTTGTTTGAACGCAAAATTAAATCGGCACCTTTGTCTGAAAATCTGTTGTAAAGCCTGGTTTCTCACGCCTTTTTACGATATCCGCGCCCGGAAACCGGCTTTTTTCTGACGGGCATGCTGCATTCGGGGATATCGTGTCTCTGATATAATATATATGTGTGTAACCTCGGGTCTGCGGAATCAGAATACCAAACAAGAAAAATTTTCTGCCGACTCGGATACCGACCGACGGGGCGTCTGAATCGCATAATGCAGATTCGGCGCCCTAAAATTTTGCGGAATGGCTGAAATTCAGTAATTTTGCAATTCATTAGCCCCGTGCGCGGGGCTGACGCCGAAGGTTCGCGCCGCCCCGACGGGGGATGCGGGGACCGTTGCGGCGTGCATCTCGTTCAGTCAATTCATTCATAGCCAACTATATATGAATATCTCCCAGAAGTGGCTTAAACGCTACATCGACTTCGATCTTTCGCCGAAGGAACTTACGGCGGCTCTTACTTCGCTCGGTCTGGAATGCGACCAGGTGGAGGAAGTGGAATCCATACGCGGAGGCCTCCGCGGAATCGTGGTGGGCAAGGTGCTCACCTGCATCGACCACCCTGACTCAGACCATCTTCACATCACCACTGTAGACCTGGGCGACGGACAGCCCACTCAGATTGTCTGCGGCGCGCCCAACGTGGCAGCCGGCCAGACTGTGGTGGTGGCCACGGTAGGCACGAAGCTCTGGATGGGCGACAAGGAAATCACCATCAAGAAATCCAAGATACGCGGTGTGGAGTCGTCGGGCATGATCTGCGCCGAAGATGAAATAGGCGTCGGCGAGAGCCACGACGGCATCATGACGCTTCCCGACGACGTGAAGGCCGGCACTCCGGCCGCCGAGTATTTCGGCGTGGAGAGCGACTGGTGTCTCGAAGTGGAGCTTACGCCCAACCGTGTGGACGCCGCCAGCCATTACGGCGTGGCCCGCGACCTCAAGGCCCTCTTCGCACGCCAGCAGGCCGAAGGCGGCAAGCCGGCGGGAACGCCTGAGGTAAGCGTACCCGACGTAGCGGCGTTCGCGCCCGACCGCGCCGACGGTGCCACTCCCGTGGAGGTGGCCGACCGCGAGGGGTGTCCGCGCTACAGTGGCGTTACCGTCCGCGGCGTGGAAGTGAAGGAGTCGCCCGAATGGCTGCGCAATCTGCTCAACGCCATCGGTCAGCGTCCCATCAACAACATTGTCGACATCACCAATTTCATCCTTCTCGGCATGGGCCAGCCGCTCCACTGCTTCGACCTCGCCAAGGTGAAAGGCGGAAAGATTGTGGTCCGCACCTGTCCGGAAGGCACCAAGTTCACCACCCTCGACGGCACGGAGCGCACTCTGAACGAGGCCGACCTGATGATATGCGACGCTGAACGCCCGATGTGCATTGCCGGTGTGTTCGGTGGTCTCGACAGCGGCGTTACCGAAGAGACAAAGGAGGTATTCATCGAAAGCGCATATTTCAACCCGACGCGCGTGCGCCGCACGGCGCGCCGCCACGGCCTCAGCACCGACGCCTCGTTCCGCTACGAGCGCGGCACCGACCCCGACATCACCGTCTATGCAGCCCGTCTGGCCGCCCTCCTCATCAAGGAGCTGGCCGGAGGCGAGATATGCGGCGAGGTGAGCGACTTCTATCCCGAGCCTGTGAAGAAAGCCGAGATGGACTTCAGCCTCGACTATTGCGACCGCCTCATAGGCAAGGCTCTCCCTGCCGAGCTGGTGGAGGCCATACTCCGCGCCCTCGAGTTTGACGTGGAGAAGACGGCCGACCCTCGCGTGCTCCGTCTCCGCGTGCCCACCTATCGCGTCGACGTCTACCGTCCCTGCGACGTGGTGGAAGACATACTCCGCGTCTACGGCTACAACAACGTGGAGTTCGGCACCGAGATGCACGCCAACCTCTCGCAGAAGGGTGCCACCGACTTCGCATACGCCATGCAGCAGACCGTCAGCGAGATGCTCACCGCGGAGGGCTTCTCCGAGATAATGAACAATTCCCTCACGGCCGAGGCATATTACCCCGAAGAGGGCCGCTTCGCCGCCAAAGAATGTGTGCGCCTGCTCAACCCGCTGAGCAACGAGCTCTGCATGATGCGCCGCACGCTCCTCTACGGAGGCCTCGAATCGATAGCCCACAACATCAACCGCAAGCTCCCCGACCTCAGCTTCTATGAGTTCGGAAATGTATATAAACTCGATCCCTCGAAGGAGCCGACCGCCGAGAAGCCCCTCGCCCCCTTCAGCGAGAATGCCCGCCTCGACCTCTGGATGACCGGCATGCGTGTGCTCCCCTCATGGAACGGCACCGGCGAACCCGCCACAGTGTTCGACCTCAAGGCTATCGTCTACAACATCTTCCGCCGTCTCGGTATCTCGGATAAGGCACTCACGGCCACTCAGGAGAGCGACGAGATATTCGGTGCAAAGCTTGCGATAGCCACGCGCACCGGCAAGCCCGTCGGCGAGGTGGGAGTGCTCTCGAAATACACCCTGCGCCGCTTCGACATCGACCAGCCCGTGGCCTACGCCACTCTCGACTGGAACGCCCTCATGCAGCTCGCTGCCAAGACCAAGGTGGAATATTCGCCTTTGGCCAAGACGCAGCCCGTGAAGCGCGACCTCGCTCTTCTCGTCGACAAGGGTGTGAGCTTCGACCGGATAGAACAGACCATCCGCAAGAGCGACCGCAAGCTGCTCGGCGAGATATGGCTCTTCGACGTCTATGAAGGCGACAAGCTCCCCGAAGGCAAGAAGTCGTATGCCGTCAGCATGATGCTCCAGGATGCCGAAAAGACGCTCAACGACAAGCAGATTGACGCCGTGATGAAGAAAATCACCGCCAACCTGCAGCGCGAGCTGGGAGCTGAACTTCGTTAAGAATATTAATAATCAACACAATAACATACACAATAGAATCATACAATGGGAAGAGCATTTGAATATCGCAAAGCCCGCAAGCTCAAACGTTGGGGCAACATGAGCCGCACCTTCACCCGTATCGGCAAGGAAATCACCATGGCAGCCAAGCAGGGCGGCCCCGACCCCGACATGAACCCCCGTCTGCGCGTGCTCATACAGAATGCCAAAGCAGCCAACATGCCCAAGGACACGGTGGAACGCGCCATCAAGAAAGCCACCGAAAAGGATTCGAGCGACTACAAGGAGATCGTCTACGAAGGATATGGCCCCCACGGAATCGCCATCGTGGTTGAGACAGCCACCGACAACAACCAGCGCACCGTGGCCAACGTTCGCTCCTACTTCAACAAACACGGCGGCTCGCTCGGCACCCAGGGCTCGCTCTCATTCCTCTTCGACCACAAGAGCATCTTCCACGTGAAGCCCAACGCCGACACCTCGCTCGAGGAGTTTGAGCTCGACCTTATGGACTTCGAGGCCGAACTGGAGGCCGACGACGAGGAATGGCTCATCTCCGGCGCCTTCGACCAGTTCAGCAACCTCCAGAAATTCCTTGAAGAGAAGGGAATGGAGATTGTGTCGGCTGAGTTCGAACGCATCCCGACAGACTATAAGGAGGTTACTCCCGACCAGCGCGCCGCCATCGAGAAGCTCCTCGAGAAGTTTGAGGACGACGAAGACGTGCAGAACGTGTTCCACAACATGAAGGAAGAGGAAGACTGATTTCCTCTCCCCTGCGCGCTTACGTCAGCCGCTTTTCCGGCCCCGTGACCGGCGCAGGCATCCCGGCAATCCGCAGATTGCCCAAAAACATAAACCGCACCCCTGGCTCACAAAGCCCTCGGGGTGCGGTTCCTGTATAGTCAGTAGAGGTGCGGCGCAGGGGCGCCGGATTGAGGCATTGAGTGGTCGGTCGGCGGGAGGACTACTCGCTGCGGGGCGCGGCTTTCTCGAGGCGGATGTGGTCGAGAAGGGCGTGGTTGGTCGTGATGTTCATGTTTTCGTCTTCGGGGAGGTATTCGATGGTGAGCAGCGACTTGCCGGCCGGGAGACTGACGCGGATAAGGTTGCTCATCCCCCAGTCGTCCCAGTTGGCCACTCCGCGGTGGGGCAGCACCAGGGTGCCGACAGAGCGTCCGTCAACCTTAAGGGTGCGGACGGCACATTTGTTTTCCGTATTGACCGGACCGTTGCCGTTGGCATATCTCACCGCTACGGTGTATTCTCCGGCTTCAGGCACGTTGACCTCGACTGACAGAGGAGTCGACTTGGTGTCGGTCTCGGCGAAACCGGCACCGGTGAATCCTTCGATGGCTGATGCGGGACGATATGAGATTTCGGCCGACGAGGCAACTGTCTTTTCATCGGGGAATTGAATCACACTGGCCTTGCGGGTTGAGCGGGGTTCAGAGGCGAATGAGGGTGTGCCTTCCGCGTCGAGGGTGATTACCTGCCATTCGGCTTCGCCGTCGGCCGGCCATGAGGTGAGGCGCGTGCGTGCTACCTCCTTGCCGTCGCGGACCACGATGTAGCCTGCGCTGTATTCTATCGGGTTCCAGACGAGGCGGCCGTCTTCGAGCCATGCCGTCGGAGTGAGGGGCGCCTTTCGGTTGGCCACGCGGTTCACTTTCATCGGTTCAATCCGTGAGTCGAGCACTATCCGGACGCTCTTCGTTTTTGCGAGGCGCTTGGCCGATACGAATCCGCCGGTGTCAATGCGTTTTCCGTCGAGATATATCTCCTTGATTCCGCTTCCGAAGCCTTCGACGGTGATGTCGAGCCGGCCGCCGCGGTATGGGAAGTTTTCGAGGGTGCGTTCTGCGCCGAGAGCGCGCGGCACGAACGGACGGAACAGAATGCCGTCTTTCTCAAGCTTGATTCCGAAGAGCACTCGCTGGGTGAGAGCCAGGTTGCCGGAGAGGCACCAGAGCATGTTGGATGAGTTCAGCTCCGTATAGTAGTCGCCGTTGTCGAGGTTGAAGTTCTCCTTGTTGGTGCAGAAGAGCGCGGCCGGGCGGAAGATAGACCCGATGCCTTCGAGTGTGGCCTCCTCGTTGCCTGCCAGGGCGTGGGCTATGGTAAGGTAAGCGCCGACGAAGGGCCATAACGCGTTGTTGTGATAGTTGGGCATGTCGGCTATCTGCGGATAGAAGATGGCGGCACCGAAGGGCGTCTGCGGTACGTTTTCGGAAATGGTCTTCACCTTTTCTCCGGGGGCAATTCCATAGATAACGGCCAGGGCCTCGCCGAGCGACTCGGCGCGCGGATTGAGAATCTTGCTGTCGCGTCCGTAGGTATACATTCCATAGTAGCCCTTGTCGTCCATCCAGAAGCGGCGGTCGATTTCGGCTGCGAGTCGGTCTGACCGGCCGAACCATCTCTCGGCATCCTTCTTTTTGCCGAGGATGAGCGCCATATCGCCCGTGGCTTGCATGGCTGCGGCATAGAGCACGTTGGTATTCATTGCCTCGCTCTGCGAAATGTCGGCTGTCTGCATCCACTTCGGGTAGCTCTGTTCGCGCCAGTCGATGAACGACGTCTCGCCCTTGACGAGCCCGTCGGCGCTGAAAATCGTCTTCTCGTCTTTGTCGAGCGAGCGGACGGCAACGGGATAGATGGTTTCGAGCCATTTGCGGTCGCCGGTGGCCTTATAGACCTCCCATGCTGCCAGCACCCATATCATGCGGTCGGTGCTGACGGGCCACGCGCCGCCCGAGCCGGTGTCCTGGATTATCTGCCCCGAGGGGTTGACCTTCTTCATGAGCGAAATCATCGAGGCTTCGGGCTGAAGAGAAGCCATCGCGAGGATGATTGAATAGCTCACGTCGCGGGTCCACACTCCGGCCCATTCCTTGCCGGTGCGCAGGGTGGTGTCGGGCTCCACAGCGTTTACCATCTCGTCGAGGGCGAGGTTGTAGACGGCCTGATGGAGCTTGTTAGGGGTTGAGAGACGCGGATATGACGACAGGTCGTTCTTGCGGCTCCACGACTGCTCGACGGGCATGAAATAGCCCGGACGTCCGCGATATGTGGATTTTATCTCGTAGGGGGTAACGGCCCAAGCCTTGAACGGGCCCTGGAAGATAGTGTCGCCGCGCCACGAATATGCGTCGGTAGCCACTACCGTACCGACGTCGGCAGCCGAAGCTCCCAACGCCGAGCCGGCGCAGGCGGCTAAAATGATTGAACGGAATATTTTCATAGAGTCTTATCTGTTAAGCCCGACAAAGTTAATAATAAAACGAAAGAAAAGCAACCCCCTCCCGCATTTTCACTTTGTCTGTCCGAGCTGCTTTGGATATGTGGACTGCTGGTGATAAAACTTTTTTGTTGTAAATTACCATAAATAGATAATTTTTATTATCTTTGCGCGTCATTTCATCGCTCATGAACGTTATATTCAAAGACGAGGCTCTTCAAGAACTATATGAAACAGGGAAGACTAAGGACAGTCGTTATAAGAAACTATGCCGCAACAGAAGTTTTGTCAAGGATTACATTAGCGTAGTCGATTTGATGGTGTCTGTTGGGAAAGTTGATGACCTGAGGGCATACAGTTTTCTGCATTACGAGAAATTGAAACACCGGCCTGAAAGTTCGGTCAGAATCGACAACGGGCGTGTAGAACGCCTGTTATTCACCGAACATGAAGACGGAATTGAAGTAAGATTAATTGAAATAGATTCAAACCATTATGGTAACAAACGCTAAATCCATTGTCCCGGCAATAGTGACGCATCCGGGCAGTATATTGAAGAAAGAACTTAAAGCCCGTGGCATCAAGCAGAAGGACTTTGCCAGAGCCATCGGTATGCCCGCCCCTAATCTCAGCGAATTGATAAAGGGGAAACGCAACGTAACGGAAACCATAGCTATAAGGCTTGAAGACGAGCTTGGGATTCCTTTTCAGAACTGGATGAATCTCCAGAACCGCTATTATTATGTGATGAAATGCCGGCAGGAGCTTGATGCCGGTGAGTCGAAGGCTTTGGCAGAGGAACAGTCGTTGCGTACGCTCCTCAATATGAAAGTCATCTATGAATACTTCGGCATTTCTTCTCAAAATGTTTCAGACAGACTTTCTGCCCTAAAGGAAAAGCTTGCAATAGACTTGAATGAACTCCAGTCGTTGGAAGTCAACACCGATGGTTATTTCAAGCGGAGCGAAAATCTGAGAGTGGAGGAGGTCAATATGAGGACCTGGCTCCTTCTCGCATGGTCGGAAGCCTCAAGAGCTGAGATAGCTGAAAGCTATACTCCTGAAAAAGGATTGGAAGCCGCTTTGTCAATAGCAAGAAAGGCAAACGAAAAATCTTTATCGCCGTCGTCTTTAAAGGAGATGCTGAATAAGAATGGCATTGCCTATTTGCATATTCCGAAACTTGATGCCGCTCCGATCGATGCTTATTCCATGATGACAGCTGTCCATCCTGCGATTGTAGTTACATACCGTCATAACGATCTGGACAAACTGGCGTTTGATGTCCTTCATGAGATAGGCCATATAAGGCTCCATATCAATAGCGGCAAATCGTTCATCTCAGTAGAGAATGGCTATTCTTCCAAGTCGCAACTGGAGAGAGAGGCCGATCAATTCGCCAACGATGTTCTGATACCTCCGCATATATGGAACATGATCGTTTCGGCTAAACCTGACAGCCTTTCTCCTCATGCCGTCGTTCATGCAATTGCAAGGGAGGCTGAGAAGAATGGAATCAGTGCGTCAATAGCCGTAGCCCGTTATAAGCATGAGACGCAATGCTACAATATCCGGAGATACAGGTCTCTAAAGATAACGGGGTGAAAAGGAAAGCAGGCGCGGTGGAGCGCCTGCTTTGCGTGTGGGGGGAGCGAACGGGGGCGGGGTCAGCCTTTGCGGCGTTTGTTGCCGCCGTGCGAGCGAGTCTTCTGGCGGTTCTTCTTCCCCTTGGGCTCGTTGCGGCCGTGGTTTTTGTTCTTGGCCGGGCGAAGCGGGCGGTTGGGGTTGCCGTCGTCGCTGATGAGCATGAAGTCGAGCTGCTTGCGGTCGAGGTCGGCGCGAGCCACCTGCACCTTCACTTCGTCGCCGAGCGTATATCGGTTTCCATGCTTACGCCCTATCAGACAGTAGTTTTTCTCGTCGAGGTCGTAGTAGTCGTCGGCCAGGTCGCGCACGGGCACCAGACCCTCACACATATTGTCGACCAGCTCCACGTAGAGTCCCCATTCCGTAACGCCTGAGATTACTCCCGAGTAGGTCTCGCCGAGGCGGTCGGCCATGAATTCTACCTGCTTGTAGCGGATCGAGGCGCGTTCGGCACTGGCGGCGAGCTGCTCCATTTCGGAGGAATGTTTGCACTGGTCTTCCACCTTGAGCTTGTCGGCCGAGCGTCCCTTGTCGAAGTAGCGCTGCAGCAGGCGGTGGACCATCATGTCGGGGTAGCGGCGTATAGGGGAGGTGAAGTGGGTGTAGTAGTCGAGCGCGAGTCCGTAGTGACCCACGTTGTCGGTGGTGTAGACGGCCTTGGCCATGCTTCTGATTGCCAGGATGGAGAGCATGTTTTCTTCCCCTTTCCCTTTGACGTTCCTGAGCATACGGTTGAGGCTCTTGTTCACTTCCGTGGCGCGGCCCTCGGCGTTCACCTTATAGCCGAAGCGCTGCGCTATGAGCGAGAGGTTGGCTATTTTCTGCGGGTCGGGATTGTCGTGCACGCGATATACGAACGTCTTGGCTTTCTTCCCTTTGGGCACCTTGCCTATCGACTCGGCCACGGTGAGGTTGGCCAGCAGCATGAATTCCTCGATGAGTTTGTTGGCCTCTTTCGATTCCTTGAAGTAGACGCTGACGGGATGTCCCTTCTCGTCGATGTCGAAACGCACTTCGGCGCGGTCGAACTCGAGGGCGCCGTTGTCATAGCGACGCCGGCGCAGTTCCTGGGCAAGGGAGTTGAGGGTCAGAATCTCGCGGCTGAAGTCGCCTTTTCCGGTCTCGATTATCTCCTGTGCCTCCTCGTAGGTGAAGCGCCGGTCGGACTTAATCACGGTGCGGCCGATGCGTGAATTGACCACGTTGGCCTTTTTGTCGAGCTCGAATATTGCCGAGAATGTGAGCTTCTCCTCGTCGGGGCGGAGAGAGCAGATGCCGTTGCTGAGGTGCTCGGGGAGCATCGGGATGGTGCGGTCCACGAGGTAGACGCTCGTGGCGCGGCTCTGCGCCTCCTTGTCGATCACGGAGCCGGGATGCACGTAGTGGGTAACGTCGGCGATATGGACGCCGACCTCATAGTTGCCGTTGGCGAGCTGGCGGATTGAGAGGGCGTCGTCGAAGTCTTTTGCATCGCGCGGGTCGATGGTGAATGTGGTTACTCCGCGGAAGTCTTCGCGTCTGGCCACTTCCTCGGGGGTGATTCCGGCCGAGATGCGGTCGGCTGCCTTCTCCACGTTCTGCGGATAGCGGTAGGGGAGGCCGAACTCGGCAAGGATGGCGTGCATCTCAGCGTTGTTCTCCCCTTTGCGGCCGAGGATGTCGACGATTTCGCCGCGCGGGTTCATCTCCTCGTCGCGCCACTGCACGATGCGGGCCACGGCCTTGTCGCCGTGCTTACCCCCCTTGAGCTTGTTGCGCGGGATGATGATGTCGGCCGCGAGAAATTTCGAGTCGGTAACGAGTGCCGAATAGTTGCCGTCTACGTGCAGAGTGCCGATAAACACCTGGTCCTTGGCCTCGAGAATCTCGACCACCTTGGCTTCCGGCTCCGCACCCTTGCGGCTCGCCGACACCATGACGCGCACCTTGTCGCCGTTGAGCGCGTGCATCGAGTTGCGTTCGGCCACGAGTATCTGTTCCTCGTCGATCACCACGGCATTGCGGCCGTTGCTGCGGCGCAAGAAGATGCCGACATTCTCCGAACCTCGGTTGGCCTTCGCCTTATATTTGCCGAGCGACACCTCCAGGATCTCGTCGGCCGCGGCAAGCGTGTCGAGCATGTTGATGATGTCGATGCGGTTGGCCGGGTTGGTGGCCCCGATTCCGAATGCTATCTGCTTATAGTTGAATGCCTGTTTGTTCTGGCGCGAAAGAAAATCTATCACTTTGTCGCGCAGTTCCGACTTGCGGAGCCGGGGCGCGTGTTTCTCTTTTTGGGTCATATATATATGATGGTGTGGGATGTTGTTATAGAGATATAACAACGGAATTGGTGAAATGTATCAGCCCTTGGCGGCCGGAGGGGCTGAATGGGGGAAGGCGTCGATAAACGAGCCGGGGGTGATGTTGATAATCTCCACACCCCGGGCAGCCGCGTAGGCCTTGATGTGGAAATAGCTGCGGAAGGCTATCATGAGGCTTTCCAGCACGTTGTGGAGATGGATGCCCCGGTATGCCTCCACTATGCGGGTGGTCTCCTGCTCTACGCGCTTCTCCTCGTAGAAGTGGGCCACCGTGTTGCACACGTTGTTGTCGCTGTCCACGGCCAGGGTGCGTGTCCACGAATGGTCGGCGCCGGCAAGATATATCTTCCCGAATCCTTCGCCTATAGCCGCCATCACAGCAGCGATGAGCACGTTGCGTGGGCGCGGCATGCCGAGTCCGGCGTCGAAGGCCCGGTGGGTGAACCATCGCCACCCTTCCACGGGAGTGATGTTGACCGGACGCAGCCCGACCGTGGAGGAATCGCCCAGCAGCCTGCGGGCGTCGTCGAGCCTCGACGAAGGCACGAAAAGCGTCATCTTCCAGTCGGCGTGCCTGATGGCTTCCCATGCGTCGTCGGCCAGCGTCGGAGCGGCTCCTGGCGCCGGGAAGAATACCGGGTCGATCATGATGTAGTAGTCGGGACGCAGAATCCGGAAATCGGACGATGTCGACGCGAAATTGACGGCCATGCGGCTCACCGACGACAGCCACGTAGGGTAGGAATCGATGGTCTGGCGCAGCGACGGCCCGTTGCCCAGGATGGCGATGCTCCGGCCCGGGTCGGCGGGCAGGGCGCGTCGGGCCTTGCAGCTTTGGAGTATGATTTTGACTGCCGATGCGGCCGTGGCCACGGCGTCGGATAAAAATGCTCTCATAGCTCTTCGTAGGGATACCCCTCGCTTTTGCGTGCTATCACGTCGACCGTGCGGTGGAACGTGAGACCGGTGGCCTCGACCAGTCGCGCGGCGGAGAAGGTGAGGGAGTTCATACTGCGGTCGATACTCTCGCGGCCGAACATGCGGCGCAGCCCCGGAAAGAGCGACAGCGGTCCGGAAAGCGTGCGCGCCCATTTTTCGGGAAGCACCGACATGCGGTGGTGGCGCCCGGCGTTGGCCGACATCGCCTCGGCCAGACTCAGCCGGCTCACGGGCGAGCCGTCGGCCACATTGTAGGTGCCTCCGCGTGGATAAATCTCTCTTATGGCACGGGCCACGTCGAAAGCGGTAACGATTGATATCATTGCCTCGTTGCCTCGGATATGCAGGTATTTGCCGTTCATCACGTCGGTAAACATCTCCTGTGCCCAGCCTTTCATGCCCGACCCGAACATGGTTGCAGGCCGAAGCACGGTGAGCGTCGTGCCGGTGCCCGAGAAGGCCGCCTCTGCAAGCCGTTCGGCTTCGAGCTTCGAGCTGCCCGGCTCGCCCGACGGCCACGTGGGCGAACTCTCGTCTACATCTTCGCCCGTCTCCTTGCCGTAGACTTCGGCAGAGCTGACGAGCACGAAAGCCGCCGGCATCTTCCCCTCGAGTGCCTTGAGGAGACGGCGCGTGCCTCCGGCGTTAAGCTCGCGTGCCCCCGACGCATCCTGCGTGCCGGCGGCGTGCACCACCAGGTCGTAGGCGGCTTCGGGAAGCCCGGGCTCCTCATGCGTGAGGTCGCACTTCACGTCGCACCCCTCGCTTCTGCCGAGCGTGGTGATGTCGAAATCCGAAAACACCTTCTGAATGTAATGGCCGAGCATGCCCGAAGCGCCGGTGAGCAACAGACGCTTCCTCCTGACGGCCGGTTGGTTTTCCACGTGGTTCATAATCCTTAATAAAGTGAGTCCGCGAAGAGCATAAAAGGTGAAAACAATCGCTTACTCGTTTTTTAAGAGTTTGTTTGAAGTTAACTTATCGGCAAATTTAACGATTAAACGCGTCCCGTGCAAATCTTTCGGCCTCTTTATTTCGGGGCAGCCGTCGGCCGGAACGCAAAAGAGGCCTGACAGACGGGTGTGTGCCCGCGTGCCGGCCTCCTTTGCCCCGAAGCGGCGTCCTTACGGCTCAATGAGCTGATAGACGACGTCGTCTTCGCGAAACTGGCTTATTTTCCCGTTTCTGATAAGAAACAGAATTGCGAAACAGAGCTGAGACTCCGTAAAATCGCAGATTTTCAATAGTTCATGGTATGTGTACTTGCATCCAAGACACATCTTTTCGAGCAATATCCTACTGTTGTTTATAATCGCGTCCATAATTGTACTTGTCTTGTCGGTACTCATACAACCTCGCACCCCCGAAGATTGTTCGGACCACCGTCAGAAAAAGAATCGGACTGCTATAATTGATGGCCCGGCTGATATCTCAGGTCATTTTAAGACCCCGTTCCCGGGATTCTCGAGATAATCGACTCATTGACAGGACGGGTGCCGTTGCAGTTAGGGTAGTCGCTGCAGCCCCAGAACTCACGGCCCTGCTGCTGCCCCTTCTTCTGCATTCGCTTCAGCATGGGCTTCCCGCATTTCGGGCAAGCCGGAGCTCCGCTCGACGCTGCCTGCGTCTTGCGGGCTTCAAGCCTTTCTGAAGTCATGTTCTCAGTGAAACCGCCAGTTTGTCTGAAATGCGCAAGTCGATTTTGAATCTGGGCTTGAAGGATTTTGTTTTCACGTAGACACAGAATCAGCAGCGCATTGGCAACCACTTCCTTATGCTCACTTCCGAGCCACCGGCTGAATTTACTTCTCTGATTAAGAATATGCTTGGCGGCATCATGCAGATAATCCGACGTATATTGCGGCTCGTCGAGCCGTAATTGCCATATTGCTTCCCGGTCCGGGTTTCCCATGGGCCAGACTTCAATTTCATGGCGCAGCAGGAAATTAAACAGGTCTCCTTGCAATTCGTCAAAACTCGCCCTTGCCACATCGAGCAGCCGCATCTCCGTCTCCACCGATGTAGAATGTCGGGCAGAACCTTCAGCTATGTTGGCCACGCCGCAACGTGCGGCCATCACCATCTGGTCGTATAGACGACGCCCCGGATCTATACGATAGTCAATAAACCTATCGCAGAAATCCTGAGTGGCCAACTGAATTATATTGGCTAATATCCAGGAATTAAGCCAATGATATGATTGAGAAAATTGAATATTGACTCCCATAACTTATTCCGGTTTTAATTCACCCGGCATCAACTTTGGCAGGAGCGCATCGCGAAGCTCCGCAAGCCGAGCGGATTCCTCATGGATGTTGCATAAGAGGGTGCCACTCGTTCACTTCTTTGAGTATATCGGATGGAGTATTGAGCACACCGCCGGAACGACGGCGACACACCTCAATAAAGTCATCTGTGTATATATCAATCAGTGTGCCTCCTTTAAATTCACTCGACGGCTTTATGAACACTATGCCGTCTATAAGCTTCGACAAGCGAATGTCTTTTGTATAAGTATTCGCGTCGGTCGGATGAGCTTGATAGAAATCATCTTCTTTTCCGGGATGACTGAAATAATCCTCCATTGTAATATCGCCCCAGACGCTGCCGGAAATATCAAATCCGCACGGTTTGTTTCCGTTTATTTCAAATGCCCTGTCATATAGTCCGTCGCATTTCTCAAACCATTTCCCTGTCTGCGGATTTACGGCATAACCGAGCCCCGTGTTTACAGGAGCCCACAAATCAATCGTATAGACATCGTTCGGATACATCGATTTGATGAGAAATCCGGCACTCGGGTAGTTGTAGTAGATTTCTCTGTTTCTTGGCTTATAGCCTCTTACCTGCCGCTGAGTATGGGCCTGACCGGCGTAAAAGATGACTTTGCTGCCATTTATCAGGTCGGCACGCAGTTTCTCAAACATCGACATGTCGCGATCGCGCGATCTCTGTATTGATGTCTGATTGAACGAGTCTTGAACGCCCGCAGGGTCAAGAAGACATATAAAAATCTTTTTCTCTTCGGGCAATTTGCTGTTGATCTCCCATATACATTTGAATACGTCGAAGTATTCCTTATATGGATTGCCGAATACGTCGGGCGCATGCTGAAGAATCTTTTTGACCGAATCAGGCATAAACGTTGCTGAATGTGTCACTCTGCGGGCTGTTGCCTGGTCCATCTCATTTCCGAACTCCAGTGCGACAACCTTAGGACGCACGGCATCGTCTTGCGAAACTTGAATCAATAATATTTTTGCAAATTGTTCAGTGTTAGAAATTTTGTATTGATGTCACCAATATTGTAGTTTGTTTCCAATCGATTTCCTCCTCTTGCGAATTTGTTATTACAAGGAGATTATTGCAGTGGAGCTCTTCGGCAGCTTCAGCAAGGGCGTCGAGTTCGCGTTTTCGGGTTTTCTCAGATGTCATATCATAGCACACTTGGATTAGTTGCTCTACTTTCGTGCCTTTACGTGTTACAAAGTCAATCTCTTTATCGTTGCGTGTACGATAATAGAATAGCGTCTGTCCCGGGATATATCCACGTCGCAGTAGTTCTACGAAGACTTGATTTTCCAACAGGCGGCCGAGATTTTCACTGAGATTGAACGCTGTGCTTTGCACAAAGCCATTGTCAACAACATACACTTTTTTCGGAGCCTTATTCATTAGCTTCAGTTTATTGTTGAAACGTGGCAAATAGAAGAACAGGTAAGGTTCGTTGAGATAGTCGCAGAATTTCTTTGTAGTCGCCACACTCGACAGGCCCAGCTCTCCGGCAAGTTCGTTGGCAGAAATCGGATTGCAGAAATTTGACAACAGATAGGTGGCAAGGTTGTACAGGTCGGTCGTGTTTCTAACTTTGTGGCGTTTGGCGACATCTTTGAGGAGGATTGAATCAAACAACGTTGATAGATAACTTTTGGTTATACTGCGAGCCGGTATTGTTTCAGGATACCCGCCGTTACGCATATAGTCATCAGTCAGCATTACTGCCTGTGCTGCCTGTTCCTCCCGATCCGGGCTGATATTCTTCCACTTCATAGTCTCGTCAAGGCTGAATGGCAACATCTCGATCTGGAGATAGCGACCCGTCAGCACTGTCGCCATCTCACTGCTCAGCATATTGGCGTTGCTGCCGGTTATTATCAGATTCTTTCCCCTGCGATAAAGCTTGCTCACCCATAAATCCCAATCCGGAAGATTCTGTATTTCATCCAGCAACATGAAATCATAACCTGGATAGACATCATCAAGAGCTGACAATGCCAAATCCTCATTCCATTTTTCGAGCAACTGATTGTCGTCAAAATTAAGATATGCAAAGTTCTTGCCTTGCAGCATCAGCAAGGCAAAAACGGATTTACCAACGCGGCGAGGACCGGTAATAAGCTTGATAAGTGGATTCAACAAAAGCTCGTCAGCGTCATACTTGGTATGCCGTTGTTGATATTGACGCGACAACAATTCGTCGCGCTCGGCCCGCTGATTAAGTATCGTGGTTTTCATTTTCGTCTATATCAGGCTGCAAATATAGTGAATTTTATTCAATTACACTATCGTATTGAATAAAATAAGGCAATATTGTTCAATAGATCATTGATTTGTATGCTTTATGATACTCCAAAAAGGTAACGTGGGTTCGCTTCGGACTATGCGCTTCCCGCTATCGAGGCGCGCTCGGGACTTGCACCCGTCAGATTATGCCCATGTCGGGCGAACAAAGAAAAGAGCTGAAACCTTGAGGTTTCAGCTCTTTGAGTGACCCCGGTGGGGCTCGAACCCACGACCCAATGATTAAGAGTCATTTGCTCTACCAACTGAGCCACGGAGTCATTCTTTTTCTGCTTCGGGAGCCTCAGGTCTCTGTCCCGTGGCTTGCTTCCCGTTTGCGAGTGCAAAGTTAGTATGTTTTTCCGGACTGTGCAAATTTTTCGACAAGAAAATTTCAACAAAAAATCAATTATGTAAGCAATGTGTTGATTATCAGCTATAAAAATTTTTGGCCTAAGATAACTTTTTTTGCTGCGTCTGCTTTGTCGGGGAGTCGGGCACGGCCGGATAAGAACATTCGGCGCATGGAGGTTGTTTTACTTTTGAAAAATAAATCAAACTTTAATTACGTTAATACTATGCAGGAATCACGAAGGCGATGCCACCTCTCCCTCATCCATTTGCGTCTGGCGCGTCTCATTGAGATGCTCAAGACTTTCCACTGCCTCTGATGCCGGAGTGCGGCTTCGTCCCGGAGGCTTCTTGTGAATAATCAACTTCCGCTGCCAGCTATGCTTCAATGCTTTCGGCTCTGCCCGGTGGCATTGTATTTGCGGGTGGCGATATATGTATGAAATATAATGTTCAACCCTTAACGAACGACAACAAAATGATTAGCAAAACTATCGAAAAGGCGCTTAACACGCAGATCAACGCCGAGTTCTGGTCGGCCTATCTCTATCTTGCGATGTCGGCCGACATGGCCCACAAAAACTACAAGGGCATGGCCAACTGGTACAGGGTGCAGCATCAGGAGGAGCTCGACCACGCATATATGATGATGGACTATCTGATCCGCCGCGGCGGTAAGGTGGTGCTCGAGCCTATCGCCAACGTTCCTTCGGAGTGGGCCACTCCCCAGCAGGCTCTCGCCGAGACCTTGCAGCACGAGCAGAAGGTAACCCAGCTTATTAACAACCTCTACGCCACAGCTGAGTCGGAGAAGGACTATGCAACCCGCCAGATGCTCAACTGGTATGTGGCCGAGCAGGTTGAGGAGGAAGACAGCGTGCAGGATCTGGTCGACACGCTCATGCGTATCGGCGACGACCCGACGGGTATCTACAAGTTTGACCTCGAGCAGGCGAAGCGCACCTATACTCCGGCCTCCAAAGGCTGAGCATAGCGCCCGACCTGAGAAAATACAGACCGCTCCGGATTCCTGCCGAGGAATCCGGAGCGGTTGATTTTATGGGTGGCGGTGCGTTTACTTGGTTACGCGTTCAAGCCAGTTTACCATGCAGAACATCACGCCCATCGATACGAGGCAGACGCTGAGGAATACGGTCCATGCCACCCAGATGGGGCATGCGTTGTAGATCAGCGGGCCGATCCAGAGCAGGAGGTTGCCGACGGCTGTGGCGCCGAGCCAGAGACCCTGGCAGAGACCCTGCAGGTGCTTGGGAGCCACTTTCGACACGAAGCTCAGTCCGAGCGGCGAGATGAAGAGCTCGGCTACGGTAAGGAAGAAATAGAGCACGAAGAGCACCCACGGGCCGGTCTTCCATGCCTCGGCTTCAGCCGGGGGAAGTGCCTTGAATTCTTCGGCCGAGGGATAGCCCTGAGTCCAGGAGAAGATCATCAGGAAGAGGTAGGCGATGCCGGCCAGACCCATGCCGATGGCAATCTTCTTGGGGGTGGAGATTTCCTTGCCGCGGCGCGAGAGGGCACCGAAGATCATCATCACGAAGGGGGTGAGCACAATCACGTAGAAGGGGTTGAGGGCCTGCCAGATTTCGGGCTGGATGCTGTCGGTCTTCACGAAGTCGCGGGCGAAGAGCGAGAGCGAGGTGCCGTTCTGGTGGAACGAGAACCAGAAGAAGATAGCGATGCCGAGCACTGCGAAGAGGGCTGCCATGCGCTGCTTGATCTCCTTGGCCATCTTGGCTTTCTCCTCGGGGGTATAGTTGACGGTCTCGGCCTTCTCTTTTCTGGCGGGCGAGGGGAGACCTTTCTTGGTGGCCAGGAAGATGGTGAGCGAGATGAGCATCGCGACCACGGATGCTATGAAGGAGTAGTGGATACCGGTGTTGAATACGTCGAGATACTTCGTGCAGAAGTCAGAAATCTGTTCTGCGTTTCCGCCCATTTCGGTAACGAGGGCGTAGAGGTTCTCGTAGTTCTGTCCGTTCATGCTGTCGGTAGCGCTGAGGTATTCATGGCAGAGGGCGGGGAGCTGGGCGTTGTAGGCCAGGCCGTTCTGTCCGAGCCACCACGAGCGGAGTATCGGTGCGATGAAGGGGGCGAGCACGCCGCCGATGTTGATGAATACGTAGAAGATCTGGAATCCCGAGTCGCGCTGGGCGGCATAGCGGGGATTGTCGTAGAGCTGGCCGACGATAGCCTGCAGGTTGCCCTTGAAGAGGCCGTTGCCGAAGGCAATGAAGAAGAGGGCGGCGCAGGTGAGCGAGAGGAGCCATGTGGTGTTCTCGCTTGTGGCCAGGATGGGCACGGAGAGCACTACGTAGCCGATTGTCATGATCATGAGGCCCCAGATGATGGTGCCCTTGTAGTTCTGGGTTTTGTCGGCGATAAGACCGCCAACGAGGCTAAGCACGTAGATTCCGGCATAGAAGCAGGAATAGACGATGGCGCTTGTCTCCTCCTTCAGGCCGAACTTGGAGCAGAGGAAGAGCACGAGCACGGCGTTCATGATGTAGTAGCCGAAGCGTTCGCCCATGTTGCTCAAGGCCGCGGGAATGAGTCCTTTGGGTTGGTTTGCAAACATAGAGATTGATAGATTTATAAGGTTTTGTTTTAATTGATTTCTTCAGGTGTCGGGGTCATCGTCCGAGTGCCTTGAAGGCGAGGGCGTAGTTGCGCATCTGCTTCACCATTGCCACCAGGCCGTTGCTTCGCGTCGGCGAGAGATGGTCCTTGAGCCCTATGCGGTCGATGAAGTAGAGGTCGGCGCCGAGAATCTCGTCGGGCTTATGGCCTGAGAGGGTGCGCAGCAGCAGTGCTACTATTCCTTTTACGATAAGCGCGTCGGAATCTGCGTGATATATCACATTGCCCTCGGCGTCGGTTTCGGCCGTGATCCATACGCGGCTCTGGCAACCTTCTATAAGGTTTGCCGGTGTCTTTTCCGAATCGGGAAACTCCGGGAGGCTTTCGCCCAGCTCGATGATATAGGCATAGCGGTCCATCCAATCGGTGATACCCTCGAATTCATCGATTATTTCGTCTTGTATCTCGTTGATTGTCATTGTGTTGGTCAGTTAGTTGGAGGGATTGCCCGGCGGGCCTTCCGATTCCAATAGGCAAAGATAATAAAAAAAGCCGGACTAATTGTCCGGCGATGCCGATTTTTTTGGATTTCTGATTCCATAAATCCGGCGGGGGATTATCTTTCGGCGCGCATGGGGTTGTGGAGGAAATCGTCGTAGGCGAGGCGTATACCCTCTTCAAGCTCGGTGGAGTAACGCCAGCCGAGTGCGGCGGCTTTCGATACGTCGAGCAGCTTGCGCGGCGTGCCGTTGGGGCGCGTCGTGTCCCAGAGTATCTTCCCTTCGTAGCCCGTGATGCGTGCCACCATTTCCGTCAGCTCCTTGATGGTCAGTTCCTTTCCTGTGCCGGCGTTTACTGTCTCGTTGCCGCTGTAGTTGTTCATCAGGAATACGCAGAGGTTGGCGAGGTCGTCCACGTAGAGAAACTCGCGCAGAGGCGAGCCGTCGCCCCAGCAGGTTACCTCGGCGGCTCCCGATTCCTTGGCCTCGTGGAAGCGGCGTATGAGAGCCGGGAGCACGTGGCTGTGCTCGGGATGATAGTTGTCGTTGGGACCGTAGAGGTTGGTGGGCATCACCGAGATATAGTCCGTGCCGTACTGGCGGTTGAGGTATTCGCAGTATTTGAGACCCGAGATTTTGGCCAGCGCGTATGCCTCGTTGGTCTTCTCCAGCTCTGAGGTGAGCAGGCAGTCCTCGCGCATGGGCTGGGGTGCCATCCTCGGGTATATGCACGATGACCCGAGGAAGAGGAGCTTGCGGCATCCGTTGCGCCACGCGGCATGGATGACGTTCATCTCAAGCATCATGTTGTCGTACATGAAATCGGCCAGTGCCGACTGGTTGGCCACTATGCCGCCCACCTTGGCGGCTGCGAGGAAGACGTATTCGGGCTTCTCCGTCTCGAAGAATGCGTCGACTGCTTTCTGGTCGATAAGGTCGAGCTCACCGTGGGTCCGCGTGATGATGTTGTCGTATCCCTGCCGGCGCAGTTCTCTGACGATGGCCGAGCCTACCATTCCTCTGTGGCCGGCCACGTATATCTTTGCGTTCTTTTCCATAACGGGTCTAATGAAATGTCGGGGCGACCCATAAGCGGTCTCCCCGACAAGTGGATTTCTGAAAAATTGTCAAACCGTTTATTTCTTGATAAACGGTTTTCCTTCCGTAAAGTATATTCCGGCCGGCAGATTTTCGATATTTTCTTTCGAATTGGCCACTTTCATGCCTGAAATGGAGTAGACGGCTCCGTCAGTGCGTTCGTCGGCACCTATTCCTTCGACTCCGTCGGCATCGAATGCGACGATTTTGGCGAAGCTTCCCCATCCGGTGGCGTCTCTGTAGGCCTGCACGGCCTCTGGCTTCACGTAGAGCGTGGCCGTCGACGCGACAGTCGGCTCGAACACTTCCTCCGAGCATGCGGGGGGAGTGTCGGCGAGGCATACGATGTGGCGGAGCGCCGTGGCCTCGATAAAGGCATAGTCGCCTACGGCAGTGAGCGATTCGGGAAGGACTGCCCATTCCAGTCTGCAGCACGAGAAGGAATAGGGGCGGAGTGTCGTGGTGCCGTCGGCCACGGTGAAGCTGCTGCCGGGCTTACCACAGGGATACTGCACAAATTCCTTCATGTCGGCCGTGTAGAGGGCGTCGTCGGCCACCATGAAGAAGGTGTTTGACTCGTCGATGGTGAATCCGCGCAGGCTCTTGCAGTCGTAGAACACGCCTTCGTTGATCTGGCTGAGCGAGGCCGGAATGCGGAACGACGTCATGTCTTCACAGTATTCGAACGCATAGTCGAGCAGCGAGCGGACCGTGGAGGGGAGCGACACCGACTGCATGAAGTAGCAGTGGCTGAAGGCCTGCTGGCCGATGGATGTTACCCCCTCGGCAATGTGCACCGAGTCGACGCGCTGGCTGTTGATGAAGGCGAAGTCGCCGATTTTCTTCACCGGGATGCTCTGCATCTGCCAGTTGACCTCGTAGGGGACGCGCACATATCCGGAATAGTCTCCCTGGCCGAGGTTGGCGTAGGTAACGTAGGCCGACTTGCGGTCGTTGGAGAGTCCGTAGTATATGCTTCCGACCTTGAAGTCGTAAGCGAGTGCTGCCGGCCCGAAGGCCGACAGCATTATAAAGGCAGCGCATAAAGATTTAAGAATCACGCTATTCATAGTGTTCCTGTTATTTCACGACTTTAAACGATTTCTTGCCGTCGACGCGCACGATGTAGATGCCGGGGGCATACGAGCCGCAGTCGATTGCAGTGGTGCCGGAAGCCTTGGCGGAAGCGATGGCCTTGCCGGTTACGTCGAAGACCTCGATGCCTGCGCGGACGCCGCTGACGATAATCTTCGAGCCTTCCTTCACCACGCTGACGGCTGCTGAGTCGTCGATGGCCGAGTCAATGCCGCTCATCTTCTGGCGGAGAGTAACGGTGGCATACGAGCCGGGAGTGCAGATGCGGAGCTCCTTGTCCTGGTTGTCGGTAAAGTATCCGGCGGGCACCTTGATGTTGGCGTTGTAGACGCCGGCAGCCTCGTCGTAGGTAGCCTCGATTGTGGCGTCGGCGTCGGCGCTGATGCCGTCGGCCGAAAGACGCCAGCGCTCGGGAGCGTGGAGGGCCTTGATCTTGAGGGGCACGGTAGCGCCTGTGGTATTGTCGATTTCATCCGACACCGCACCCTCGGTGATCTCGATGTGGGAGTAGGAGGCGCCGAGGCTCATGAGGAAGCCTGCGAAGTGGCCGCCGTCGAGCGGGAATGTGCCGAGGTTCTTGAATTCCTCGTAGTATCCTTCTTCGATCTTATCGTCGTAGTGGATCCAGTAGACGAGGTTGTTGCCGTATTTATAGGGGTTGTCGCTCTTCACGTAGGGGAAGGCCACGTTGCCGCCCTCGCGGCATCCGCTGAGCACCACGAGGATCGACTCCTCGGCCATCACGGGCACGGGGAAGTTGAAGCGGAGGTTGACGTAAGCCTTGGTGTTGGCCTTGGGGAGCTGGGCTCCCGAGAGGGAGGCCTGGCCGATCTTCTCGCCGATCATTCCGTCCTTGTCGAGGGGGAATACGGTAACCGTCAGACCGTCGGTCTCGGGCACTGTCTCGCGCACCATGGCGGCGATGTCGATATAGTCGAAACCGTAGGCCACGTCAGGCTTGCGGAACACGCTGCAGAAGCCAAGCACGTCGAGGCTTGCGTCGACGTATCCCTGTATTTTCTCCCATGCGAGGTCGGTGTCGGGGTTAAGGCTCATGTATTCCGACGTCATCTTTACCGATCCGTCGAACACGTCGGTATAGCCGACGCCGAACTCACCGCTGTAGCCTTCGCTGTCGGTTCCGGAGAGGAAACCGCCGGCCTGCATCATGGTGTATTTCGACTGGAAGGGGGTTGACTCGCGGTTTTCGAAGAAGCCCTGGAGGCTCGGGGTCATCGCGGTCGAGAGGTATTCGTAGCCGGGAGTGGTTAGGTGCTCTTTGTCGCTCTTCACGGTTGCTCCGGAGGCGTCGGTGTAGGTCCATTCGTTGCGGAGCACGTCGGCCGAGATGTTTTCCCAGTAGAGCTCGGTCTGCTGCGGGATGAGCAGAGTGGGGTTCTTGGGATAGTCGATCATGGGCGACACACCCTGATAGAACACGCCGGGAGCCATCACGTAATTCGATTTGGGCATGGGCACGCCGACTGCCACGTCATCGATGGCCATGGGCTGTCCGGCTTTTCCGAAATAGCGGAAGGCCACCTTCATCTTCTTGTCGAGGTATTTCTTGATGTTGACGTAGATGGGGCTATACTCCGAGGGGCTCACGAGGAGGTTGGTGCGGAGTTCATCATCGGTGAACTTGGCCTTGATTTCGTCTACGAGGCTCCATTCCTTGGTCCAGTTCTCGCCGCCGTCGGTCGAGATGTAGACTTCAAGGGCGTTGTTCTGTCCGGAGAAGTCATTTTTTTCGCGGTTGTAGAGAGTCCATGCGGGGCTGTAGCAGAGCTTGAAGTAGAGCCAGTCCTCGCCGGTGGGAGTGATTTCGGGCGAGATGAGCCATTCGTCCTGATCATAGAGCTGGCATTTGTCGCCGTAGGCCACGTCGCACATGATGAAGGCGAAGGCCACGCCGTCGTATGCGGACATCGAGTTGGCCGGGGCGCAGGTCTTGACGTCATCGTTGGTCGTAACCTGCCATGTGAGGTTCCATGCCGTGTCGTCGGGCACGTCCTTGTGGCCGGCCTTGCTGACGTCCTGCCAGCCTGCGGGGAGCCAGCTCTGGTTCTTGCCGTATATTCCGTCGGGGCGTGCCTCGAAGTCTTCGAAGTACGTGTTGCGGTTGTCGTTGGCTTTCTGTGCGGGAGCGGAAAGCATCTCGGCCGGTGTTACGGTCTGCAGGGGCGCTTTCTTTTTCATGAGGGCTTCCGACACCGGAATGGCGGCGAATGCAGTGGCTGCAGTCAGTCCGACTGCGATGGAGCCGGTGAGAAGCTTTTTCTGATTGTGAATCATAAAGATGAAAGGTTTGGTTGGGTTCCTGCCGGAGACCGGTGCGTCTCCGGCAGGATGAATAATGATGTAAAAAGGTTCTTTGTCAGAGGATCACTTTGGCGGATGCGGCACCGGCCTTCACGATGAAGAGTCCGCGTCCGGGCTCGGCCGAGATGCGGTCAAGACCCTTGGCCACGATGCGTCCGTCGGTCGAGAATACGGTGATTTCCATTCCGGGGGCGGAAGCCTCGATGCGGCCTCCCTCGGTGGCCACGCTGAGCGCGTCGCTGTCGGAGGCGATGCCTTCAACGCCTACCATGGTCGGGTCGAACACGCGGATGTTGTCGAGATCGATAGTGTAGTTGTACCAGCTGTAGCCCTGATCGAAGAAGCAGATGCTGAATACACCGGTCTCCTGCGGAGTAAAGTCTGCGCTGTATTCAACCCACTTGTTGACATATTCCTCCGAAGTCTTGACGCCGACGTTAGGTATGATCCAGGGGTAGATGTAGTCGTTGGTGTTTTCGCTCTGCGATTTCGAGAGGTTTACGCGCATTCCCGATCCGTAGGTCGTGGAGTTGTTGCGGAGTTCGAAAGTGAGTTTGTATTTCGTGCCGCCGATCATGCTGATGGGAGCGGTGAAGAAATAGTTTTTATGGGAGGTAACGCCGTCGCCGGAGAACTGGATGAACTTGTTGCCGTCCTGCTCGGTGAGCTTCCAGGTCATGTCGGGGTTGTTGGTGGCGTTGATTACCTTGCAGCCCTCCTGTCCGATAGCCGAGATGGAGTTGAAGTTCTCGGTGTAGGGGATGGCGTAGGGTTCGCCGTAAGATACGTCGTTGGAAGTGGCTTCCGACGACACTGCGCCGTCGTAGTAGACGGTTACGGTGTAGGAGTAGTCTTTGATATGTCCTTCGGGGAGACGGTCGGTAACCGACGTGGAGGTCGTGCCGGTGGCTACGGCCACATTGCCGGGATTGCGCACCACGTCATATTTCAGCATTGCGGGATTCACGTCGCCGCCGTTGGCACCTCCGGGAGCCGTCCAGCTTACGGTAACGTTGCTGCCGTCGAGCTCGGCCTTGACGTTGGCCAGGGGCGAGGGCTCGTCGTAGCCTACGAAGAGCTTGACGCTCTCTGCGGGGCTGTCGCCGTAGGAGTTGGAGAGGAACGCCGAAACGGTGTGGGCTCCGGAAGTTGTTGTGATTGTCTTTGAGAGGTCGGCTCCGGCCTGCATGGTGCCGGTGGAGGCGGAGTTACCGTCGATTTCGATGGTGTAGGTGATGTTGCCCGAGAGGGGGTCGCCTCCGTGGGTCTTGACGGGAGCCTTGAACGATACGGTCATGTCGTTGCCGGTGCCGGAGTAGACAGCCTTGAGGTCGATGGGGGCTGCGGGAGCGGCGGGATTTGCTTCGGGCGCGGGGATGTAGAGGCCGTTGAAGCGCTTACCGGTGGGGAAGTCATAGATTTTGGTGGCTGTGCAGGCCGTGGTGTTCACCTCGTAGAGGCCGCCTGCGTAGGTACCGGCAGTGGCCCAGTACATCTTGCCGGTAGCCGGGTCGATGGCAGCCGACTGGTTGTTCTCAGTGCATGCGATTCCGAGGCTTCCCTTGTTGGCGAGTGCTCCGGAAGTCTTGTCGACGGTGTAGAGGTCGCCGTTCTGGGCTATGCCCCAGAGCTGTCCGTCCTTGTCGCATGCGAGAGCCACGAGCTTCACCTGCGAGTTGGCACCTACCACAGTCTTGGTCTTTGCCTCGACGTCGAATATTCCGAGATTGTATTCACCGACCGAGAAAGCGTCGGCGCGGAACCATCCGTAGACGTTTCCGGAGATGGCGTCGTAGGCCATATCGGTGGCTATGAGTGTGGCGGGCACACCCTGATAGGCATAGATACTGTGGCTCCAGGGTCCGTCTGCGCCGCCCTGGGCAGTGGCCATCACCACATAGTTGCTGCCGTAGTAGGGCATGGATGTGCCGACGGCCTTCTCTTTGGAAGTGAAAGTGCCGCCCGAGCCGATGAAGCTCCACTGCACGTAGGTGTCGCCTGATATCTTGTCTTCGGTGAATCCACCCTCGGATGTGATGGTGTATACGCCCTTGTTGCCGCTGAGTGCGCCGACGCAGTAGATGAGAGGAGCTTCATCGTCTATGGCAATGCGCTGTGGAGCGGCCGCGTAAGCGTCGGCCGCGAGGAGCATGGTCGCCGCCGCTGCTCCGATGATGCAGGTCTGTAAAAGGTTCTTCATGAGGAATTAGTTTTAAAAATGATTATTGTGTTGAGGGTAGAAAAACCGTGGCAGGGATTTTTCTGCCGCAAATTTAAGCAGAAGAGGGAGGGTTGTTCTTCACATAGATTAAAAAAGTGCCTGACCCTGCTGTTTTTCGAGCAAAGTCAGGCACTTTTTATGGATAATTGTCAATCTGCTATTTCTTGAAAAGTTGCTTTCTGATGTTGCTCAGGGTCTGCGGGCGCATGTTGAGATATGAGGCAATGTATTGGAGCGGCACCTTCTGCAGCATCTCGAACGACCGCATCGACTGCAGGTTCTTGTATCTCGTCATGGCGTCGCCCACGCCTATATAGAGGTATCGCCGCTCAAGCATGTAGAGGCCGTCGGCGAAGAAACGGTTGGCCCATCTCGACCATTCGGGCGAGGAGTCCATGAGCTCCTTGGCGTCGGCGATCGACATTACGTAGACCTCGGCGTCGGTGAGCGCCTGTACGGAGGCGATGGCGGGCTGGCCGTTGGCAAACGAGAACATCGAGGCCACGATGTCGCCGTCGAGGGCAAACCACCGGGTATGCTCCTCGCCGTCGTTGAGGGTGAAATTTCTGAATACTCCGCTGCAGATGAAGTAAATCGACCGCGAGGTCTTCCCCTGCTCGATGATTAGCTCCTTGGCTCTGACGCTGCGCGGCGTCAGCTTCGGGAGAAACATCTCCAGGGCTTCGTCGCTTACCGGTCGTATAGTGTCGATGAGTTCTTTGATATCCATGTAGGGAAGAGGTAACTGATTGAGAAACGCTTTCGGGATTAAAGAGGGTATTTGCGTCTGATCTTCACCGGAATCACCCCTTCGGGCATCCGGTCGACCACGAGCAGAAGGTGGCCTCCGCCTCCGGCGCCGAGCATCTTCCAGGCGAGGGCCTTGTCGCGCCAGGCATCGATATGCTCGGCCACTCCGGGCTGCATCATGCCGGGAAACATCGCCGTCTGCGCGGCGAAGGAGTCGGCAAACGCGCGGGCGAAGGCGTCGAGGTCGCGGGCCATGATGGCCTGCCAGCAGCGTTCGGCGGCGCCGGTGAGGTCTTTCACCTTGGCGGGCGTAATGTCGGTATTGTCGACCACGGAGCAGCCCGGCCTTCTCGGAAACATCGGCACCAGGCAGACATGGTTTTCGAGCCATGAAAGTATCTCCTCGTCGTGGCACGACTCGATGCGCGAGGGCCAGTAGCGCCCGTCGTAGTAGTGGCGGTTGAGCCCCGACATGCAGATGCCGATGGCGTCCTGCGCTCCCGAGACGTGTCCCTCGTTTTCGGGGTTGTTCTCGAAGCAGAAGAGCAGGCGGGCCAGCATCTCCTCGTTGTAGTCGGGGAGCTCGTAGGGCCATATCTTCTTGGCCGCGTTGCGTGTGGAGGTCGACATTCCGCCGCGCTCCATGAAGTCGTGGTTGGGCTCGATCGAGGCGGTGATTGCCCATCCGGCCCCGAGATGCGACACGTAGGGCTGGTCGATCCATGTCCCGGCGATGTCGATGCGGTAGGGGAGGTGCGACTTCACTTCGCGGCGCAGTCCGGTGGTGGAGCGCGCCTGAAGCCCGGCCGCCGGCTCGCGTTCAAGCACCACGTACTCGATGCCGCGTTCGCGGCAGAAGTCGCGCTTCACGTCGCTGCCGCCGTCGGAGTTGACCACAAACACGTCGGGCTTCACCCTGTCGACGGTCTCCACGAAGTCCATCATCCCCGAGCCGGGGTTGATGTAGGCGTCGGTCACGTAGCGAATGGCCTTCACCATGAAGAGGCGCTCCTTCTCGGAATAGACCGTCTTGCGGTTTTTAAGGTCCTCGATGGTCTTGTCGGAACCGATGCCGACGTAGAGGTCGCCGAAGCGCGATGCCTCACGGAAGAAGGCGACGTGGCCGGAATGCAGCATGTCGTAGCATCCCGAGACAAATACTTTCTTTTTTATGGCTGTATCAGACACTGTCAGTTGTCTTTATGGTGTGTTTTCTGCACGAAGAGGGAATAGGCGAGCACCACGCCGAAGCAGACGAGCGGCACGACGAACGACGCCGATATGCCGGCGCGGTCGGAGATGAAGGCCTGCAGGGGGGTGATGAGCGCGCCGCCGAGGATAGCCATTATGAGGCCGGAGGCTGCGATTTTGGCCGAATCGGGGTCTACGTTCTCGAGGGCGACGCCATAGATGGTGGGGAACATCAGCGACATGGCCGCCGACGTGGCCACGAGAGCCACAGCCACAACTGTGCCGTGGCAGAGCAGTATGCAGGCCACGCACGCAAGGGCTACGACCGAGGCCGCGGTGAGCAGCTTCACGGGGCGGAAATAGCGCATCAGCCACGTGAAGATGAAGCGGAAGAGGGTGAAGGCCAGTATCGACCAGAGGAACACCATGGCGGCCTCGCTCTCGCGCTGCCCGGTCTCGGCCATGACGAGGCGGATGGTGAACGACCATACGCCTGTCTGCACGCCGACGTAGAAGAACTGGGCCACGACGCCGAGGCGGTAGGCGCGGTTGCGGAGCAGGCGGCGGAATGTGGCGCCCACGGGGAGGCTGGCCGACTCGTCGCGCAGGCGCGGCATCCTGACGAGGAGAATCACCACGAAGAGCATGGCGAGGATGGCGCCCACTATGAGGTAAGTGCCCGAGACGGCGTTGAGCTCCTGGGTCTGGATTGTCCGCAGGGCCTCGGTGCTCATGTCGCTTCTGGCGGCCGCGTCGGCCTCGTGAAGCTCCGACAGGATGAAGCGCCGGCTGAGCAGTATGCCGAGCATCGCGCCTACGGGATTGAAGGTCTGCGCGATGTTGAGGCGGCGCGTGGCTGTGGCGCGGTCGCCCATGGCCAGGATATAGGGGTTGGCCGTGGTCTCGAGTATCGAGCATCCGGCTGCCATGACGTAGATGGCGAAAAGGAAGAAGGCGTAGCTTCCGGCGTTTCCGGCCGGATAGAAGAGCATCGTGCCGCAGGCATACATGGCGAGGCCGAGGAGTATGCCGGCCTTGTATGAGAATCGGCGGATGAAGAGGGCAGCCGGGAGGGCGAAGCAGAAATAGGCTCCGAAGAAGGCGAACTGCACGAGCGAGGTCTGAAGGTCAGACATCGACATTATCCTCTTGAAGGCCGCAAGGAGCGTGTCGTTCATGTTGTTGGCCACTCCCCACATCATGAAGAGCAGGGAGACGAGAACGAACGGGAGTGCGACCGAAGTGCGGGCTGAGGGTTTCATCAGAGTGAGAATATATGCTCCATCGGTTTCCATTTGTCGGCCGAGGTGTCGCCGGCCAGACACTGCTGGAAGCGGGCCACGTAGTCCTCCCATTCGGCCTGCCGCGGCAGGGACGCGAGCCTCTCCATGGCCTCGCCGACATCGAGTCCGTCGGGAGCCTCCATAATCATCACGGCAAGGTTGCCGAGGAGGTAGATGTCCATCGCCGAGATACCCACCGAGCGGATGCCTTCGGTGATTTCGGGCCATATCTCGTCGTGCGCGCGTTGGTAGTCGGCTATCGCCTGCGGGTCATCGACAAGATGGAGCGTCTTTACAAATCGCTGCATATATGAGAGTTATTTTACGATTCCTTTTTCGAGATACTCCTCGAGGTTGGTGCGCACGTATTCCGAAGCGCGTTCAGAGGCCACTTTCTTCATGTCGGCGTCGACCATGATGCGCACAAGCTCCTCGAACGAGGTTTTCTGCGGATTCCATCCCAGTTCGCGCCTGGCCTTCGAGGGGTCGCCCCAGAGGTTTACCACGTCGGTCGGACGGTAGAAGTCGGGCGACACCTCGACGAGCACGCGCCCTGTCTTGACGTCGACACCACGCTCATCGGCGCCTTCCCCTTCCCAGCGGAGCTCGATGCCTACGTGGCGGAAGGCCAGCGTGGCGAACTCACGCACGGAATGTTGCTCGCCGGTGGCGATTACGAAGTCTTCGGGGCGCTCGTTCTGGAGGATGAGCCACATGCACTCCACGTAGTCGCGGGCATAGCCCCAGTCGCGGAGCGATGAGAGGTTGCCGAGATATAGCTTTTCCTGCTTCCCCTGCGCTATGCGTGCGGCGGCGAGGGTAATCTTGCGCGTTACGAAGGTCTCTCCGCGCCGTTCGCTCTCATGGTTGAAGAGGATTCCCGAGCAGCAGAACATGCCGTAGGCCTCGCGGTATTCCTTCACAATCCAGTAGCCGTAGAGCTTGGCCACGGCGTAGGGGCTGTAGGGGTGGAAGGGCGTTTCCTCGTTCTGAGGCACTTCCTCTACTTTGCCATAAAGCTCTGATGTAGAGGCCTGGTAGATGCGGCAGGTTTTGGCGAGACCGCAGAGGCGCACGGCCTCGAGCACGCGCAGCACGCCCGTGGCGTCGACGTTGGCGGTGAACTCAGGCACGTCGAACGATACCTGCACGTGGCTTTGCGCGGCGAGATTGTAGATTTCGTCGGGACGCACCTTGCCTACCACCTGCAGCAGGCTCATCGAGTCGGCCAGGTCGCCGTAGTGGAGGTGGAAGCGGGGGTGTCCCTCGAGGTGGGTGATGCGTTCGCGGAAATCGACCGAGCTGCGGCGGATCACGCCGTGCACGTCATACCCTTTTTCTATAAGCAGTTCGGCGAGATATGAGCCGTCCTGGCCCGTAACGCCTGTTATGAGAGCAGTTTTCATCCTGAATATTGGCTAAGAGAATCGGGGCGGGAGGAAGTCGGATGGCGGCTTTCCCGTTCCCGGTGATGTTTTATTTATACTTTATGGTTCACCTGGTTATGACCGAGGCGATGGCTGCCACGATGCGCTCCACGTCGGCATCCGACACCCACGGGCCTGCGGGGAGGCATATACCGCGTCGGAAAAGCCGTTCGCTTACGCCGTTGACATAAGAGGGCGAGGAGGCAAACACGGGCTGAAGGTGCATCGGTTTCCAGAGCGGACGGGATTCGATATTCTCGGCATTGAGGGCAACGCGCAGAGCCTCAACGGCTGCATCCGGCTCGACAGCGGTGTGGGCCGAAACCGCAGCGCGTGCCGTGGCGGCTACTCCGCCCACAAGACTCCCTGACGGCGAAGAATAGGCATTCTCCTCTCCGGACACGTGGGTGCCGTCGTCGAGGGTGGCGGCGCAGAGCCAGAAGTTGGAGTCGATTTCGGGCGAGGGGTTGTCGTGGAGAGTGATGCCGTCCACGCCGGCCAACAGCTCACGGTAGAGCTGCTGCACGCGGCGGTGGTGGGCGATGTGCTCGTCGAGCACCTCCATCTGTCCGCGGCCGATGCCGGCGCAGATGTTGCTCATGCGGTAGTTGTAGCCGATCTCCTCATGCTGGTAGTAGGGATAGTTCTCGCGCGCCTGGGTGGCGAGAAACTTTATGCGGTCGGCGGCTTCCGGACTTTCGCACACAAGGGCTCCGCCGCCTGAGGTGGTAATCATCTTGTTGCCGTTGAACGACAGCACGCCGTATCGTCCGAACGTGCCGCAGCAGCGTCCGCGGTAGCGGCTTCCGAATGCTTCGGCGGCGTCTTCCACCACCGGTATGTCCCATTTCCTGGCCACTTCCATGATGGCGTCGATATTGGCCGGCATGCCGTAGAGGTAGACGGGGATTATGGCCTTGGGCTTCCGTCCGGTCTTCTCCACTCGGTCGGCGATGGCGCGGTCGAGGAGCACGGGGTCCATATTCCACGTATCCGGCTCCGAGTCAACAAAAACGGGCACGGCGCCGAGATAGCGCACGGGGTTGGCCGAAGCCGAGAAGGTGAAGCTCTGCACCATCACCTCGTCGCCCGGGCCCACGCCGCAGCCGATGAGGGCGAGGTGGACGGCGGCAGTGCCGGCCGAGAGAGCCACCACGCTCTTCACGGGGGCTTCGGGCATGTCGGCGCATGCGGCGTCGAGACGTTCGGGCGAAGGGGCCGAGGCAAGGAAGCGCTGAAGGTCGGCCTCGAAGCCGTTGACGTTCGGTCCGAGGGGCACCACCCAGTTGTCGGCGAAGGCCTCCTCGATATATTTCATCTCGCCTCCCCCCATTCGGCAGAGGCAGAGCAGTATGCGTTTATTCTTCATAGTCAGAATATTTTAGCGCCTGTAATCCTGAAGAATGTCTGTGCGAGAATCTTCATGTCCCAGAGCCACGACCTGTGGCTCAGATAGAAGAGGTCGTATCGCAGACGCCTCAGCATCTTAGGCATCGTGTCGGTGTATCCGTTGCGCAGAGTGGCGATTGAGGTAACTCCCGGCCGGCACTGGTAGAGCGATTCGTAGCGCGGGTCGTGCTCCATGATGCGGTCGATGAAGTATTGGCGTTCCGGGCGGTGGCCCACGAAGGCCATGTCGCCGATGAACACATTGTAGAGCTGCGGGAGCTCATCGAGATGGTGGGCGCGGATGAAGCGGCCCACTTTGGTGAGACGGTCGTCCTTCTCGCCGCTGAAGAGGACCGGGCCGTCGGCCTCGGCGTCGCATCTCATGCTCCGGAACTTATAGATGTTGAACGGGCGTCCGTGGAGTCCTATGCGCTCCTGAGAGAAAATTGCCGGCCCCCGGTCTTCGGCTTTGATCGCCACATAGCAGGCAAGGCACAGAGGTGAGAAGACAGCCAGCAGTATCCCGGAAGCGCAGCAGTCGAACGCTCTTTTGGCGACTTTCCCGGCCGTCGACATGTTGTCGGCCACGAGGCGCGGGTCGGAAGGGAGGATTGAAGAGTCGGCTTCGTTCATTTTGATCTGCTTCTGAATAATCTTGGAGAGGGTGAGATATGCTTAATAAGTGATAACGCTTTTGGGAGCAGCCTCCGTATGGGATACAGCGGCGAGACGTGCAGGTTGTTAATCTCGCTCACATCTGTTTTCGATGGTGCACAATCCTTGCGGTGCGCCTGTTGATGACGATATTAAAAGCTATCCAGATTATGATGTCGACGAGCAGGACGATGTTGATGTTGATAGTATCAGCCAACATGACATTCAGCAGACAAAAGGACATTGATATGAGTGTCAGCTCCGTCAAAGCAGAAATCTGACTCATTCCGGCAGCCAGAAGTCGGTGGTGGATATGGTTTTTGTCAGCAATGAAAGGATTGCGCCTGTGGGATATCCTCCAAGCAAACACGCGAATGGCATCAAACACCGGTATCATTATCGGGCTGAAAAGGTAGATGAGCTGTTGTTGGGTGGTAGCAACCGTATTCGTCGGATATGATATGAACGACAGCGCACATATCGATATTATAAGTCCGAGGGTCATTGAACCGGAATCGCCCATGAAGATTTTTGTATGCCGTTTAGCGTTTCCAAACACGTTGTAGCACAAAAACGCCGAGAGACCTCCGATCAGCGAGAAGCATATCAGAGATAGAATCACATTCCCCGAGAGATAGAAGACACCGCCGTATACGGTAAAGGCTATGGCCGCCAACATGGCACAGAGTCCGTCGAGTCCGTCGATAAGGTTGAAAGCGTTGATTGTGCCGATTATAAATATTAATGTCAGTAGTGAGGCTGCCGGTTGTGGAATTGCGTGAATCCCCAGTATGCCGCCGAGGTTGTCGATTTGCAGTCCGGACATAAGCACTATTATCGCACATACTGCCTGCACTGCGAATTTGACGGAATATCTGAGTCCGAAAATATCGTCGATCACTCCCATAGCGTAGACGAGAGCCACGGCAACGCAGAAAAAGGCTATCGGATAAGCCTGTCCGTGGATAGGCGTCAGCGGCAGGTCGGGATAAAATCTCATGATGAATCCGAGTATAAGGATTGTGGATATGATAGATATCGGGATGAAAGCCATACCCCCAAGCCTCGGAACGGATACAAGATGAATCTTGCGACATTCCGGCCTGTCGAGTCGGTCATACCTGAAAGCGAGTCTGATGACCATCGGCATCAGTATGGCAGTCAATATGGCCGCGAGAATCAATGCGAGCAGGTCAAACGTCAGAAAGATGGACATGAGTGAAAAAGGTGATGTATCGAAAGTGAGTGAAGTGAAGCAAACCGACATCCGGTCAGAGATGTCTTCTGCGGAAACTGAGTTTCTGCATCGCCAGTTCTGCTATCTTGACGGGATAGCGGAGAGATTCAAACAAGAAGTTTGATTTGATTCCGTTGGCGCGGTAGCTTTTGAGGTGTTCGGAAAATATGCGCATATGCGACTTGAGTCCGGAGTTGGAGATACCTCCGGTACGCATATTGACGAAATTATGGTCTATATAGACGGCGTCGATACGATTAATCATGATAAAGCGCAGAATCAGGTCGAAGTCGGCGGCTATCTTATAGTCGGTGTTGAAATATCCGATTTCATCAAATAGATATTTGCGGCAGTAGAACGACGGATGGGCCGGCATGAAGCCGAACCGCATCTGCCACGGGCGGAAGGCGCGCGAACTGTAGTATCTCACCACCTTGCGGGTTGTGTCCGAGAAATAGCAGACATCCCCGTATACAGCCTGATGACCGTCGATGTTTCGGGCTATGAAAGCTGCTATTTCTGGCGAGGTGAAGAAGTCGTCGGAGTTGAGAATTCCGACCACATCGCCCGATGCCATGCGGATACCTTTGTTCATGGCGTCGTAGATACCCTTGTCGGGTTCGCTCACCCATCGCAGTCTCCCCTCGTAGCGGGGCTCGTAGCGGCGGATGATTTCGACGGTATCGTCGCTCGACCCTCCGTCTACGATTACGTGCTCAATGTCGCCATAGCTTTGCGAGAGCACGCTCTCGATGGTGTCGACGAGCGTCGCGGCACTGTTGAAGCAGGGTGTGATTATACTTATTTTCAATTTATTAGCCGATTAATGAGTCGTAAAGGTCGACGTATTCCACAAACCGTCGGCGCTGGTCGAAGAGCTCTTCGGCGCGACGGCGGCAGTTGCGCGACAATTCTTTCTGCGGCAGTTTGCCGAGTTCGATTATTGCATTGTAAAGGGCTGGAATATCGGCCCTTTCCACCACTCTGCCCGTCGACTCGGATATGGCCTCCGGGCTTCCGCCGGTGCGGTAGGTTACTACCGGGGTTCCGCAGGCGAGGGACTCGAGGTTGGTGGTGGGGAAAGTGTCGCCATAAGTAGGATTCACAAAGACCGATGCCTTTGAATAAAGCTGGGCGAGGGCTTTCTGGTTTTCTGTGCGGGTGATGCCTTTGATTGAGGGCGGGAGCTCGCGTCGCTGCTTCTCGGAGAGGCCCACGATGCAGAGACGGTAGTTGGCAGGGAGCATTCGGCTCAGGTTGATGAGGTCGTCGAGACCTTTGGCACGGTTCCACACCCAGGCGGCGGCGAGCACCATACGCTCCTCTTGCCCGGACTGGCCGTAAGGACGGAACAGGTTGATGTCGATGCCGTTGTGGATTACGCGCCTGTCGAATCCTGCCAGAAACGAGCGTTCGAGTATGCTGTCGAGCCATTTCGACGGGCTGACGAGGGTGAGGTTGGGAAGCGAGGTGAAGGCCGCCTTGCGGTCGAGGTAGTTGCGCGTGCTTCGGTCGGCGAACCACGATATGGGGTAGGTGTTTCTCAGCGGACAGTGGTGGCACTGCACCTCCCAGCGGCGGCATCCCGCGTCTTCGAAGTGAGCGCAGTGGCCGGTGAAGGCCCAGCAGTCGTGGAGGGTCCACACCACGGGGCCGCCCCATTCCCTCAGATAGTCGAACAGGCGCGGATAGTTGAGGTAATATCCGTGAATGTTGTGGAGGTGGATTATGTCGGGGCCGATCGTGCGTATGCGCTCGATGAGAGCCTTGGTGGCTTTGGCCGAGCCGAGGCCGTGAGCGTCTGTGAGGCGGGTGAGCAGACCGTGGCGGCGCATGTCGGAGCGGCTGCCGACCGTCACGAGGTTCGACTGGCTGATGGGTATGCCGCGGCTGTAGGCCACATACGATTCCCAACCGTGGAGTATGGCTTCGGCACCGATTTCCTCGGTGATTTTCCCGGTGGCTCCGCTGTTGGCCGATATGTTGATCTGTAAGAGCTTAGGCATGTGTTCTACTCTGTCGCCGTGTGGTGGCCAGGCAGCAGGCCACGTAAGAGACGATGTTTCCGGTCAGTGCGCTCAGCGAGGCCATGAGGCTACCGCGCATCAGGAAGAGGATTGAGGCTATGAGTATGAGGTAGCATCCGTAGGAGATTACGCCGTTGCCTCCGCAGACGTCTTTCGGCTTGAAGCGGGCGTCGCAAGCGGCAGCCGCAAGGGCGAGGACGAGGGTGAACACAGCAACTCCGGTCCATCCGAAATTGACGTATCCCTCTCCGAACCAGGGCATCGACACGTTGCGGTATGCGGCTCCGCGCATACCGGCTATGAGGTGCCCGCTTCCCTCCGGCTTGTCGGGCCACACCCTGCGCGGCACGAAAAACGCCACCGCGCCCAGCAGCTGGCGTCCGCCGGTTACGGTGTCGGTCTCGACGGCAGCCATCGTCATCTGCGAGGCGTCGTAGTTGAGCGTATTGAAGTATCGGGTTCCGTATTCTATGTCGCGTCCCTCGTCGGCATATCGGAATGAGTCGAGGAGGGGGAAGGCTATGAGGATGCAGAAAATCATGAGGAGCATGGCCGCGTCACGGTGAAGGTATCTCCCGGCCACGGCCAGCACGGGGGGAAGCCACAGTGCGGCCGCGAGGCTGCGCGGCATGGCTGTCGGGAAGGAGGCGGCGAGGGCTATCGCAAGCAGCACGGCGATGCGTCGTGAGCCTGCCCCGGTGAGAATGCCGATGAGCAGGCAGCAGGCCGGAACCGGCCGCACCACCCGCTGGAAGAGCAGCATCACCTCCTGGCGGCCGGCCATCCACGATGAGTCAGCATACCGCTGCCAGCCTCCGCGCGAAAACATGGTCGGGATGTCGAATCCGCAGAACGCGAATATCACGACCGCCGCGGCCGCGGAGAGAATCACGAGTCGTGTGCCGTTTGCCTTGCGTCGTGTACGGCTGAGCGAACGTCCGCGTCGCCGGCTCGCCGGGAAGTAGACGGCGAGATAAAGGCCGTTGAAAGCGAGAAGTCCGGCGAACGTCAGTCCCTGAAAAAGGAGGTATGCGTCGCGGCTGAAAGTGGCGGCGAATGCAGTGGCGCACGCGCCCGAGGCATACTGCACGCTGTTGGCGAGCACGAAGAAGATGAGGATGAAGAGGTTGATGAATTTGTTGAGGGAGAATGGTCCCGAACCCGGCGCGAATATCATCAGTGAGCAGACGGCGGCATTGATTGTAGCCAGAATCAGGAAAGGGATGTCGGTGCATCCGCAGGCGAGTGCCGCCGCGAGGCAATAGAGCGTGGTAGCCGCTCCCCACACGTAAGACGTTCGGGAACCTTCGGCGAAATATGCGGCAGTCG
Source organism: uncultured Porphyromonadaceae bacterium (assembly GCA_945873625.1). GTDB lineage: Bacteria > Bacteroidota > Bacteroidia > Bacteroidales > Muribaculaceae > Lepagella. The sequence goes on along the minus strand of CAMCDS010000001.1, from coordinate 47,566 downwards.
TCATGTTCATCACTAAGTCGGCGGCGTCAGAGGCTTATGGCCATAGCCTTGTGGAAGAGGCGGGGCGAAATGGAATGCAGATAAGCGAGCATGCGCACCTTGATGTCCGGAAAATGTTTGAGCGCCTGAATGTTACATTCACCGTCCATCTCGGCCATAAGGTTCTCGAAGTCGCGGAAGCAGAGACCACGCCTTGCGGCAGTGCGAAGCGCGCCCATCATCCATCTCGATTTGAGGAAACACTTTGTGGTTTTCGACACGTTCGGCCTGGGTGTCAGTTCCTTCTCGATGCGGCAATAGACGGAATAGGCCTCGATTATATTGTCGGCGTCGACGGTGTGCATTATCGAGCCCTGACGCTGGAGATAGTTGTAAATCTTACGGTCGATAAACACCGCGCTTCTCGCATTGGCGAGACACATCCAGATGAATGAAATGTCTTCAGAGAAAGGCATTTTCTTGAACCTTATCCCGTTGTCGGCGAGCCAGTCTCGTCGTAAGGCGGTGCCGGGAGCGAGCACGATTTTCTTTCTGGTAAGGAAATCGTCCTGAAGCAGACTGAGGTCGGAATATATGGTCTCTTTATCCGTCGGTGTTGACTCCCGGAATACGTTGTCTTCGCTGACGTTCATATAGCCTGCGCCGACGAGGTCGGGGGAGGAATGGGCTGAGATGGCGCGGTCGAAGAGCTCGAGCGCGCAGGGCTGCAGGGTGTCGTCGCTGTCGATGTAGACGATGTATTCACCTGTCGCCTCGTCGAGACCCCGGTTTCGGGCGCCGGTCAGGCCGCGGTTGGCCTGATGGACAGCTCTCGCGTTGGGACGCGAGGCTGCATAGCGGTCGCACAGTTGCGGACTCGCGTCGGTCGAGCCGTCGTCTACAAGTATGGTCTCGAAATCGCGGAAAGTCTGCCTGTCGATCGATTCAAGGCAGTTGCCGAGATACTTCTCCACGTTGTAGACCGGTATTATGATTGAAAACCTTGGAGTCATTTACTGTCTGTGATACTGTGTATCAGCTGCTCGGTGAGGTTGATGCGGGGTATGAAATAGTCGTGGGCGATGGCCGTTACCGGCATTGCGACGGTGCCGAAACCATAGCGGTAATAGTCTCTGACACGCCTTTTTCCCGTAAGTCCACATTCATATTCCGAGCCGTAGGGGAATGCGAACAGCTCCGGCTCCTGCCCGAGCAGTCGGCCGAGCGCTTCCTTCGATTCCGAGAGTTCGCGGCGGTAGTCGGCATCGCGAAGGTTTCGGAATCTAACGTGGTTCATGCCGTGCGAACCGATGGTGGCGAGAGGGTCGGCGGCCATCTCTTTGAGCTGAGTCGAAGTGATGTAGCCCGGACGGTCGAGCAGGGAGAGGGAGACGAAGAGGGTGAAAGGGATGTTGCGTTCGCGCAGCGCGGGGTAGGCGATGCGGTAGACGCCCTCGTGCACGTCGTCGAACGTCAGCAATGAGCTCCCCGGAGCGCATCCGGCTATGTTTTCCGCCCTGTCGACAGGAGATGAAGCGAGGAAATCCGCCATTCTGATAAATGCCTCTTCCGAGACGTTGAATTCCGACTTTTCTCTACCCCCGACCTGATGCAGCATGAAGACGCGGCAACGGGTCGTGAAAAGACGTGCCGCACATTTCTGCATTTCGTGGGAGGCCCTTCCGATGGCCCGGGGTATGAACTCAGACGGTTTCAAGCTATTGAGTCGATTATAAGCTATTCAGTCGATTATATCGTGGAGCGTCTTCATCTGCTCGTGCGGGTTCCACTTTCGGTCGATCTCCTCATAGCAGTCTTGGCGCACCTGCTCGCGGTCGTCCTTATGTTCCGACAGCCATTTCGCAATGGCATCGGTCAGCGAGCGGGTGTCCTTGTAGGTAAAGAAATCTCCGGTCTTTCCGGGGGTTATCGCCTCAAACTCCGGCCCCTGATACATAAACGTGTCGTGGGTGAGCACCGGAGTGCCGAACATCATGGTGTGCATGGCGGTCAGACCTACATTGCCCGGCGAGACGCAAAGGTCGGCGTTGTAGATATATTCGGCATTCTTACGCTCGTCGTAGCAGGCGCCGACGAAATGCACCCTGTCGGTAAGGTTTCGTTCGCGAGTCAGCCTTTCCAGTTCCTGCTTCATCTCGCCGTCGCCGATGAGGCAGAGATTGCAGTCGCGACCGTCGTCGCGGAGCATCGCCATAGCTTCTATGAGACGTTCCAGGTCTTTGTATGCGGTCAGCCTGCCTATGTAGACGAGCACCGGGCTGTCGTTGCCGAAGATGTCGCGGTATATGCCTGAGGGTGAGATGCTATTGCGCAGGACGAGCTGGGTGTCGTAGTCGAGGGAGTTGGCTATTATCTTGATTTTTTCAGCATCTACTCCATTGTCTTTCATCAGGTCGCGGGCATATTCACCGTATACCATTATTCCGGTGGGAAGGGCGAAATATACCCTCTTAATCATACGCTCTATCCAGTTTTCCTTGCCATACCATCCGTGGGTCCAGATCCAGATCTTGGGATACTTCTTCGGGCGCAGACGCGCTCTGATGAGTGCTCCCCAGATGGTGGTGTTGCGGATCACTCCCGGCATGATGAGGTATTCATACCCCCGGATGTCGCGCATCGGGAAGTCCGCGTAACGCTCCACCGGCCCTGCCACCTTCTTCTCCTTCATCTCGAGCGAACAGCTTCTGAGACGGGAATAGTCGTATTGCTTCAGCGGGCGGACAGCGTTGCCGGCAAACCACCAGTCGGGCCGAAAATCATCATCGATGAGCTCGTATATGGCCTGACGGTAGGCCGGTGCATACGGGAATATGAGGGCGAGCTTCTTCTTTTTCATAGTCTTGCATCGGCCATTCCGGCCGGAAGGTTGCTTTTGACGTCGTAGACCACACCCTTGTCGTTGAGCATGGCGCGCCAGTCGGTGGCTTCAAACTCCCTGTGGGCCACGGCATGGATGATTGCGTCATACCGTCTCCCTTCCGGGACGCTGTCGGTGATTTTGATTCCGTAATGCCTGTCAACCTCAGCCGCATCGGCATGGGGGTCGACTACGGTGATGTTTCCGGTATAGTGGCGCAGCGTCTCCACTATGTCGGCCACTTTGGTATTGCGTATGTCGGGGCAGTTCTCCTTGAATGTTATTCCCGCTACGAGGATTTTGGCGTCTTTTACGAGTATGCCGTGCCGGTTCATGAGGTCGATGGTCTGCATGGCCACATAGTGCCCCATGCCGTCGTTCAGGTTTCTTGCGGCTGTCATCACCCTGGGCAGCACGCCGTAGACCTGAGCTTTCTCAATCAGGTAGTAGGGGTCTACGCTTATGCAGTGGCCACCCACCAGGCCGGGGGTCATCCTGATGAAATTCCATTTCGTGGCCGCTGCGTCGATCACTTCCTTGGTGTCGATTCCCATGGCGTTGAATATTTTGGCAAGCTCGTTCATGAACGCAATATTCACGTCGCGCTGCGAGTTCTCGATTATCTTCGAGGCCTCGGCCACTTTGATTGATGACGCCTTGTAGGTTCCGGCGGTAATGACGGATGAATATACGGCGTCGATGATATCGGCCGCTTCGGGAGTGGAGCCGGAGGTAACCTTTTTGATTTTGTCGACAGTATGGATTCTGTCGCCGGGATTTATGCGTTCGGGGGAATAGCCGGCAAAGAAATCTTTGTTGAACCGTAGTCCCGACACGCGTTCGATTTCCGGAATGCACTCCTCTTCCGTAACTCCCGGATAGACGGTGGACTCATAGACTACGATATCGCCTTTATCAACTACCTTACCTACCGAGGCACTCGCTTTCAGCAGGGGCATCAGGTCGGGATGATTGTTGGGGTCTACCGGAGTCGGGACGGCGACTACGTAGAAGTTGCAGTCTTTCAGGCTGTCGAGGTTGGAGGAAAGCCTCAGCATCCCTGAATCGAGGGCATTCCTGAGGATGCCGGCATCCACCTCTCCCGTGGCGTCGCAACCGCCGGCAAGGCTTTCTACGCGACTTTCGTTTACATCGAAGCCCGTGGTGGGATATCTGGTGGAGAAGAGCCGTGCAAGCGGCAGACCTACGTATCCGAGGCCAATGACCCCGATTCTAATATTGTCAATGTTAGTCATCTGACTGTTCTGAAAACGAATACACTGGATAATTATGTGCCGGCGTGTTTACTCCCGGAATCGCAGCCTTCTGTCGGCCATACTGGGGCTGACCGGTCTCTGCTTCGCGGGTTGCCGGCGTCGGTAGGCGGCGAGAGCGAACCCGAATGCCATCCATAGAATGAAGCATTTTACTCCGGGTCCGAATGGAGGATAGGCCTCGAACAGAGAGTTAATCATCATAATCCAGAAGAGCAGATAGGCAGCGAGGTTTATCCCTTTTCGCGGTTTGAATTTCACCGACACCTTGGCTGCTACTTCCGTCAGGAAGAGGAACATGATGAATGTGCCTATTAGTCCGTACTGCACGAGCACCATCACCGGGAAGCAGTCCATATAGTCGACTCCCGAACCGAATATCAGGTTGTCGGGAATCTTGGCTATCTGCTGGCTCATGAGATAGATACGTCCCGAAGAGAGGTCGTCGAGGTCGGTAGTGTCGCGGCCGCCGAGCAGGATGTTGCCGACGATTGTCTCGTAGGCCGACGGACTCACCCACAGGTAGACGAGCGCTGCCGCCGAGAGGGCGAACAGAAGCACGCGGACCTTCGTGTTCTTATACATCAGGATATAGTATCCAATCACGAAGAAGACACCGACAAGCGTAGCTCTCGACTTCATCATGAACACAACGGTGAGCATGAAGACGAATGCGATGATATACATCACTCTCGAAGGCGTGTACTTGGGTATGTAGCAGGCTATTCCGAACACCATGACGTTCACGAGGATCTGGCCCATGGAGTTCTTCTCGGTGAAAGCATACTGTATGGCCGAGATGTCGGCCTTTACAAGAAACTGCGAATAGACGGCATAAGCGAGATAGGCGCCGCAGACTGTCAGACATACCACCAGCCATCTAAGCTTGCGCGGACTTCCGTAGTTTTCCCAATAGGCGAACGACACCACGGTTACCATGAACGAGATGCCGATGTTGACTATATCGGAGCCGATTTCGCCTGTAAGGTAATCGATATTGGTGCTTAGCTGCATTATGCAGCAGTAGAGACCGAATATTATGACGAAGAAATAATAGAAAGCGAGTTTCAGGGAAATGACCGACCGGAACCTGACCACCACCAGATAGAGCAGAGGAAAGATCCACGTAATCTTCAGATAAGCGTCGGCCTTCATGGCGATGAGTTCCGGTGTCTGGGAAATCATCGAGCAGATTACGGCGATGAAGAATAGTATGGTCGGCATGGTCTGAGTGCTGGTCTATTTACTTTTTCTGTCTGTCAGCCTCACAGCCCCGAGCAGGATGATGAAGTAAGCCACCGAGCCGGTTACGTATCCGACAGCATAGTCCATCGCGCCGCTCATTCCGTTGGTGCCTTCGCCTTGCCGGAGCAGAAGCCAGGCGGTGCCGAGTATGACGATGTCCTGCACTATTCTGACGGAGAGCAGAAGCCAGTTGTGGCCGCGCGAGAGGAGTTCGCTGTAAAGCACCGAAGCACAGGCCGTGAACACCGTGGCTGTTGTCATCACCTGCATCACGCCTTTCATTTCAGCAAACGTTGCGCCGTAGAAGGCGGCAATCCAGCCGGCCAGCATATATATGGCCGCGAGCGGTATTGCAGTGGTGAGGAAGTTGACGCCGAGCATTGTGCGGAGCGTGTGGGTGTGGGCTTTCTCGTCGCCGGCGGTGCCGCTTAGGTGGGAGAGAATGACGTTGCTGAGCAGTCCGGGGATGAAGGTTATGATTCCGTTCCACTGCATGGTGGCGCTGTAGATACCTACCTGTCCCACAGACGATAGTTTCGTCAGCAGCATTATTCCGCCCCAGTTGCAGACAGTATAGTTGAGCTCCTGGAGGGCGATGGGGAAGGAGAAGGCGATGAGTTCGCGTTTGTGGGAGCCGCTCTGCTGGTCGGTCAGCGAGGCGGTGCGTTTTCTGATGGAGAGATAGTTGAGCAGTGCGTTGCATCCCTGCGAGGCTGCGAGGGAGATGAAAGCGCCGGTAAGCCCGAAGAAGTAGGTGAGCGGCACGCAGGCGGCAAGCATCAGCACTCCGGAGGCGACACTGTTTCTGGCAATCTCGCGGAAATCGCCGAATCCGGCGAGCACACCGTTCTGGGTGGTGTTCAAGGCTTTGAACACGATTATGACCGCGAGGGCCCTGAAAGCGCCGACGAGGCCGGACTCGCCGAGGAAAGCGGCAAGGGGATTTGCCACTGCGGCGAGCCCTGCGGCGAGCATGGTGCTGAAGACGAGAGTGATGCTGACGGCGTCGCGGGCCAGCGAGCGCACGTGCGAGCGGTCGGCATGCAGGGCGTTGGCTATGTATTTGGTAGACGAGATGCCGAGGCCGAGGGTGGCGAAGCCGGCGATGTAGATCATCGTGGTCTTCACGAGGCCGTACTCGCCGTAGACGTCGCGTCCGAGGAATCGGGCGATGACGATGCCGGCGAGCAGCAGCAGGCCGTAGCCCAGTCCGTTGCCGAATACGGCCCAGAATGAGTCTTTGGCCAGTCTGCTGGATTTCAGCGAGCCGATGATGCCGTTGAGGTTCAATGCGATGCTTCGGTCAGCCAATCTTGTCGTAGGTGAATCCCGATTCGCGCAGATATTCGGGGTCGTAGATGTTGCGTCCGTCGATTATGAGGGGGCGGCGCATGGTGCGCTTGAGCACGGGGAGCGAGGGCATGCGAAACTGCTTCCATTCCGTCACGAGGAGCAGGGCGTCGGCGTCGAGCGCGGCGTCATACATGTCGGTGGCGTATTCCACGGCGTCGCCGAGGCGCCGGCGGCATTCGTCCATGGCCACGGGGTCGTAGACTTTAGCCGTGGCTCCGGCCTTGCGTATGAGGTCGATAAGCACGAGAGCGGGGGCCTCGCGCATGTCGTCGGTCTCGGGCTTGAAGGCGAGTCCCCAGAGGGCTATGCGCTTCCCCTTGATGTCGCCGCCGAAATGTCGCATCAGTTTTTTGAATAGTATCTCCTTCTGGGCGATGTTCACCTCCTCCACGGCGCGGAGCACGCGCATGTCGTAGCCGGCCTGGTCGGCGCTCTTGATCAGGGCCTTCACGTCTTTGGGGAAGCACGAGCCGCCGTAGCCGCATCCGGGGTAGAGGAATTTCTTTCCGATTCGGGTGTCGGAGCCTATCCCTTTGCGCACCATGTTGGCGTCGGCGCCCACCAGCTCACACAGGTTGGCGATGTCGTTCATGAACGAGATGCGGGTGGCGAGCATCGAGTTGGCGGCGTATTTTATCATTTCGGCCGAAGGTATGTCGGTGAATATCATGCGGTCGCTGACGAGCATGAAGGGGCGGTAGAGGCGTTCCATCACCTTGCGGGCCTGTTCGCTTTCGGTGCCGACCACCACGCGGTCGGGGCTCATGAAGTCCTTGATGGCAGCGCCCTCTTTGAGAAACTCGGGGTTGGAGGCCACGTCGAAAGGTATCTGCTCGCCCCGCTTGCGCAGCTCTTCGGCGATGGCCTCGCGCACCTTGGCGGCGGTGCCTACGGGCACGGTCGACTTGGTAACGAGCAGCGTGTAGCGGCTGATGTTGCGTCCGAACTCACGTGCCACGTCGAGCACGTAGCTGAGATCGGCCGAGCCGTCTTCGTCGGGCGGGGTGCCGACGGCAGAGAACACCACTTCCACCGTGGGGAGCGTCTCGGCCAGCGAGGTGGTGAAGTGGAGACGTCCGGCCTCGACGTTGCGGCGCACCATGTCTTCGAGTCCGGGCTCATAGATGGGTATCTCGCCTTTGCGCAGGCGGTCGATTTTGGATGTGTCGATGTCGACGCAGGTAACGTCGATTCCCATCTCGGCGAAACAGGCGCCGGAGACGAGGCCTACATAGCCTGTGCCTACTATAGCTATATTCATGTCGGATAGTTGATTGGATGAGAGAGTCGTTTAAGTGCCTTGAGGGTCTTTCCTCCCGGGAGCGGGGCGTCGAAGAACCGGAGCATCGAGGCCTTGTGGATGTCGCTGCCGGCTATGTCGGCGAGTCCCTGCCTGAGTAGCCAGTCGGCCTTGCGGGCGGCTTCGGGGCCGTAGAGTCCGAGCAGCGAGAAGAGGTTTATCTGGAATTTCACGTCTTCGCCGTGCAGGCTCAGATAGTCTTCCTCGCGCATGTAGCGGTAACGCTCGGGATGGGCGAGGATGGGGAAATACCCTTTCCGTTTTATCTCGCGTATCAGTTCGCGGAAGTGCACCGGGGCGTTGATGTAGGAGGTCTCGACGAGCAGGTGGTCGGCGTGTTCGCCTATCGGGAGCAGTTCGCCGGCGGCGAGTCTTGCCTCGAAGAGGGGGTCGATCATGTTTTCGGCGGCGAGCCTGAGCTCTATGGGGCCTGAATAGGCCTCTTTGAGCTCGGCGAAGCGTGCGCGCAGGGCGTCGGGCGCGTTGGGCACGTCTTCCATGATGTGGGGGGTGAGCCATACTTTGCCGACGCCCATTTCGGCATATCGGTCGAGAATCTCGAGCGACTCCTCGATCGAGGGGACGCCGTCGTCCACGCCGGGGAGGATATGGGAGTGCCAGTCGGTGAATCCCGGCGTGAATTCCGCTTCCCTCAGTGATTTCTTTCGGTTGAAGAAGAGCACGTTGTGCGTTGGTTATTTCGAGTAGTAGTAATACGAAGAGCCGTAGTAGTAGCCGTAGGGCGAGCTTGCCGTCTGGCGTACGTCGTTGAGCACTATGGCCATTCCGTTGTATTTCTTCGTGTTGTAGAGACGCATCACCTCTGAGAGGAGGCTCTTGTCGAAGACGCCTGCGCGCACTACGAACACCGTGCGGTCGGCCACGTCGGCTATGAGCTGCGGGTCGGCCACGATCGTGTCGGGCGGACAGTCGACGATGATTACGTCGTAGATGCCCCGGGCCTCCTGCACCATCTCCTTGAAGCGGCCGTTTTCAAGCAGCTCGGCGGGGTTGGGGGCCTTGTGGCCGATGGGGAGTATGAAGAGGTGCTCCTCGAAGCCTGAGTCGAGCACGAGTTTCTTCCAGTCGTCGGTCTTTCCGGCCAGATAGTTGGTTACGCCTTCGTCGGGGCTGCCGATTACGGCCGATGTAGATCCGTGGCGCAGGTCGCCGTCGATGAGCAACACCTTCTTTCCCTTGATGGCGTAGGTCATGGCAAGGTTGAGCGAGATGAACGATTTTCCCGATCCGGGGAAATATGACGTCAGCATCAGCACCTGGGCGCGGTTCTCCTTCGAGTCCATGAAGTCGAGGTTGGACCTCATCACGCGGAACGCCTCGTTGATGGCGTTTCGGTTGCCGTGTTCGACCACCGGCTTCGTCTTCCCCTCGGCCCTCTTCTCCTTGCGCGAGAAGAGGCGTTTGCGCAGGCTCGTCTCTCCGGGTATCTCTCCGGCGAAGGGGATGGGGAGCGACTCGAGGTCTTTCGAGCGGCGCACCTTGGTGTCGAGCGTTACGCTCATGTAGAGCGCGATGGCCGGAATGACGATGCCGAGGAATCCGGCCACGAGCATGATTAGCGGACGCTTCGGCGAGATGGGGCGGAGCGGCGTGGTCGGGGGCGTGATGATGCGGGTGTTGTAGGAGGTGAACGTCTGCGTCAGCTCGTTCTCCTCGCGCTTCTCGAGCAGGAACAGATAGAGCGACTCCTTCACCTTCTGCTGGCGCTCTACCGAGAGGAGGTATTTGGCCTGCGAGGGATTGGAGGCTATCTGTTCGCGTGCTTCTCCGCGCGCGCCGCGCGTATTGTTGAGCGAGGTGGTGAGGGCCACGATCACCTGGTCGATGGTCTGCACGATTGCGTGGCGCAGCCCTTTGAGCGACGAGTCGTAGTCCTTGACGAGGGGGTTCGACGCCGAGGAGTTGGCGGCTATGTTGTTGCGGGCGAGCAGCATCTGGTTGTAGTCGCCAATCTGGGCCTCGATGTTGACGTCGCCGATGCCGGTGTTGACGGGGAGCACCGACGTGGCGTTGGCCGGATTGTTGAGGAATCCGCGCATATAGCGGGCCACCTGCAGGCGGTTGTTGATTTCAAGCATCTCCTCCTCGTTTTTGACCGATTTTTCGAGATACATCCTCGACGCTTCCTTGATGTCCGGAATCAGGTGCTCGCTCTTGAAGTTGGAGATGTCGGCGTCGACGGTGCCGAGGTCTTTCTCTATCACTGCGAGGCGGTCGTTGATGAAGTCGGAGGTGGCGTGGGCTATTATGTTCTTGTCCTCCACCCATTTCTCATTGTAGACCGTAATCACGTTCTTGAGGATGTCGATGGCCAGCTCTGGGTTGACGGCATTGGCCCGGAGGTCGATCACGTCGGCCATCTTGTCGTGGAGCGTGCCTTTGACGGCGCCGCACCATGAGGCCACGCTCTGCTGCAGGCCGCTGCGCCACACCTCGATCTCCAGCGGCTTCTTTATCTTGCCGGTGAAGGCCGGGTTGCGGCGTATGGTGATGTTTCCGAGCGGCGTCTTCACGGTGTTGAGGCTCCAGTCGGTGGTTACCTCCTCGGAGTGCTTCACCTCTCCGTCCTCGCCATAGCTGCGGAAGTCGTAGAGCGTGATTTTGCCGTTTGGCATCAGTGTCAGTTTCAGCGAGGCGTTGGCGTTCTCCTCGAGGCTTCCGAAGCCGAGGGTGATCGGCAGGGTCTTTCCGTAGAGCGTCCGGTCGTGGAATGTGCCGGGGCTGGTGTAGCTCACCTGCAGGCCGAGCCGCTTCACTACTTCATACATTATAGAGGGCGAGGTGAAGGCTATCAGTTCGTTGTTGACGCTCACGTTGCTGTTCACCAGTCCCATCGACGAGAATGCCTGGCTGACGTCCATCATCGAGCGGCCGTTGTTCTGCTCCTTGATGAGCACCGAGGCCGTCGACTGATAGACCGGCACGCGGCTGCGGCCGTAGAAGTAGCCGATTATCAGGAATACGGCCAGCGAGGCGACAAACCATTTCCAGTTGCCGATGCAGAGCCGGAAGAAGTCGGTGGGAGAGAAGGGCTTTTCTGCCTGTGCCGAGAGGTCTTGCGTATTGTTGTTGTCCATCGTCGGATTGTTATTTTACGGAGTTGATTACCAGCACGGCTATCGAAGTTAGCAGCGAAGCCACCGACACCCAGAAGGCCGTCGAGAGCACATTGTTGCCGTTGGTGGTGGAGGCACGTTTCTGCATGGAGTTGGGCTCGACGTAGACCACGTCGTTCTGCTTCAGATAGAAGCCGGGCGAGGCCATGGCCTGCTTCGAGTTGGTGAGGTCGAGGCGGTAGGTCTTGCGCTGCCCGTTCTCCTCGCGGATGACGAGCACGTTGTCGCGCTGTCCCTGGATGGTCATGTCGCCGGCCATCGCCAGGGCGTCGAGCACAGTGAGGTGGTCGCGGTTCACCTCCATGCGTCCCGGCTGGTTGACCTCGCCGAGCACGTTGACGCCCGTGTTGACGAACTCCACCGTGATGGTCGGGTCTTTCACCAGGTCGCGCCCCATCAGCTCACCCTTGATGAATCCGGCCACTTCCGAGCGTGTCATTCCTTCGAGGCGGAGCTTGCCGAGGATAGGGAAGTCGATGGTGCCGTCGGGGGCCACGGTGTAGACCGAGACGCCCGATTTCACGCCGCCGTCGTTGCGGATGGTGCGCACGTCGGTGGTCAGCGTGGCCTGCGTGATGTTGGTCGAGACCACGGGGAGGTTGAAGAGCTTGGAGAGCGCGTCGTCTTTCGAGTGGACCACGATCGAGAGCTTGTCTTCGGGCTGCACCTTTATCTGGGTGGATGCCCGGTCGATGGTAACGAGCGTGTCGTCGATGTCCTGAAAGTATGCTACGTTCTTGGGGGTGCACGATGTCAGTGCCAGTGATGCTGCCACGCCGATACAGGCGATAAGCTTGCGTAGGGTTGTGTGCATGATGCTTTTCGGAAAAGTATGTATGGAGAAAGAATGGTAGTTGGATAATTGTCTCTCAGACAGGCGAGAGGTCGATGAGCGGCACGCTTACCGAGGCGCAGCAGAGGTTGTCGATGAGGATGGTGAGGCGGCTCATTCCTTCCGAGTCCTGGGTGGCCATCCCCTCGAGTCCGCGGAGCGAGCCGCGGGTGATCACCACCTTCTCGCCCTTCACCACCCTGGGCGGCGTAACCTCGATGCCCTCCGTGGCGTTGCCCACCAGAAAGATAAAGCGGTTCATCTCCGCGTCGGGAATCACGGCCGCCTCGCGCTGTCCGGGCGACCTGAGTATCGACGTCAGGCAGCTCATCCTCACCAGCTCGGGCAGACGCTCGGGCGCGGTGCGGATGAAGACTACGCGTGGCATCAGCAGCACCTCGACGCGCTTGCGGCGGTCGCTCCACTGCCTCATTTCCACGCGGGTAGGGATGTAGGTCTCGAAGCCGTTACGGGTCAGCGCGGCTGCCGCCGTGCGTTCGGCGTTGCTCCGCGTGAAGGCCGCATACCAGCGTCCGGGGTGCGCTTCGCGGCCGTCGGTCCCATCGGCCGACGGTGTGTATGTCGTTGAGAAAGAGTTTGTCGAGGTCATCTGTCTGATCTCTCATTATGCATCTATGGCTCGGGCGGCATGTAGCGGCGATGCTTTTTCAGCCTCCCGGTCGATGCATAATATCCGACAAAGGTAATTATTTTTTATGTAACCGCAAAAACCGAAATTAACATTAAGACCCCGTTCCCCAATATTTGTTAACGCTGGGGTCGCATATCTCTGAGTGATTTTTGTCTTGTGATGAAGGAGCGTAGCAGTAGCTACGTGACTGAAGAACAAGACAAAAAGCGCCAGAGAGATGCGCTGTTAAGGTAATTCTATACATCAGCACACAATTTATTGCAGACTGATTCGGTTATATGGATTTAACCATTTGTAACTGACAGGAGTAGATTGGGATATACTACAGATTTGACACTCAGACAACGTAACTTCATTTTTGAAAAATTTCCTGTAATTTTCAAAACAAAATCAAAGGCAGGCATATTTGAGATTCTTAATGCCGTGTTCTACATAATTAAAACGGGATGTCAATGGCAACTCCTACCCAAAGATTTTCCAAAATGGCGAACCGTGTATGAATTTTACCGCAAGTGGTGTAGATAATATCTGAAAAGAATACCACCATAATAATTAAAAAGTATACCATATTTATTATCAGTTATCCATGGGAAGAAATTACCATCGCCCCGGCCAATCGTCATGCATCTGCGTCCGCTTGTTTCGGTTACAATGCAACCGCATTGCTCCCTCACTGCGCGAACACATCTGCACGACGCTTGACCGCCCCAGCGTTAACAAATATTGGGGAACGGGGTCTTACATTTGTTTTAGTGCTGATGCGGCGTTTATCCCCCTTTGTTTCAGCCTTGCACCCTTTCTCCGGATGCTTCTAAAAACGTTTGCACGGTTGCTGCCTTTTCAGAGATTTTTATTAATTTTGCATTTCAAACATTTTTGAAGATGAAACATATCTACCGCTTAGGTTCTCTCATACTCTCCGCCTCCCTGATGCTCTTTGCCGCCTGCTCGGGCGGAGGGGAGAAGACGGACGAGGATTCGGCACAGACTCAGGCAGTCGCGGCTCCCGACTCCGACGCCTCACGGATTACGCTCACGCCCGTGGAACGCGGACGGGGGCTGGCAAAGACGTTCAACGATTCCAACCGCCAGCAGTATGTGCATGCCGAGCGCCTCGGCATCAAGCCGATTGAAGACCTCCGAGGGGCTTACCATACCTCGCGCCCGATACGCCATATCACGAGCAATCCCCTCTATGAGGTCGACGAGCTTACCCATTCGATGCCCTATCTCGTGCCCGAGGCGGCCGGGCTGCTCGAAGACGTGGGCCGCAACTTCATCGACTCGCTCGGGAAGAAGGGCGTGAAGGGCTACCGCATCATGGTTACCTCGCTCCTGCGCACGTCGGCCACGGTGAAACGCCTGCGCCGGGTGAACGTAAACGCAACCGACTCCTCGACCCATAAGTTCGGAACCACATTCGACATCTCCTACGTCCGTTTTCCGGAAAACAACCCCAACAGGTCCATGACGCAGGAACAGCTCAAGAATACGCTCGGCGACGTGCTCTTCGACTTGCGCAACAGCCATCGCTGCATGGTGAAGTATGAGCGCAAGACGGGTTGCTTCCACGTTACCGTAGTTCGTTGAAACATTTACGACCATGAAACTCTCGCGATTCCTCCATCTGTGGCTCTCGGTGCCCTTCGGCGTGCTGATTGTGCTGATATGCTTTTCGGGGGCCACCCTTGTGTTTGAAAAAGAGATAACCGAAGCCCTGCATCCGGAGCTCTACAAAGTAACCTCTTCGGGAGCACCCCGTCCGCTCTCGGAGATAGTGCCGGCGGCACTGGCCTCGCTTCCCGATTCCGCGCGGGCGGCGGGCGTGGAGGTGTCGGCAGCGGCCGATAGGCCGTATAAGGTGAACATCGCCGGAAAAGGTCGGCGGGCGGTGCTCGTAGACCAATACACCGGGCGGGTGCTCGGCGAGAGCGTGCGTCCCCCCTTCTTCAAGGCGATGCATTCGCTCCACGGGTCGCTGATGTTCGGACGCCCGGCCGAAGGGGCTGTGGCATGGGGGCCGCTCATTGTAGGCACCACGACGCTCGTGCTGCTCATTGTGCTCATCACAGGGCTTGTGCTCTGGTGGCCGCGTTCGCGCCGTTCGCGCCGACGTGCCTTCCGCATCCCGGTGCGCAAGGGTGCGTTCCCCTTCTGGTTCGCGCTCCACGACGCCGGCGGTATGTATGTGTCGCTCTTCCTTATGGCTATGTGCGTTACAGGTCTTACGTGGTCGTTCGACTGGTTTTCGAAGGGGTATTACGCGCTTCTGGGTGCTTCCGGCGGGGAAAATGTGAAAACGACTTCTGCCGCGCCTCGTAAGGAGGTTGACTATGCGTTGTGGGACAAGGAGCTTGAGCAGGTACGCCGCATGGTTCCGGAGCAGACGCTCACGGTGGCCGAAGGGGAGGTGAAGGCCTCGCTCGGCGCTTTCGGCAACGCCCGTGCCGCCGACGTCTATAAGTTTGAGCTGGGCACTGACGTGATGACCGGGGCAGACCGCTATTCCGAGAGCCCGCGCCGCGTCAAGGTGAGCGGCTGGACCGGCTCGCTCCACAACGGCTCGTGGGGCGGACTCCCCATGCGTATTATCTATATGCTGGCGGCACTCGCCGGAGCAATCCTTCCGCTCACGGGTTATTACCTCTGGCTGCACCGGCTGCGCCGCCGGGTCTGAACCGCTTTAAGAGCGAGCTCTAAAGGGCAGCCCGTATACTTATTTGATTTCTTTGAAAAGGCGTTCAAACCGTCCGAAGTCGCACTCTTCAAGAGGTTTGTCGGGGTCTTCTATCCAGTAGAGGGGCAGGTCGCGATACATCGACGCCACAAGCGAGAACGTGCTCGGCGCCCCGATCAGCGCGTCGCACTGCGAGAGCAGGCAGAGGTCTTCCCCCGGATTGCCCTTCGGGAAGATGATTTTCGCGTCGGGCAGCGCCTTGCGGTAGACGTCGGGGTCGAGGTTCGGGTCGTTACTGCATACGTAGACGGTCAGCTTCGTGCCCGGATGAAGGGCCGCGAACGAAGCCGCCACGCGTGCATACTGCCTGTCGTCGAAAAGGTAGCGCCCCCCTTTCCATCGTGCATAATCGCCACGCCTTACGTGCACGCCGAGGCGCACTCCGCCCTCGCCCTCGGCCACAAGGGGTGCCACAGCCCGGCTTACCTCGGGCAGGAAGCCGAAGAGGGAGCGGATTTCATCGATGTATTTGAGGAAAAGGTCGTAGAACCTCACTTCCCATCCCTGCACCACCACGCTGCCCGGACGCAGTATCGCCTGCTCCTTGGCTGCCGACACCTCGCCGGGAGTGTCGTAGCTCACGGTCGGTATCCAGCCGCGTGTGCAGGCCGTCTTGGCCCAGAGATAGCGGAAGAAGTTGTGGCCGCGTGTCTTGCAGATGTTGAAATACTGATACTTGTAGGCGAAACGCATGGAAACCGACCTCCTGCCGTGTTCGCGTGCGAATGCGTAGACGTGCGCGTATTGCAGCACGTTGTTGCACATCTGTCCTTTGTCTCTGACGTATATCATCTGCGTTGCTATTCCGATTTATGCCACTTATTATTTTGAGATTGCAAAGATAATCACTAATTTTGTGCCATGCAAAAGATAATCGTAATGCTTGCGGCCTCGCTGGCCCTTTGTTCGTGTGGCGGCAAGGCCGTCAGCGCCGACCGTGCCGACGCCGAGACGCAGGCTGCCCTGCCGGCCGTGCCCTTCTCGGCCGACTCGGCCTACAGCTATATCGAAAAGCAGGTGGCTTTCGGGCCGCGCGTGCCCAACACCGAGGCGCACCGCCGCGCCGGCGACTGGCTCGTGGCTGAACTCAGCCGCCACGGAGCCGACGTCAGCGAGC
The DNA here is from genome assembly GCA_945873625.1 of uncultured Porphyromonadaceae bacterium. GTDB lineage: Bacteria > Bacteroidota > Bacteroidia > Bacteroidales > Muribaculaceae > Lepagella. The sequence goes on along the minus strand of CAMCDS010000001.1, from coordinate 31,059 downwards.
AGCGCGCTGTGGTAAAGGCTTTCGACGGCACGCCCCTCTCGATGCGCAACATCTTCGGCCGTTTCAATACCGACGCTGAGGAGCGCACCCTCTTCGTGGCCCACTGGGACTGCCGGCCATGGGCCGACGAGGATGCCGACCCGGAGCGTGCCGGGCGTCCCGTGGACGGTGCCAACGACGGAGCAAGCGGCGTGGGCGTGCTTCTTGAGATAGCCCGTGCAGCCGGTGCCAATCCTTCGCCGAAGGGGATTGACATCCTCTTCGTTGACGCCGAAGACTGGGGTTCGGAATCCGACGAAGACTCGTGGGCCCTCGGCGCACGCCATTTCGTGGCCAATATGCCGGAGGGATATACGCCTTCGGAGGTGATAGTGCTCGACATGGTCGGCGGCACCGGTGCCGTATTCCCGCGCGAATACTTCTCGCAGCAGAGCGACCCCGCGCTGCTCGACCGCATCTATACAGCCGCGGCCGCAGCAGGATATGCCGACAGGTTTCCAAACCGCCTCGGAGGAGCCGTTACCGACGACCACCGCCAGTTTATCGACGCAGGAATCCCGGCCGTCGACATCATCGACTACCGCGACGGTTTCCATCCCGCATGGCACACGGGTGCCGACGACATGACGGCCATCGACCGCTCGACGCTCGACGCCGTCGGCCAGACTATGCTCAATCTCATTTACGGAACAAAATAACACAAACATACACTATATGAAGGACTTTATAAAGGAACTCACCTGGCGCGGAATGATCCACACCATGATGCCCGGCACGGAGGAACAGCTCGCCAAAGAGATGACCACCGCCTACCTCGGTATCGACCCTACGGCCGACAGCCTCCACATCGGCCACCTCTGCGGAGTGATGATGCTCCGCCATTTCCAGCGCTGCGGACATAAACCCCTCGCCCTCGTGGGCGGGGCCACAGGCATGATAGGCGACCCCTCGGGCAAGTCGGCCGAACGCAACCTCCTCGACGAGGCCACCCTGCGCCACAACCAGGAGGCAATCAAGAAGCAGCTCGCCAAGTTTCTCGACTTCGAGTCTGACGCGCCCAACCGTGCAGAGCTGGTCAATAACTACGACTGGACCAAAGACGTTACCTTCCTCGACTTCGCGCGCGAGATAGGGAAGCATATCACCGTCAACTACATGATGGCCAAGGAGTCGGTGCAGAAGCGCCTCAACGGCGAGGCACGCGACGGACTCTCGTTCACCGAATTCACCTATCAGCTCCTTCAGGGCTTCGACTTCCTCCACCTCTATCAGGAGAAGGGATGCAAACTGCAGCTCGGAGGCTCCGACCAGTGGGGCAACATCACCACCGGCTCTGAACTCATACGCCGCAAGACCGGCGGAGAGGTGTTCGCCCTCACATGCCCGCTTATCACCAAGGCCGACGGAGGCAAATTCGGCAAGACGGAGAGCGGAAACGTCTGGCTCGACCCGCGCTATACGTCGCCCTACAAGTTCTATCAGTTCTGGCTCAACGTCAGCGACGAGGATGCCGAGAAATACCTCAAGATATTCACATTCCTCACGCAGGAGGAGATAGCCGCCCTCGCAGAGGAGCATGCCGCCGATCCCGGTCAGCGTCCCCTGCAGAAGCGTCTCGCCCGCGAACTCACCGTGATGGTCCACAGCGAGGCCGACTACGAGGCAGCCGTCGAGGCAAGCAAGATTCTCTTCAGCAATCAGGCACGCGAGGCGCTCCTCTCGCTCGACGAAAAGACGCTCCTCGACGTATTTGAAGGCGTGCCTCAGTTTGAGGTGGATAAAGCCAAGATCGACGCCGGGGTGCCCCTGCTCGACCTCCTCGCCACCGAGACCAAGGTGTTCCCCTCCAAGGGAGAGGCACGCAAGATGGTGCAGGCCGGCGGTGTCAGCATCAACAAAGAGAAGACCACCGACCCCAACGCCGTAATCGGCGCCGATGCCCTCCTCAACGGCAAATACATCCTCGCCCAGCGCGGCAAGAAAAACTACTTCCTCATCCTCGCCCGCTGACCCCCTCATCCCACTCCTTCCGGACTCTACGCCCTACACAGGCTGCGCCCCGCCCTTCGGCCCGGCGCAGCTTTTTTTGCGCCCCTGCCGCTAAAAAAGCAGCAACAGCAGCCGCCGCTTCTCAAAGAGAGGGGAGCGGCTGGCCAGAAAGCGCGGGCGGGGGCTTGAGGCGGGGCGGACGATGGGCGAGCTTAAGCTCGCACCCAAAGACAAACGGCTGCGCCACCCATCTCTGCCTCTCCATTTAGCCTCTCTTTTTCTCCTCAGCCTCTCAGGTCCATCAGCCTATCCCTTCTTCCTTTTTGCTTCTCCTTTTCTCCTGGGCTTCTCCTTTTCTCCCTCAGCTTTTCAGCCTCTCTTTTTTTCTCGGCTTTCAGGCGCCGCGGCCTGCGCGGCTGCTGCTTGCGCAGGGGAGGCAGAGCTGCTCGCGGGCGAGATGGGGGCATGAGGGTGCGCAGCCGTTTGTCCCGGGGGGGTGAGCTTCAGCTCGCCCCGGGACAGGCTTTGCCGGCGCGAGGCTTTGCCGGCGCGAGGAAGGGAAGGCGAGCGCTTTGGGAAGTAGAAGCTGGCCGCGGGGCGGGGCGGGGAGGCGGGGGCAAACAAAGCGCTCCCTGCCGGCGGGCGGCAGGGAGCGGTGGAAAAATTTATCGGGGGGATGGAATCTGCGTCAGCAGGTGCCGCTTATCTGAAGCGACGGTTGCCTTCGAGCTTCGTCTCGGCTTCGGCTACTGTGGCAGTTGCTTTCTTGCCTCCCTTGCGGATGATGGCGTAGGCTACGGGCGCTGCGCAGAAGAGCGAGCAGAATGTGCCGACTATCACGCCGAAGATCATTGCGAAGGTGAAGGAGCGGATGGTGTCGCCGCCGAGGAAGAAGATGCAGAGGAGCACGAGCAGAGTCGAGAACGACGTGTTGATCGTACGGGTCAGTGTGGTGTTGAGGGCCTTGTTGAAGGTGAGGAAGCGGTCTTCTTTCGGATAGAGCTTCATCATTTCGCGCACGCGGTCGAATACCACCACGGTGTCGTTGATCTGATAACCGATGATTGTCAGGATGGCTGCGATGAACGACTGGTCGACCTCCATGGAGAAGGGGAAGAAGCCCCAGCATACGGAGTAGAAGCCGATGATCAGGAAGGCTGTGAGAGCCACGGCTGCCACGGCGCCTACGGAGAAGGCGATGTTGCGGAATCGGAGCAGGATGTAGAGGAACATGCAGACTACTGCGATGCCTACTGCCCAGAATGCGTCGCGCTTCATGTCGTCGGCCACGGAGGGACCTACTTTCTGAATCGAGATGATGCCTCGGCTTTCGTCGGCGATGACAAAGGAGTTCATGTCCATCACCTTGCCGTCTTTGCCGGTGAGCTCGCTCTGCAGACCCTTGTAGAGGAGTGCGGAAATCTCGTTGTCGATGCCGGGAGTCTCGGTGTCGATCTTATAGTTGGTGGAGATACGTACCTTGGTGGGGTTGTCGATGGTGATAACGCCTACGCTGACGGTCTTGTCGTTGGCTTCGGTCTGGAGCAGGTCGGCAAGCTTCTGCTGGAGTTCCTGCGGATTGACTTCCTTGTCGAACTGCACCACGTAGTTGCGTCCGCCCGAGAAGTCGATGCCCTGGTTCATGCCGCGGATGGCGAGCGATGCGATCGACACCACGATGAGGAAGATCCATACGCATGCCGACACCTTGCTCGAACCGATGAAGTTGAACTTCGTGTTGGCGAGCATCTTGCGGCTGATGCCTGTCTCAAACGAGAGTCCGGCGTTGCGGCCGTTCTTGGTGAGGAGGTCGAAGGCGATGCGGGTGAGGAACACTGCGGTGAAGAACGAGCAGACGAGGCCGATGATGAGCGTGGTGGCGAAGCCCTTGATGGGGCCGGAACCGAAGATGAGCAGAATCACGCCTGTGATTACCGAAGTGAGGTTGGAGTCGAAGATTGCGGAGAAGGCGTTGCTGTAGCCGTCCTTGATGGCCTGGCGCAGCTTCTTGCCGTTGCGGAGCTCTTCCTTGGTGCGTTCGAAGATAAGCACGTTGGCGTCGACGGCCATACCCATCGAGAGCACGATACCGGCTATACCCGAGAGGGTGAGCACTGCCTGGAAGGAGGCGAGGATGCCGAGCGTGAAGTAGAGGTTGAGCATGATGCCGATGTTGGCCACGAGTCCGGGGATGAGGCCGTAGATGGCAATCATGTAGATCATCAGTAGCACGAGGGCCACGATGAAGGAGATAAAGCCCTTCTGGATGGCTTCGGCGCCGAGCGAGGGACCGATAACGTTGTTGCTGACCACGTCTACGCGGGCCGACATCTTACCGGATTTGAGCACGTTGGCAAGGTCGTTGGCCTCTTCGGGGGTGAAGTTGCCGGTGATCTGCGACGAGCCGCCGGTGATTTCGTTGTTTACGTTCGGGAAGGAGTAGACGGCGTTGTCGAGCACGATGGCAATGGGGCGGCCGATGTTGTTGCGGGTGATGGTGGCCCAGGCCTGTGCGCCTGCGTCGTTCATTCGCATGTTGACCATGTTGCCCTGCATGTTGTCGAATTCCGACGAAGCGGAAACCACGGCGTCGCCTTCGAGGGCTGCCTCGCCTTTGATGGCGATGAGCTGCCAGTAGGGAGTGGTCTTATAAGTGCCGTCGCTCTTCTTGACGGGCTGTCCGTTGGCGTCGGCTATGGGCATCTCGGTGGCTTTCACTTCCCATACGGCACGGAAATCGCTGGGGAGCTTCTGCTTTGCAAGAGGAGTATTGAGGATGCTGTCTACCATGCGGCGGTCGGCGGGAGCCACAAGACCGATCACGGGGCTGCCGTCGCGCTGCGGGCCACCGAGAAGCTGAATGAGGTTGGTCTTGCTGACGGTGTCCTGGGCTGCGAAAGCCTGAGCGAAGGCGTTGAGGTCGTTTTTGATTTCGTTGTAGTTGTAGACCTCAAAGAATTCGAGGTTGGCCGACGATTTCAGAAGCTCGGTAACGCGCTCGGGCTCTTTGACGCCCGGGAGCTCGAGGAGGATCTGTCCGGTCTTGTCCTGAAGCTTCTGGATGTTGGGGGCTACTACGCCAAACTGGTCGATACGCGTGCGGAAGATGTTGAACGCTGCGTCGACCTGGCTGTTGACCTGCTCCTGAAGAGCGGCGGTAACTTCGGCGTTCGACGAATTGCTCTTGATCTTGCCGAGGAACTCGCCTTCGCGATTGAAGAGCGAGGCCATGGTGCCCGGCTGGAGATACGAAGCGAAGCGCTGCACGAAGTCCTTGTCGGAGCTTTTTGCTCCGTCGGCCTCCGCCTTTGCGATGGCGCCGTTGATCTGGTTGAGCTGCTGCTGGCCGGAGGCGAACTGCCGCAGGATGTCGGGAACATTGATCTCGAGCACGACGTTCATACCTCCCTTGAGGTCGAGGCCGAGGCCGATCTCCATCTGGCGTACCTGATTATAGGTGTAGGTAAGATATACCTTCTCCTTGTCGATGGAGTCGTTGAATTGCTTCAGACTTTGCTTGTAAACGTCGTTGGTGACGTCGTGCGTCTTCGAGACCCTCGCGGCATATTCCTCAGCTTTCTTCTCATAATGAGAGGTAACGAAAGAAAATGAAATATAAAAGCCGCAGATAAGGATCAGAAGAATCGCAATGGTGCTGATAAACCCTTTGTTCTGCATTTTTTGTTATATTGTTGTTGTTTAATTTTTGTCGCGAGGGAGTGTCTCCGTGGGGCAGAGATGCACCCCGACCGGACTCCTCAAAGAAGAGTCCACTCGTTTCAGCGTGCAAATATAGCGTATTTTTTCCATTAATCGTATATTTTCACGTGTAAAAAGTGCTTTTTAGGTTTTTTTCGCTCGATTTGCATACCCGATTCATCAAAAATACCTACTTTTGAAGTCTAAAAACCGATTGTTTGTGATAGAACTCCTTAAAAAGATATTCCCCGCGCGACGCCGCCTCAGGCTCCGTCCCGCGCCCCTGCTCGCCGCGCCGCTGCTCTTGGCGGCCGCCTGCGCCTCCATCGGCAATCCCTCGGGCGGCCCCCGCGACGAGGAGCCTCCGCGTCCCGTGAGGTCGAACCCCGCGCCTTACTCTGTCAATTTCAGCGGCAAGAGGGTTACCATAGATTTCGACGAGCTCGTCAACGTCAAGGACGCCTTCTCGAAGGTTACCGTCTCGCCTACCTCGAAAGAGACGCCGAGGGTAAGCTCGTCGGGCCGAAGGGTTACCGTGCAGTTTGCCGACTCGCTCCTGCCCAACACCACCTATTCAATCGATTTCGGCAACTCTATCGAAGACAACAACGAGGGCAACAAGATCGACAACTTCAACCTTACCTTCTCGACCGGTCCGGAAGTGGACTCGCTGCGCATATCGGGCGTGGTGCTCAACGCCGCCGACCTCGAACCGCGCCAGGAGATGCTCGTGGGCATACATTCCAATCTTTCCGACTCCGCCTTCAGGAAGCTGCCGCTCGAACGCATTACCAAGACCGACGACCGCGGACGGTTCTCGATACGCGGACTCAAACCGGGCAAATACCGCGTCTATGCCCTCGGCGACCTCAACAACGACTTCCGCTGGGACAATCCCGAGGAAGACCTCGCCTTCTATGACGTGGTGGTGTCGCCTTCTGCCAAGCAGGCCACCACTGTCGACTCCATCTATAACGAACTTACCCATCAGATTGACACCGTGGTGGAGCGGCAATACACCTCGTTTCTTCCAAACGACATACTGCTGAGCGTCTACAACACCAATTACAAGCCTCAGTATCTCGTCGACTATGCGCGTCCTGACTCGGCAAGGCTCACCATGCGCTTCAACGCGCGATCCGCTTCCCTCCCTGCCATGACCGTGGTCGGCGCCGAGAGGATGAAAGACTGGTATGTGGCCGAGAGGTCGAGATACAACGATACCATCACTTACTGGCTGAAGCCGAAAAGCCTCGTTGTCTCCGACACGCTTCGCATCGCCGCCCGCTATCAGCGCACCGACACTGCGCAGCGGCTGCAATGGATATCCGACACCCTGCGGTTCATCACCCCGAAAGTCAAGCTCCCGAAGAAGAGCAAGAAAGAGCTGGAGGCCGACACGCTTCCGAAAATCAATTTCCTCGACATGAAAGTTCTCGCAGGGAGCGTCCATGAGGTCTACGCTCCGCTGACCATAGAGTTCGGCACGCCGCTCGACACCCTTTTCTCCGACCGGCTGCGTCTGTTTGAGAAGAAAGATACTGTCTACGTGCCCGTCGCTCCGGGCAAGATGACCGTGTCGCCCCCCGATTCGCTCAATCCCCGACGCTACCGCATCGAATACCCGTGGGAGTACGGCAAGGGGTATAAGTTCTCGGCTGACACCATAGCGGCCGTCGGCATCTATTCCACCTTCACGCGTCCGCAGGAAGTGGAGTTCAAGATAAAGAAAGAGGAGGAATACGCACGGCTGCGGTTTATGGTGTCGGGTGTTCCGGCAGGAATGTCAGCCTTCGTGCAGCTTCTCAACTCAGGCGACTCGCCGCAGCGCTCCGAGCCCGTGGCCGACGGTGTCGCGATGTTTACCGACCTCGCTCCCGGCGACTATTACGTGAGGCTCGTGGAAGACCGCAACGGCAACGGTGAGTTTGACCCCGGCGACTTCGATGCAGGCGTGCAGCCCGAGGCGGTGTTCTATTTCCCGAAAAAGCTGAAGATAAAGAAAGGGTGGACCTACAATCAGGACTGGAACATCGACGTCATTCCTGTCGACCTTCAGAAGCCTGCCGAGTTGCGCAAGGCGAAGTATGAAGACGAGAAGCGCCGCCGCAACCGCAATGCCAACACGGGCGTCGATGAGGAGGAAGACGGTTACTTCGACCCGACGGCCAATCCATTCGATCCCAACCAGAAGAAGCGCCGCCGCAACAATCCCACCGGCTACTCATATTGACCCGCGGCTGCCCCGCGCCATCATCACAGCATGCTCCATGCGGCGGGACGCATGGAGCATGCTGCCTTCACGCCTATATTCAGATGATGAATGCGCCGTGTTATGCGCGCGTGTCAATAGGGTGGTGTATGGGTAGTGATATGGGTAAAAAGCGAAGCGGGTGCAACTTTTGAGTTGCACCCGCTTCGCGGATTTTGGTCGGGGTGACAAGATTCGAACTTGCGACCACACGCCCCCCAGACGCGTACTCTAACCGGGCTGAGCTACACCCCGAAGGTGGCTTAATCAAGTCCAACCGGTATCGATGCGGGGGTGATTCCATTGAATCGGTGAGCTCTCGTCGACTTGCGTTGACCGGCTCTGATACCTTTTCGCGGTGCTTAGTTTTACCGCGGGGGTCATTGATTAAAGCGGTGCAAAATTACAAAGGATTTCGTTACCCGCCAAATTTTTCGGCAAGAAAATTTCGGTGAATTTTTGCGGTTTTCTCTAAAATAAGATATATATCCCTAATATTTAGAGGTATATCTCAGGTGAAAATTTTTGAAATTTATTTCCGGTTTTCTGTCGATTTCCGCCCGGTTTCCGAAAAATCGTGATTTTTTCAGAGTATGTTTGAGTTTAACTTCTATTCACTTGAAGAGGATTTTTTGAGATGATTTCGCAAGTCGAAGAGGGAGCGATGCGGGCATCGTGACCGATGAGGCTTGTGAAATCAGCCAAAAAAGACCTTCAGGGGAATAGAAAGAATTTATTGCAGAAGAATGTTCAAATCAATTCGTGTTAAATTCAAGACGCGAATTCGGGATAAGAAATACCCTGAGAAAGTTAAATCGGCAGCTTGAGAAAAGTTGCCGATTCTTTTGGTAATATCGCTGATATTTAGTAATTTAGAGGTGCTAAACTTTAAAACACATATCATGATTACCGAGAGTAAAAAGTGCCACAATCCAACGGGCTGCTCGTCCTCTGGCAATAAACAGCAACGGTTAAAAATTCAGGCGATCAATGACTGGCCGCCCGATAATTCATGCCTAACTGTAATGTCGCCGAGTTGGATATCGTTATCCCGAACTCGCGTTATAAGTGAAACAAGAGTGAAAAATGTAGATTGTCGCCCCAAAATTAGTCATAATCCGGTTAATTCCCCAAAAATTATTAACTTTGCACTTTAAAAGTATGTTTGAATTTAACACGAATTGATTTGAACATACTCCTAAAAAATTCTTTCTATCCCCCTGAAGGTCTTTTCTGGCTGATTTCGCCAAGCCTCATCGGTCTCGATGCCCGCATCGCTCCCTCTTCGACTTGCGGAATCATCTCAAAAAATCCTCTTCAAGTGAATAGAAGTTAAACCCAAACATACTCTAAAACAAATCAACGGCATGGAAAAGAATTTCAAACGTACACTTGTAACCACCGCTCTCCCTTATGCCAATGGCCCTGTGCATATCGGCCATCTGGCAGGCGTGTATGTGCCGGCCGACATATATGTGCGCTATCTCCGCCTCAAAGGTGAGGAAGTGCTCTTCATCGGCGGCAGCGACGAGCACGGAGTGCCCATCACCATCAAGGCCAAGGCCGAAGGTGTTACTCCCCAGGACATCGTAGACCGTTACCACAAGATAATCAAAGACAGCTTCGAGGAGCTGGGCATCTCGTTCGACGTTTACGGACGCACCACTTCCGACACCCACCGCCGCATGGCTTCCGAATTTTTCCGCAAGCTCTATGAGAAAGGCGAGTTCATCGAAAAGACCTCCGAGCAGCTCTACGACGAGGAGGCCGGACAGTTTCTGGCCGACCGCTACGTTACCGGCACCTGCCCCCACTGCGGCAACGAGCGCGCCTACGGCGACCAGTGTGAGGCGTGCGGCACGAGCCTCAACGCCACCGACCTCATCAATCCCCGCTCGGCCATCACAGGCAACGTGCCCGTGATGCGCGAGACTTCGCACTGGTATCTCCCCCTCGACAAGTGGGAGCCGCGCCTGCGCCAGTGGATTCTGGAGGAGCACAAGGAATGGAAGCCCAACGTCTACGGCCAGTGCAAGTCGTGGCTCGACCTCGGCCTGCAGCCCCGCGCCGTGAGCCGCGACCTCGACTGGGGTATCCCCGTACCGGTGGAGGGCGCCGACGGCAAGGTGCTGTATGTCTGGTTCGACGCCCCTATCGGATACATCTCCAACACCGTGGACTGCGTTGGCGACGACTGGACGCGCTGGTGGAAAGATCCCGAGACGCGTATGCTCCACTTCATCGGCAAGGACAACATCGTGTTCCATTGCATCGTCTTCCCGGCGATGCTCATGGCCGACGGCACCTACAACCTCCCCGACAACGTGCCCGCAAATGAATTCCTCAACCTCGAGGACGACAAGATTTCGACCTCGCGCAACTGGGCCGTATGGCTCCACGAATACCTGCGCGAGCTCCCCGGCAAGCAGGACACGCTCCGCTACGTGCTGACGGCCAACGCTCCGGAGACGAAAGACAACAACTTCACATGGAAAGACTTCCAGACCCGCAACAACTCCGAACTGGTGGCCATCCTGGGCAACTTCATCAACCGTGCGGTGCTGCTCGTAGGCAAGTATTACGACGGCATCGTTCCCCAGGCCGGCGAGCTGACCGACTTTGACCGCCAGACTATGGACGAGGTGCGCCGCGCCATCGAGGCCGTGAGCCATAACCTCGACAACTTCAAGTTCCGCGAGGCTCTCCGCGAGGCTATGAACGTGGCCCGCGCCGGCAACAAGTATCTCGCCGACTCCGAGCCCTGGAAGCTGGCCAAGACCGACCCGGAGCGTGTGAAGACCATTCTCAACGTGGCCTTGCAGATATGCGCCAACCTGGCTGTGGTGTTTGAGCCGTTCCTCCCCTTCATGGCGGAGAAGCTCTGCCGCATGCTCGGCATCGAAAGCCTCTCGTGGAGCATGGCGGGGCAGGCCGACCTCATCCCCGCCGACCGCAAACTGGGCGAGCCCGAGCTCCTCTTCGAGAAAATCGAGGATTCGACCGTCGACTTCCAGGTGGGCAAGCTTCTCGAAGCCAAGAAGAAGAACCAGCTCGCCGCATGGAAGCCCGAGCCGGTGAAGGAGAACGTCGACTTCCCGACATTCGAGAAGCTCGACATCCGCGTCGGCAAGGTGCTCGAATGTGAGAAGGTGCCCAAGGCCGACAAGCTGCTCCGCTTCCTCATCGATGACGGCATGGACAAGCGCACCATAGTGAGCGGCATCGCCAAGCACTACGCGCCCGAAGACCTCGTCGGAAAAGAGGTATGCTTCATCGCCAACTTCGAGCCCCGTAAGCTCAAGGGAGTGGTTTCGGAAGGAATGATTCTTTCGGCCCAGAACAGCGACGGCCGCCTCGTGGTGATCGGACCTCATGGCGAAGTAGCTCCCGGCTCGTCGGTAGGCTGAACGCGCCGCAACAATACATACAGACCTATATTTCAAGGAGGCTGTGTCGTAAAACCTTAATTACGACACAGCCTCCCATGCTTCAGTATCTCTCCGGTGTCAGCGTGAGGCGCGCGCCGCGCGTTCGGTCAGCGCCCGTATGGCCGGTGCCGGAGGGGGAGTGCCTGCCGGGACGCGAAACGACTCGGTGCGCTCCTTCCGGCTCTTCTTCATCTCCTGGTATTCCCTTACGGTCAGATGCTCCGTCAGCACGGGGTATTGCTCGATGTGGCAGCGCATGTCGAGCGCGTCGTCGATACCCATTATCTTCTTGAAGAGGCGTCCTTTGCCGAGCAGGCGCAGGGCGTAGGTGCCGCATACGAAATCGTCGGCCCCGTGCGCGCCCGATTCGTTGTGCCGGTAGGTATAGGTGATGTCGGCCTCCTGCAGTTCCGTTGTCATGCCTATCAGGCGGAAGAACCACGGACTCCAGCTGTGGTCCTTGTAGTCGGCCAGAATGTCGCGTTTCGACGAGAAGAGTCCGTTGGCGAGGCGGAACATCTGTTTCGGGCCGTATTTTCCCGGCAGGGTGTCGGCCGTGGCGCCGTTTCTCATGGCCTCGGTCAGCTCCTCGCGTCCTTGGGGCACGGAAGCCATGTAGGTGGCGAAAGAAAGCATCGAAAGGTCGTCGCCGGGCGTGGGGAGCATTATGCTGTCGGTGCCCGAGGCATTGGCGATGCGTCCGCAGTGTCTGGACGCCAGCTCGTGCGCGTTGCGGTGGCTTTTGCTGTATCCCTTCACCTTGCCGTCGGCGAGGAAGTATTCAAGCATGTATTCGCCGTATAGCTGCAGGGTGTCTGTCGGCGTGGCTCCCGTGCAGTATTCCCTCGCATAAGTGAGTATGCGCGTTACGGGTCTCTCCTCGGGGGTAACCACTACCTCTGAGAGCGTGAGAGGGCAGGGTGTCATCAGCAGGGTGTCGGAGCCGGCTGCCGGGGCTGAGAGAGCCTCGTAGCCGATACTGCCCAGAGAAAGGGGATAGTCTTTCGCGTTGACTTCGATTTTCCCCTCGCTGTCGGTGATGCCGATTATCATTCCGTTGGATGAAATCACAGACGCGCCGGGAATCGGCGACCTGTCGTCTCTGTCGGCTATAGTGATTATTCTGCCGGGCGAGGCGGCGGCCTGTGCCGCGGCTATCAGGAGAATGAGTGTCCGTTTCATATATACATGGTGTTGTGATGAGGATAGCGGTCAGTCGATGCAGCCTCCGAAGTCAGGGGAGGGGTGGAGCTGCTTCATTATATGCAGGCCGAGTTCCGACCGCTTCACCGGGAAAGCGTCGGCCAGCTCTTTCCTTATCTCGTCGGGAGTTATATAATAGGTTTTCCCCTTCAGCGAACGGGGGAATTTGTTGAAGAAAGGGTTGTAGGACGCGAGCCAGATATGGGCTTTGACGCGAGCCAACCGTTCGACCATATCCATGAACTGATATATGCGGGTGCGGGCAGGTATTGCCAGCACGTTGCGTCCTTCTTCGAGCCTCATGAGGCAGATGATGTGGAGGCGGCTGTCGGGGACGGCACCTTCGGACGAAGACTCGGTTTGCCTGACGCGTACCGAGATGTGGCGCCGGAACCGATGGTTGAGGTCATCCATCATGGCGGTGAAGCGGCGTCCGTGAGGAGCGGTGTCAGTCCGGCCTCCTGACTCTATAAAGAGGTGTATCATCTCATGGAGCAGGGTGTCTTCTACCACTTCCTGCGGTAAGTCGAAGCGTCGGCTTAGCGTGATTTTGAAGTCGTCTCCCTTATGGGAAACGGCTTTGCCTGTAATCGGATTCTTCCGGAATTTCAGTTGTCCGGCATAAGATTTTGCGTTGGAGATGGCGAATTTCGGGGTCGGAAGCTTCGAACAGAAGCAGAGCTTATTGAAAAAATCGAACCTCTCGGCGATGAAATCGATGGTTGGTATCATGAATTTTTCTCTTTTCGGGGGCGAAGTTAGTCAAAATATCCGAGGGCTGAGGGGAAGAAAGACGATTTTTTTGAAAAAAACGACATGAGTCGGGATGGCAGAAAAAATGAGATTTTTCGAAAAACGCGGAGTCGGCCCAAAAAAGCACGAAAATAGTGAAGAAAAATTGAAAAATTTTTATCGCTGATGCTCAGGGTAATACAAGGAAATTTGGGCGAAATCGAAAATTTTTCTGAAAATTTCTTCTCGAAAAATTTGGTGGGTTCGGAAAAAGTATCTAACTTTGCACTCGCAAACGGGAAACAACGACAACCGCTTGCAAAACGAGAACGATGAAATCCTGGTGCGGTAGTTCAGCCGGTTAGAATACAGGCCTGTCACGCCTGGGGTCGCGGGTTCGAGTCCCGTCCGCACCGCCGAGGAGAGAGGATGAGCAGCAGAGTAAACTTCGGTTTCCTGCTGCTCATTTTTCGTTATATATACTCTTACAAAATATCTGCTTTGAAAATACTCATCGTCAACGGACCCAACCTGAATCTGCTCGGAAGCCGCCAGCCCGACGTCTACGGCCATGAGTCGTGGAGTGAGTTTTTCGCGGCTCTCGTATCGCGGTTCGAGGGCCGCGCGGAAATCGACTGTTTCCAGTCTAACTCCGAGGGTGCCATCATCGACCGTCTCCATGAAGCCGACGCTGCCCTCGCCGGGCTTTTGGCTCCCGGAAGCGCTCCCGACAAGCTGCGCCATTACGACGCCGTGGTGATCAATCCCGGCGCCTACTCCCATTATTCGTATGCGATAGCCGATGCGATAGCCGCTATAGGCATCCCGGCGGTGGAAGTGCATATAAGCAACATCATGGGGCGCGAGGAGCACCGGCATACGTCGGTTACGGCTCCTGCGTGCGCAGGAATGATCTGCGGGCTCGGCCTCGAAGGGTATGCCGCCGCCATAGAAGCGTTGTTGCGCCGAAAGATATGAAAGTGGATTTAGACGACTATATCGAAGCGCATATCGACGCTGAGCCGGCATGGCTCGCCGACCTCGACCGCGACACGCACTGTGGCCTCGTCAACGGACGCATGTGTTCGGGTCATCTGCAGGGGAGGCTGCTGAAGATGCTGACGCGCATGATACGCCCCCGGCGTGTGCTCGAGCTGGGCACCTACTCCGGCTATTCGGCCCTTTGCATAGCCGAAGGGCTCGAAGAGGGTGCAGAGCTCCATACCGTAGAGGCCCTCGACGAGCTTGAAGACTTCATAAGGCGGCATCTCGCACAGGCACCCGGGGAGGTGGCCAGAAAGATTCACTGCCATTTCGGCCCCGCGCTCGAAGTGATGCCGCGCCTCGGAGGCGACTTCGACATGGTGTTTATCGACGCCGACAAGCGGGAATATCCGGAGTATTACACTGAGGTGATGAAGCTGCTGGCTCCGGGAGGGTATATACTCGCCGACAACACGCTCTGGGACGGCCACGTGGTGGAGACGTCGACTCGCAATCCGCAGACACGCGGCATAATCGAGTTCAACCGCCTTGTGGCGGCCGACGACAGGGTGGAGAAGGTAATCATTCCGCTTCGCGACGGGCTGACGCTGATACGCCGCAAATAAATGCGTCGGCAGAAACTATCCGGCGTCCGTCCGCGTTCTATAATAGACGCCTCTCTCCGGAACCATGTCATCAAAACCACACCGAAAATGGAAGGAAAAAGACAAGCCAAAATATCGCGTCTCGTGCAGCGTGAGCTTAGCGAGATCTTTCGCCGCCAGACAGCCAAGACGGGCGGCGTGCTGGTAAGCGTGAGCGCAGTGCGCGTTACGTCCGACCTCAGCATCGCAAGGGTGTATCTGAGCATCTTCCCGCCCGCAAAGGCGCAGGAGATACTCGAAAACATCAAGCGCCAGTCGAAGACCGTCAGATACGAGCTCGCGCAGGCCGTGAAGCAGGTGCTCCGCAAATGCCCCGACCTGCAGTTCTATCTCGATGACTCGCTCGACTATATCGAGAACATCGACCGTCTGCTGGCCTCCGACCCCATCAAGGGCACGGCCGACGACTGGCAGGAGGAAGAGAAATAATCAGTCTCCCATACGTTCAGGGATGGGCATGAAACTTGCGGCCCGGATAGCATGGCGCTATCTGTGGTCGAAAAAATCGCATAGCGCGGTAGGTGCCATAGCGGCCGTGTCGATAACCGGCGTCGCTGTGGCCACTGCCGCTATTGTGTGTGTGCTGTCGGTGTTCAACGGCTTCCGCGACGTGCTCACCGACCGGCTCGACACCCTCTCGCCCGAGGTGGAGGTGTCTCCGGCCAAAGGGAAAGTGTTTTCCGACGCCGATTCGGTGGCGGCCGCAATCAGAAAAGTGGAGGGAGTGGCCACGGCGACGCCTACGCTCACCGACAACGCCCTCGCGCTCTACGACACCCACGAGATGCCCGTTACGCTCAAAGGCGTGGTCCCGGCAGAGTATGTAAAGATAACCGGCATACGCGGCATACTTAAAGACGGAAGCGAATACTTCCCGGCACGCGACGACGGCATGTCGCGTCAGGGAGCCATACTCTCGATAGGAAGCGCCATGCAGCTCGGCGTAAGGACGCTCGGCACCCCGATGCTCCTATTCGCCCCGAGGCGCGAGGGACGCATCAATCCGGGCAATCCGGCGGCCTCGTTCATGCAGGACTCTGTCGAAGCCATAGGCGTGTATCAGGCCCAGCAGTCGCAGTTCGACGACAACATGGTCATAGTGCCCATCGACGTCGCGAGGACACTCTTCCAGTACGACGCCGAGGCCTCGGCCGTGGAGGTGGGCGTGAAGCCCGGCGCCGACCCGCAGGAAGTGGGGGAGCGGATAGCCCGGATGCTCGGCCCTGCGGCAGTGGTGAAGGACCGCCTGAGGCAGCAGGAAGTGAATTTCCGCATGATCGAGATAGAGAAATGGGTAACGTTCCTTCTCCTCTTCTTCATACTCGTGATAGCCTCGTTCAACCTTGTGAGCACGCTCTCGATGCTCGTGCTTGAGAAGCAGGCGTCGCTGCGCACGCTCCGCAGCCTCGGCATGACCCGCAAAGGGATTGGCAGCATATATTTCTTCGAAAGCCTTTTCGTGGCCGCCATAGGGGGATTAGGGGGCATACTTCTTGGGGTCGGCCTTGTAATGCTTCAGGAACACTTCGGGCTCATCCGCCTCAACGGCGACCCCGAGACGATGATAATCAGCGTCTACCCCGTGCGTCTGATGTGGACCGACCTTGCTGCCGCCGTGCTCCCCGTAGCCGTCATCGGCCTGCTCACCGGCCTCCTCTCCGCCGCCTTCGCCCGCTCCCGCGTCGCCCGCTGACCCCACGGCTCTATATTGCTTAAGATTCTTTTGCTAAAGGAAATAATCCCCACGTATCCTTTAATGACAATTAATGTTTACTCTACAAAAAGGCAGCCCCTGCAATGGCCGGAGGGCGATTGAAGGGGCTGCGGGGGTTGTCTTACCAGGATTCGAACCTGGACAGGCAGAACCAAAAACTGCAGTGCTACCATTACACCATAAGACAATCCTTGTCTTTCGAAATCTCAAGCGCATGGGCGCGGATTCCTGAAAGCGGTGCAAAGTTAGCAATTATTTCTGAAACTGCAAAATAAATTCCTTTTTCGACCTCCGCGAGGCCTTTTTGCGTCGGATTGTTGCTATCGCGGAATAACATTTGCGCGTCTGCCGACGTTAATCTATCGGGTGGATGAGTTTCCGCAGACGATTCCGACCCTCCACTTAATTCATCTATCCACGACAATGGGCTCCACAACCCCTCTCATATCCGATTCGCTTTCACCGGACGACGCTCACGGGCGGCGCGGCATAATGTTGATAATCAATCCTGTGTCGGGCACGCGCAACAAGGATGCAATCCCTTCGATAATCGAGGGTGTGGCTTCGGAACTGGGTGCCGCGCTCGAGGTGCGCACCACGTCGCAGCCTTCCGATGCAGCGGCTTTCGCGCTTGAGTCCGTGGAGCGCGGTTTTGCCACGGTGGTTACCGCCGGCGGCGACGGCACTGTGAGCGACGTGGCCTCGGCTCTGCGCGGCTCGCAGACGGAGCTGGCCATCATCCCCTGCGGAAGCGGCAACGGACTGGCCCGCGCGCTTGGCGTGCCTCCCGATTTCACCTCGGCCGCCCGGCTGCTTATCGACGGGGCGACAATGAAGGTAGACAACGGACTTATCAACGACCGCCCCTTCTTCTGCACGTGTGGCGTGGGGTTTGACGCGGAGGTGAGCCGACGTTTCGCCGCCGAGAAGCGGCGCGGGCGCATGACGTATCTTAAAAACGTGCTGCTCGACTATCTCAGCTATTCGCCTCAGTCGTATGCCATTTCGGTCGGTGGACGCGTGATTACCGAGACCGCCTTTCTGATAGCCATCTGCAACGCGCCCCAATACGGCAACAACGCCTATATCGCGCCCAAGGCGTCGCTCAACGACGGCCTTCTCGACGTTACCGTGGTGCATCAGGGTTCGCTCATCGCCTCGGCTCTCGCCGGGGTGGAGCTTTTCACCGGCCAGCTCGATCGGAATACGCTCATCGACAGCTTCCGCGTGTCGGCGGCCTCGATCTCGCGCCTTTCGGCCGGAGCCGCGCATATCGACGGCGAGCCGGTGGAGCTGGGTCGCCGTCTCGACATCAGTCTTCAGCCGGCCAACCTGCTCGTAAGGGTGCCGTCTTCGGTGCCGGATTTCCGCCCGGTGATTTCTCCGCTTCGCTCCATGATAGCCGACGTGGCGTCCGACATCCGCTACGCCCTGCTGCGCAAATAGCTCAGACCCCCGTTCCCCAATATTTGTTGACGCCGGGGCTCAGAGTATGTTTGAGTTTAACTTCAAGGGGATAGAAAGAATTTTTTGCAGAAGTATGTTTAAATCAATTCATGTTAAATTCAAACATACTCTCAGTGTCGGAAGTGGGGGTGGTGGGCGAGAAGCTCGTCGCGCAGACGGGTGCGGTCAAGGTGCACGTAAAGCTCCGTGGTGGCTATCGACTCATGGCCGAGCATCTCCTGAATGGCACGCAGGTTGGCGCCCCCTTCGAGCAGATGGGTGGCGAATGAATGGCGCAGCGTGTGGGGGCTTACCTTCTTTCTGATACCGGCCATCTCGGCCAGTTGCCTTACAATGTAGAACACCATCACGCGAGTGAGTCGCGCTCCCCGGCGGTTAAGAAACAGCGTGTCTTCGTCGCCGGGCTTGATGTCGAGCATCCGGCGCAAGGGGAGGTAATCGGCTATCAGCGACACAGAGACGTCAGACAGCGGCACCATCCGCTGCTTGCTCCCTTTCCCTTCCACAATCACATATCTGTTTTCAAAGTCGATGTGCGACATCTGCAGGGCCGTCAGCTCGCTGACGCGCAGGCCGCTTCCGTAGAGCACCTCGATAATGGCATGGTTGCGCGGCGATTCCTCCTTACCCGGAGGAATGGCGCCGATCATCGCGTCTATTTCCTCGATGGAAAGTATGTCGGGGAGCTTGTTCTGCAGCGCCGGCATCTCGACGAGTTCCGACGGGTCGGCCACGATATATCCGTCGATACGCATGAAGCGGAAGAAGCTGCGCAGTCCGGCGAGCATGCGGGCCTGTGAGCGAGGCTGTATTCCGATTTCGTGGAGCGTGGCCAGAAACTCATGTATGTCGCTTTCCCCGATAGCTTCGAGGTTCCGCTCCGTGGAGTCGCAGAACTGGAAGAAGTGGGCCGTGTCGCGTCGGTATGCGTCGGCGGTGTTGGCCGCCAGTCCGCGCTCCATACGCAGATAGGCCGTGAAGTCGGCCACGAGTGTCTCGCGCCCGGGGAAAGGCTTTCCGGTCAGAATCATAGATAGACCGTGTATTCCACCGGCTGCATCTGCGGGCGGCGGAAGAGGATGGAATTACGGTTGCCGAGCAGGGTGAGGGTGGCTCCTCCGTCGGAAGCGATGCGGCGCACCTCCTCGTCGGAATAGCCCGACAGCCATACGGTGCGGCAGTCGGCGGCGAGGGCTTCGGCCACCTCGAGCGGGGCGTCGGTCTCTCTTATGAAGAAGCCTACGCAGCATGTGGGGGCGAGGCGGCGGGTGGCTATGGCGTTGAGCTGCGACGAGGCGAGGCCGACGGCCTCCGAGACGGCTCTTGGAGCTTTCGGGCTGACGTAGACGTCGCCTTCGGTGAGCGAGGCGCAGAGGCGGTGGAAGCGTATGGCGTCGCGCGCCAGCTGAGCGCCTCCGTCGGGCCGGGCACATTCCTCAATCTCCTCGTCGGCGTAGAATCCCGTCTTGCCGTTGATTCTGAGCAGCAGCAGAGTGTCGTAGGCAAACGGAGAGTGCACGCCAAACCCTCGGGTATGGCGTGCACGCATATATTTCTTGGCCAGACGGCTCAGGAGCCGGGTCATTTCAGCTCCTCCTCTTGGCGGCTTGCTCTCCGGCGGAAAGCGATGACGGCTGCTGCCAGGGCTGCCGCGCAAAGGATGTAGATTACGATTATCGAGGCGGTCGAGATCTTGTCGGCCGTCTTCACCGACTGCGGGTCGAACTCAAACTGGATGTTGTGTTCGCCGGCCGGCACACGCATGGCGCGGAGCACGTAGTTCACGCGGCCGATGGGAGCCTCCTTGCCGTCGATGGTGGCCGTCCACCCCCAGGGGAAATAGATCTCGCTGAATACGGCGATGCCTCCGCGGGCGCTCTTCACCTTGTAGTTGAGACGGTTGGGGGCATAGCGGGTCTCGTAGACAGTGTCGCCGGGCTGTATGGCGGCCGCTTCGCCGAGCACGCCGGCAAACTTTCTGTCGGCCACGGCTGCGCGGCGCGTGTCGAGCGAGTCGAGGGCCTTCATCTCGGCGTTGGCGTCGGCCACGTAGCTGATTGAGTCAACGAGCCATGCGTTGCCGAGTGCGTCGGGGTTGCGCACAAACTCGTCGCCGCCGGTAATCACGTAGCGCGTGTTGAGCATGTTGAGCACACCCATGTTGTTTTTCGATATCTGATGGGTGATGAGGTCGTTGTAGCGCGTGAGCTTGGCTGCGTGGTAGCCTCCGATTGTCTTGTGGAAGTATGAGGGCTCGGCGCTTCCGAAGCGCTGCACGTCGAGCACGCGATAGTTGTCCTTGTCGGCCATGATGGCTTCGTCGGCGCGTGTAGGCATTATCACGGCCTGCTGCGGGTCGGGCTCCACGAAGTTCTCGGAATTCACGTAGCGGGTGTTGACCCAGAAGAGGTCGATGAGAGCCACGCCGGCCAGCGCGCAGGCAAGCATCGTCTTGCTCTTGAAAGCCCCCTTGAGGTAGAGGAGCGTAACGCCGGCGCCGAGGAGGATGAAGAGGAACGAGCGCAGACAGTCTGAAGAAACGAGCGAGAGGCGCGACTCGCGGATGGCGGCAAGCACGTTGGCATACTGCGGATTGCTGAATGCACCCGCCTCGTTGAGGCTTTGCAGCTCGTTGATGCTGAAGGGCTGCCCGAAAATTGAGGGGGCTATCCAGCCGATGAGGCATACGGCCATGGGCACGCCGCATACGGCATAGAACGTCCATTTATAGCGGGCGAGGAAGTCGGGGGTGTCGAGTATCTTCTTCACGCAGAGCACCGCAAGAAGCGGGATGGTGAACTCGACCACCACGAGGAAACTCGAGACGGCGCGGAACTTGCTGTACATCGGGAAATTGTCGATGAAGAAGTCCGTAAGTCCGGGGAAATTGTGTCCCCACGAAAGGGCTATGGCGAGGATGCTGACGGCGAAGAGAGCCCACTTGACGGCTCCCGGCACCACAAACAGCGCGAGAATGGCCAGAACGAGCACGAAGGCACCCACGTAGACCGGGCCGTTGGTCATCGGCTGGTCGCCGAAATACTGCGGCCACTGCTGAAGGAACTGACTCTCTTCCGGAGTGAGGTAGAAGTCGGAAGCCTTGTCGGTGTCGGCCACCGACATCATCCGGTTTTCAGCGCCTACGGGTTTGATGGTGGCGCCACCCTTCACGTTGGGTATGAGCAGCGTCCATGTCTCGTCGATGCCGTAGCTCCATGCCGTGATGGCGTTGCGGTCCATGCCGTCGGCGGTTTTCGCCCCGTCGGCCTCTACCTTGTCGGAGACAATCTCAGTGGCACGCCCCCTGACGGTCTCCTTCGAGTATTCGTAAGTGTTGTAGAGGCTTGTCGAGTTGGCTGCCACGGCGAGAGCTCCGGCGCCAAACACACAGACTGTGGCTATGAGCCAGCGCGCCACTTTCTTTTCGCGGATTGCCTCCCACAGCCATGCGAGCATCAGGAAAAGAACCACGAAGAGGAAGTAGTACGACATCTGGATATGGTTGTTGAGAATCTGCAGCGCGCCGAAGAGAGCCGCAAGGGCAGTTCCGCCGAGGTATTTCCCGCGGTAACAGAGTGCGATGCCGCCGATTGTCGGGGGTATGTAGCTGAGAGTCGCGAATTTCCAGATGTGTCCGGCACCGATGATGATTATGAAGTAAGTCGAAAGTCCCCAGGCCACGGCGCCGAAGAGGGCGTTGCTCCATCTGAACCTCATGCAGAGGCACATGATGAAGAATCCGAGCATCATGCTGAAGAGGAGGTTGGCCGGAGCCGGCAGCCACAGTCCGTAGAGCTTCGCCACCCATCCGAGCAGCCCGGAGGCGGCGTAGGAGGGGGCAATCTGGAAAGTAGGCATGCCGCCGAATAGCGAGTCGGTCCATCGCGAGGTCTCTCCCGAGGCCTCCCGGTAGGCCTTCACCTCCTGTCCGTTGGCGATTCCCTGGGTGGTGTCATGCTGCTGCAGCACATTCCCCTGCACGTCGTCGGGGAAAAAGAAAAAAACGGCCACTATCGCCAGAAGCAGAGTGGCCAGAAGGGGGTATAGTATCTTTCGGTTCATTTGGAAGCGTAAAGGGTGAGTGAGGAAGGTGGAGGCGAAAGCGCGTCGCGCGTGGTTCCGGATTGTCGGAAACCACGCGCGATGCTTCGTCAATGCTTTCTCTCTACGGGAATATTCTCGTTGTCGATCTTGATTTTAATCTGCCTGTTGAGGCTCTGTTCGAGCGAGATGAGGGTCTCGGTCTCGGTAACGCCGGGGATGTGCTGAATGCGGTCGTTGAGCAGCTCCATGAGGTGGCGGTTGTCTTGCGCGAACACCTTGATCAGCATCGAGTAGGGTCCGGTGGTGTAGTGGCACTCCACCACCTCGCTGATTTTCTCGATTTCCTTGGCCACCTCGCGGTAGAGCGAGCCCTTCTGCAGGCGCACGCCGATGTAGGTGCAGGTGTTGTAGCCGAGAGTGCGCGGATCCACATTGTAGCCCGAGCCGACAATCACGTTCATGTCGATGAGGCGCTGGATGCGCTGGTGGATGGCAGCCCTCGACACACCGCATACTACGGCAATGTCTTTCGAGGGAATCCTTGCGTTGCTCATCACGATGTTGAGAATCTTCTTGTCGAGAATATCTATCTTGTCCATAAAAAGTAATAATTCAGTAATTCAGATTGCAGGTTTGCAACGGCAAAATTACATAAAAATCGGCATACGGCAAATGTATGCGGCCATTTTTTATTGCAATTTGCTTCTTTTTGAGTCTCGGCTAACCCGAAAACGGCGTATGCCGGGAAGTTGTGAATGAAAGACAGATGCTGTCAGGAATAATACCGCTCTTTTGAATTATCTCTTCAATCACCCGTTTCGGCGGATTTCTGGATTTTACATTTCGCGCTATTATTTGTCTATAATCATATTTTTATATACTTTTGCGATTCATAAAATGAAGGATATGAAATCTGACAGCAACAGCCGCTCCTGCAATCCCATGCGCCCTAAAACGCACATCCTCTTCGTCTGCCTCGGCAATATATGCCGGTCGCCGGCCGCGCAGGGGGTGATGCAAAGCCTGGTGGATGAGCGTGGCCTATCGCATAAGTTCGCGCTCGACTCGTGCGGGTTCTATGGCGGACACGCCGGCGACCTGCCCGACAAGCGGATGCGTGTGCATGCCGTGCGCCGTGGATATGAACTTACCCATCGCTCGCGTACAATCCGCCCGTGGGACTTCGACGAGGCCGACATCATCGTGGCTATGGACGGCCATAACTACGATGACCTCATGGAGGCGGCGCCTTCGCCCGAAGCGCAGAAGAAGATCGTGATGATGACCGACTTCTGCCGGCTTCATCCCGGCCACGACACTGTGCCCGACCCCTACTACGAGGGCGCCGAGGGTTTCGAGCTGGTGCTCGACCTGCTTGAAGACGCGTGCGCCGGGCTGCTCGACGCCGTCTGCGAGGGAGAGGTATGATGCCGGCCCGTGCGCCTGACAGACAGCACCCATTCAATAAAATGCCCAGGTTTTTGACAACTTATCAGAAAAATATAATTATGAAAAGAATTGCAACATTTCTCGCGCTCTTGGTGGCGTTCGTGGCCGGTATGTCGGCTGCCGATACACCTTCGTATCCCGGTGGTGAAGAGGCGCTGAAGGCCTATCTGGCTGAAAACACCAAGTATCCCGCCATGGCCAAGGAAAACGGCATCGAGGGAATCGTCAACGTGGCCTTCACCGTGAAGGCCGACGGCTCAATCGGCTCAATCAAGATTGTGCGCATGATCGATCCCGACCTCGAGCAGGAAGCCATCCGTCTGGTGAAGAACATGCCCAAATGGATTCCCGCCGACAAGGGGGGCGCACCTGTCGACGCCACAGCCACCGTGCAGGTCCCTTTCCTGCTTAGCGAATGATTTTCCCTGCGGGCGCCGCAAAGGCGTCCGCAGACAGCTCACTCTAAATAAATCTTATGTGTAGACTGATGAAACTCGCTGCCGGCGCGCTGGCAGCCTCGATGCTGCTCGGCGGCCTCAATGCCCAGGCCAAGAAGCAGCCGGCCGAAAAACATTTCGGCGACAAGACGACGTCGGTGAAGAACGCCGACTGGATGAAAAACGCCGTCATCTATGAAATCAATCTCCGTCAGGGCACGCCGGAGCGCAACCTCAAGGGTATGCAGCTTCAGCTGCCGCGCCTCAAGGATCTCGGCGTCGACATCCTCTGGCTCATGCCCGTGCATCCCATCAGCGAGAAGAACCGCAAGGGCACGCTCGGCTCTTATTATGCCGTGGCCGACTACAAGAAGGTCAATCCCGAGTTCGGCACGATGGACGATTTCAAGGAGTTTGTCCGCACGGCCCACAACCTCGGGATGAAGGTGATTATCGACGAGGTGTGCAACCATTCGGGCGGCGACAACGGCTGGATCGAAAGCAATCCCGACTTCTACGTGCGCGACAAGAAGGGCAACCTCGTGAGCCCTTACGACTGGACCGACACCTATAAGCTCGACTATTCCAATCCCAAAATGCGCGAGGCTATGCTCGACGCTCTGCTTTTCTGGGTGAAGGAGGCCGACATCGACGGTTACCGCTTCGACGTGGCCGGCGAGGTGCCCACCTCCTTCTGGGACGAGCTGCGTCCGCGCCTCGACGCCGTGAAGCCCGTCTTCATGCTTGCCGAGGCCTCGAAGCCCGAGCTTACAGTCAATGCCTTCGACGCTGACTACAACTGGCCGATGAAGGATGTGTTCAACGCCATCGCCGCCACTAAAGGCGCCAACGAATATGCCGTTAAGAAGGGGCAGAATCTTCCGAAGCTCGACGCGACGGCTATTCCCGAGCTCGTGGCCCGTCAGGCAAAGCAGTATCCCAAAGGGGGTGTGAGCATGAACATGATTACCAACCACGACCTCAACTCATGGGAAGGCACGGAGTTCGAGCGTCTCGGCCCCGCCACCGGAGCCTTTGCCGTGCTCAGCTATACGCTCCCCGGAATGCCCATGATGTACACCGGACAGGAAGTAGGCTTCAACCACCCCTTCGAGTTTTTTGAACTTGACACCGTGCAGCCCGACTACACCGCCAACCAGTTCACGGCCTTCTACCGGATGCTCAACGCTCTTAAACACAGCAATCCCGCTCTTGATGCCGGTATCGACGGCGGTTCGTTTGAGGTGATTCCCGCAGGCGACAGCGACATCCTCGCCTTCGAACGTGCCAAAGACGGCCGGAAGGTGATTGTCGTGGCCAACCTCTCGGGCGAGGCCAAGAAGCTCGCATTCCCCGTCACCCCCGACGTGGCCGGCATGACCGACTGGTTTACCGGCAGGTCGGCAGCCATCCCGGCAGCCCTTCAGCCCTGGGAATATTTTTTGGTAGTAAAGTAAGCGAGGCCTTCGCGCCCTTATCCGCGTCCCGGTTCCGGTCGGTCTGCCAGAGGCAGTTCGGCCAGGAGCCGGGCGTTCATTTTACGCCGTTGCCGGTCGAATATCCAGCCCCACTTGTTGAAATAGCGTATCATGTTGACGATGTGGATGCGCAGCATCTTCGTGCTCTTGCGCGAGGCCGCCGCGTGGTCGTGGATTATCTCTGTCCCGGCGAAGTAGAGGCAGCCCCGGCGGGCATGAATCCGGCGGCTGATGTCGATGTCTTCGGGATACATGAAGAAGCGCTCGTCGAAGAGTCCACATTCGCGCAGCGCGTCGGTGCGGAAGAAAAGGAAGCTGCCCAGCAGATAAGGCACGGGAAACGAGCGCGAATGGTCGGCGCGGGCCAGCAGATAGCGCTCCATGCGCCGGGCCGTGAACCGCTTGGGCAGAAAACGCTTGGCGAAAACGTCGAAAGGGGTGGGGAGCATGCGGCAGGCATACTGCAGGGTGCCGTCGGGGTATCTCACTCTCGGCATCGACAGCCCGACCGGCGGATTGCTCTCCATCAGCTCAACCATGCGTCCGATCACGTCGCCCTCCCAGCGCACGTCGGCGTTCATCACGAGGTGATAGTCGGTGCCTGCTTCGAGCGACTCGCGCATCGAGATGTTGTGCCCGGCGCCGTATCCTCGGTTCTCCACGTGTCGGTAGCCGACGCGCCGGTCGCCTCCTGCGGCTTCCCCGATGCGTGAGCGAAGCGAGTCGTCGGGAGAATTGTCGATTATGTCTACCCTTGCCACGGCCTCCGAGCGCAGTATGCTCGCGAGGGCGGCGGCAAGCTGCGCCGGCGGGGTGCGGTGTGCCACAATCGAGACGGCCACGTCCGGCCTCTGTCGTTCTGTCGTGTTGCCCATGTGGAATTAACGCATCCTGCGCCCCGATTATTCTTATAAAGGGTAAAAATCGGGAGGCGGGAGGATAAATCGGCTGCCGGTTGTTATAAGGGTAAAACAGTTTCAGTCATGACATTCACTCAATCTATCGGCTCCGTATTCGGCAAATACGCTGTCTTTTCCGGCCGCGCCTCGCGCTCGGAATACTGGTATTTCACCCTCGCCATGTTTATTGTCAACTCCATACTCGTATCACTGTCGGGAGTATACACCGACTCCCCCTCGATCTTCTGGTCGTCGGTGATGTCGATTTTCGGCCTCGCGGTGCTCATCCCGTCGCTTGCCGTCAGCGTGCGCCGCATGCACGACATTGGCAAGGGCGGCGGATGGATTTTCATCACGCTGGTGCCGTTGGTAGGCTGGATATGGTATCTCGTGCTCTGCTGCACCGCGTCGCAGCCGGGCGGCAACCGTTTCGGCCCATATCCTGAAGAGCACGTTTCTTAAAATTTCGGGGTCGTAAGGGTCGCAGTTCCTTGAAGTGCAGTTGTTTGCGTCAGTGCCAGCCTGTTACGCTATTATAGTTTTAAATCCGGAATCGGCTGTCTTTCGTGTAGAAAAATTACCTCTGACCGGCGTTTTTTGGCATATTTTGCCGAGATCTCATCGGTCGCGATGCCCGCATCGCTTCCTCTTCGACTCGCAAAATCTGCTCAAAAACCGCCGCCCATACGACTCCGATATTTTAAGGCACGCGCTCTAAAAGCGATTTTTGGCCCGGGAACGATGCGGATTGAAAAAATTTCGCTAACTTTGCGGTCGAAAACACTCGCAGAATTGTTATAAGAGGTAAGAGTCTCCCGGACGACGCCTCGCGGCGTTCCGTGCGTCTGTGTGCGGACGGCTCCGCACCGGCGCGAGACGAGACTACAGGTAAAAAAGAAAAATTTAAAAATAACCCAATTAAAACCATATCCGAAACTATGGCAAAGATAGATTTAGCCCAGTATGGTATCAAGGATGTGAAGAACATCATCCACAATCCTTCGTACGACGAGCTCTTCAAAGACGAGACCAACCCTGAACTCAAAGGCTACGAGAAAGGTATCCTTGCCGACCTCGGCGCAGTCGACGTTTTCACCGGCGTCTACACCGGCCGTTCGCCCAAGGACAAATATCTCGTGAAAGACGAGGTTACGGAAAACACCGTATGGTGGACCACCGACGAATATAAGAACGACAACAAGCCCATCACTACCGAAGTGTGGGACCACCTGCGCGAAAAAGCCGTCAAGGAGCTGTCGGACAAGACTCTTTATGTAGTAGACTGCTACTGCGGTGCCAACAAGGCTACCCGCCTCAACGTGCGCTTCATCATGGAAGTGGCATGGCAGGCCCACTTCGTGACCAACATGTTCATCCGTCCCTCCAAGGAGGAGCTCGAAGACTTCAAGCCCGACTTCGTGGTGTTCAACGCCTCGAAGGCAAAGTGCGAGGAGTATAAGGAACTCGGCCTCCACTCCGAGACCGTGGTGGCATTCAACATCAAGCAGTGCGAGCAGGTGATCATCAACACCTGGTATGGCGGCGAGATGAAGAAAGGCCTCTTCTCGATGATGAACTACTTTAATCCCCTCCGCGGCATCGCTTCGATGCACTGCTCGGCCAATACCGACCTCGAGGGCAAGAACACAGCCGTATTCTTCGGCCTCTCCGGCACAGGAAAAACCACTCTTTCCACCGACCCGAAGCGCCTCCTCATCGGCGACGACGAGCACGGCTGGGACGACGACGGCGTATTCAACTATGAGGGCGGATGCTATGCCAAGGTTATCAACCTCGACAAGGACTCCGAGCCCGACATCTACAACGCCATCACCCGCGACGCTCTTCTTGAGAACGTAACCGTGCGCCCCGACGGATCGTGCGACTTCGCCGACAAGAGCGTTACCGAGAACACCCGCGTAAGCTACCCCATCTACCACATCAAGAACATCGTGAAGCCCGTATCGAAGGGCCCGGCTGCCGAGAAGGTGATTTTCCTTTCGGCCGACGCATTCGGAGTGCTTCCTCCCGTATCGATTCTCGACCACGAGCAGGCCAAGTACTACTTCCTCTCCGGCTTCACCGCCAAGCTCGCCGGCACTGAGCGCGGAATCACCGAGCCTACCCCGACATTCTCGGCTTGCTTCGGCCAGGCCTTCCTGTCGCTGCACCCCACCAAGTATGCTGAGGAGCTCGTCAAGAAGATGAAGCTTAGCGGCGCCAAGGCTTATCTGGTCAACACCGGCTGGAACGGCACCGGCAAGCGTATCTCCATTAAGGATACCCGCGGCATCATCGACGACATCCTCAACGGCGACATCGACAAGGCTCCGACCAAGAAGCTCCCGATCTTCGACTTCACCATCCCGACCGAGCTCCCCGGCGTGGATCCCAAGATTCTCGACCCGCGCGACACTTACGCCGACCCGAAGGAATGGGAAGAGAAGGCAGAGAAGCTCGCCGGCATGTTCATCCAGAACTTCAAGAAGTTTGAGAACAACGAGGCAGGCAAGGCTCTCGTAGCCGCCGGTCCGAAGCTCTGATTCGCTTCTGCAACCGACCGACCATATCCCGCCGGGGCCGCCGCAAGGCAGCCCCGGCGTTTTTCGCGTTCGCCCGATTCTTGGGAGATGGGAATTGAGATTTCCATTTGCTTTATTCGGCAAGAATGAGTAATTTTGTAGTTTGAATCAGTAGGCCGTTGACTGCCGACAGTGGATTTTCCGTGGCGGCAGTGGCTATTGACGAATCTAACAAGATGAGAATCAATGGATAATCGGGATAACAAATCTTCATCCGCTTTGCAGCCGGCCAAGCAGTCTACTGCCGGAAAGCTGCTCGGCTATGCCGTGCGCTATCTGCTGCCGCTGGCTCTGACCGTCGCGTTGGTATGGTATATGTTCAAGAAAGTCAACTTTCTTGAAATGATGGAAATACTGCGCACCGGCGTCGACTATGGCTGGATTCTTGCCGCCATGGGCATCAGCGTGCTCTCGCATGTGGCGAGGGCGGCGCGCTGGCGCATTCAGCTGCGTGCCCTCGGAATCCGTCCGCCGATGATGGCCCTCTGCTGCTCTATCTTCGGCTGCTACGCGCTGAATCTCGTTTTCCCGAGGCTTGGAGAGGTGTGGCGCTGCACGTACGTGGCCGGACGCCAGAAGGCGCCGCTCACCACCGTGCTCGGCTCGATGGTGGCCGACCGCCTGGCCGACACGCTTATGGTGTTGCTGCTCACGGTGCTGACGTTTGTGGTGGCATCAGGCGCCATCAACGCCTTTCTGGTGAAATACCCCGTGGGACGCGGACTGGTAGACCTTGTGGAGAATCCGATGTTCTGGGTGGGGCTCATCGTCGGCATCGGGGTGATATGGGGATTGCTCGTGGCATTCCGCAACACTGCCGTGGTGAAGAAACTGAAGGGATGGATCGGCGAGCTCTGGAACGGCTTTGCCGTTGTGGGCAGGATGCCCGGAAGGGGTAAGTTCGCCCTTCTGACGCTCGCCATCTGGGGCTGCTACTATTTTCAGCTTTATGTGGCCTTTTTCGCTTTCCCCTTCACCCGCGAGCTCTGCGCCGAAAGCTCGCTTGCCTTCGGCCTCACGCCCTGCCTCGTGGCCTTCGTGCTCAGTTCGATAGGCATGGCCGTTCCCTCCAACGGAGGTCTGGGGCCGTGGAACATCGCCGTGATGTTCGGCCTCGCCGTCTACGGCATCTCCGACGCGCAGGGCACGGCCTTCTCGATGCTGCAGTGGAGCGGACAGACCGTGATGCTCATCATCCTCGGCGTCTTCACGATGGTCTATATAGCCCTCTCGCGCAAGAAGACAGGGCGCGTGGGTGAATCGCCGGCCCGGATTCTCGAGCAGGAAAGCTGATATCATCTTAATTAATCCTGACAATCAATCGACTATGCGACTTTTCGATAAATTCACGCGTGGCGACGAAGATGAAGACGACGGCCACAAAGACTATTTCGAAGACGACATACGCACCGAAGTGCCCAAGCCGGTGAAAGAGCCGACGCTTCCCCCCGACGATCCCGGCTACTGGGAGCGCGAGGAAGGGGAATGGGACCACCTGCGTCCCCGCCGCCGCTTGGCCCTGCTCGCAGTGCTCGTGGCGCTGCTGCTCGTGGTGGGGCTCATCACCGGATTCTACCTCCGCTTCTTCTCGCCCTACATCGACGAGGCTGTGGAGTATGGATATATCGAGCATGTGGAGCGGCGCGGCACCATCTTCCATACCTACGAGGGAGTGATGATACCCTACCGCGAACTGCACGACACCACGCGCGTCTACCGGCGCGACTTTATCTTCTCGGCCGACGCCCACACGGCAAAGAGACTGAAAATGTTTGAGCTGCGTCATCAGCCCGTGATGGTGAGCTATAAGCAGTATCACGCCACTCTCCCCTGGCGCGGCGCAAGCAAGATAGTGATAACGGCTGTCGACAGCGTCGACGCGACGCGGATACTCCCCCCGGAGTTCCGCCCCCAGACGCCCTGAGGCTGCCTGAGGCATACAAAAACGGGAGGTTCCGGATTGGAATCTCCCGTTTTTGTGTCGTTCGCCCGACATGGGCATAATCTAACGGGTGTAAGTCCCGAGCGCGCCCCGATA